>JBLIAG010000033.1:0-49102 GCA_047634375.1 Bacteriovoracaceae bacterium
GAGTACAGATTTGTCGTGTAAGTTGATCTGAGACTTTATTTGGAGGTTTGCGGCCAGTATTTCCATGAAGTACAGAGAGGACACCATTCTCCCTAAAGGCCCTAACTTTTCTTCTGAATTGCCTTTCTTTGATTCTAAGTACAGCAGTTGCATCCTCAAGTAATATTTCACCTTCAATGTATTTGGAAATAATATCTATGCTAATTTGTTGGTTTGAGTTAAAGTTCATGTGACCGATTCCTTTGTTAAGTGTTTGTTTTTGCTTAAACTATCTTAACAATGAAAAATGGGATCGGTCATTTTCCCTTAACTCTAGACGCATGTCATCTTCGCTTATTACTCACACGTGTTGCATAATCCTTTAGGAAATGGGCATTATTGTGAGGCTTTATAAAACAGTGGGTTACTTAAAAAAACTCAACAAAATAAAAAATGGATTATAATAAAGAAATAGAACTGTATTTCCGATGTTACTAAGTGAGAGGGAAAAAAATGAAGATTCATAATGTATTACTTATAATTCTTACAATTACTTTCTACAGCTGTAACAGTGAAGTCGAAGTGAGCCAATTCGATACTGCACCAATATCCTCCTCAATATTACTGAGTGAAGGAACAGCAGAAGTTGAAAGAATTGTAGAACTTCCCTATAAAGTACAAATTGAAAATGAAATTGCATCCTCTTGTACTATCTTAAATCTCGTTAAACTTTCCGAAACTAAAAACTGTGACTGTGATTCGAATGGAACTTGTACTGTTGGAGTAACTGGATCATCAGGAGAGTCTGGTCTTGCTAAATTTGATTTTGTGATTAATGTTGATTCTAAGGAATCTAATACTTCTACAATTGAGTTTGAAATTGTTTCTTCTGAAAAATATTTTCTATATTCATCCAACAATGGATCTGGAGATGTCAGTGTTACTTCCTATGATGTAACTACTAATAAACTAACTTTTATTGAAAGTAGTAATCTAGTCTCATCAAGCCCAGAAAAAATGGTTGTCGTAGGGGATAATTTTTATATCGCAGGAAACTGGACCGATGCTAAAATTTCTCATTTCAAAATAAATACAACAACAGGTTTATTAACAAAACAAGCAGATTACACTGATGCTATTGACCCTAGGACACTCGCGGTTAAAGGTGATGAGTTCTTGTATGCTGTTAACTTCCTAACTACTGGAGAGATAAATAAATATAAAATTAATGCCGACGGAAGTTTAAGTAGTCATGTCGAGTTAGCTACAAATGCTTCCAAACCAAGGTCTATAGTTGTTCATCCTACTTTAGATGTTTTATATACTGTTGGTATGTGGAGTTGGAGAGTTCTGGAGTTTAACATAAACGCCAGTACAGGAGAGCTAACTCAAGGAAATGTCTTGGGAACTGGTGGAGATCCAAGTTGGGTTGAGCTTAATCATGATGGGTCTTTTGCTTATGTTCTTAACTCTTCTGCAGATACAATGTCAGTGTTTAGCGTCAATGGTGTAAATGGTGAATTAACCCTTTCCAATACATACTCGACAGTAGATGCCGGGCCTTACTTACTTAAATTTAATTCTGACTCTAGTTGTATGTATATAAACAACTATGGTGATGAAAAGCTTACAATCTTTTCAAATGTTGGAGGTGTTCCAACATATATTTCTTCTGAAGGCTTTGATACAGCTCTAGGTGAGATTGTTATACATGAAGGGAAGTTATTTTCGTCTAGTCTGGATGGGAAAGTTAGGGCCTATAATATTGAAACGAACTGTAATCTTACATTAGAAGATGAAGTTCAGACAAATGGGACAGGTGCATACGGTCTTAGTCTCTTTACTCCATAATACTTTAAAAAAACTGAATTTATAACAGTGTTTGAAAAATTAACTTTTTAGTGATTACATAACCTATAGGTAAAGGGGATGTATGAAGTACTTGATAGGTTTGTTTTTTATTCTGGTTAATGTGAACACGGTAAATGCTATCTGTGTTCATGAAGAAACTACTTTCGGTTTAAATATCAATGCGCAACTAATTGGGCATGATACTTATATCTTAAACGAAAATAATCAATTCGTTAACATTGAAAAAATCGAAATAATTCCATTTCAAAAATATCTTGTTCAATACTTAAAAACTAGTAATGAGAAAAAAAACTTTAAGCGATACAATAAAAAATATCTTGAATATTATAGGTACTCTCACGTTGTAGATTTTATAGGAAAAACTAAAGAACAATTTAAGCAAATAAATTATGAATCGACCATAGTTGGAAAGAGTATTTTAGGAAGAGATTTATTCTCTATAACACCAGTAAAATTTGATCCTAATAAGAAGACTATTGTCATGTTTGGACGTCACCATGGGGACGAGGGGACTGCCAACTGGATAATTGAAGGTTTTGTATCAGATTTTTTAAATGCTTCTAGTGAGTATCATGAACAATTTCAACTTATTTTATACCCCATGGTAAACCCTGATGGGGCGGAAGCTCAATCCAGGTACAATGAAAATAATCGTGATTTAAATCGTAGCTGGTCTATGGATAATAGTAAAACCTACGATGAAGCTAAGATCATCCACAATAACCTTAGGCAGTTTTTAAAAAATCCTAATCAAGTTATTATTGGGTTAGATATGCACGGTTCATTTACTAAGGATTTTATTTACAGAGTGGAGGATAATTATGTCGATCGTGCCTTTTACGATCATCAGCAAGAATTTATTGATCAACTGGGAAGTTATGATATTTGGCAAAAAGGAAACTATGAGCTCTCCAATGGACATCCAAAAATGGCGAGAATTGTACTAATTAATGGTTATGGGCTTAATGCACTTACACACGAGACCCCACGAGATATCAAGATTAAGAATAAACCAGGTCGCTCAAAGGAGAGCTTAAAAAAGCAAGGCTCAGACATCTTCAACTCATTAGGTAGTAACTATTGATTCCCATAAGCAAAGACATTTTTTATAGCTAAGCCCTTTTAATTAAAGGGCTTTTTTATTTAAGTCAAACATTTGTTTGAATTTTCATTAAGTTATGTTAAGTTTCTTTTAAACAAACGTTTGAATCAATTGTGAGGACATACATGAAATATATCTACCCACTAATTTTCGTAATCAGTCTATCAGCTACAGCTGGAGATTTCGTGGTTACAGAGTCAGCTTTAACAAAAATGGCAGCTAAATCAAATCCTAGCTTAAGTGAAATTGAAGCTACATTTTTAAACTCTAAAGTACAGGCCGAAGAACTAAAAGATAAATTTGGTTATGAGCTTTATGCTGGTGTAAACCATATTAATACAAAAGAGAAGGCATCAAATTCTTTTCAACCAGTATTTACTTCAGTAAATCAGTATAAGGTAGGAGTAACAAAGTACACTAAATATGGAGTTGTTCTAGATGTGAGCAGGTCAGTGGATTTAAGAAGTACAGATAGTACTTACACCGATCTCACAACAACATCTGATGAGATTGGCGTTCAGGTAGATCTTTGGAGAGACTTTATGGGACGAATCTCAAAGGCGCAGTTTGATAATGCTCAGGATTTAAAAGATAAAGATGAGTTACAATCTGAATTATCAAGAAATGCACTTAAAGTTAACGTAAGAAAATTATACTGGACGATTGTTGCAAACGAAGAAAAAATTCGAATAACAAAAAACTTATTTATCGCATCAAAGAAACAAGCAGCTGATGCAAGAAAGAGAAGGGCCAATTCAATTTCCGATAAAGCCGAAGTTGCAAGATTTGAATCATTAGTTCATCAGCGTAAAGGTTCAATCCTTCTTTTAGAATATGAAAGAGAAATGCTTCATAAGAATCTAAGAGATCTTTTTCCTGAATTAAGTAAGGGAGAGATAAAGCTGGGTGATTATAATTTAAACAATACAGTTTTTGAAGTTCTTGCATGTACCGCAAAAATTGATCAACAAAAAGATGTTCCTTATGAGCATACAAAATATGATGAAATCTCATCATTATTAAGATCAATTCAAAAAAGACAAAATGGTGTTGATAATACCTATGATGATATTGATTTAAAACTAGATCTTAAGCTCAGGAGAGTTGGAGTTTCAAGTGAAACTACCGATGGTACGAATTACTTTGGTGATTATTCTGGTTCAATTGATGATATGAGTGATAACGATAGAGAGGGGTTAACTGCAGGAGTTATCTTAACTATTCCATTTGGTGAAGATAAGAAGGGAACTGCAGCGGTTAAAGAAGCCTTAACAGAAAAACAATTTGATGCACAGATTCTAAAAATGAACACCAATGTTCAATCTACGCATTTACAAGTTCAGCGATCAGTAAAAATTCTATCTCAAGTTATTCAGGAGCAAAAAGCAAACTCTCAGCAATTAACTATAAGAGTAAAAGAAATGAAAAAGAAATATAATCAAGCAAGAATTCCTGAGTATGCATTAATTCAGGATCAAGATTCTCTGTTACAAAGTGACTTGGCCGTTGTTGATACACAGCTGAGAGTTGTGAATACTATTTTAGATTACCTAACCGTGTTTAACACATTCCCTTGTTCATTCAATAGGATATAATTATGAATCAGATAATTAAATTTTTCTTAGAAAACCATAAACTTACAATAATTCTATCTTTAATGATGGTTATTTTTGGAGTCATGGGATTTGCAAAGCTTAATGCTGAGTCTTTCCCAACAGTTAACTTCGCAACGGCACAGATCACAACAAGGTATGACGGTGCTACAGCTAAGGATATCGAAACAAAGATCACAAAACCTATCGAAGATAAAATACGTGAAGTATCTGGTCTTAAGGATGTTAAATCAATATCGAAATCAGGACTTTCAACGATTATTGTTAGAGTCGATATGGATAATGAAGATGAAGAAGAAGTGCTTGATGAACTTCAAAAAGCAGTTAAAGAAGTTACAACATTGCCAAGTGATCTTAGAGATGATCCAGCTTATATGGAAATTAACTCTGAAGAATTTCCTGCTGTTGAAATTGCGATTATAGGTGGGAATAAACTAAGAGCAAGAGACCTGATGGTAGATACACTTAAGGAGGAGTTAGAAGACTCTAAAAAAGTAAAGAATGTAAGGCCAGTTGGTTTCAAGAAAAGACAATTTAATATCCGTCTAGATGAAAAAAAATTACTACAATACCATATTGGACTTGAAGAAGTTCTTCAAAAAATAAGAAGTAGAAATGTTGATATTCCTGGTGGAGAGCTTAATGATAATGGTTATAGACAGCTTATTAGAGTTGAAGGAAAAATTAGTAGTGCAAAAGAGCTAGGGGATTTAGTCGTTAGATCAAACTTCTCAGGTCAAAAAATCCTTTTGAAAGATATTTCAGAGGTTATTGATGGGGAAGAAGATGGTGACACATTAGCAAGTTTTGATGGGAAAGAGTCGACATTTCTAATTGTTAATAAAAAAGGGGGGGCTGATACATTAGCACTTGTAGCAGAAGTTGATAAAATTATCGAACGCTTTCGCACACAATATGAAGGTCAATTTGAAATAGTTATTTATAATAATGAAGGTGATAAGGTTCGTAAGAAATTAGATATCCTTGCATCAAATGCAGTCTCAGGACTTATTTTAGTTATCGTATTTTTATTCTTATTCTTACCAGGAGCTATTGGACTTGTTGCCAGTATGTCTCTACCACTTGCTGTTATGGCGACAATTGGATTTATGCCAATTTTTGGAATGAACTTGGATGCAATTACTATTCTTG
Organism: Bacteriovoracaceae bacterium; assembly: GCA_047634375.1. Lineage (GTDB taxonomy): Bacteria > Bdellovibrionota > Bacteriovoracia > Bacteriovoracales > Bacteriovoracaceae. Next base: position 5,719 of record JBLIAG010000033.1, read on the forward strand.
CATTGGTAATTGCGCTAGGTATGCTTGTTGATAACTCTGTTGTTATTTCTGAGAACTTTGCAAGGCTAAGGGATGATGAGGGTTATAGTGCTGCAGATGCAGCTTACACCTCGGTAAAACAACTATGGCTTCCAATTTCAACTACTGGATTTACCACCATTGCTGCCTTTTTACCTATGTTAGTTACAAAAGGTATTATGGGACAATTCATTAAGTACATCCCAATAGTAGTTACAATTTCAATTTTAATCAGTTTATTTGAGAGTTTTTTCTTTCTTCCAATGAGACTTCGTTTTGCCGGAAAGTTTGTTAAAAAGTCTAAAGGCGAAAAGAAAAAAGATTGGTTCTATAAATTTATTGTTAAATTTGAAAACTTAATGAACGTTCTTGTTCGTAGAAGATATTTAGTATTTGTTGGTTTTGGAGCGATTTTGATTGGTTCTTTATTACTAATGACCAAAGGAAATAAATTCATGTTGTTTCCACCAGAGCAAACTGAGATTTATGTTGGCCGTGTAGAAATGCCAAGAGGAACAAGTCTAGAAGAAACTCAAAAAGAGATGAATATCATTCATAAACAATTAGCCGCAAACTTAGGAACTTGGTCGCGAGGAATTTCTGCTAGAGCAGGGGCATCTTCAATGGGACCTACTGACCCTAAAGGAGCAACTGGTGAGAATCATGGACTATTCTTAGTTTATGCATCAGATGAAGCAAAATACAATGTTCTGTATACTGACTTTCTAGAGAAAATGAGACAAACGAAATCTCAAAATGCTGACACAGTAACTTTTGAAGCTCAGGCAAATGGACCACCAGTTGGCGAACCAATTAATGGAACCTTTAGATCAAATAATGCTGAAAGCTTAACAAATATTGTGAATGAAATTAAAGGAAAGTTAGCAGCTATCGATGGAATTAGAGATTTAAAAGTTAATGATATTCTAGGTGAGCAAGAAATTAAAGTTAAGATTGATTATAATAAGGCCGATCAGCTTGGGTTAAATGTTAACTCAATAGGCTCTGCAATTAGAACAGCTCTTTCTGGAACTATGGTATCAAAAGTCACTTTAGATAATAAAGAAATTGATTTAAATGTAAGGTATTTAGACTCATCAAGAATCTCAAATAAAAATATCGAAAATATTAAAACAATGGATGCACTTGGTAACCTTGTTCCTGTCTCAACCGTTGCATCTTTAGAAGTAACGGATGGATCAAATGAAATTAAGAGATTTGATTTTAAGCGTGCTAAGACTTTAACTGGTGGAATTGATGAAGGTCAAATTACAAGTATTGTCGCCAATAAAAAGATGGAAGAGTTTTTTAATGAGCTTTCACCGAAGTACCCAGATGTTTCTTTAGTATTTGGTGGTGAAGGGGAGAGTACAAAAGAATCAATGCAATCTCTTGGGGAGGCTTTGATAATCGCTCTTATTGGAATTTTTGCACTTTTAGTGTTCTTGTTTAAATCGTACTTAAGACCAATCATTATCATGTCAACAATACCCCTTGGTCTTGTTGGATTTTCAATAGCATTTTTCTTCCATGGTAAACCAATTTCATTCCTCGCGATGATCGGTGTTATTGGGCTCGCAGGAATTATAGTAAACTCTGGTATTGTTCTTATCTCTTTTATTGACCAAATGCGAGATGAAGGGAAAATGGACCTTCATAGTATTCTTGTAAAAGCATCTGGATTAAGACTAAGAGCTGTTCTTGTAACAAGCTTGACAACAGTATCAGGACTTATCCCTACTGCTTATGGGATTGGTGGGAGTGATGCCATGTTAGTTCCAATGACAATGGCAATGGCCTGGGGTTTAACGTCGGGAACAATTTTAACCCTTATTTGGGTACCTTGTGCCTACGCGATACTGGAAGATTGGACTGGTTTTTTAAATAGAGTCATTTTTAAAACAGAAAAACGTATTGTGGACAATGCTGGGATCGATGAAGATATTGATATTGAAGCAGATTATGCAAAAGAAATCTCCGATGGATTGACAGTTAGTTCGGCAGCTGACCCTAAGGGAGTATAAGATGACTGAACTATCAACACGAGATATTATTCTAAGAAACTCTCATAAACTCTTTGCAGACAAAGGGTTTAATGGGGTTAGTATTAGAGAGATTGCAAAAGAGTGTGATGTGAATATTGCTGCGATAAATTATCATTTTAATAATAAAGAAAATCTCTATCTTCAGACAATTAAAGAAAGTGTTCTACAAACAGAAAATCAAATTTCTAAACTGTACGACATGTTTAAGGAAAAGGGGTCAGAAAAATTTGCTCTAGCAATATTTGATCTTTTCTTAAATAATTCAGAAGATCTGCGAACTGGTTTTAAGCTTATTATTTCAAGTGATAAGTATACAGAGGCTATGGGGGAAGATATGCCTTTGTTCAAAGGACCTCCTGGTGGGGAATATATTTATAAAATACTTGAAGCTGAAGTACCAACTGCAGCTTCCAAGGATATAGAATGGGCAATGAGGACAATTCTTTCCCAAATTATTCATAAGTCATTAATAATGTCTAATAAATCAATTTGCCAAACAGTAGCTAAAAGTGGAGTTACATCGAGTGATCTGCAGGATGATATTATTCGACTCATTAGAATTGTAAAAAAAGATATTGAATAGAATTTGAGAGACTCACTTTTTCTTAGTTGAGTATTCTTCTTTTTATCTGTGTATCAAGTAGATTTCCCCTTACAATTTTAAGGTAAGGGGATTTTATGAAAGAACAAGAACATCTATTAAAAAACAAAAAGTTTTGGCCCACATTTTGGACACAATTCTTTGGAGCTTTTAATGATAATGTATTTAAGAATGCACTAGTAATGCTTATTACTTATAAGGCCTATAAGTTATCAGGTCTCAGTCCAGAATCTATGGTTGCACTTTGCGGTGGAATCTTCATATTACCCTTCTTTTTATTCTCAGCGATGGCCGGACAGATTTGTGATAAGTATCCGAAACATAAACTTATGTTCTATATCAAGGTTTGGGAAATAGGAGTTATGATCATTGGTGGCTATGGATTTATAACTGAAAATATTGTTGTTCTAATTGGAACACTTTTTGTCATGGGGCTTCAATCTAGCTTTTTTGGCCCTGTTAAATATTCCATTTTACCGGAACTAGTTAAAGATAGTGAATTAGTTCAAGGAAATGCTCTTGTGAGTATGGCGACATTTGTTGCTATTTTGTTGGGAACCATAATTGGTGGAGTCCTCATCGCTATTGAAGACGGTGGTGAATATTTTGTGGCCGGAGCTGTAATTTGTTTTGCAATTCTTGGGACATTATTTAGTACGAAAATTCAGGAGTTAAAACCCTCAGCTCCAAATTTAAAGATACATTTTGGGCTTTTTAAACCAACTTGGGAAATTACCAAGATAACTATGAAAGTTAAGAGCGTTTTTCTAGCTGTTCTAGGAATTTCTTGGTTTTGGTTTTTGGGAGCAGCCCTTCTTTCTATGTTTCCTGGTTACGTTAAAAATGTGATTGGTGGAGATGAGCATGTTGCAACCTTATTCCTAGCACTCTTTAGTATCGGAGTTGCATTAGGCTCGATTCTTTGTGAAAAATTTTCGAGACAGAGACTTGAGCTAGGACTTGTTCCATTTGGGACAATAGGGATGAGTATCTTTATCTTTGATTTCTTTATTGTGGGGCAGCCAGAAAGGCTCACTACAGATATTATAGGTGTTGTTGAATTTTTTCAAAATCCTGCATTTTACCGGATTGTTGTTGATCTATTGGGACTTTCTATTTTTGCAGGTTTCTTTACAGTGCCTTTATATACTTTTATTCAAAAACGTTCTCCAAATGGAGAGAGGTCTAGAGTTATAGCTGGCCTAAATATATTAAACGCTCTTTTTATGGTTTGCTCTGCAGTACTGTTAACTGTATTCTATCAAGTCGGGCTTAGGATGCCTGAGATCTTTGGGATTTGGGCCATTTTAAACCTTTTTGTTTCTATCTATATCTATTACCTTCTTCCTGAGTTTATGTTGCGTTTTCTTGCGACGATTATTTCTAGGATCACTTATCGGGTAAAAGTAAACGGGCATGAAAATATTCCAGAAGAAGGAGGATGTATTCTTACTTGTAATCATGTAAGTTTTGCTGATTGGTTAATTGTGGCAGCAGGTATTAAGCGACCAGTGCGTTTCGTAATGTATTATAAGTTTATGAAAATTCCATTGATAAGATTCTTATTTAGAGATGGAAAAGTTATTCCTATTGCAGGAAAAAATGAAGACCCCGAAATTTTAAAAAATGCTATGAATGAAATTGAGTCAAGCCTAAGGGCGGGTGATATTCTTTGTTTATTTCCAGAGGGTGGAATTACAAAAGACGGTGAACTAGATGGATTCAGACCTGGGATTGAGAAAATGCTGGAACGAGTTCAAGTGCCTGTTATACCAATGACTTTAAATGGTTTATGGGGAAGTTTCCTAAGTAGGAAATATGGAGGTAGGGCCCTAAGTAAGCCTGGACTTTTATTGAAACCATTCCTTAGAAAAGTTGATTTGGATATTTATAAAGCTTGGGATCCAAATTCTGTCACAGCTAAAAAACTTGAAGACTTTACACGCTCTAAAATGACTAAGTGAGCCAGTGGATCTTAACGTAATCCTAATAAAAACCCCATACTTTCATGACTTGTTTGTTCACCTGTATTCTCCTATCTTCTTGCCATCTAAGCACTAACAAGAAACCCATTTGGGTGACAAGGAGAGATTAATGAAGAATATCCTAATCGGAATGGTACTCGCTACATTCACAATTACTGCTGCAGCATGTCCATCGGGAACAAAAGAGACTTCAATTGAGTGGAAAGCTAAACCAGTTTGTTTAGTTGAAGGTCAATTTGTTAAGGACCTAGTTCTTACGAATAACTTTTCTTACCACCTAAGTGGAAGAGTTCTTATTGGAAATGATAATAAGGACAATACAACTCTTAGCATTCAGCCTGGTACTTTTATTGCTGGTGCAACTGGTGCAGATTTTCTTGTTATAACAAGAGGTTCTAAAATTCATGCCGAAGGTAACCAAAAACAGCCAATCGTTTTTACAACTTACGCTAAAGTTCCAGCAAGGGGATCTTGGGGCGGTTTAGTAATTAATGGTAATGCACCAATTAACTGTAAGAAAGCATCGTCAACTTTCTGTGAAGCTGAAGGTGAAGGATCAACAGGACTTTATGGTGGAGAAAAACCTGAAGACAATAGTGGAGTTCTTAAATATGTAAGAGTTGAATTTGCAGGTTATGAAATATCTCCTGAAAATGAATTAAATGGTATTTCGTTTCAAGGTGTTGGTTCAGGAACAACAGTAGATTATGTTCAAGTACATATGAATGCTGATGACGGGGTAGAGTTCTTTGGTGGAACTGTTAACGTTAAGCACTTAGTTTTAACTGGAAACAAAGATGATTCACTAGATTGGACCTCTGGTTGGACAGGAAATGCTCAATTTGTTCTGATTAAGCAAGCTAATGACGAAGGAAATAACGGTATTGAGGCAGATAACCTAAAGTCACCTATGACAGCAGAGCCAAGATCAAACCCAACTCTTTCAAACTTAACTTTAATTGGTTCAGAAACAGCGACAAAAGGTGGAGCTGGAGTTCTTTTAAGAAGAGGAACTGGAGTTAAAATTTATAACTCAATCATTAAAGGCTTTAAGAAGGGTGGAATCGATATTGATGATGCTGAAACTTTTAGAAATGGCCACGCCTACACAAATGATATGCCAGGTATTCATATTACAAACACAATTTTTGATAATAAAAATAATTTCATCAATGATGCTGGTGAAGAAAACCTAGGACCATGGATCTTAGCGGGTATGGATCAAGATATTCTTTTCGGATCAGAGCCTGCAAGAGAAGAACTCGTAACAATCGATGGCAACTCAGTTGCAAGTGATATGGAATTTGCATTACCTGAAGACGAAGATGGTTTCTTTGAAGAAGTTGAGTTTGCTGGGGCAGTTGATAGCGAAGGGAAAGACTGGACTAACGGTTGGATCATTAAACTATAATTAAAATTTAGATAGTTAACAGGGAAGGTCTAATACCTTCCCTGTTGCACGTAAGAAGAGATAAATATGAAAATAATTTTTGTTACAATTTTACTGTTCGGAAACAATGTTTTTGCTAAAGATAATTTTTTAGACTTGTCCAAGAAACTTGCTGGTCTAAGAACCGAGATTGAATCTGTAAATCAAGATATCCTTGAACTAAGAAACCTAAGGACTGACCGACTCAAAAATATTTCAATTCAAAAAGCTGAACTAGAGTCTTCGATCAATAGTGAAAATATTAAACAAAAACAACTTGTCGGAAAAATCAAAGAACTCAAAAGTAAAATCAGTGAATTAGACCAAGGGACAACGGATTTTTCACGAATATTTAAATCTGAGTCCGCAAAAATGAAAAGTTATATTGAATCAACAATTCCATTTAAAAAAGAAGAGCGTCTTAAGGTGTTAACAAAGCTAACCGCGGAAGTTGAAAAAAAAGAACTTAACTCCTATGTTGCTGTTACTAGATTATGGGGAATGCTAGAAGATGAGTTTCGATTTACTCGAGAGAATCAACTAGCAAGAGATAAAATTACAATTGGTAAATCTGAATATCTTGCACAAGTGTTAAAGATTGGAAGTATGGCCCAGTTTTACAAACGAGATGATGGGCAAGTTGGTTATGCAAAGTTTGAAAATGAACAATGGAATATGGCACCAGTATCTGATGCAGATCAAGTTACAGCGATAAATAACCTCTACGAGGGGTTAAGAAAACAAATTAGAACCGGTGAGTACTCTTTGCCTAACTTTGTTCTAAAGAGGGGCAAATAATGTTAAAAATTAGTTTCTTATATTTAACACTTCTAGGTCTGACCTTAGCTATGTTCTCGGGAGTTGTAAGTGCAAATATAAAATTGGAAGATGCTTATAAGAGAGAATATATCTTTCTTAAAACACAGCTGAAGCAATTAAAGCAGCAAAAATTAGAAATCAAAAAGAACTATGATCTAGCAGAAGATAAAGCTAAAGAGCAAATAGCAAAATTACAAGAGAAGGTGATTGTTGTAAACTCCAGGAATGAAGTACTAAATGAAAAGTCTTATCGCCTTGAACAAAATCTGGAAATGAACACAGAGAATAAAGTTATTTTGGATAATACACTAAAACAGGCAGAAATTTTTCTTAACTATAAAGAAAAAGATTCAAAAATTACATTTGATAAAGCTTTTACTGCAGCCTTTAATAAATTAAATGAAAATTCCACTCAAAGAAATTTAGAAAAAGAATTTTTTTTAGACAATGGAGAAAAGGTCAAAGGAAATATTGCTTATATTGGTAATATTGCAAGCTTTGGTTTTCATAACGGAAAAAGTTTTGTTATGGCACCGGCAGGTAATGGGGAGTTAAAGGTTTGGAAAGAAATCTCTCTAAACCAGGACCTGAGTAATATGGATAGCGTGATTTCATTCTTTCTTTATGAAAAAATAGATCTAGCGGCAACCAAGAAACAAAAACAAACTGTAATTGACTTTGTTAAGGCCGGTGGAACCATTGGCTGGGTTATAGTTATTATGGGATTTGTTGCCTTGTTCCTATGTATGATTAGGGCCTATAACTTACGTAAATATAATAAAGCAACGGCACTTCTTTCTTCTAAGCAAGAAGAAAGTGAGAACACGGAAATCTTAGAGTCTAGTTTGGCTAAATTATTAACTAAAGTTGTTTCTGAGAAAGAACAAAATTCAACTCGACTTGATGATGTTATTGATGAGGGAATGATTAATGAGCATAAGAGTATTGATAAATTTGGATCTCTAATTCTCGTATTTGCAGCGATTGCACCACTAATGGGCTTACTTGGGACAGTTACCGGTATGATCTCTACCTTTGATATAATTACAGAGTATGGCACGGGAGATCCCAAGTTACTTAGTCAGGGAATTTCAGAGGCCTTGATTACCACTGAATTAGGTCTGATCGTAGCAATTCCAAGTTTGTTATTGGGAAATGTTTTATCTGGTTGGGGAAAAAATTTAAAAATGAACGTAGATCAATTGGTTTTAAAAAAGGTTAACGAGTTATAATGAGCTTTATCGATACTTTTATAAATTATCTTGGTGAAGGAGGAGCAGTTAGTATCTCTTTATTACTATTGTTTCTAATTATTAATTACTGCATTGGGTACAGATTTAAACTTCTTTTTAAGGGAAGAAGAATTGATGCCAGAAGATCATACAGAAATCCGGCATTAATGGAGGGTTGTGTTCAAGAGCGAATTTTTAAAGATCTTAATGACCGAAATGATATTGATGGGGAAAAATTTCAAAAACTAATAGAGCTTAAGTTATCTGAGTTTAAACAAGAAATCTCAAAATTCTCTAACGTTCTTGGTACTGCAGTCCTCTTAGCACCATTACTAGGTCTTTTAGGTACTGTTATAGGTATGATTGAGACTTTTAGTTCTCTCTCTAGTGCTGAGCTTCATAGTAGCTCTGGTGGTATTGCTGGGGGGATCTCACAGGCCCTTATTACTACTCAATTTGGTCTACTTGTTGCGATACCTGGGGTTTTCATATCCAAATACCTAAAGAAAATTGAGCGAAAAACATATTTAGATGCTTTGCAATTACAAGATCTTATTTGTGAGCATAAGGAAGAAAAATAATGCGGAAGAAAAGACAGTATGATGAAGAAGAATCAACGATCGATATGTCACCATTAATTGATATGGTCTTTATCCTGCTAATCTTTTTTATGGTTTCAACTACTTTTGTTAAAGATATGAAGGTTGATCTTAATCGACCGGGAGCATCGAGTGCAAAACCTGCATCAACAAAAAGTGTTAGAATATATATCGATAGATTTCAAAATATTTACCTGAATAATGAAAAAGTTCAAGCATGGACTATTCAGGGTAAAATTAGGGACGAACTTAAAAATAATAAAAACCAATCAATTTTACTTGTGACAGATGAAAAAGTTCAGGTTGATCGAGTTATTGAAGTTGTAGACCAAGCGAGACTAGGTGGAGCAACTGATATTGGTATCGCGACAGAGAAAGAGGGAAGTTAGTGGGACGTAAGTTACATAGTTTTGCAATTAGTTTCACGCTGGCCTCTCTCATTGTTCTGATGATTTCTGTGTGGGGAATTAAAAAGTATATTCAAAATACAAATGTTGAAAAACAAAAAGTTACTAATTTTAATTTCTCTAAAATAAAACGAATTGCTCAGAAAAAATCTGCGAGTGTAAAAAAGAAAAAGAAAAAATTAAAAAAGAAATTAAAGGCCCTTAAGCCCAATTTAAATGCCAATTTAGCAGGTTCAAGCTTTGGTCTTGATTTAGGAAAACTTGATCAAATGGGAATCGATGATGAGCTACTAGGAGAAAATGGCGATGTTATTATGGATGAGAATTCTGTTGATACTAAACCGGTTGCCTTGAGTCGATCTGGAGTTACTTTCCCCGAAAAGGCCTTAAATGCTAATATCAGCCACGGAAAAGTGGAAATACGAATGTTAATTGATCAGTTTGGAAAAATTAAAAATACTGAAATTTTAGAATCAACACCGGTGGGGATCTTTGATGATGCTGCTATGGCGATGGTTCAAAACTGGACCTTTTCACCTGCTAAATATAAGGGAAGAAGTGTTTCAATATGGGTAAAACAAATGGTGAAATTTGGTGAATAAAGTAATCTTTATAATATTTGTTTTAATTTCTAACGTTTCTTTTTCGCAATCTATTGATTACTTAGACTTAACAAGTGTTCTCTTAAGGGACGGCAACCTACAACGGGCCAAAGCCGCCCTTGAGAAAGCAGGTATTGATAAAAACGATGATATTCATCAATTCTACTTATTAAATGGTATTCTTAATTTAAGATTAGGTGATCATCCAAAGGCGATGGCATTCTTAAATAAGGTTAACGATTCAAACTATACCACTCAAAAATATGTTTATACTGCTGAGACTTTTCTTGCTCAAAACCTTGTAAGAAAAGCAGTTATAAGTATAAACAAGGTTTCTGAGGGAGCACTAGAGAAAAGTTCTATAAAACTTTTAAAGGCGAAAATTTACTTGAAATCTAATCGGCCGGAAGTTGGTTACCAAATTCTTGTGGAAATGAGTGATAAAAAAGTTACTACGGCATCCATATCTCTTATTAATTATTTAATTGATAACCTACTTTATGAAGAGGCCTATGGACAGATTGTAAAGCTAGTAAATAATTCAAATAATCATGCCCTCTACGCCTTCTTTTCAAAGAAGTTCTTGGCGGTAAAAGAGTATCGAAAAGCCACTGAACTCCTCGAATATGGTGTTCTAAAAACGAGATCAACTGAATTGATCCACCTGTTAGCTGCAACCTATGATATCAAAAAATATAAATATGTGGCCGCTGATATTTACGTTAAATTAGCATATCTAGATGAAGATAAAGCCTATGATGCATCAGAGTACCTTAAACAAAACAAAAGAACTCAACTTGCTCATATTATAAATATGTCCGTCCCAAATAGTAAGCTTCAATTGAAACAAAGACTTAGTATTTATCTTGAAGAAAATTTATTTGATCTAGCATCCTCAATGGAAGATTTATTTGGCCAATACGGAGCCCTTAAGGATGATGATAATAGGTATGCTATGGCCTATTCGCACTTTATGTTGGGTAAATACGAAAAGAGTATAAATTTATTAAAAACGATTAAAAGTAAGAAGCTTTTAAATAAAAGTACTAAGTTAATGGAAATGGCGTCTGATTGTACTGAAAAATATTGGGAATGTTATGGGCAACTTTAAAACTTTATTTCTTTTATTAATTCTTCTTTCTGTTGATTGTTATGCAGGGAAGGTCGATTTCTATATATTTCAAGGTAGTCTGCCTGCAGATTCAGTTAAGATCTCTGTTGAAGGTGAATCCTACACCACAAATGCAGAAGGAACTCTATCCTTGAATTTAGAAGGTTTAGAGCATAAAGCAACGATTCATGCTGGTAATGGAGAAAAAACGGTTGTTAATTTTAAAACCTTAAAAGTGTATCCAACTACAATTAGCTATACCATTTTAAAGAAAAAAAACGAAGGACCAGTGGTTTTACAAGAGAAGGCTGAATTAAATAAAAATATAATAGCAGATTCACTATTTAGCGGTGACGTTAAAGTAGGAAGTAAGAAAATTTCAGGTGTTAAAATTTTTATTCACGGAACTGGAGTTGAAGGTAGGTCAGATGATAGCGGTGAGTTTAAGCTGAAAGTACCAAGTGGGACATTCTCTGTAAGCTTTATGCATCCAGAGTTTTCAACTACGACAATGGAAGAAGTTACTTTCGGTAAAAAGAAACCAATTATTGAATCTATCTTATTAAAACCTTCTGGAATGCAGTTGGAAGATTTTGTTATTATCTCTCCAAATATGAAGAGTTCTATTAATGCCTTACTCGAGGTTAGAAGAGGACATCAAACCGTAGCTGATCTTATTGGTTCAGAGCAAATTTCTAAATCAGGGGATTCGGACGCTGGAAGCTCTCTTAAGCGTGTAACTGGACTGTCCTTGGTAGATGGTAAATTTGTTTATGTTCGTGGGTTAGGAGAAAGGTATTCAAATACATTGTTGAACTCATCAACACTTCCTTCTCCGGATCCATCTAGGAGGGTTGTACCTCTTGATTTGTTTCCTGCCTCTGTTATTGAGAATATGGTTGTTCAAAAGGGTTATACACCAGATATGCCTGGTGAGTTTGGTGGTGGTGTTATTTCTATCAAAACGAAAACTATTCCAGCTAAACAGTATACAAAGTTCTCATTATCTCAAAGCCTAAATAGTACTTCTGGGTTAAAAAGTTATGAAGGAACAAGCAACGATTGGACAGGAAAAACTGGGAGCCGAAGGGACCTTCCTCGTAGTATTCAAAAATTGCTAGATAAAGATATTAATATCTCTGGATTGGATCCTGAAGAGCGAAAAAGTTTAGCTGCTAGCTTAAGCAAAAATTACGAAACTACCAGTGTAGACAATTATGACAAGGCGATTATTCCAAACTTTTCCTTAAGCACCGGAGGAAATAAGCGTTTTGAGAAATTTAAACTTGGATACAATATTGCATCTCTTTTTTCTAATAAATGGGATCAAGAAGAAGAGGAGAAGACCTCTTACAATGCTACAGATGGAGTTCTTACAGAAGATAGTTCGGCATTAGTTACTAAACATAATAATAGAGTTAAGTTAGGTGCCCTGGTTGGACTTGGACTTAAATATAAGCGTAATACTTTTAGATATAATGGTTCAATTTTAAGAAATACAGAAAATAGTGTCGTGGAAACTAAGGGGGTTGACTCAGAACAGGAAGACTATCTGAAAACTCAGCTTAATTGGAAAGAGAGGCAGCTTGAGACTCATCAGATTAGTGGTAACCATATAATCAGGTCTTTAAATAAAGCAGAGTTTGATTGGGGAATCAATCAGAGTAATGCCACTCTTCTCGCCCCAGATAACAAAATGTACACCCAAAAGAAAGTTGATGGTGAATATCAAGTAGAAAAAGAAAATGGTTCGGCAAGTAATAATATCTCTTGGAAAGAGATGGAAGACAAAATGGAAAACCTGAGGCTAGATTACACTCAACCAATAAACCATAATACATTGAAGAACCTAAAGCTTAAATTGGGTTACAATAATATGCATCGAAAACGTGAATACCTCTCTAAAACTTTTTATTATAAATTTGGGGAGAATAAAGGCCAAGAATCGACAGATGTCTTTAACGATGAAGATGCAGAGCTTTTTCAACAAGCAAATGAGACCGATAACTACGGAGCAACTCAGAAGGTTTCAGCCTATTACTCGAACTTAAACTTTGATATAGGAAAATTAAATATAAATTCTGGAGTAAGATTTGAAAAATCTATTCAAGAGGTAAATAGCTTTAAACTTTTCAACCAAGGGAAAACTATTAGTACTCTTGAAACGGAAGATTACCTTCCAGTAATCTCTTTGAACTATAAAATCTCAAGTAAAATGCAAATTCGTTCTAGCATCAGTGAGACAGTTTCTAGACCAGACTTAAGAGAAATCTCAAAAACTGCTTGGAATGATGATGATCAAGGAGCTACCTTTGCTGGGAACCCTGGTTTGAAATCAGCAGAAATTCAAAACTTTGACCTACGGTGGGAGTGGTTCTTTAATCGCGGTGAGATTCTTAGTTTAGGATATTTTGAAAAAAGATTTAATCGTCCCATAGAGGAAATCTTTGGTTCACTGAGTGATGATGGAAGAATTGTTGGAACAACTGAAAATAGGTATACCTTTATCAATATCGATCAAGCGATCAATAGAGGGCTTGAGTTCGAGTTTAGAAAGAAGCTTAGTACTGACTTTACCTTTGGTGGTAATTACTCAATCATTGAATCAAATGTAACAATTGCTGCAGAGAATGCTGGACAGTTAACTTCTCTAGAGCGTCCACTTCAAGGTCAGTCTCCATACTTAATTAACCTTCAATTAGATTATGAGAATAAGCGTTGGAAGAATAATTTTAGTTTCCTATACAATGTTATGGGAGAGAGGATTACAGGTGTTGGAGCTGATGGGAGACCGGATGAACTACAAAGTGAGATATCTAACCTAGACTTTGTTTATTCTCAAAAGTTTAATAAAAATTGGAAAGTAAAATTTAAGGTTAAAAATATTTTAGATCCCGAAGTTCAAAGAACTCAAGGGAATAAAGTGACTCGTTCATATCGTAAAGGCCAGGATATCTCCGTTGGTCTAAATGGAGTATTTTAATGAAAGTTATCGTTCTAGCCGTTTTAATTATCTTCTCTATTAGTTGTGAAAGACATAAAGTGGAGTCCTCAATAAAAGAGCAGAGAGTTGTTCAGTCTGTTCCATTAACTCAAACTGAGGAGCTCACGAAAGCCTACTTTGAAAAAGATTATGATACTTTAAGCTTAATCTTTGCTAGTGGGGATTATATTGATAAACCAGTTATAGATGGTAAAAACCTTCTTTTTCTTAGTGTTGAATCACTTGATTATAGAATGGCACTTTTTTTAATTCAGAAAGGGGCAAGTAAGGATGCGAGCCTTGTTATCTCTGGTGAAACTATAAGTATTCTGGCACATGTTGAGAACCTGAAAAATGAAAATAATAGAGAAATCATTTTAAATATTTTAACTGGAAGCTTTAGTGATTCAGCTGAAACTTTATTTTCAGATTACTTCGATAAGATTCTGACTAATAGTAGTATCGATTTAGAATGGATAAATCTTTTAGCTGAGAACTTTATTGGTCTAAAAGAATTATCTGAAAAAAGCTTTAATAACATCCTGATTAAAAAGGCATCTCTGGCCAATAACTATATAGAACTTTATAGTTTGCTGATGAACCATATAGATATCGATACTAAGGCTTTATGGCAGTCTCATGTGGAAAAACCTTTCACAAAGGGAAAGTTTAGAAAAGCTAAGTGTGAGTTTATTATGAGGAATACTTGTAATAGTTTTGAAGAATTTTTAAATTCTTGTGAGCCAAAGTTTATAAAAAAATTAAACCGAGCTAAGTCAAACATTTTACCGTTAATAAATTTTAGAAATAGCCTACTCGACTGTTAAATTTTTATTTTTACAAAACGATTAAAGAGAAGAGCTATACCGCTGGAAATAATGAATCCAGCTACAATATCATAGATATAGTGTTGCTTGGTCGTCAGGGTCGAAATCGCAACGATTATCGAGATCAAAAATGCAATCCCAAATTTTAATTTACTCTCTTTAAAAAAGCCATAAGCAAAAAGAAAGCAAAGACCAACATGGAGACTTGGTAAGCAGTTACTCGGCTTATCAGCTGCTCTCATTGCCTTAAAAATAATGGTTGTAAGGTCATTGTGATAACCAAGTGGGTAAAGATCCCTTGGGTAACTCACAGGAAATAGTACAAAGCAGATACAAGAAATGACTGTTAACACAAGAAAACCGTACATTGTCTTATTCATCTCCGAGATATTTTTGTAACTGTAGAGGCACCAAATTAAATAAATTGGATATAAAACGATATAAATCCAGATGGTCCAAGTTAAAAATGGAATACCTTCTTCGAAGGCTAAAATAGGTAAAAAGCCCCCAGTTTGGTAACTAATCGCACCGGACACCGTGTAAAAAGCCATAAAGATCCCAGTCAAAATGAGGATAATAACGGTCTTGTTGCGGTGAGAAATGATCTTTTTTAGTGTAATTTTTTCCATGATTTCGTGATTTTAACGCCTTGCTATGTATAAATTTTACCTGAGGTCTTGAGACTTGTCACCAATATTGCATAATATGCCATCAAAATCAAAATGGACTTTGGTTTAAGTACAAATGTGGAGACTATACGTATGAAACTTATCGTAGGAATCTCGGCTATCGCTGTTTTGGGCGCTGCCTTAATCTATAATGTCCAAAACAATGAAAACGCTGAGTCAGAAAAAATTGCAAAAGTAACCGATGCTACGCCTGTGGAGAGAGTTTCTGAGCAAGCTGCTCCGTTAGAAGATATTGAGGATGAGCAAGACCTATCGATGGCGAGTTCTGCTGAATTAGCTGAAGTAAGTGATGTTACAACTAATAATGCTAAAACAAATAAAATTGTTTCAAATAAAACTGTTTTAAATAAAGCTGTACCTAAAAAAATTCAAAAAAAGAAAGTTCAAGTGAAAGCCGTGGCTAAGGATAAACCTGCTGAAGATAAAAAAGAAGTAATTTCCGATGATGCGGTTAGTTTGAAGCAGGCAGCTGTTAATAAAACAGCATTGAATCTAGATCCTATGTTGTCTAGCCAACCCGGTAAAAAGTTTACTGGTTACTTAAGCCTTTTAGGAACTACAGATTTTAAAGAGACAGCAGATTCACAAAAAAACTATGCTGGAAAAACTTCTTTCTCGATTGGTTATCAGATCAACGATACTTATAAGCTATCTTTGTCATCTTCAATATCAAAAGATCTATCTTCTTCATATGAGGAGAACTTGAATAATACATCTGTTACTTTAAGGTCATCTTCTGTTGATATTGTTGGCGACTTTAAATTGTATCCATCACTCACTGGAACTTATCCAACAAGCAAAGCAAGTAAAGTTAGAGATGAGATGAATGGTGCTGTAACAATCAGACCTACTTTGGTAAAGCAGCTAACAAGTTCGTTGTTATTTAGTTATGTGCCTGGGGTTTCCCTATACTCGCATAAATATAAAACGACGAGAGTTAATACAACTAATACACAATATGTCTTTAGCCAAACAGGTGGGCTTGATTATTTATTTACAGACTCTTTTTCAATAGGAACAAGCTTAAGTATTGTTCAATCATGGTCATATTTTGGTACTCAAAAAGATAATCAGTTCTCAACAGACATTAGCTTAGGGTATGCCTTTTTAAAAAATATGAGGTTAACTACTGGTATCGCTACTGGTGGTCTTCTTTATGATGCCGAAAAAGGGCCAGATTCAAACATAGAAATTTATGATCCAAATACAACAGCATTTTACATCGTTTATGGAATAGCGTTATAGGACTTTAGGAGAAATTATGAATTACAACAAAAAAATTGTGCTTTTAGCTTTAGGGAGTACTCTTCTTTTTAGCTGTGCTAAAGAAAAGGAATATGACGAAGTCTATAAGGTGGCCGAAACACACAAACTAAGTGACTTTCCTTGTGGGAAGGATTTGAACTCGGCGAAAGAAATGCTTTATGTTCCGATGACAATGGGGACTCCTAGACAAGTTGCAGAGGCCAATCCTTTTTATCAAGGAGACACAAAAGTAGTTAAATGTGTTTTCTCGGAGGAAGGAATTGAAGTTGTTGAATTAGAAAAAGATGATAGATTTTCTGACAATGATTTAAACCATGTTCCTGTTTTGACTATTCCTGGTGCATATAAAGCATATGAATGTAATGAAGATGATTACGGTGACTGTACCAACAAAGAAATAGAAGATGTTGAATTAACATGGGATAAAAAAGACCATATTGTTCCAGACTTTGACTCTTTAACTGTTAAAGAAGTTAATATGTTAGACCTTGTTAACATTGAGGGAGATAGTTGTGTGACTCCTCAGGGTGTTAAAATGGTAAATTACGAAATATCTGGAGAAGGTGTTTTAAATATTGAACTAGAAAAAACTTATAAATTAAACAGTTCATGGAGATGTATTAGAAATAATTATTACGAGGATAAGTTATCTTATAATAGTTTTAAAGTTAGATTCTTTTACTCGATGGTAGCAGTAGATAAACTTGCTTCTAAAGATTATGAACCACTTGAGTACCCAATTGAAGATCATGATGTTTACGGTTATTTTAAATCAGAAACAACAGAGCTAAACGATGACTTTGATTCTCAGAGGAAGGAAACTACTTATTTAGCAAATCGTTGGAACCCTAAGAAGAAGGTTTTAAAGTATTATTTAAGTAAATCTTTTAATAAGCCCATGAATGCTCCGATCTTAGAAGCGACAATGAGGTCAATGGCCGTGATGAATCAAAATTTAAAAACTGCTGGTGCGGAATTTCAAATTGAATTTATTAAACAAGAAGAGAGTGATAATATTAGTCCTGGAGACTTAAGATATAGTTCTCTTGTTCTAATTGATGATCCTTTGGCAAACGGACTTTTAGGTTATGCACCTTCAGTTAAAAATCCAGCAACTGGTGAGATCATTCAAAGTCATATCAATATGTACGGCGGAGTTCTAACTTCGGGAACTAAATGGGTATATGATAATGCTGTTGATGTTATGACGGAACAAAAGCTTGCTAAAAAAGTTGAGTTTAATACCGAAATTAAAATTTCACCGGCTCTTTTTAATGCAAGTCCAGTTCCTACAGCTTTAAAAGCTCAGAACTTAGGGATAACAACTATAGCAGGTAGCGAAAACCTTTCTTCGGAAGGAAGGCTAACGAGCTTAAGCTCTCTTAGTCACCTTAAAACTGAATTAGCTCATGGTCATACAAACAATTTAGAGATGGTATCTAAAGTTGAACTTGATAGAAAACTTTATAATAGGGCTCATCAGGCCGTAGACTTAAGACAGAGATTTGACGCTGTTATGAGTGGCGAAGCACAAGGTGTTGATCCATTAGATAAAAAATTACTGGAAGAAGAAATAAAAGAACATGGGTATGCGCTTGATCATGCTAATCATCCAGAATTCTTTCCAATAGCAGGAACAGAGAAAGTTGTTTATCCTGGTTTATTAAGAATTAAAGATATTCTCGGGGAAAATGGGGTACTTAAGAAATGGGAAGTATTAACTGAAGCTCAGAAAGCTGAAGTTAAGACAGTTATTCTTGTAAATAGATATGTCTCTACTTTAATCCATGAGATGGGACATAGCCTTGGCTTAAGACATAATTTTGCAGGTTCAACAGATGGAGATAATTTTTATTCAAAAAGCGAAGCTCAAGTACTTGGTTTAGTAGATGCTCCTGCTTATTCCTCAGTAATGGATTATGCATTTAGTGAATTTAATGAATTGGGTTCCTTTGGAAAATACGATGTTGCCGCTCTTAGTTATGCTTACTCCGGTAAAATGACAACAAAGTCTGGGCCAGGTATTCCTTTTGATCCAGCATTTAAGACATTGAAAGAATTTAAAGCATCACATAATTCAAAGAAAGAGGCTGAGTTCAGAAGTGCCGCAACACAAGTTGGAATCCCTGAGGATCAACTAGATAATGCTTATGATCTTCTTAAGCAAGCATCTATGGATGAAAGATACCCTGTGGAAACAAGACAAGTTTTTGGAAGTATTATAAAAATTGCTGACCAAAAAATCACTGATTTTGAATACTGTACAGATGAAAACGCTGGCTTATCAAGCAAATGTAACCGCTTTGATGAGGGAACTACACTTGTTGAAATTGCAAAGCATAAAATTGAGCGTTATAAAAATGTTTATAAGTACAGAAACTTTAGAAATGACAGAAACAACTTCTCCGCTTATGGAGAAGGTGGATATATCGGTGCAAGATATAATGAATTTTTCTATATCAGAGACCTTGTTGAAGATTACGAATTCTTCGCAGGTGTTTATGGTAAAGAGCTTATGGCCGTTGGCTGTTCACCTGAAGAATTGGCGAAGTATCCAGCTTGTCAGGCAATAAATGATAGAAAAGAAGCAATTGAAGCTGCGGCAGATTTCTTCATCGAAGTTTTAAAAACACCCGACTACTTATGTGCGGTTGCAAATAAGAACGAACCGAATGTAATTGTTGAATATAAAAAATTAGCTGAAATTTATGGTGAAATAAAGTATTCAATGGATAAATACAGTGTTTCTTCATGTTTTGATGATGCTGTAAAAGAATTTGTTGGAAAAAGTGATTTAGTTGTTGTCGGTGAAAACGGAAAGTTCTTAAATGGATTTAAAGATACAAATCCTAAGTATAAGTACGTAACAGATAGAGAGGTACGTGGAGTATGGGCCGATAAGGTCATGGCATTTAGAATGCTATTCCAAAGAAGATCAAGAAGTTCTACAACTGATGATCAACATATGGCACTTGTTGATCACCCAGTAATTATGGCCAAAGTACAAAATGTTCTAAAACACTTTGTACTTGGTAAAAAACTAGATGCTCCAATACCATTTACAATGGAAGATGGTAAACAATTTAGAGCTCCATATATTATCGGGAATGATTATGTAATTGAGCAATTACAAGACTCGCTTGGATTCTTTAAAGGGTACTTTGATATGCCTAATGAAGGTTCTTCAAACTTAATAGAAACGATTCTATCTCAAGTAAAACATATTGGTGTTGATTACTCTGACGATAATTACATGGATGCATATAGATCAACAAATTATGTAACAGTAGAAAAGCGACGTGGGGCAGTTCCGGCAGATCAAATTGCTTCTAATTTGCTTTCTATCTCTACGGAGTTTGCTACATACATCTCAGAGGAAGCAAATGGTTTAGCTCACTTTATGGCACAGTCAATTAACAAAAAGCCAGTTTATGATATTGCGGGAGCTGAATTAGTTTCAAAAATTATTAAGCAAAGAACAAATCCGGAAGCACCAGATAATCTTTCAAGCGGTGAAGTCATTTTCTTTGATGTTGAACCGGGGTTACAAGTCGCTTTAGTAAATCTTTCAGGGCAAGGTACAGAATTACCATTGACTGAATTTGTAAATGCCTTTGGTGAAGAGAATGGAAAAATTATCTTTGATCTCTATGCTATAGCTTTAAAAGATAAAGGTGCTCGTTTGAAAGAAATAATTGCTTTAAGAGAGACTATGTTAACGACTCCAGGTGAAGATGCTTCAGATGTGGAAAAACAAATTTTTAACGATAGTTTAGAAGTTCTTACCGATTATGTAACGGGTGCTATGAGTAGTGAGGTTTTTGACTTTTACAAAATTCAATTAAGAAGACTTCAATCACACGAAGCTATTTCAAATATCTAAGTAATAGATTATAACAAATGAGAAAAAGGCCATGGTAAACCCATGGCCTTTTTTTATAACCATTAAATTGCACCTTTATGGACAAATCGGTATGATGCATACATGGAAATTGATATCAAGAAGAAGAAAGCGTTTAAAGTCACTCTTTGGGGAAGCCTGATAGATCTATGCCTTGGTGTGGCCAAAATTGTTACAGGGAGTATTTTTCACTCTCAGGCATTGATTATTGATGGTTTTCATTCTTTATCTGACCTATTAACAGACGGATTTGTACTTATCGTTTCAAAATACAGTTATGACCATCCAGATGAAGAACATCCATATGGGCATGGAAAGTTCGAAACTCTAGGCACCGTAGTCATTGGTGTTGTTCTGATGTTAGTCGCAATTTTTCTAGCAATTGATAATTTAAATATATTATTGGGTGATGCACCGAGAATGAATCCTGGATGGCCCACATTAATTATAGCCGCAATCTCTATTTTAGCTAAAGAGTTTGCTTACCGTTTCACCTTAAAAGTAGGTAAAGAGCTTAAGTCGCAGATACTTATAGCAAATGCATGGCACTCTCGAACTGATGCTTACTCTTCAATTTTGGTATTTGTGGGGCTGATCTTTTCAATTGTTGGAGTTCCGAAAATCGATCTTTTTATGGCGATTGTTCTTTCATTTTTTATTGGAAAAGTAGGTTGGGATTTTATTTGGGGAAGTATTAAGGAGCTGGTTGATACTAGCCTGGACGCCGAAACCAGAAAAGAAATAAAAAAAGTTATTCATAGTATTGATGGGGTGAAGGGACTTCATAATCTTAGAAGTAGAAAAGTTGGAGATAAAGCAATCTTAGATGTAAATATTGAAGTATCTCCTCGAATCTCAGTCTCGGAAGGACATGAAATTGCAACTTGGGTTGCTTACTCAATCAAAGGCCAAGTACAAAACATTTACGATGTAACAGTTCATACTGATGTGGAAGACGATAGGGATGATGAACAAGACTTTATAAGCTATGAGAAAGAGCTTCTTCCTCTAAGAAAAGAAATTGAAAAAAATATTACTGATGAAATTGGCGAAGATAGTTTTAAAAATTTTGATTCTATTATTATTCACTATTATGAAGATAAAGTTGGTCTTGATATCTACTGTTGTAAGGATATAAACTTGGATGTAGAACCAGTAAAAAGTAAAATATTAAAAAATAACTTAATAAAAGAAGTTAAGTTTTATCGTCCGCTTTAATTAAATCTTCTCTAATTTTGGAGCTAGAAAGGTCTTCGTAGTCATGATGGCCTATAAAATTAATACTTAGATTTGGGTTGATTTTGTTCAGGTTATTTATCTGATTCTTTTTTACACTTTCATCATCAAGCCTTGAAGCGATATAAAGAGTATCAAGTATATTCAGAATGCTATCGGCCTTAATCCAGCGGTCAATACTTATAAAAGTATCAAATCCCATTAAAAGTGAAATCTTTTTATTAGGAAATAAGTCTCTAATTTCTGCTATCCATTTATGTGAAGGATTTTTTTGATTTTGAACAAGGTACTCATCAAATAGATAAGAGGTTCTATCTATAACACTCAATTGATCTTGTATTTCGTCTACTGAACTTACTTTATCCCCACTATTAACAAAGTCTTTGAATGGATTATGATCAGGAATAACAATTATTGGCCAACTCTTAGGCGCCAGTCTAAGACAGCTTGAATGGCCATCATGCCAAGGATTAAAACTTCCTCCAAAAAAGATAAGTTCATCTGATTTTGCGAGGACTGAATTATTTTTGATGAAATTTATTAAGCTCATAAGTTAACTTTTATTTTTTTCTTTAGTATTATTTCTTCCGTCGATATTTCACATTGATAAGCAAGAATTTCTACTCCTGCTTCTTTAGCTTCTTTTACGAGTTCGGCGTACTTAGGGTCAATGTCTTTGGCAGGTTGGAAGGAATCAACATCAGTTCGATTTAGGACATAAAGCATAACTGCTCGGTGGCCATCTTTTTTTATTTTAATGAGATCTGTTAAATGTTTTTGTCCTCTAGTTGAAACGGAGTCTGGAAAAAGTGCCTTCTTTTTTTCTCCCAATAGAGTGACATTCTTTACTTCAACATAGGCATCTAAAAGGCCATCTCCTGTTAGGTAGAAGTCTAGTCTAGAATCATAAATTTTCTTTTCGGGTTTTATTTCTGAGTACTCTTTTAATTCCTTAACTATTCCTAACTCAAGGGCCTCTTTAACTATTTTATTGGTCATTCCTGTATTCACACAAATAAAGGTTTCTCCATTATGTGTTAACTCAAGTGTGTACTTTAGTTTTCTTTTAGGATCATCAGAGTGGGTGATATAGACATCCCAGCCAGGTGCCCAACAAGTTGTCATGCTTCCTGTATTTGGGACATGAGCGCAAACCATATCACCATTTTCTAATTCAATATCTGATAAGAATCGCTTGTAGCGTTTATGGATTTTGGCCTTAATTAGTTTTGATTTGAATTGCATATCGCAACTTTATAAAAAATATTCTCTTTAGTCACAAGGTTTATTTACTATTGTTGCAATGCGAAAGACTTTGGATAGCAAAAAAAAGCCCCTTCATATGAAGAGGCCGTTTTTTATTAAGTAAAAATTTTGATTATAAATCAATACCGTTAGCTTTTAATGCATTACCGTGAAGTTCTTTGATTAGAGCTTTCTTATTAGCTGAAGAAGTTTCAAAGTTAATTGAATCAACAAGAGCTTCTAATTCAGTATTTTGTCCTACTTGGGCCTTGCCTACAGCTGAAATAATATCAGATGGGTTAACTCCGTATAATTTCTGAGCAAAGTCAGCAAGGTCTGTTTCAGTTCTATCTTCAAGTGCAGATAAATCCTTAACATTTTTTGCAACCTTCATACCTTCTTCAGTAGAAAGTGAGAATTTCTCCGCGTAGTGTACTGCCATTCTTTCTAATTTGAATGCTTCGATATCTGAAACTTCAGCTACGATATCTAATTCTGATTTAACCATTTCTCCAGCTACGTTGTAGTATTCCCATAGACATTCGTCGTAAAGGTAATATCCCCAACTATCATAAACTGAATAACAGTTATAGTGATAATCTGGTTGGTAATATGTAGATGATGATCCACCATTACAACCAACAAGTGATGCTGACATTGTTGCTAAAATTGCTAACTTCCCCAATAACATTTTCATAAATTCTCCTAGTTTTTTACAAGTGATGTGTATACTCTGTTTTAAAATATTCAACCAAGTTTGTCTTGGTTATAGTTCAAACATTTACTTACGTAAATACCTCTTTAAAGTGGTGTCACAATGGGACTTTCTTGGCTTTTTGACACTGAATTTCCCCTTTATAAACTTAATTCAATCAAGAAAATCTTCTGCTTCTCAATACAGCTAAATCCTATGTATGTTTTATTTATTTTTTCTACAATCCCGAATTCCTCACAGCCATTAATACCCATGAATTTATATTGGCCATGCCTTAATAATTTTCCAGATTTACTTATTATCAAGGTATCACTTGTATAGCCAGGAGCTTCAGATGCTGGAAGGTATATACCGTCTAAGGATGAAAGGGTCTTTAGCTTTCTTCTCTTTGTATCAACTTTTGATTCTTTTGCTTGGTACTGTTTTGTTGCCCTGTTATAGACAGCAATTTTATTTTCCGTCTGAAAAAAAATATAGTCTTCAGTAAGATGATTTATAAATTTAATATTTTCAGTTTTAAATGGATTCTCGATCTTGATAAACTCTGTATAGGCCTTATCATTTTTGACTTTAATCGTAAAAATGTTTTGGCCACCGCTATTAGACGTTTCATGAAAATAGCCACTAGAGTAATTGCTATTTAGAGGAAGTGGACGTGTATTAAATATATCAAAGAAATTTGTAGTTTCGATTTTTGATAATTTCCTTATTCCATTATTGTAGAGGTATAAATAGTAAGTTTTAAAAAAGCCTTTACCCTTCGAGGTTATAAAATGAAATGCTCCCTGTTTTTTTAGTAATTCATTTTGAAATAATGCGTGTAGAGGCATTTCTTCATCTGGGATAACCACATTTTTTAGGCCTGTTTTTGTTAGGTAATAGAGATAGTTTTTCTCTTTAAGCGCAGGAGGCTCCCATGGAGACTGTTGAGTTTCAGTTCCATTTTCCCCATAACCAATCCATGCGGGTACATACACCTCTTTCAAACGAATCCACTTAAATTGACCAGGCATAAAAGTTTTATCATTTCTAAATTGATTATTAGGAGCTATAAGATATTTTTTGGGTTGTAAATCTTCATTGAAGAGAAGAAACTTTGTTATTTTCTTCTGATCTTGGTCAATGTGGACATAAGCTATAAAGTAATCAAGACTACCATCATTATCAATATCTAATTTAGTATAGTTTAAAAAAACAGGGTTTCTATCTCTGATAGGAATTTCTCTTGAGATTATATGTCCATTATTGCTGTTCTTTAGAATAGATATTTTTGTAATATTTTTTTCTGTTCTTGAAACAAAGTAGTCAACGCTATTTGATGGTAATAAATCTGTGAAAGGAATTATACTTGTTCCTGGAGCAAGCTGCTTTTTTATATTATAGGTTTCAGCATTAAGGTAATCTATTTCTGGATGGATAAAGTTTATAAGATTGCCGAGAATAACAAAACTGCCGGTCTGATCTTCTGATGATATTTCTAAATCAAATTTAACATGACTATCTATTTCTTGTGGAATTGTTATCTGGTAATCAAAAGTCATCACTTCATTTGTGAGGATAGTTTTTGTAATGATCCTTGTGCTTTCAATAATTTCGATCTTTGAATTTTGTGGAATTAGGTTTATTTTCGCATGATGAATTGGTTTTCCATAGTTTTTAACTTTAAGCCTTAAGTTCGTCTGTTTCTTATTTACATTAATTAATGCGGCTTCTTTATTAAGCGGATAAAGGAAACTTGTATAACTTTGCTTTAGTGCATTCTGATAATCAATATTTCCAAAACGATTACTTGAATCTTTTTGGACCTTACTTCGTGTTCCTTTGAGAAGCTTGACTCTTGCTTGAGATGGAGTAAGGCCCATGCTAAGTAATTTAGCTAATACTCCTGTCACAATTGGTGCAGCTTGGCTCGTCCCAGACATAATTTCGTAATTCTGATCAGTTGTAAAAAATTTGGATCTTTTATTTCTTGGCCATGTACTTAAGATATCTGTTCCAGGGGCCATAAGATCTACTTGAACCCCTTTATTTGAAAAAGATGATGGTTTACCAGTTTGATCATGGGAGCCTACACAGATAACGTCTTGATAAGCACAAGGATAACTTATATCTGAGTGGGCATTATTTCCTGCTGCCACAACTACTAAAATATTGCTTTCCACTGCTTTTTTAATGACTTCTCTAATGGCAGGTGTATCGAATTTAAATCTCCAACCTAGGGAGAGGTTTATTATATCTGCCT
The DNA here is from genome assembly GCA_047634375.1 of Bacteriovoracaceae bacterium. Lineage (GTDB taxonomy): Bacteria > Bdellovibrionota > Bacteriovoracia > Bacteriovoracales > Bacteriovoracaceae. The sequence goes on from JBLIAG010000033.1 coordinate 31,671, forward strand.
TTGTAGCAATGGCGTATTCAATCCCTTTAGAAATGGAATCAATTGGTGATGACTGAGCTGAGTTTGACGCGACCTGGATTGGAATTATTTTGACATGAGGATGGATGCCCTTGATTCCAAGATCATTGTCTGCAGCTGAAATGATTCCTGCAACATGAGTCCCGTGCCCTTGAGTATCTTTTATTTCAGGATTCCCAGAAACTTTGACTGTTGGATATGAGGTATTGGTAACACTCCAGCCATTACAATCAAGAGGATATCCATTATTATCGTTATCGATATTTGCGTATTGTTTATGACAGGATTCCTTATCGTTGTTTTGAGCTAGGCAAGTTTTATAGATTTTTAGAGTTTCACACTCTTCTTCATTTTTGAAAATACTGTGTTTAAGGTCCGGATGCTCTAAATCAACTCCTGAATCAATAATTGCAACCCTTATCTGTTTTGGTATTGAAGTGGAAGTTGAGGGACCAAGGTTAATATCTTCACCCTTAACTGATTGAAAAACCAAAGTATCAATATCAGTAATTCTTCGAGTGATTGGTTCTCCTGTATTTTTTAAATACCACTGCTTTTCTGAATAATCACTATCAGCAAAAGTTGTTCCGAAAAATGTTATAATAAATAAAAAAATAATCATTACATTCCCGGTGTATAGTTGAGCGCTCTTAACTCATAAGGAGTTATTCCTAAGAGTGAGCTTAGTTTATCGAAAACACCTGTTCCATATTTCGTATTATAATGACCATAAGTGTTGGAGATATGGTCTATATAACCTTTTTCCGAACTTTCAAGAAATCCAGTAACTCTAGTACTTGCAAAAAAGTTTTCTTTTCCAATCCAATTAATAATGTTGGATCGATTAAAACCTTCCAAAAGGGCAATTAAAATAGAGTTATAAGCCTTAGCTTTTTCTACTTTTGAAGTGGGAATCCCATCTCGTTTGAAATTTAAAATTGTTATTACAGCTGTAGGTGTACATTTTCGGCGGCGAATATTTCTATTTTGAGTCCTGTTTTTTTTAAGACAATATTGAGTCCAATCTTTTTCACCAAAAAGCTCTTTTAGTTTTTTTAAAGCTTCTTTTTCAGATTTCGAAAAAATGTGGTCTTCAATTTTAGAAATAAACTCTGGGTAGACGATGAGTGTTGATTTTACTTCATAGCCTTTTAGAAGACCTTGGTTCTTAAACAGGTCTCTATTGATTTTATAATTAAGCATTGTTTTTCCATATAGATTCTCTATAAAGTTAAACATTTGATCAAGTTTAGAGTAATTTGCACTCCATCCTTTCCAAATATAATCAACCTTAGTCGTAATGAGTTGATCAGTATTTTTACTAATATCAGATTCCGTTACATAGTACCTAGATTTACTACTTCCTTTTAAAGTCTGCCCAGGGTCACTTGCACTTTGACCAAAACTTAAAAATTGATTTACGCGATTGAGTAGTGAGTTTACAAGAGCAATATAATCCTGGCCATTTCTTCTGATTGAACTTGTTGAAAACAAAGTTTTCGTTCTTTCTTCTTTAGATAGACTTGGATACTGATTTTGAGGTAGAAGGATATCAACAAAGTGATCCATTTGAAGGTAGTCAGATTTGAACCAAAGGCTTTGGAGTGTATTGAGTTGACTATTCATTTGATGCTCTAGAGTAATATAGTCAAAGTTTTCATCTAAATGAATTGTTTTATTGGAGACAAATAACTCTCTCAAAGTTTTTAAAACAATATCCTTTTGGTTTTCATCAATCCCTTCAGTTACTACTTTATAAATATATGTTTCCTGTTCTCCCTTAAGCCACTTAGTTGTTCCTTTAAGTATTTCTATAAAGTAGTTTAAGCCTAAGGATAATGCATTCGATTTGTTACTCTGTCTTTGAATTGAGATTTCGATATGATCATCTTTCTTTCTTAGAGTTACTGACTTTAGAAAACCTTTTGTTAAATCTGCTCCTAAGGAAAGGCTCATCTGTTGGTTTAAGTAGGTATTTAAAGGGATGTTTGCATTCGCAGTACCGATCAGGTTTATGCTATCAGAAATAATAAATGTTTCGTTGAGGGCAAATTCCTTTAAAAAAGAATTTAGGTTCTTGTCTTTTTCCTTTGTGACTTCATCACTGCATGCAGCAAGTGTATTTATTGGAACAAGTAGAATGATATCTTCACTAGTGCCACTGCTAATAAGATCTTTTCTCTTAGATATGGCCCTCTCTTTAGCCCCTGTAATATCTTGATCGTATTTAATATATATTATTTCTTTTCCATTTATCTCTGATTCTACGACGTTAACATCTCCAACAAGACTACATGTAAATTCATTTTTAATAACGGCACCAATACTTTTTAAAAGTTTTGGTACGAGAGCTTTTTTTATACTTTGAGAAGTTGCTGAATTGAGATCTGGCATGGCCCTTACATGAGTATATGTTCGTGACAAAGCAACACTAGCGGATACGGAAGGAAGGACGGTACTATTAAGTCCTGTTACCATTGAGTAAACACCTAGATTAGCATCGGCACTTACTGAGTCTACCAATTGAATTGGAGCAACATTACCCATATGGTTTCCAAAAACAATATTTCTTCTAAGAGATGTACTTACGTTGGCAGTAGGGTAAGTAAATACTTTTAAAGGTATATTTCCATTTGAATTTTTATTTTCTATTTTATAATCTTTAATTCTTTGTTGAATGTTTGATGAAGCATCATTAATGCTTATTCCCGGTACAAATTTATCAATTGCATTGTCTAGAACTTTACTTAAGGCTGAATATGTTGATTGAGTTCTAAATAATTTGAATAGCTCATCAAATTCATAAGGTGAATCGGCCTCTTCTTTAAAATAATTAACAACATGAGAAGGGTAGGCATCTTTTAAAAGTTTACCATCTTTAATATTACCTATTGTTAATGAACGATTGAATTTAAGTTTCTTATCAATGGATAAGTGTTGGCCTAAAGAATTAATTCTAGATTTAAGTTTTTCACTAATAAGACTTGCGATATCACTTGGGTACCCAGTCATATGAGATACTATTTGCTTTATTTCCACGGTGGACAATTTATTTAAGCGTTTATATATCCATTTTAAATCATCGATAGAAGTATCAGAAAATGCTGTTGCATAGGTATGAGAAAAACTGAGGTAATTATTAAAGTTTCTCCCTACTTTCCAGTCTATTGAGTTTACTGACTGGGAGAAGTCTGTAAGAACGTAAATTGCCAATAAAGATCTAAACACTCTTCGTTCCTCTTGTCTTGCTTTGGACATAACTGGAAGAAAGATATTAACATTATCTAACTGGGCAGGTTCTATTGTGAGATCTTTTAATGTTAGCTGAAGGGGATTAGTATTTGTTTCAATCCATCTATTTCTATTCGTGAGGGTTTGCTCTCCTAACTTTTCTAAAAAATCAATTTTTTCTGATTCATTTAGGAAATTTAAGTAAATCTTCTTTTTGAATTGGGGGGTTGTAATATTATATCCTAACTTTCTGAGGATATTCCCACGAATTATATTGGTATGATTATCTAGGGATGCAGTAAGAACAAATCGCTCCCCATCCTTTCCCGTAACTACTGACCTAAAGAACTCTGTGGGGGAAGCCTTGTAGGAAGAAAAGTTAAATACAGTTTTTTCAGATACTTCCTGGGCCAGTGGATGTTTTTGATTCTGCCATAAATGACTTTCATAAGGATCCAGTTCTGAGAGATCAATACCCTGTCTTTGTAATTCAAAGGCTTCATAACTATCAATATTTTTTTCATGATAAATTAAGTCTGCAGGGGGTCTTTTTATAAATTCAGCATCAATTATGGGGATACTTAAGCTTCCCGCAAATGAAGCCAGACTTATAAAAGTACTAGTTAATGTGAATAGAAAGCGGCCCCAGTTTTTCATAATGGGCATGTCATAACATGTATCAGCAAAATAGAGGTAAACTTCTGATAATATTGTTAATTTTACAGAGACTAATTATTAAAAGACCTGAATTTTTATAAAAAAAAAGCCTTCTAATGAAATGAAGGCCTTTGTTTGTTAATTTAAAAATATACTAAAAAATAGCATATGTAATTGATCGTAAACTTAACCATTTGGTGATGGTGCTGGTTCCTGGCTTGTACTACGATTCTTTCTAGAAAGATCTCCATCAATAAGTTCTTCTGATACTAAGCGTGCCTTTGCCAAACCAACAAACGCACCTTTAGAGCGAATTTCAAGCTTTTTTAGTTTTTCATTCTTTTTTAGTTTGAACTTAATCACCTTAATAGAGTCTTCAAGTTGTTGTGTTTTTAGACTTTTGTCATTTACTATTAATTCAATATTAGCGTTATGTTCAATAGCTTGCGCTCTTATATTTATTTGAATAACTTGATCTTTTTCAGTTATTTCTAGCTCTTGAGCTAAGTCTATTGAATGACCTTCATAAACGTAGCTATTTAAATTTTGTTTCAACGTGATTGTTCCTTCCCGAGCGTGGGCCATATTCAATGGAAGTATTACTAGTATAGTCATCCCTGCATGGATTATTAATGGTCGTAATTTTGGTAAAACTGGTAAATTCATAATTTCCCTTATTAGCTAATGAACACTCTTTGTTCTCTTGCATTTGTTTTTAGTAGAGCAACTTATGTGCCAATTAGGTGCGTTAAGCCAAATATGAGTTTTCAATCGAATTTACATATGTTAAATACCTGTAAAGCCGTAATTTCCAATATAATAACTTTATATTAACAAGTGGTGAAAACCACAAAATGGCTTTAAGTGTTTTGGCACTGGTGTCAACTTGTTCCTGACTTTCTTACTAAAGTAATCCGGAGTGACACCGATATGAGTATATATATTTATAATTTGAAAATAAAACATAATAAAAGGAGACCTTATGTCCAAGGTGGCAAAGCTACAACTAGGTGAAAAAGAGATCGAACTTCCAGTAATTGAAGGAACCGAAGGCGAGAAGGCCTTAGATATTTCAAAACTAAGAGGGGAAACAGGTTTCATTACTTTTGATAATGGTTTAGGAAATACAGGTGCCTGTATTTCAGATATAACTTTTATTGATGGGGAAAAAGGTATTTTAAAGCATAGAGGTTATACAATTGAAAACCTTTGTGAGAAGTCTTCTTACTTAGAGGTTTCTTATCTTTTATTTCATAATAAATTACCGAGTTCAGACGAACTTTTGAATTTAAAAACTCAAATTAAAGAAACAAGTAAAATACCTGAAGGAATAAAATCATTAATTAAGACATTTCCTAAAGATGCTCATCCAATGGGAATTACTTCTGCGGCAATGGTTGCACTTTCGGGGCACTATCCACATCTTCTTGATGCTGATTTAAGTGACGATCAGAAAAAAGAGATTTTTCCATTAATGCTTGGACAGTTAAAAACAATAGCAGCTTGTGTTTATAGACATGGACAAGGAAAAGACTTTATTGATTCAGATCCAAGTCTTGACTATACTTCAGACTTTCTCTATATGATGAATGGGGAAAAACCAAATGTAGATGTAGCTAAATCATTAGATGTACTTTTAATCCTTCACGCGGACCATGAGCAAAACTGTTCAGCATCAACAGTTAGAGTTGTTGGGTCATCAAAGGCCAATGTATTTGCTTCTATTTCTTCTGGTATAGATGCTTTATGGGGTCCATTACATGGTGGAGCTAATCAAGCGGTATTAGAAATGTTAGATGCAATTCAAGCAGACGGCGGCGGCTATGAAAAATTTATTTTAAAAGCAAAAGATAAAGAGGATCCATTTAGACTCATGGGGTTCGGACATAGAGTTTACAAAAACTTTGATCCAAGAGCAAAAGTTATTAAAGGGTACTGTGATACCATTCTTGAGAAGTTAAATGTTCAAGATCCTATGCTTGATATTGCTAAAGGCCTGGAATCAACGGCATTAAGTGATGAGTACTTTGCATCTAGAAAATTATTTCCAAATGTCGATTTCTACTCAGGGATTATTTACAAAGCACTAGGAATACCTACAAATATGTTTACAGTTATGTTTGCTCTAGGGAGACAACCAGGTTGGATCGCACAATGGAAGGAGATGTTAGAAACTCCAGGTATGCGAATTACTCGTCCAAGACAAATTTATACTGGGAAAACAGACGAAAAACTTTAATTTATTTTATATTTTGAATAAGAAAAGGTCCTTTAATTAGGACTTTTTTTTTGTGATTTTAGGAGAGTATTATTTATTTCTAGATTTAAATGTTTTTTTAAAATCATTAAAATTTAATTTTTTAACCTTATCTCTTTTAATAAATTCAGCCGTCAACTTTTCATATATGGCTTGGTGTTTTATATTAATATAGTGATTTAAATCTGTTTTTAGTAAGACTTTTGGACTTTGATCAAGTTCAGCTTTCATTTCTTCTGAGAACTCAGTTAAATACTCTTCATATGATAAAAGAATTGAATCTATCTTTTTTTCTTTCATTGCCTGAAGCATTTTAGGGTAAGTTTTAAAATATTCAATTCCTTTGAATTTTGCTCTATTTTCAATTACTGTTTTCGTATGGGCCAAAACACCTTTAATTGCGCCAACCTTAAATCTTTTTTTCTTTATTTTTACGTCCTTAAGCGTCCATCTAAAAACCTTATAATCTTTAATGAGGGGAGGAGATAGTTGAAGTGAGTGTGGGATACTTCCATGATCGGTGATTTTACTTAAAATAGCATCAAACTTACTACTTTTTATTTTTGAGTTAATTTCGTATTCAGATAAGAAAATAATTTTCGCTGTCACCCCAATAGAATTATAGATATCCAAAATAACATCTTCACTATAAGCAGTCACAACCTCTGATTTTATTCGTTTTGGGGCTAGAATTTCAAAGGACCAAGCCGTTGGGGCCATAATAAGTAAGAGAATAATTATTTTCATTAGAATAGTATAGCAGTAAATCCTAGGACCATGAAAGAATTATCAGGGGTATTAGAGCTTTGATTCCCTTATGGTAAAAGAGGTTTATGAAAACAATTAAACTAATATTATTACTTGTCGTTTTTTACAGTTTTGGTGCAAATGCCTATAACCAACCTCATGGATATAACCAACGTTGGCAATATAGCTCAACCGTTTGTAGTGCAGTTACAAGATGTCCAAATGGTTTGAAAATTTACTGTACTGTCTATGGAATGAACTATGGAAATGTACCAAGTTATATGAGTAACTCTTGTCGAACAAGGGTTATACCTGGTCGAAGTGTTCAATGCCAAGGATACGCACAACAGGTTGATGCTTGGGGGAATTACGTTTGGGCCTCAGCTAATATACCGCTAAGTTGCTATTAAAAAAAAGGCCTTACATAAGCAAGGCCTTATCTTTATAAACATTTTCTATTAATTAAGCTTTATCTGGTTCTATCTGTGATTGGATGTAGTTTTGTTCTCCAACTAGTTTTAGTAAACCAAGTTGAGTCTCTAACCAATCAACATGCTCTTCTTCACTTGCTAGAATTGAAGTAAAAACTTCTCTTGAAACATAGTCAGCTTCTTTTTCACAAAGTTTAATATGTTCTTTTAAAGCTGGAACAGCTTCATTTTCTACTGCAAGATCAGACTCAAGAACTTCCTTCAGGTTTTGACCGATTCTTATTTTACCAAGTTTTTGAACATTTGGTAGACCTTCAAGAAATAGAATTCTTTTTATTAATTCATCAGCATGCTTCATTTCATCAATAGATGCTTCGTACTCCAAACGGCCAAGTTTCTCAAGACCCCAGTCTTGTAACATTCTGGCATGTAGGAAATATTGGTTAATTGCTGTAAGCTCTCTTGTTAAAACATCATTCAATGCGTTAATTATATCCTGATTACCTTTCATTAAAATTCTCCTTATAAATTTTGTTCTGTGTAATGGTAATGTAATAAGGGGAAGATTCGCAAGTAGTTAAGCTAATGTTTAGGAATTTTTCTTTTGATTACTTTTAAGATTGTTCTTTGATTTGTTAACAAAATCCACCGCATCCTGTATGCAGGCACCGCATTCAGAGCCTAGACCTAGGTTGTTACAGATTTCACGCATTGATTTACAAGACTTTTGGGCGTCTTCTAGTTGTTTATCAGTAATGGCCTTACAAATACATACGTACATAATATTTCCTCTAGTATATTATATACTATTGTTCGGTTATTCAAACAATAGTATTTAGTGGTATCTTATAATTTTTACACTAAAACAAGTGATTTTGGATACTTACAGGTAAGGTTCTTTTTATGATCAGAGAGAATTTCCTGTTGGTAAATCACGGCCCTTAACATGGAATACCTTATTAACTGAAAGTCCACTGAGGCTGCGTATATGAACCATATAGTGACCCTCTTTATTGACTTCACCGAGGTTAACAACCTGGTTAATGGAGTACATGCTTGTTTTACAAACCCTTAAGTTAAGTAATCTAGACTTTGGGATTATTATAAATATATTCCCTTCCCTTATCACTTGGATATCTTGGGCCATTAACTTGAAACAATTCGAGTGAAAGATTCCTGTTAAAACTACTTGAGCATTATCAGTTGTATTAATAAGCTCAGGAATAAAAGCACTCGATATTGGAGCGTAGAAGTTATCGTCAATGCTGTCAGTTTGCCTTGGCCGGATGAGCATTCTTTTTTTCTGTGTTGAGAGAGACCCTTTGTAGTGAAAGAAGTATTCACCACTTGGAAGTTCTCCTAGGGCAACCGTTTGTGTGAAATTGACAGGGGAGTTCAAGACTCCATTCGTACAACCAGATAGATTTTTTCTTTTTATAAATGCTTTTACAGAAAACTCAAATTCTTCTATTTTATCAACCGAAATACTATCAATCTTAAAACACGCACTGGGCAGTTGGCCGTGAATGGTGATTTCAATATCATCATTAGAATCAAAGCCATTTTCTATTATGAATACTTCTTCGAGTTCAAGCTCTCTAGTTTCACCGGCATATCCATATTGTAAAAAGCATAATGCTGACATTAAAATGATTACATTCTTCATTTTTTATTTCCCCTCTGATTGTGATAATTTAACTAAACTTTTTACTAAGTAAGCTAGTGGCTGGCCCTTACTGGCTGCACTGATTGCCAACTCTTTTATTCTTATTGGTAATGAACTTTTTCCATCCCATAGTTTTTCCGACAAGAGATAATAATCAAAATAAGTTAAAGCATCAGTGTTATCACTTGGTCGCCATAAAAAATCTGGATGTTGCTCGTTATACCATTCACCACCAATAATGTTTTTATCCTTATCAAGTTCAAGATCATAATAATAATAAATTGAGCTTGTCTGATCAAAAGTAGGGTCGTCTATTGGTCTATGAGAGGGCGTTGTTTCAACCCCGTAGACAACTTCCATATGAACTCCAACAATATAAGCAGCTCTTCTATCGCGGTATTTTTTAAACGGATCGTTTTTAAAATCTTGAATTGAAATAATAGCTTGATCAAGTCCCGTTACAGCCTTTTCATCTAAAACATTAAAGTAAGAATACTCATATGAGATGACAGGCTGGTTCCATACTTCGTATTCAGGAGTTGCATCCATCACAAAACTTTTTTGATGAATACCAATACCATTCGTTAAAGCCAGATGTAGTGTGGCAGGATTATTATCTAAGCAATCTCTGTCTATTGCACGATCATTCCTATCAGTTTCAGGCTCCTTACTTGTACATCGTCCTCCAACAAATAAAGTCTCGTATTCTGTGCTTGCCCAAAGAAGTGAGGCGAGAGCTTTGATATCAGATGGAAAGAATTTAATATCAAATTCACCGTTATAGGATTTTACAGTTATCGAATTCTTAGGTCGTTCCACCATAAAACTGGCAGGTGCCCACCCATGACAGATTCCCATCCAATTTTCGACTTCACCATAACGCTCATAGTAGGACCTACCCTGGGACCACATAACATAATTAAGTGGTAAGTGAGTTTCTGGTGCTATTATGAGATCAAATTTCTCAGCTGGTGATAAACCTTCTAAGAATTCGGGCTCCATTTGGCTATGAACCTTGTATTCGAGAACGTAGTTTTTTGCTTCCTTCCAATCATAGATATCAATAAACTCTTCATCGGTATATCTTGCACCGAGCACACCCTTATTAATCGGCCAATAATCGTCAGACCAGGGAGCAGTTGAAATTGAGGCAGATTCCTTAAGCTCAGTAATATTTCGTACTAAGTTATGAAGTGGAAATAAATCTTGGGCATCGTCATTTACGGCCGGAGCAGATTTGGGATTCTTTCTCACTGAGCGAGAGACAATATTTTTTCTCATATGTTCATGGTATTTAACTTCTTGAACATTATCGCGTCGAGTTGGTAACGAATTGATATTAGAAAAATAAAAAGTCTCTGGGCTTTTAAAGAAATTTTTAATATTCATATTCAGCACTTTCTTTTGAAAAGAAGCTTCAGCTAAAACTGAAAACGGAGAATATAGTATTAAAAATAATATAATTTTCATATGTCACCTCGTTGAAAGATTAACTTAGCAACAACGGGATAAGTATTGTCTGATACATAAGATAATAAAGGGTGATAAAGATCATAGTTGGGTTTATAATAAATTAAGAAAACTAAAGGATACCGTTTGGATTTAAAAACTGTTTGGCCATTATTAAATTACAACTTCTCATCAGAGAATGAGCTAATTAAAGCTATTTCTTTAATTGGTCATAACTTCACTAAGTCGAGAGAAGATATTGGTGACTATATTAAAGACGATAAAATGGTTGCTGCTTATACTTGCTTCTACCTTTTGACGAATATTCCTAAATTAAAAGAAGCTTTTAGAAAAACAGAAATCAATTTCTCAAATTATTCTCCAGAAGACTGGGAATTTATTGATATTGGAGCAGGACCGGGAACATTTTCTCTGGCTCTTTTAGAGATGAATTCTAAAACAAAGATCAAAGCGATAGAACAGAGTGATAAGATGATTTCACAGGGGCAAAAACTTATTAATGGTATTTACCCTGATGCTGACTGTGAGTACTTTTCAAGCTTTAAAGGGCTACCTAGTAAAGTAAAGAAAAGGTTTGGCATTTTTGGTCATTCAGCAAATGAAATGGATCCAAACCTTGTGGCCCAAATGATTGATTCACTAGAACTTGATCAGGTATTGTTTATTGAACCTGGAACTAAAGATTTTTTTGGTAAATCGTTGATCATAAGAAAAAAATTACTTAAGACATTTACATTGAACTATCCATGTATGCATAGTGCTAGTTGTCCCTTGGCAGAAGGGGATTGGTGTCATCAATATATAAAGGTTCAGCATGAAGCTGATGTAGAACGTATTACTCAATTAGCACAACGTGACAGACGTAATCTTCCAATCATCCTTAATCTTTACACAAAAGGCGAGATTGTTCAGGACCAAACCGATAGTCGAATTGTCCGAGTATATAGGCCAACAAAGTTTAGTTCAGAGTGGCAAGTATGTAATAAATTAGAGAACGAAAATGTCATTCAGGATCTTCAAATAATGCATAGGGGTTATAGTAAAAAAGAGATTAAGGTACTTTCTCAGATTCTTGCTGGCGAGAAGATTAAATTTTCCATGGTGAAAGATTTAGGCGATAATAAAGTTAGAGGAAAGTTACTATGAGTTTTGAAAAATTGAAAGGTACCCGTATTTTAATTGTTGATGATGAGCAACTTCTAAGAGAAACGATTGAAATGCACCTTGAGCTTGAAGGGGTTATTGTAAGTCACGCCTCCGATGGAAAAGAGGCTTTTGATTTAATAACAAAAAATAAATATAATGTCGTTCTTTCAGATATTAGAATGCCAGGATGTAGTGGGATTAAATTATTAGAAATGGTAAGGGCAAGTAGCCTCAAAACCCCTCCCATCGTTCTGATGAGTGCGTTTACAGATATCTCAGAAGATAAGGCGAAGGAATTGGGTGCCCGTGGCATGTTTTTAAAGCCTACTGATATGAGTTACTTAAAAGAGCTTCTTGTCGAGAGCTTAGAAAACTTTTAAATTCCAAAATCATTATCACCAAATTGCTCTTTATCTTGAGAGTTACTCCTAGGGTTTTTCAAAGATAGAGGTTTACTAATAACTGATTTTGCCTTGGATTGAGCATCATGAAACTCTTTCATTGAATCAGCGACCTCACTTCTCGTCAGTTTGGTTTCATTAAACATGTGAACCGTTTGTGTCGGAAATGCAAAGTCCACGCCTATCTCTTTAGCAAGTCTCAGTATATCAATTAATAGCCTATGCTTTTCTGATAGCTCACGGCTGTAGTCTGCAGTTTCCCAATAAACAACCATTTTTATATCGAGAGATGAGGAAGAGAAATTTGAAAAATAGACATGAAAATTATCTTTTCGAGTCCATTTATAGCTTACGATTAATTGTCTGATTCCTTCACAAAAACCTTCTATTTTTTCAGCTGGTGTATCATATTCAAGACCAAGATCCGTTACAAGTCTTCTGAATCTTCTCTTACCTTTATTATCTATCGGGCGATTCATTAGTTCACCATTAGATATTGTAATAAGGGAATCATTGAAGGTTCTGATTCTTGTTGACCTAAAGCCAACTTCATCGACAACACCCTCAATATCACCGGCCGTTATAACATCACCAATATCGAAGGGACGATCAAGAACAAGCATTATAGATCCAAAAAAATTGGCAAGAGTGTCTTTTGCAGCAAAGGCAAATGCTAAACCACCAATACCAAGTCCTGCAACTATACCTGAAACATCTATAGTTAAAGATTTTGCAATTAAAAGTGCTCCTAAGAGATATATTAAAACAAAGCCTGTTTTAGTTAGAAGAGGGATGAGGATATCGTCGAACTTAGTCTCAGTTGCTTGTGCTCGTTTAGTTGCTTGGTCGGCTATATACTCAATGACTTTATGAGCGAACCACACAGTCATAAATGCCATAGCGATATATAAACTTCTTTTAATAATCCCAATTAATGAGGTACTTAGGTCTAAATTTGAAATGAGCTGCATTGTTGTAAACACAAAAATTATTTTTGCTAATGGATCTATTGCCTCAGAAATTTTTTCAGTATTCTGAGATGTTACTACTTTATTCGTATGATTTAAAATTGCTGTTATAATTGATTTTGAAATCTTTTCTGTAAGAAAAGCAATCATGAGGATAATAAGTAGGCCTAACCATTGCCAGTTTTCAAAGATAAAAATTTTCTCACTCCATACTGGACCAAGGTATTCACGAACTTTATCTGAAAAAACATTTAAGCTAATGACACCATCGATATTTTTACTTTGTTTAAGTGCTTTTTGATAAGACTCAAGTGAATTTAAAGAAGATTTAGAAAATAGCCATTTCCCATTTATCTGAATAAGGTAAATCTCTAGTAAAATATCCTTAAAAATTCTTTTATCAAAGTACCAGATGGGAGAGCTTAATGTCTCAGGAATTTCATCATAGGAAACTTTTTTTATTTTATCTAGAGTCCTAATAAGCAGGTCGGAGTATTTCTTGCCTAAATCATATTGAATATCTTGATTTTTACTTGAAAGCTCAAGTGTTGAAATGGCCTTTAAATAATTATCCTTTTCGTTTCCAGTACCTTCTTTGATTTTTACCATCGACTTTAAGAAAGTTCGAAAACTCTCTCTTGGAGTAGAGGTGTTGGCCTGTAATTGAAAAGTACAAAATAAGGTTAAAAGTAAAACGCTAAATTTCATGAAAGCTTCCTTGGCATTATTAATATATAAATATTAATCAGTTCCAAGCAGTATGTCATTTAATTTGAGTACAACCTTGACTCCAAGAAATTCAATACCATATTAAGGGTAAGAGTTTAAGAGAGGTACTATTGATGTACTTAGATTAGGGGATTTTATATGAATAACTTTGATAAGATTGTGAGTGGTGCATTAGATATTGCCCAATCTAAGGCTTTAGAGCTACAAAATACCGAATTAGCACCAGTACATTTACTATACGGATTAAGCTCGAACCCTAGTTCTTTTTGTTCAAAGACCCTTGCGGATAATTCCGATCAAATTACTGAACTATTAGGACTTCTTCCAAAAAGTTCCTCCCAATTAAGTGTCGATCAAATTAGGCCAAGCGCAAATTTAAGCTCTTGGTTAACTCAAGCTGGTGGGCATGCAACTCAAGCTGGTAAACAAGAAATCTCTGAAAAAAATCTATTAAGGTTTTTACCTAATATCTTTCCTAATTTGAATATAGATTATGCTCAATTTGGAGACTTTGATGAAGATGAAACTGAAGTCCCTGCATTCCTCATTAATTTAAATGATAAGGCCAAAGACGGAAAGCTTGATCCAGTGATTGGAAGAACCAAAGAGATTAGAGCAGTCATGGAGATCCTAGGCAGAAGATCAAAAAACAATCCTGTCCTTGTAGGTCCTGCCGGTGTTGGTAAGACAGCAATAATTGAAGGACTCGCTGAAGCGATAGTTAAAGGAACTGTTCCTGATGTTCTTAAAGGTAAAACTGTTTATTCTATGGAACTAGGATCATTAATCGCAGGTACTAAGTACCGTGGAGAGTTTGAAGAGAGAATTCAGCACCTGTTGAAATTTGCAAAAGAGGGAGCAGGACAATACATCATATTCATAGATGAAATACATCAAATCATTGGTGCTGGTAAAACAGATGGAGCAATGGATGCTGCCAATTTATTAAAACCTGCCTTATCAAGAGGTGAACTTCATTGTATTGGGGCAACAACAGAAGATGAATTTCAAAAATATATATTAAAAGATCCGGCCTTAGAAAGAAGGTTTAGACAAGTTCCTGTAAGGGAACCTACAAAAGAAGATTCAATCGAAATCCTTATGGGATTAAAAGAAAAATTTGAGGTACATCATGGAATTAAAATTACAGACGATGCTGTGTATTCAGCTGTTATGCTTTCTGACCAGTATATTACTGACAAAAACCTACCGGACAAAGCAATTGATCTCATTGACGAATCGGCCTCAGCGCTAAAGTTATCAGCTGAAGCAATGCCCGCTGAATTAGAACTCTTACAATCTCAAATCAGAAATAAGCGAATTCTAATTCAAGTTGAATCAAATAAAGAATTAAAAGATGAAGTAAATACCTTACAGAAAAAATTTGATGAAGGCTATGTGATTTGGGAGCAAGAAGTTAACGCTCTTAAAAAAGTAAGTGAAATTAAAGTGAGATTAGAAAGGTTAAAGTTTGACCTTGATAAAGCTGAAAGGGAACAAAGTTATGAAGAAGCTTCAAAGCTTAAGTACTCTTTGATTCCAGAAGTTGAAAAAGAACTAGAGCAATTCCCCCATGGATGGGAATTAACGAAGGAAAATATTGCAAGTATCATTGCAAGACATACTGGAATACCAGTTGAGAAAATTCTCAAATCAAAGCAAGATAATTTACTTCACCTAGAAAGTGATTTAAATAAAAGGGTATTTGGTCAAAAGGAATCTCTTCATGAGATTGCAGAGTCTTTACTTGCTAGTTATGCTGGTCTCACAGATGAATCCCGCCCAATGGGATCCTTTCTTTTGAAAGGTCCAACAGGTGTCGGAAAAACTGAAACGGCTAAAGCTCTTGCGGAGATTTTATTTGACGATGCCCAGAATATTATCAGACTAGATATGAGTGAATTCTCAGAAAAGCACTCGGTGGCCAAGTTGATAGGGGCACCTGCAGGGTATATAGGGTATGATGATGGTGGTGTCCTGACTGAAGCTGTGAGAAGAAAACCTTATTCTGTTATTCTATTTGATGAGATTGAGAAAGCTCATTTTGATTTTTCGGATATATTGCTACAACTCTTAGATGATGGTCGTTTGACTGATAATAAGGGAAGAACAATAAACTTTAAAAATACAATAATCTTATTAACTACTAATTCGAAAAACCCGGAAGCAGACTTTAAGCCTGAGGTTATTGGAAGATTAGATGGTGTTCTAAGCTTCAATGCGCTTGATAAATCAGTGATGAGGGATTTAGTTCTCAAACAAATAAGGCTTCTTGAAAAAAGAGTTAAGGGACAAAAATTTGGTGTTAGTTTCACAGAAGGTGCGATTAGCCATCTCTCTGAGTTAGGCTATGATGAGAATTATGGTGCCAGACCACTTGCAAATATCTTTTCTAAGCTAGTCATTCGTCCTTTATCAAAGATGGTTCTGTCCGGTAAGCTGGAAGATAAACAAATTCAAATAGATTTTATCAACGGCAATTTAGAAGCAAAAGTAAGCTAGAAATATTGATTAAGATTTTCTATTTTCTAAAAGAAAGATAGCAGAGTTTCTTTCATCTATAATTTTGTAATACTCACTTGTAATAACTGATTTACTCGTATTTATGAAGTTTATAGATGAATGAGCTTTTTTTAGAGTGTAACAACCTTTTAGTAGAGGCTTCTCTTGGATACTATTGGCGATCCATAGTTGATCTGTGTTCGTTTCAAGCATTATTCGATTCGACTTTGAATGAAAAGTTGCATCCTGTGTTACACACAGGGTTGTAGGTACTTCAGCAAAAGATGAATTGATAATAACTGATAAAGTTATAAGTAAAATCTTATTAAGCATCCGATACCTCTTTTATTTGATTAATAATTTTATCTAGAGATATTAGATCTCCACATCTTAATTCATCGTTATATGATTGCTGACTTCTTTCTATATTGAAATTAATAGAAAGATTCTCTAATTTTTTAAAGCTAATATAATCTCCAGTTTCAGCTTTGATCGTTACTTCATTTATCAAAGCGTCCTCTTCAAAATCAGTCAGGTCGTGTAATTCGTATTGAATAATTGTTGTATTAAAACCTTGTGATTCAGTGGTTAAATCAATTTTACCATCCAAGATTTGAATTTTTGTTGTTGATAAAGTTACTGGTTCTCCAGATCTTGTTGCTGGATCACACCCTAGGCCTTTGATTACTGAGTTATTCTCAATTACTGCATAGTCACAAGTTACTGGATCATGTTTTTTATTTTGAATTTTTAAAATTGATATTTTCTTTTCTTCGATTATTTCCTTTAATCTATTAAAGTTGGCTGAGTCGTCCAACTGTTCTTGGATTAAGGATAGCTGCTTTCCAGTACAGCTATTTATTTCTCCGGTCTCAATTGTTAAACCAAGTTCCGTTAATGTTATAAGGGCTTCCTCAGGCATTTCTGTACACCCACTTAAAAGGGTAAAGGACAAAATGAGGGGTAAAAACGCTTTCATCTAAGCTCCAAAAATAAAGTTAATTCTCTAAGATCATGTTACCGGTTCTAGGATTAACTACTATCCTGATTGTAGGACTTACATTGGGTGTACAGAATTTTTACAGTGTTAAGTGTAGCTTTCGATTTGTAATGTCGCGGACTTAGGTCAAGCAGCCCACTTATCGGTTTGTTTAGACCTATTTTTTAGAAAAAAGATTTCAGCCAAAACAGGAATATAATATAATTCCA
>JBLIAG010000034.1:0-48402 GCA_047634375.1 Bacteriovoracaceae bacterium
CCTTCACTATTTCTGCAGTTTTTATTTTAGGAACTTTTTATAATGTGATCGTCAAAACTGAAAAGCTAGATTGTTTAAATCATGCATTTTACTTGAAAGCTCATAAGAAACTCAACAAGACTGTAGAAAACAGGAGCCATCTTGGATTTTCAAAGTGTCACTTCCAAACAAAAATAATTTGGAAGTTAAAAGGCAGAGTTAATAATGAATGAAAATGGAAATACTACATTTTTTGGAATCTGCCTCCTTATGATTTTTTCATATTATGGACTCACTAAACTATCTTCTAAAATAAATAAGTCAAAAGAACTACAGCAAAAACAAAAAGTCTTACTTTGTTCTAAGGAAATTAACGGACTGACCTCAAAGTATATCTCTATTATCAAGAGTAGTAATACAACACTTAAATACTTAACCATTGGAAAGGTCGCAAGCTTACTAATCCCCTTTCCAGGTATAAATCTTGCCACAAAGAATGGAGTGAAGGCGGCCATAAAGTTAACAAAGGGCCTTCAAAGCTTTCAAAAAGTTTTGTATCAAACAAGACTGAGTCAAATTTATATCAATCAATGTAAATTTAATCTTACGTTTTCGTCCACACCATTTTTAAAAAAGCGTGATCATTTTAACAGATTGTTAACGAGGAAGAAAATATGGATATTAAAGGTAGCATCAGGCATTTTCATAATCACGTCAAAGTTCAAATTAGAAACCCAAAGGGTACACTCCTCAATCAAAAAGGTGAATCTCTTGCAGCGCTTTCTATTATTTTAAGCTTATTAGTATTGTTACTCATTTCACTTGTGAAAATTGATAGAAGAATTAGTCGTTTTGAATATCAAAAACTAAAAAAATTTCATAAAACCTGGCATCAGCTGGAGATGAAATATGGAAAAAATTAACAATTCAATAAAAATCAAACTTATATGCCTCTTATTCTTTTCAAATATAAGTGTTTATTTACTAAGTTCAGAGCCCATTGAGGAAAATCACATCAATATTCCTCAACTAGTCGAAAGAAAGGGCTATATCGAAATGAGAATAAGGGGGAACCTACTCACGAGCTTTTCACCAAACAAGGCGATAACGCTCATTTCAAAAAGTAAACACATCTACATTCCCTTTGCCATCCTCACAGGTGAAGTAAATACTCCTCATCAGCAAACTGAATTCAGTAATTCCCCAAACTCTGAAATCTACTCTGTTTATTTACCTGAAAGATATTTACCCTTACTAATCAGTAATCCTCTTTTAAGTATAATCCCCTATGCGAAAAACAATATTTCTAAAGCAAAACGGAGAAATTATGAAATTTCTATTTAGAGTTATATCACTCTACTGTCTCTTACATACTTCATCTTTACAGGCATCTATGGTTAAACTTAGCTTTGAAGGAGAAAATAGGATAACTGTCCTTTTAATAAAGAACATTTTTCAAGAGAAGTATAAGATTCCTTTGAAATTAATAAGGGTTACAAAGGTAAGTTCTTGCCACTCACAGGACAAGCGGTTTTTGGAATTATGTATAAACAAAAAAGGAGAACTCGTTGAGTTCTCCAATTATAATAAAAAAAATATTATTAATTCTTTAAAAGTATTCTCTCAAAGGAGAACACAATGAAAAATGATTATGCTTTATCTGGGTGGATTGCAAACTTAGGAGTTGATCCCTTGTTCTCATTCGCGTGCTTTCTTTTTGAACCAGATTTTTTAAGTTTCTTTTTTCTTATTGTACGTGTTTGTGTTGTATTTGAAGCCATGTCTATATCCTTATGTTTTATACTCTTATTCAATTATAGGGTGATATTTTTATCCAGAATAGCATCACTTGTCAAAATATTTTTAGTATTAATGCTTTGTAGCAACATAAGTTACGCAAGTAAAAAGGACATCTTCCTAGCAAAAGGTGAACAAATGGAGCTAAGTATTGGAAAACTAAAGAACTTCTCAGTTGGAAACAAAGACGTCATTAAGTACAAGTACTTACCTAAGAGGGGAAAAATCCTTATAAAAGGCCAATCTCTCGGATTTAGTGATCTTGTCGTGTGGGGAAAACACAAAGAAATCTTCCATTTTTATGTTACATCAAAGCGTGAACAGCTCAAAAGAATGGAAATTGCTCAAATTTTGAAAACGACTCAGCTGCGAACAAAAATTTCTGGAGACATTATTTACGTTCATGGAGAGGTCAAATCATTAACTGCCTACTTACTTTTGAAAAATGTGGAAAGAAAAAAACTAGAAAATTTAATTGTAAATGTGACAATTCATGAAGATGTTAGAAATGAAATTATATCTTCTATATATAACGATTTTTATGCTGCAAAGTATGACTTCATTTCCTGTCGATTGATTAGAACTAACTTCACATGTGAATATAGAACCAAAGAAATTAACCCACAATTAATATCAAAATATACAAAAGATTTTCTCATTCAGTTTAATAACTTAGAGAATGAACTTAATCGCCAAAATTATAAGCTTGAGTTTAAGATTGTTTCGACAGAAACAAATCAAAATAAACTAAGGGATAGTGGACTACATAATATTGAAGCTAGTTTAACTGATTTAATTAACTCGAAAATGCTAAATCTTAGTTCAGACAATATTTTTATCGAAGATCAGGATTTGTTTGTTAAATTATTAGCAACACCAATTGTCAGTACAACAATAAAAAGTCCATTTCAAATCCAAATGGGCGGAGAGATTCCATATACTAGCAAAGAGGATAATCCAAAAACGGAATGGAAATTTGCAGGATTGAAACTTGATGGTAAACTCGATATTGAAGATGGCCAGATAAAACTAAAATACAAATCAACAATCACCAAGGGAGACCAAGCTGGAGTTTCAGGACCTAAAGGTCACTCGACAGTTTTCATACCCTTAAATAAAGCAACTCCACTATTTACGGTTCAGATGAGTGAATCTATAAGGAAAAATGAAAGTATACCGGGATTTAACAAAATTCCTTTTCTAAAAGATTTATTTTCCAGCTCCAATAAGAGCATGAGTACTAAGACAATAACTGTTTTTACTATTTTAAGAGTGATGTAAATGGAAAAAGGTAATCCTATTGAGGAAGCTAAAAGTTTTTTCAAAGAACATCTTTCTAAAGGAAGAATATTACAATTTGAAGAAATCAAATTTGAAATCGATGATGAGGATTTTATTCCCTATCACAGACTATTAAAGCGATGGTATGAAACAGTCCTACAGTTTAATTTCTTACCTAAAAACCTATCTCAATTAGAAGAAGTATTTATTCATGGTCCAATGGAGTTAATTCTTAAAGGTGCTATGACAGAAGAAAGATTCGAACTTGATATAACAAAACAAGATCTCGATCTCTCCTTTGAAATTCTGGTTTTAAAAAATAATCTAACTTGGAATTACTCGGAGCCCTTTGTTAGTTTCTACACAATCATATCCAATGTGGAAGTAAGAGTTACACTGATTCATCATTCCGCTTCAACAGACAATATTTCAAAAATGTTTATACGGGTTCTTAATTCAGAAGTTATCCCTATTTCAACTTATTCAGCCAATTCAATTTTTTTTAAAGAACTTGTTTCAGAAAAAAAGAATATCCTCGTTTCAGGTGCCACAGGCAGTGGTAAAACGACTTTTATTAACTCGTTACTAGCAGAAGTTTCAGAAAATGAGCACACAATCAT
This sequence comes from Bacteriovoracaceae bacterium, assembly GCA_047634375.1. Classification (GTDB taxonomy): domain Bacteria; phylum Bdellovibrionota; class Bacteriovoracia; order Bacteriovoracales; family Bacteriovoracaceae. The sequence continues at coordinate 3,678 of JBLIAG010000034.1, forward strand.
TATTGAGGATACCAAAGAGCTTATCTCTCCAAATAATTACACGACAAAGCTACTCACAGATAAAAACAATCCAAACAAATCTATGAATCAATATTTAAGTTATGCTCTAAGAATGTCTCCAGAACGAATAATTCTAGGAGAGGTTCGAAGTAAGGAAGTGGAATCCTGCCTATTAGCAATGAATACAGGACATAATGGTTTTTTAACCACAATTCATGCTAACTCAGCAAGTGATGCACTACAGAGGCTAGCTCTCTTATTTAAAATTTATTCGAATAAGGAGTTAAGTTTTGAACTGATATTAAAACTTATTACTTCCAACATAGATTATGTCATACATTTAGAGGATAAAAAAATTTCGCAAGTGATTGAAGTATTCGGAAGTAATCAAGAAAATCTATTTTTTGAAGCAGTCGATCTTCTTGATTAGTTGTTTTGAAAAACTTTTTTAAAAAAGAATTCCAAAACCGATCTTAAAGGAAGCTGACTCTCGTTCTATCTTTGCCAAATTTTTCAACTTAAATTCTGTATCTCCTTGAGATGCCTCTCCAGAAAAGCTCGTTTGATCAAAACTATAAAGATTAAGCGCCATAATAGACATCATATTAGTTGTGTAATTAAAAAATCTAACGCCAATGCTTGATTCTAAAATTGATAGTTCCTCTTCATATTCAATTTCTACACTTCGAGGATAAGTTCCTACTTCTTCATAGCGTAAAAAATAGCTATTCTTAGCAGTTATAGATTTTGCACTTATAAAAGGTTGAACTCTATTGCCACCTGAGTCATGATTATAGTTTAAAGAAACTCCTGCTCCCCCGAAAAGACTAGTAATACTATCTTGATAATCAAAATTTTCAGATGCGCCACCATCTCTCTCGCTTTCTTCTCCAATTCCGATTCCGAGGACTGTTAGAATAGTTACTGATACTCTAGAGGATTGAAAGAACTCCTTCTCATATCCAAAACCTATTCTATGTAATAATGTATTTGAGTCTTTACCGTAAGGTATGAAGCTAGTGCTTGTAGATGTTTCTTCGTGTTTAATTTTTGTTCTAATATAACTGTAGTCTAAAATAAAGTTTGAAGAGTTAGTTACCTCTGACTGATTCAATACTTTTAAATCTCCAGTAATCTCATCGGCCAAAAGGTTAAACGAAATTAAAAGAGTAAAAAGTGTAAAAAAATTTATAAACATAAACCAATATCCTTTTTTAATTATTATAACTTATGATGAAGCAATATTGATGCCAAGATGGATTAATGATTTAAAGTAGTTACACTCTCGTAGCCTTATAAGATATTTAATATGTATAAATTTGGAACAAAAAGAATCCCTCAGTACAAGAAGTACTGAGGGTATAGTGCTATTATCTTTTGAGTTTTTTGTAACTAATTCTATGTGGTACTTCTGCAGCATCACCTAGTCGTCTCTTCTTATCTTCCATATAGTCTGAAAAATTTCCTTCAAACCAAGTCACTTGTGAGTCACCTTCAAAAGCTAGAATATGTGTTGCAAGTCTATCGATAAAGTACCTATCATGGGAAATAACAACTGCACATCCAGCATACTCTTCTAGAGCTTCCTCTAATGCTCTTAATGTATTTACATCAAGATCATTTGTTGGCTCATCCAGTAAAAGAACGTTTCCACCCTCTCTAAGCATTTTAGCAAGGTGGACTCTATTTCTTTCCCCCCCAGATAACTCAGAAACTTTTTTCTTTTGATCTTCACCAGTGAAATTAAACTTAGATACATAAGCTCTTGCATTAATTTCTTTTCCAGCTACTTCGATAACATCAAGACCATCTACAGTTGCTTCAAGAATCGTTTTATTAGGATCAATTTCACGACCTTGGTCAACATAAGCAATCTTAACTGTATCACCTACTACAAAGTCACCTGCATCAGGCTTCTCTTGGCCTGTAATCATTTTAAATAAAGTTGTCTTACCTGCACCATTGGCCCCGATAATCCCTACGATACCACCTGGAGGTAGCTTAAAGTTTAAGTCCTCATATAGACACTTATCACCGAAAGATTTCGCAACATGGTCTGCATTTATAACAACGTCACCTAATCTAGGTCCGTTAGGAATAAAAAGTGAGTTCGTTTCATTTCTAACTTCGTTATTTCCTTCATCTAACATTTTGCTATAGTTATTAATTCTGGCCTTACCTTTGGCCTGTCTTGCTTTCGCTGATGAATTAATAAACTCTAACTCTCTCTTAAGGGCTTTTTGCCTTTTGGATTCAGATTTCTCTTCTTGTGCTAGTCTTTTGGTCTTTTGTTCTAGCCAAGATGTATAGTTCCCTTCAAAAGGAATTCCCTGTCCACGGTCAAGCTCAAGGATCCAACCAGCGACATTATCTAAGAAATACCTATCATGGGTAATGGCAATAACAGTACCTTTATAAGATTGAAGATGACGCTCTAGCCAGTAAACAGTTTCAGCATCTAAATGGTTAGTTGGCTCATCTAATAAAAGAACATCTGGCTCTTTTAATAAAAGACGACAAAGAGCAACTCTTCTCTTCTCCCCCCCCGATAATACGCCACATTTTTGTTCTGGAGGTGGACATCTTAATGCGTCCATTGCTAATTCTAATTTTGAATCAAGATCCCAAATATTATAAGCATCCATTTTATCTTGAAGTTTTCCTTGCTCCTCTAGAAGTGCATCCATATCAGCTTCAGGGTCCGCAAACTTTTCATTAATAGCATCATAGTCGTTCCTGATTTTAACTAATTCTGCACATCCCTCTTCCACAACTTCGAGGACTGTTCTTTCTGGGTCTAGTGTTGGTTCTTGTTCAAGGTATCCAACTGAAATTCCGTTGTTCATTTGAACATTACCGCTATGGTCTTGATCAAGGCCTGCAATAATTCTTAATAGTGTCGACTTTCCTGAACCATTTAAACCAAGAACACCTATTTTAGCTCCTAGAAAAAATGAAAGGGAAATATCTTTTATAACAGTTTTCTTACCTGGGTAGGTCTTAGAAACTTTATGCATACCAAAAATAATTTTTTGACTCATCGAACAATCCTTTTATTTTAATTTTTTGTATTTAAACAAAAATGGGTTGATCAGTCCATGGCTAAATCGCTAACTTATCCATACTTAAGAAGATGACATATAAGAAACCTGTAAAGACAAAGAGTAAAATCAAAAGTAATTTTAACCCTGCTAACATAGATTTAAACTTACCTAGCTTTACTTCATATGAATCCCAAAGCTCCAAAATTATTTGGTCAAATTCGTCAAGTGGGACTACACCGACAACCTTAATATTTTGAACCAAACCTAAAAGCCTTGTTTTAATTACCCTGAGATCCTTGTTATTATTTAACATGGAAATATTGGCCAATTTACTTATTTCTGAAATTGGCCTGGATATCGTGATCAGACTTCTAAAGGTATAGGCCGTAAAGAAGTAATTTGAAAAAGGATCAAAGAAATACCTGATGGAGAAGTGATAGATAATAATTCCAACTATTAAACCAAAGAGTTGCCAAACCCCAAGTAGTATCAGGCTTTGACCTGAGAATTTAATATCAAGTGTACCACTTACATTTAAAATAAATATCCAAGTAAAGGCCGCAATTATGCTGTATTGAACAATAAAGCCTAACAACTCCTCGTTTAAGCGCTTATTAGCTGAATAGTCTTTTCTTGCGGCTCCTCGAATTTCTCGCAAAGCAGGTCTAATGTCGGCTCCGTATGATCTCCTGTAAGTAATCAATTTTTCGACAATACTAGAAAAAAATTTATACTTTGGAACAAGCTTATTGAACTGGCCCTCCATTAAGAATAAAACTAAATCTTGGTATTTATTAGGTGAAAGCTTATCCCTTACTGCTAAAAGGATATGGAACCTTTTAATATTAAGTAATTGTAAAAATAATGCCCAAAGAATTAATATTAAAAGTGTGTAGAAAATGTTCATTGCCCCTCCCCCTTAGTTATAGAAATCACTTGACAACTAGGAGCGTCATATGGAAAGTTGCCCCCATGGATAAGCAAAATATATCGGGCAATGAATTTAGCCCAGAGAAGCAAGAAGAAGTCGTTAACTTTTTCACAAATGAATTGAGCTTGCTCTCAAAGAAATCAATCGAGAATATTCAAAAGAAATTAAACTTTCTATGCCTTGAACTCGACCCCTACAATGCTCTTGAGCTATCCACTGAGGAAGAGAATATTCTGGAAGAGTTTCAATTAAAAGATTACTTGAGCAACCCTTTTGAATTCACAAATATTGTTTTGCAATTATTAAATATGACAGAACTCGAACTAAAAAAAAGATTAAACTAAAATTATGTACAAAAACTACCAACCCACCAAAACTTACGAAATACACCCAGTGTCCATAAAACTAATCCAAAAAGGTCACCCTTGGGTTACAAATGATAAATTTTCTGAAAAATTCCAACAAAGTGATCCATTTATAATTGCCTCCAATCGTGGAAAATCGTTAGCACTTTTACTGCACGATCCTACCCATAAACAAGTGAGAGCAAGAGTTTGGTCATCGACTGGAGATTTTCAAAAGCAACTAAAGTCATTTAAAAATGATCTCGCTAATAGAATTCGAACTTCCATAAAGAAAAGAGTTAGTACTGACTATACTAAGGATAGAAATCATTACTATTTAATTTTTGGAGAAGGCGATTTAATCCCAGGTATATTTGTTCAATACCTAAACGGGGAAATTCTTGTCCAATTTTACATGGATTTTTGGAGTAACTACAAAGATTACTTCATTCAAATGTTAACAGAAGCAATAAATGACGAGTTAAAACTAAATATTAAATTGGAAAATGTTTGGTTTCAGCAGAGAACAAATTCAAAAGAAAAAGCCATTTCTTCAGATAAGAATATTTTATCTAAAGATTTAGAGGTTGAAGAGTTTGGGGTTAACTATAAAGTTACACTTGGAAAATACTACGACCATGGTATTTATACTGATATGGCATCAATTAGAAATAAGATTAGGACGCCGCTGACAAAATCAAAATCTGTCTTAAACCTTTTTTCCTATACAGGAGCATTTTCCCTTTTTGCTATGAAACTTGGAGTTGATAGTGTTTGTAGTGTTGATTTATCCGAGAAATATATTCGCTGGTTAAATGAAAATTTAGCCTTGAACGATGATCTTGATGAAAAGAAACATGAGTCCATGATTACTTCAACACAATCAGCATTAAGAAAATTTAAAATAGAAGAAAGAAAATTTGATTTTATAATTTCAGATCCACCATCAAGTTCATCTGATGGAAAAAAGAGAACAAATGCTTTAAATGATTATAAAGAATTTCTTCCTCAAATTTACCACCTACTCGAGAGAGGTGGACACACATTGATATTTATTAACACGCATAAAGTAACCATGAAAAAGTTTGAAGATCGAATGAAACAAATAATGGAAAATAAAAACTTAAACTTCAGTATAATAGGAAAATACAACCTTGCTGAGGACTGCCCAAATAAGAAGGGATTTCCAGAGGGAAGCTACCTAAAAGGCATGCTTTTAAAAAAGAATGATTAAAGTAAAAGACTTAACTAAAACTTTTAAAGTTCACAAAAAAGAGCCTGGTTTCTTTGGTTCTGCCAAATCGTTACTAAATAGAAATTACATTGAAAAAAGTGCATTAAAAAGTCTCAATTTAAATATAGAAGAAGGTGAGATTATAGGTTTGATCGGCTCAAACGGTGCAGGAAAAACGACTTTAACCAAAATACTTTCTGGAATTATTCACCCTACATCTGGAGAAGTTTCAGTTATGGGCCATAGGCCTTGGGACAGAAACAATCAATACAGAAAACAAATGGCCGTTATTATGGGCCAAAAAGCACAACTGTGGTGGGATCTACCTGCAATGGATGGTTTTTTATTACTAAAAGAGATTTACCAAATCCCTCATAAAGAATTTTATGACTCTGTAGACTATTTAGCCGAATACTTAAAAATTAAAGATCAATTAAATATTCAAGTTAGAAGACTTAGTTTAGGTGAGAGAATGAAAGTTGAATTAATGGCAGCATTAATTCACAAGCCAAAAGTTATTTTTCTCGATGAGCCGACTATAGGTCTGGATCTAACTGCACAAAAAGCAGTTAGAAAATTTATAAAAGAATACAGAAAAGAACACAACCCTACTATGATCCTAACTAGTCACTATATGGATGATATCGAAGAACTTTGCCCTCGAATTTGTATTTTGAAAGACGGTCAAAGTGTATACGACGGTCAGCTAGACCAACTACATAAAAAATATGTAAAAAATAAAATGATCACCGCTAATATCAAAAATGAAGATGAACTTTCTTTAATTACACAAAATTTCCCACAAGAACTAGGGAGAATTGAAATCGTTGAGAAACAAATTAAAATTCACGCTCCTAGAGAAAATACAATGGAAGCGGCTAAATATCTTCTCAATAATTCACATGTCCTTGATCTAAATATTCAAGAAGTTGAAATCGGGGAAGTGATTGAAAAAATAATGAATAAAGAGACTAGTTTGTGAAAAGCTGGATTCAGCAAGTTTTCTTCATGGAGTTGAGGAAAATGATAACCTATAGAGCAGATTTCTGGGTGAATTTCTTCGGACAAACTCTATTCTCATTAACAATAGCTTATTTTTTATGGAAGTCTATATTTACATCTTCCAATGTTACTCAAATGAATGGTTACAATATTGAGGGAATGATTTTTTATTATTTGATTGTTCCTTTAATTTTTAGGATTCAACAAGGCCAGGGAATTGGTTTTATCAGTCGTGAAATTTATGATGGTAGCCTTAATAAATACTTACTCTATCCCATTGATATTTTCAGATACAAACTTGCGACCTATCTTGCTAACTCAAGCTTCTATTTATTACAACTATTATTAATTTTACTAATCTACAATCTTATTTTTTACGATCCAAGTATTTACAATTTCTCTTCTCTGAATCTTATATTATTTGTCATCATTATGATCAATGCTGCCCTTACATTCTTTTACTTATTTACAATATGTGAGTTTATGGCCTTTTGGTTTGATAATATATGGAGCCTTGGAGTCATTCTAAGGTTTCTAACATCTTTTTTAGGTGGAGCGCTTATTCCTTTAAGTTTCTTTCCTGAGTGGGCACAATCTATTCTAAGCTATACACCTTTTCCATATCTGATAGATTTTCCAATGAAGGCACTTACTGGCTCTCTAACGGTTTCAACATTCTGTATTAATCTTTCCATTGCCTTTGCTTGGCTTCTTGTTTTTAGAGCGTTATCGAAGTTCACGTGGACAAAAGGAAAGTACTCTTACTCGGGAGTTGGAATGTGAATCGTTACTTAAGACTCTATCTCCATTTTCTAAGGTTTTCATTTAGTCGCGCGATGGAATTTCGTGTAGATTTCTTTTTTAGAGTTGTCATGGATATTGTTTTTTATATAGTACAATTCATATTCTTTAATATTATTTATCTTCATACACCCATATTAGGTGGTTGGGATCTAGACCAAATGACGGTTTTTATTTCGGCCTTTATATTTGTCGATGCATTTCATATGACTTTTTTCGCAAATAATACCTGGTGGTTTCCGATTGCAATTAATCGTGGCGATTTAGACTACTATCTAACAAGACCAGCTTCATCATTTTTCTTTCTTGGCTTTAAGGAGTTTGCGGCTAATTCTCTTTTAAACTTAATCATGGCAACAGGACTTCTCATTTATACTCTTAATATATTTCCAGCTCCACTTGAAGTATCAAAGGTTTTCTTTTTTATATTATTTTTAATTAATGGGGCATTTTTATACTTCATGACATACTTAATTTTTCTAATGCCTGTTTTCTGGACTCAATCACCAAGAGGTTTTATGGATGTTTTTTACTCAGCCGAAAAGATCTATCAAAGACCCGATGGTATTTTCTCTGGGTATTTCAGACGTTTTTTTCTCTTTTTTCTACCCTTTAGTATCATGGCGTCTTACCCCACAAGATTTTTATTTGAAAATAATGTTCAAAATATAGTAATACAAATAATTGCAGCTTCTACTTTTGTTTATTTCATGATTTTTATCCTCTGGAAGAAAGGCTTAAGAGATTACAGCTCTGCATCTTCATAGGATTTACAATGAGTTTTTCACAAACAGTTATTATTGGTCATATAGGAAATGTTCCTGAACTAAAATACACAAAAAATCAAACAGCTATTTTAAATATTTCTGTCGGAGTACCAGAGAGAATGTCGCCAAAAGCTCCAATGGAAAAGAAACCTAAAACCTATTGGCATAAATGTAGAAGATGGGGCAAGCTCGCAGAGCAATGTAAACCTAGCCTTAAAAAAGGGGATAAAGTTTTTATCAAAGGAACTCTTATCTATGATAGCTGGCAAGATAAGTCAGGGACATGGCATAAGGATGCTATCATCGAAATTGAGCATCTTGAAAAAATGTATTTCGAGAATGTCTCTATTGATCTAGATAGTTTTAAGTAATTTCGGCTACCTAGCGTGCTCAAAAAAAGAAGACAATAACTCAAGTATATATCAGAGTATTCCGATAAATTAGCTATGTTTAAACGTTTAATACGAACATTCTCTCTCATTTTAGTTCTTGGTCTTGTGTCGCCTACCAAAGCTGATTATGAACAATGCAAAGCCGTCCTTGATTGGATTTACAGGGAGCTCACACTTAACAATCTTGAAAAATCATATGAGCGTGCCATGGATAAAATGCTTCTTGGTCTTTATACAGTTAACAAAAATACGGAAAACAAAAATAAATACAACCCCCAAATGGCCGAAATTTTTAATTCTTTAAAATCGATGGATCCTAAACTAGAAACTTTCATTTCTAAAAATAAATCAATAAACCGGAATTTTCTCTGGTGGAGATTACCTGAAAATCATCTTAAAATTGAAACTCTCCAATCAGTTTTTAAAGAGTGGCATAAACTTCAAACTAAAGAGCCTGGCCTGTTTAAAGGTTTACCTTCCAAGTATCAGATTGATAATTGGGATCTTTTTACAATCGACATACTTAGTAATCTTTCAAAATATAAATTTACAAACAAGAATCTTAAACAAAACCTTGAACAATTGGGTGAAGATCTAAAATCCTCCACCACAGATATTTTAAAGGGTAAGGATTTTAATTTTAAAAGCATAGCAAACTCTATTAACTCAACCCAATTCGAGCTTGTAAAAGCACTTAATAATGATTACTCAGATATACTCTATGACTATAGAAATGTTTGCTCAAAAGAGGAAATGAATATTGTTTTAAACCAGGAAAATGCAACTTGTCCACTGCCTTCAAATAATCAAGCAATTCAAGACTTAGGATTAAAACTCACCGAATTACAAAAAACTATCACAAACACTGACCTTCTAAACAATGATGAAATAACAATTAATCTCACTTCAAGTCCATTAATACCCATTCATATTTTGGATTATAAGGTTAGTTCACACCCTAAGGTAACCTTTTGTAAAAGAGAACCGGAATTAATGAGTATGATAGTTATTCATCATACACAAACTAAGAGTAAAGCAACTCCTCATGATATTAACAGAATGCATTTAAATAAATCAACAGATAATGATCCATGGTACATGGTAGGATACAACTATTTAATTAGTGATAGTTACCAAGGTGCGAGTCCTTCATCACCTAAAGTTTTCCAAGGTCGTCCTCCTGAATATCAAGGTGCACATGCTGGTGGTAAAAAGTTTAAACTAAATAAGGAAGAGCAAGCCTTTTTCAAGGGAAAAACCATTACATGCGGTGGAAAAACAGAGAAGATACTGAACAAAGCGGAAAAAGAGTCAGGATTAAAAGGAAATTTTAGCTCCTATGGAGTCGCTATTATTGGAAATTACGCTCCAGTCAATTTTGAGGAAATCGCGGGTGTTATAACTCCAACAAATCTTTTGCCTGCAGAACAAGAGATCCCAACCCAGGCGACTATTGATGCAATCGCAAAGTTAAGTTGTGATATTCAAAAGAAAAATAAAAGAGTAAAAACAATCGTTCCCCACTCTTACTTCAAAGCTACTGATTGCCCTGGAAACTTGTTAGATATACTGGTTCAGGTAAAAGAAAAAGCAAGTAAACTAGGATGTACATTTACAATTGAGACAAAAAGAAAGGACGGTAAATGGAATTAATAAAAAAATCTCTTCTAGTACTCTTATTATTTAGTACAGTGACTCATGCTAGTAGTGAGAAAGAAATAAAGGAGCTCATGAATACCTATCTAAAAAGTATTCATGCTAAGGATGTAATAAATTTAAAAAAAATCACAACCAATAGCTATTTTAAAAAACTTAAAAACAGTTATTTAAATTCTAACATCAAACAAACTAAAAAATTTAGAGCTTATAGCTTCGATATTAAAATAAATAAAGCAAACCTAGATAAAAATCAATATTGGGTAAATATAAAAGATAAAACTAAAAAAGATTATTCTGATTATTGGTATATAATTGAAAAAAATATTCATTCGTTTAAAATTTCAGATATGGTTCATATGGAAGAGTAAAAAGATTAGTTAAATACCGAGTTACAACGAGTGTTATAAGAACTCTCAAGTTTCTCCAAAGACGCTGGTCCCCTTCCTGCTTCTTTCTTAAAGTAACTAATTCTCTTTTTATCATTTTGACAAACTTTATTTAAAACACTTAGATACTCTTCAAATGCAGCCACTGGATAAGGAATGCCATAAGCACTTGAAACAAAACTAACTTTACTTGAAGAGACCTCTGGGAATTTATCTTTTATCCCTCTCTCAATCAAGACAGCACTAAAGCTTTCAAAGTAGTCGCCTACTTGATAGAATTGTTTAACTGCAAGATCAAAAGAAAGGAAACCAGTTTCTGGGTTAATAATTTTTTGACAGTTATAGCGGGTAGAACGCTTTTTAGGAAATAATTCATTATGAATTTTACATTCCATCATAAAGGCTTGAACTTCACCACCTACACCTTCAATGGTATTTGAGATAAACTCACTTAATGAGAAATTTTTAACATAGGGGTTAAAATTCTTACGATAAACAAAGTGAGTTAATTCATGAGCCAAGTCTAATAATGCATCATACTGACTTAATTCTTTATTTAAAAAAACTTTGGATTTAGTTTCATAGGTAATGTGATCTGGAAGTCCCGTCGTAAACTTTCTAATTAACGTCGTATCGGTCAAGGATCCTTCCCCTTCTTCCACAACTCCATACAAAGTAGTTCCATACTCTTTGGCCTTTAAATTAGCCTTTCTTACAAGTTCATGACCTGTTTTAGATTTAATAAGCATCCTAAATAGATTTTTAAAATTTTCTTTTTTTTCTGTGCTAAATGTAACCCATTTTTTTGTTGGATTAAAACTTGTCTCAACAAATAGATACTCAGCAGAAGCTAAGTTCGAAAAACCAAATATTAATGTCAAAATAAACAATCTCATCTGAGACTATTTCGGAATAAATTAGCGAGTTGTTTAGATTAGAAGGTACGGTAGGAAAAAAGGGACTGATTTTTTTGGTTTAAAATATCTACTTCACCTAGGTTAACAGACCTTAAAAGTTGGGTATTATCAGAATTTCTCTCGATGTATTCAACTCGATACTGCCCATTAGGAAGATTTAGTTCTAAATTTAGGTGAGAGCCGGGCAAAGTAGACCAATGTCTTGCATCAGCTTTCTCTGTTTGTTTAATGGCCTTCTGAGAAATAAGGAATTGGGCCATTGCTGCAGGTTTTGCAAAAAGCTCACCTCCGGCATCCTTCATTTTTTGATAAGTACCGTAAGCTGCGATAATTGCCGTTACATATTTGACCCCAACCCTAGTGGCCCTTTTGGTAAATGAGTTCTCAATCATTTCTTGAGCATTGATAAACGAGATATCACTTAAGGAGGATAAATATGTTAATTGTTTTTCCAGAACCTGCTTCTTTCCTTTAAAAATTCGTAAGTAATTATTTGTATTTTCATTTGATGCTTTCGCATAAGGAAGTTCAAACTCAATACCGACTTCTTTTGTCAAAATTTCTCCAGCACCATGTCTAGAGTATACCGTCACATTATTACTATAATGAGTTGCATAGCCCAGACCTAAGGGCCCAAGTGCAAAATAGGTAAGAACTGGCACTCCAATTCCATTAACCAATGCCCGGGTAGTAGGGCTTTTAATTCCATCAATCGCAGATCTCAAATTATAGGAAAAATCTTTTCCTTCTAATTGGCTAATGAGACCTTTTTCAATAAGGAAACTGACATTATTTAAAGATTTTTTACGTAAACGATTTTTGATTTCTTTACTAGGTTTATACTTTCGCACAATTTTTTGATAGTCACTTGATCGGACTTTTTTTGTGAGATAAATTATCTTGTAAATCAATTCATCTTTTAAATCTTGGTACGATGAGGTTAGTTTTTTAGCCTTCATCTTCGACTTTTCTAATTTTTTATTATAAACATCTTTCAGTTCAGCATTATATTCTTTATATTTCTCATTAAAAACTTTAAGGGTTGGCCCCATTTCCTTAAAGATATCAAAAGCATCTTTATACAGTTGAAGTGCGATACTTCTATCTCTTTTAGTTCCCAGAGATTCATGAAGTTTTGCGGCAATCTGTTTGGCCATAAGGTCGTGTTTTAAGAAAGTTTTTATGCCTTTGATGCGATTCATTTCCTGAAAGAAACTATCCCAAGCAATCAAAGTACTTCTTACCCTATCGTAATTCGTCCTGATTTGATTTTTACTGAGATTCACAAGAGTTTTAGTTTTAACTCCATCTTTGAGTGTTTCTTTATAAAAACTTCCTCTTTTAGCTAATTGATAAAAGCTCATTGCCTGATACTGATATAACTGAGACCTTTCAAAGATAGAACCATAAAAAGTCTTGCTATTATCATTTAAGATAGAACTAGCTAAGGCCTCTTTTATACTTTTTGTATAAAGTTTATCTACTAAAGTATTCGCATCAACAAATACATTAGCTGCTTTCTTGTAAAACCCTTGATAAAAATAAAGGGTTCCAAGTTCCATCATATAAAGTAATTTATTTTCTTCGTCCGTTTTAATAACACTTGTTTTTAAAAAGGTTTCAGCTTTTATAAATTGTTTTTGGGCAAATAAATTTCGAAAATCACTCTGATCTTTTCTCGATTGGACACTACACCCAATAGTGACGAGAAAGGATAAAAGTAAAAGAAAATTTGTTTTTACCAACCGTAGCTCTTTTTATCAGAATACTTGTTTACTCTTTTTCTTAATCTAAATACTTCACCTGCTGTTTCTACATTTGTCATTCTTAGATTAACAGAATATTCCTTGAGAGTTTTCCCGTCTCTTTTCTCTGGCTTCATACGAACGTTACCAAAAATCATAAAGTCTGCACCCAATTGCTTCCCAATTTGCTTAGCTTGAGCAGGATCAACCATTCCATCATTTTGATATGTTATTTCTGAAAGAATTTTTTCTCTGGCTTTTGCATCTACTAGTTGAAAGTCACCTGCTGCTGAAATTTCAAATAAAAATTCATCATTCATATCATCAATTGGAAAGTATGCTTCAGATGTATTGTTCTGAACTTCAGCGATAAAAACCTTAGGTGTCCCTTTGAATTTATCCATCATTCTCTTGTAGCCTCGGTGCCCTTGCATTTGAGTAATTAACGTCTTAACTGTTTGTTTAGTATCTTCACTCATCCAATTGTCAGTGATTTCCATACTCTTTGCATCAGAAGTCTTATTATCGACCCTTTCCGCTTTAAAACTTGCACATGAAACACCGATGATTCCAGTTAATACTAATACAAAATAATTTTTCATAGTTACCTCTTTTTAATTATTAAATTTAATTTAAATTCAGTTTTTCCATATTTGATTGGATATCTGTTACTATAATTTTTCTTACTTTTAAAAATGCATCATTTTTATCTCTACCGTTTGAAATTTTGGTAACGATATACCCACCCACTTTCTTTCCGACATTATTCTTAGCCTCAATATCGATTTCAAATGTATATTTCTTAAAGCCTTTAACGTTTAAGTACTCTTCTTTCTCTTTAAAACTGATGTTAATGAAGTACTGCCCGTCACTCTTCTTTGTGATTTTATACCCAACATCTGTAAAACTCTCTTCAAGTTTTTTAACTAAAACTGAGGGAACATCATTCATAGCATTTAAGCTCAAACGACTGCCTCCTTTTGCTGTAAACTTTAAGTCGTTAATTTGGCTGAAAGAAATCTTTCTCGGAATTCCAGCACTTTCTACTAGTGTAAGCTTCTCATTAAGAACTTCTCTTTTATTAAAGAGTAAATTTAATTTTTGGATATAAAGTCGATTTTTTTGTAGATAGAAATGTTCCATCTCGTTATCTATCTTAGTTAATTCTTGTCTTAAGACTTCGATCGCTTTCAGTTTATCAAGAGCGGCTAAGGCGAACATAAGTCCATCTTTTTTAAAACGATGCTTTATAAAAGCGCCCTTTAGCAAAAGGTCTACTTGCTGATTTACTTCTTCCTCAACTGACTCTTTTATTTCAGATACTTCTTGATTTGAGAAACTATGTTTTGAAAATTGAAACTCTGATTTTATTTTCGTTTGGAATATTCCGGCCAATGCCTTCTTAGCATGAGCATCGGATTCAGATAAAGAGCTCCCCTCTCCAGATGCACAGATTTCGTTACTGCTACATCCTGCTGAAACTGAGTATAACCATTCGGGTTCACCATCAGGAACACTTACAATTCTTTTCTTTGAACTTGAGCAGCTCGTAAGTAATAAAATTAAAAATAATGTCTTTAGTAAAAATAATGTCTTCAGATAGGCCATTAGGTACCTCGCTTTTTTGTTCCTTTAAAGCTTAAATTAAATAGAGTTAAAGTCAACTTGTAGCCGTTTTTTAATTGACTAATTTTGTCATAAAGCACTGTTTTCCTTACGCATTTGGTTAAGGCAAATACGAGATTATATGATACAAATTAGGAACTTTGGAAAGTTAACTTTAAAATTGGAGAAATTAATGGAACACAAATTACCAGAACTTCCATGGGCACAAGATGCTCTTGAACCACACATTTCAGCAGAAACTCTAAGCTACCATTACGGTAAGCATCATAATGCATATGTAACAAAGCTTAATGCTGGAATCAAAGGAACAAACTTTGAATCATCGACTCTTGAAGAGATCGTTATGGGTTCTGAGGGTGGACTTTTTAATAATGCTGCACAGGTATGGAATCACTCTTTTTACTGGAACTGTTTAGCTCCTGGTAAAGGTGGAGCTGCAAATGGTGCAGTTGCAGACAAGATCGCTGCTAAGTGGGGATCTTTTGATAAGTTCAAAGAAGAATTTACAAATTCTGCTGCAACAAACTTTGCTTCAGGTTGGACTTGGCTTGTTGATAACAACGGTGAATTAGAAATTCTAAACACCGATGATGCTGACACTCCAATGAAAAGCGGAAAGAAAGCGCTTATGACTATTGATGTATGGGAACATGCTTATTATGTTGACTACAGAAATGCACGTCCTAAGTATATTGAGGCTTTCTGGTCCCTAGTTAACTGGGACTTCGTTAATTCAAATTTATAGTATCAAATAAAGTACTAGGATCTTTTTAACATTAAGAAGTGCGTTATTTATGACGCACTGTTAATGGTAAGAGGATCTTGGTTCCTTCAAAAAAACAAACTTAACCAACCTTAACAAGAATCTAACATTACCTTTCCTGATTTTTTGATATATATAGCTCATGAGGAATAGTTAAATGAGCAATCGTATACTGATAATTGAAGATGATAATGATATTAGAGAAGTACTTAAACTCCAATTGGAGCTAAAGCAGTACGAGCCAATTGTCGCCAGTAATTATATAGAAGCACAAAAGTACTTTAAAGATGACCAGATAAGGCTCTTCCTTATCGACAGGATGCTCCCTGACTCTTCTGGGCTTGATATTTGTAAGCTCCTAAAAGCAAGTGATACTCACTCCAAGACCCCTATTATAATTATTACAGCTATGGCCGAACCAGAAAATATTGTAGAAGGTTTAGACGCGGGTGCGAATGATTATATTACAAAGCCTTTTGATATAAATATTCTCCATGCAAGAGTAAGATCTCAACTTCGCCAATTTAAGAAAGAAAAAAGTCATGAACTCTTAGAAGTCGCTAATATTGAGCTCCATCTTACAAAGTGCGAAGTGAAAGTAGACCAAAAACTAGTCCACCTCACGAATACTGAGTTTCAAATTCTCGCAAACTTACTTAAAAATCCAGGTATCGTTTACTCTAGAGAAAAACTCATAAATAATATTCTTGGTAATGCCATTCACGTTACGAATAGAACTATTGATACGCATATAGCTGGACTAAGAAAGAAGTTAGGTCGTTCATCGAAGCTAATCGAAACAATTCGTGGTGTAGGCTATAGGCTTAGAGACAATGAGTAGAGTAAGTACATTTCCCTGGCATTATTTTATAAGGGCCGTAAGAGCAAGAATACTTTTAGTTATCCTTACTTCAATAGCAACTTTCGTAGTATGTAGCCTCTATACAGAGTTTCTTTTTCCAAAAATTCTTCTTGTTATTCTTGGCTTTAGTTTCATCTCGATATTCCAAGGTTATTTTAGAGTTCGTCCATTTCGTGACATTCTCAATAAGATAGATGAAATTCAAATTCAACTTCCCCACAATAAAAAGCTCAATATTATTTATCAAAAAAATGAATGGGTTTTAATTCAAGAAATGCTGAAGTTAACAGAGAAATATATTCGCGAACAATCACATCAAATTTTAATTCAAGAACAACAAGCATTAACTTTAATTAAATCCATTCCAGATCCACTTATAATTGTAGACAGTTTATTAAACTGTAAGCAATACAACGATCCATTTAAAAATAGTTTTATTAAAGAACGAGTAACAAGAGTTATCACCGATGAAAAACTTTGGAAAATTTTCGATGACGATGCTATTCTCAACCTTTTTCAAGAATCTCAAAAAACAAATTCCTTAATAGGTTTAGCTGCTCATAAAATAGGTAACGAATATTATGATATTTCAATCACTCCGATTGCTGATACTAAAGGGCAAGGATTAGGCTCCCTTGGCTTATTTCACAATGTTACAAGACCTATACTTACTGAAAAGATGCGAGTGGACTTTGTCGCAAATGTCTCACATGAAATTAGAACCCCACTCACCTCTATAAAGGGGTTCTCACAGCTTTTATTGGCACAGAAAGATCTTTGCCCACCATCGTTACATAATCCCCTAGACAGAATCGTACATAACACAGAGAGGCTAAAAGATATGTTTGATAGTCTCCTACAACTATCAGTAATTGAAGGTCAATATGAAATTAAAAAGCAATCTATTGATTTAACGAAGCTCATTTTATCTATAAAACAAAATTTAAAACAAAAACACCCTAATGCTTCTCTCATTATTAATATTAAAGATGATCAAAGAATCTATGGTGATCGAAAGCTTTTAGAACAAGTCTTCACAAATTTAATCGACAATTCAATAAAATATAATCCTCGAAAAGAAACCCAGATTGATATCAACTCACTGGCCCATGATCAGACTAACTTTATAAGTATCCAAGATAACGGTGTTGGAATATTAGATTCTGACCTTGAACGCATATTTGAAAGGTTTTACCGAATACATGGGACTAGGACTCAAAACATTGAAGGAACTGGTCTTGGTTTATCCATTGTCAAACACATCATAAATAAGCATAATGGTCATGTTTCTGTTGAGAGTAAAATTAATGAAGGGACAATTTTTAAGATTGAGCTCCCTTTAAATTAGGTCATCCATGATTGCATATTTCAGATATTTTGTATTTCTTTTCTGGTTAGTGATGAGTTTGTTTATCATCACCCCACTATGTTTACTGAGACCACTCAACTCAAAAAATGGCAAAGCATTTTTTAAGACTTTTGCTTGGTTAATGGATCATTTTGGTGGGATGACAATTCATACAAAAAATCAAAATATTGTTGAAGAAAACCATCCAAGTGTTCTCATTGGTAACCATCAGCATAATTTTGATGTACTCACCGTTGCAGGACTTGCTTCAAATTGGACTGTTATTTTAGGTAAATTTGAACTAGGACTCATTCCCTACTTCGGCCAAATATATGTATTATGTGGAAATGTTTTAATAAAACGTGGAAATAGAAAACAAGCTATGAAATCGATGAAAGTCCTTGAAAAGAAAATTCTAGAAAAAGAGTTAACAGTTCTAGTTTTTCCAGAAGGCACTAGAAATCCTGAAAAAGGACTACTACCATTTAAGAAAGGTGCTTTTTTTACTGCTGTTAGATCCCAGACCCCCCTTATACCATTTGCAATCTCAGACTTTACAAATCAATATGACCTTAATAGTTTTTCTCGTATCCACGTTTACACAAGTGCATACCCACCAATACCAACTACTGGCCTTACTAGTAAGGATATTCCTATGTTAATTGATAAATCTCGAAAGATTATTGAAGATGGAATTAAAGAATTAAATAAAAACTATCTTTAGTAAATAAGATCTAGGTTTAGGGTAATTAGTTGCTGAGTATAATTGTCGTCATCAAGGTCAGCAGTTTGAGTTCCAACACTATAGTCTAATGTTAAGTAAAGATGCCTTCCCACAGGACGATTAAGATTCATTCCCAAGGTAGTTAAGCTTAAAACACCTTTATCAGAATCTTCTGTATAATCTGTATTTGTTAGGCTCACATAAAGACTTGGATTAAAAAGGTTATATACACTTGGAAGAATGGCATCAAGTCTAGACGTTAAAGTATTTGTATTTAAGCTTTCTGAATCAGAATCACTCATAGATGTCATTGCATAACTATTTGTGAAAAATAATGTTGTTCGCTTTAAAAGTACAACTTGCTCATAAGATAAAGTCAATGTTGAGCTTGAACCAGTCTCCTCTTCGGCTGCAAGACTTTCATAACGAAACCTAAATGTTGATGGGTTATTAGCGAATAGTTGTAGTTCCTCGGAGAACGTGGCCCCATAGGTATTGTTACTCGCCGCAAATTCCTCCTCTGCTGCTGCATCGTCTGCGTTATACGTATAATCAAAATCCATATAGAACGTCGCTGGTAGCGTCTTATAAAGATGTTCATAGTTCATCTTTAGTGCGCCCTTAATAAAATATTTATTGGAAGGAAGAATTGAAACAGAGTCAGAAGAAAATTGAGTCAATTGCGCGCTAAACTCTGGTGCATAAGAGAAAGCTGAATTTGGATAAAAAGAGTACCGAGAAAAAACTCCAACTTCATAATAACTGGAGGAATAATCTTTTTCTTCTGCAGCATCTTTATTGTCTTCCGAGATTCGTGTAACGTTATCATTTTGTCCGTAAAGAATATTTGCTCTCACATAGTACGGTGGTCTTGAAGTTTGTTTTCCATTTCGCATTTTAAATAGAATGAGTTCGTACTTTCTTTGTAAGTTTTCAATCTTGTCGCGTATTTCTTCAGCTAATTTACTTTCTTCATCATATTTATGAGCTTTTTTGTATTGAGGAATGACATATTTTTCAACCCCTCTAAATGGATCTCTTTGCCTCTCGATTTGTTTAAGGTAAATATCTCCGATTTGCATTCTTGCGGCTTGAATAACATCTTTACTTTCAGCGCTGGGAAGTTTTTCTATCATGTTATAGAAACTGACTGCTTTTTTATAATCTTTTAGTTCTTGAGATATAAAAGCTATGTAATAGAGAGAGACTCCTATTTTATATTTTGCTTTAACCGATTTTTTAAAGGCTACTCTCGCTCTCTTGTATTTAAGAGATACATAAAGAACCTGTCCATATTCGTAATAAATATCTTTTGAAAAGTACTTTTGCTCTAAAGCTTTAATAAAAAAAGTTTCAGCAATATCAAAGTCATTTAGCCGAGAGTAACTCATCGCCTTCCAATAGTAGACTAGTCCTTTGATTTTTTTACCCTGTTTAGAATTTGGCTTAATTCTTTTTTCTAATTTATCTAGAGTTGTAATAACTTCTTCGTATTTCCCATCTTCAAATTTTGTAAAAACTGTTTGAATTAGTGCTTTAGTTTTACCTTTTTTCTTTTTTGCAGCGAATACCTCCGAAGTAAATCCAACGTGAAAAAAGAAGAACAGTAAAATAAGAAATTTTGACATTTTTATTCCTAATAATATTAATAATACATTGAAATTATATAGGAAATTCTAATTCGAGAGAAGACAAAGAAAAATAGACCATTTCTGGTCTATTTTAATTCAGTATTTAAATTTTATTGGTTATTGCTTTTTAACTCTAACATTTACCCTTGTACGTTTCTGCTGAGTAGAAGTGTTCGTTGTTGGAACCTTAGTAATTGGCGGCTGGTTACAAGTTGGACAAGGTTGGGGGATTTTCTTTAACCCAGCATCATCCTCCGGTGGTAACCCACCTGGATTCCTATCAATAAACTCTTGTTTAATTATCTGAGTCATTTTATCTTCTTCAATTAATATTTCTTCAACTGGTTTATCAAAGTACTCCCTAACATCTTCCATCGATGCTGGAGATGGACCTTTGACGCCACCATTATTTAGCTCTGGTCCTTTGTATTCAATTGTAGGTGCCGAAGTGATTGGTGGCATTTGATCAACTGGCTTGATATCAATAACAACTACTTCTTTAACTTTTCCTGTCTCAGAGTCTATTTTTAAAAGTTGACCATCTTCGTTCATTTGAAAACCCTGTGGTGGAGTGTATTCACCTGAGGAGTTTGAGCCACCATTAGTTGAACTAACCCACTCTCCAGTATTTTTATCAAATTTTGAATCAATACCTGGTGGAATAATAGTACCGGTATCCACATGGACCATTATCCCATCGGCTGGACGTACATCATCGCCTTTAATGAAACCTTTAGAGTTTTCAGCATTTTGTTTATTTTCATCGCTAGATTTATCTTTATCAACAATATTAACTCTTACAATCTTTTTAATTTCATCTTTTAAATTCTTATTATCTCCAGCGACAACCGCCCCACTCAAACCTGCAGGAACAACTGATTTTCCCTGTTTCGTATTTTTGACGTCAGAAACTTTAAATGTGGAATTACTATTTAATTTATCAAATTGACGTGTACTCATTTTTGCTGGAACAGTGGGCCTTGAGCTTTTCCTCATTGCCACAGATACTTCACCTGGCCGAATTCTACGTCCACTATTAACAATAGATTCTAAATCTCTAATGTTATCACCTTTTTTAATTTTATTAAAAACAACACTTCCTTCAAATAAAATAGTTGTAGTCGCCCCGGTATTTTTATTTGCAGAAAATAAGAAATCTGTTCCTCGAACACCCATGACCGCATTTCGAGACTTAACAAAGAGTTTAGATTTATCTTTATCCATATCTAAGTAATCTTTTGTAACTTGTGATCTGATTTTACCGGTAAGAACATTGATAACGCCAGCTTCTGTTTTGCTAAATTTTTCAATTTTAAGTTCAGCCTTTGGACCAATATTCATTTTAGATTTATCAATAAAGCTCAGTCTCACAAAACTTTTACTACTGGTCTTAATGATCGCTCCCTCTTTTATCCACATACCTTTTTTAAGTTTGGATTTTTCGCCAACAGGTGAAAGCATTTCGGCTTTTCCTCGTAAGGCTTTTACGATCGCAACTTTCTTGGAACTCTGAGAAGAGAAGGCCATAAAGCTAAGTAAGACTATTAATGTACTTAAGAATAGATTTTTCATTTTTTTTATTTCCCCGTTATCTCTTAGCTATTCGGTATTTATGAAAATAACTTCAATTCACTTGATTAATTATCCCAGAAACCAACGCGAGAAGGGTGATAGCTTGTAAAAACAATAAGTTAAAGAATTATTAAATGGAACTTAATCCAGTTTCTGGCCATTTAATATGGCAGATATTCGGTATAACAGTTTATTTAGTAATAGCAGCGCAGAACTCATCTTTTGTGGCCATAGGATAAATCCCCAAAAGGTGTTCCAACTCCACTGCTCTATTTTTTTTAGAACTCTTAGGGTAAATCAATTTGAAAATGCAAGTCGCATAACTTTCTGCAAACCACTCACTTGGATTCTTAACTGCATAAATGGAAGGTAGATTGAAATGAGAAAAAAAACTTAATTTATGTTCTATCATGCTTCCTTTCGCTTCAACATAAAACTTAGAAAGCTTTGCTAGTTTAAGTTGCTTTAAAGGGACTTTTTCTTTTAAAATATCATTTATACTTCTGCTATAAACTTTATAATCATTGATCCAACTTTTAAAATCTCGATTTTGAAAATGAAGATCTGTCTTAATACTTGTTAGAACTTTTGAAGGATGTCTAAAGCTCTTCAAATACTTTCCTTTATATTGAGACTCCTTCCAGCTCCAACCATTTTTTTTTGCAAGTTCATTAAAGTTGATTGTAAGGCTATGTCCTACCTCATGAGATAAAGAATGAACAAGTAGTGGTACTACATAAGCATTTATATATTTCTTAAAATCGACACCATAGAATCTCTTTTGATACTCTTTGTTGATATACTCATTTAGTTTTACCGGATAGTACTCTAAGGTATTGGTATGTTTAACATAGGAGAAAAAGACATTATCTCCATATGTAAAACTAGGTGTTGTGGCCTTTATAACTTTCACATTATTTTTTCCAAGAGGAGTATTGTTACTTAATGAATTGAATAATTCTAAAACAAGAAGCTCATGAGAGACTCCGCTTTCTTGTACTAAAATGACTTTTTGTTTCGTATCTTTTAAGATTTCACTTTTTTTGGCTTGCGATAAAAAATTATTATTAACACGGATATCTAACTCTAACTTTGCAACGACTGAGTTCCCTACAGTTTCATCAATAAGGTTTAGTTTACCATCATTATCCCAATCTGGATCTTCGGCACTAAGGATTAAACCATCAGAACTTGATGACAGCGTAAAATCGCGAATTCCGTCCCCATCAAAATCGCTCCTTAGCAGGTCAAAACTAACCTTATCTTTAGAAATCTTGGCCATTTCTTTCTTTTCACTTATAGAAAATAAATTATCTAGCTTAAGCTTATTTTTAATCGGAAATTTCTTATAATCGAAACCAGTTGGGACCTGAAATAGTGTTAATTTCCTTCTTATTTCATTTTTTAAAATATCCTTAAGTGCAAAAACTAGTTTTTGTTCGTCATTTGAGTAGCCTACTGGAACGATAATTTGGCTCTTTACCTTATCGACATAGAGTCGTTGCTGTAGATCTGAAACGTGTAACCCACCTATTATTATGACAGGGTTCTTAGAAATATTTTTTTTTGCAATATCAACGAAGAATGAGTTTCGTTGTTTTATTAGAGATTCAAATTCACTCAAAGCACTAAGGGATTTTTGTAATGAATATTGAACAGGATCACTTATTTTTTCTTTGGGAAATATTTTTTTTAATTGATCAAAGTAAGCATTAAATTTACCAAGGTTACTTTTTCTTGATTCAAGTAATCTTTGAAAAAAACCAGAGAATCCTCTCAGGTCTGACATGGCAGCGAGGTTGTCTTTTATCAACTCAAGGTTATCACCACACAAAACTGTTAAATGAGGATACTTTGCTTTAAGTTTCATTGGAACAGGTGCCATGATATCACCAAAATCAGCATCTCCGCTCTTCTTAATTAGAGAATCCATGTCCCATCCATTAAAGTTTGTTGTGAAATTGGAATCAATTGCCCCCTCACATCCTTCAGCAATAATGAGGTTCGTTTGTTGCTTTTCTATTAATTGCGAGACTTGAGTGTATATATTCTTTTGATTTTTATATTGAGGAAGTTTTTTTGACTCTTCAATGTTTTGAGTATTTTCGCTTGATGATAGATGCCACTGTTTGATTAATCTAACTTTATGACCTTTTTCCTGACAACTCCCAATAAGTACGAGTACAAAAAAAGTTCCAATTAATTTAATCATTTATTATCCTTACAGTGTTTTTCTACAAACAAATTTTTATCCCCTTGGTATAGGGCCTTTAACCTTGAAAGGTCACATTCTTTTTTTGATACTGGATCTAACTTATTCCAGACTTCATAAAGATTTCTGTTCTTATTAGAGATTATACCCCTTCCTGGATATTTTTTGTCCATATAGAAATAAATTCGGGCAATATCTCCTTTTACACTATCCGGGGGGTTCACCTTCCTCTTTAATAGGTGGAATCCTTGATCACAAAGTTTTTCACTTTTAGCTAAATCAAATTCTGAGAATGAGTAATTACTCCTAAGTGCATTTATCGCCCCCACTGATGGAACTAGATTATGTAAATTTCCCTCCATTTCTTTAAAAAGAAGATTTTTACTTCTGGCACACTTTCTGGGACTTTTTCCTTTAGGGCAGACTTTTTTTGATTCTCTCCATTCCTTAAAGGATTGGCCAAAAGCATGAGCCGGAACAATATGCTCCCATTCCAGTCTCTTTTTTCTTTTTTTGTATTTTGATGTTTGAAGTTTACAAGACTTACCTACAATACTCTTAGTTTGATAAGCACAATTACAATAAAAGGTTCTCCCCTTTTTCTCGTAAATTTGCTTTGCGAGAATTGTCTTAGCCCTTGAAAAAGAAATGAGTTTATCTGGACTCGCCAAAACTAATGGCGACCTAACCACCTGAAACAAGGTGAGAATCACAAGGATTGTATAAAAAAAAGTGTTTAAAGTATTTACGGCCATGAAAGATTTTACACCAGGTGATGAGAATTAATCAAACTATGTGCATAATAATCCTATGAGGAAATCAATCTTACTATTTACTATTGCCACGATCCTATCTTTACCTGCTTATGCTGGCGAGTTTAGTATCAATTATAAGAACCTAAATACCTTGGCTTCTCTAATTTGTCAGGAAATTAAGCCTGAGGCAACAAACAATACAGTTCTTGTTAATAAGTTTACTACAAATAAAACTAAGTACGGCGCCGACAAAAGTGAAGCTCAATTTGAGCTAACAGGTATTTGTAATTCAAGAGTATCTAAGAAGACCTCCGAAATTCTAAGCTTCGGGGAAGAGATTCAATTTACGATTGATTTAAAAAAGCCATCACTTGTTCTAGGCACAATAGGAATCAATGAACTAAAAATCGTCTTCAAAGAAAATGTTCTTAAATCGATCATCATTAATAAAATTTTTGAAAATAAGAAACTGAACTTCAAGATTCCTCAAACCCGCTGGGCAACGAGTGACTCTCTTTTTTCTTTCAACAAAAATGAGCAAATTAAAATCGAGAAAAGAGGAAGAGTTCTAGCTTCTGAGAAAGAATCCAACTTGTATTTAAATACAGGAGAAGTACTCTATAATATATGGAACTATCAGGCATTTGGCTGCCATACAACCCATAATATTTCACAGTCTCAATGTGAAGCGTTTACAAATAATATTTAAGTTACTTATCGATATAGGTTATGCATAAATCTCTAAGCCGTATTGATGTAGATGAATGAGCTATTTTGTAAATTAGCCCCCTGCATTCTTCCTTGGCATAGTTCACTTCAATGACCTCCCTTAGAATATCCTCAAGTGATCCTAGTTCTTTACCTCTTTCATATTTTTCGAAATAGACTTCAACTAACTTTATTGTTTGCTCTCCAAAATTCAAATTTTTGGCGCTCTGAATAAGTCGGAAAACATTTTTTTTCTTAGTATCCACTAGGTACTTAGTATAACTGACCTCTACTGGGAGCAAGGCTAATATCTCAAGTACTTTTTCAGGAGATTTCATTAAGTTTTTCTTCTGGGAAATATAAAAAGGTAAGATTCCATCTAGATAGTGTAAATAGAATTTTATATCCTCACCCTGGCCTACCTTCTCCTTAATTACTTTAAATACATCTTCTCTAATTGATATATTACGAGGATTATTACCAAGTAGATTACAAGCACCATTCAGGAATAAATTAATGTCATCCTCTTGCTTAGATTTTAACCATTCCCACTCTTTAAGCTCCGAATGGAATAGAAAACCTTTAGGTAACTTATCTCTCATTTTTAAAATTTGAGCTAGGGCCATCCCAAGTATTACTGCAAAAAGGTGGGCTCTATGAGGAACATTAATAGGACTAAAGTAGTGAAGAACTGCTTCTTGAACTAAGTAAATAACAGGGACTATGTATCGAACCCTAACTAAAATAAAATCATGCCCCTTAATCTTCCAGACTAAAAATTTCAATCTGTAGTGGAAAAAGAATGAATAAAAGAAACCAATAAGAGTACTCACTGTAGCTGTAGAGCCAACAATATACTGAATTGAGTCACTTGGAAGAGATTTAATATAATAATTTAAAACGAGATATGGGATAAAGAAAAAACAAAAAATATATAAAGCTGTTCCTAGTCTTTTTTCTACATATCTTCCAAAAACAACTAATGCTAAAATATTCCAAACCAAATGAACCATACCTACTGAAGAGATCATGGCCAATATATAAACAAAGATACTTGAATTCCCAATTGAGAGAGCATTAAATTCTTTATGAATCTTATGTGCCTGTTTTAGATGTTTTGTTTGCTCATCCAAAAATTCTCTATAAGAAGGAAGTGAATTTATTTTCTCAGAATTGGCCATTAGACTTTGGTAGAATTCCATATAGTGTTTTGTACCTTGATACTCATTCCCCATATCCTCAATGACCTCAGAAAAGTTTCCCTCGGCTCTTTTGTCAAGCACCCTTTTTTTATGTTTAAGATGAAAAAATGGTTTTGAAAAAATACAGTGCTTTCTATCAACAACTCTTTGAATGCAATATTCAAGATAAAGCTTAGATACAATTTTGGTTTCCATATTATTTTTATGAATTTTTTTTATCTCAATATTAAGTTGAGAAAAGCTTTGAATAAATAGAAATACAATTACACTTACAAGAATCAACACGATGGTTCCCCATTGGCGATTCTTAAGCCTTGTACCTAGTCCTATTGGAAATATCATGATTAAGTATCGGAATTTTCAAAGGAAATCTATAATTCAACATTTTACCTGACATGAATGATCGACTTTCATGTAAAAAAAAGCCCTCACATTGAGGGCCTGTATATTTCAAAAAAATTTTTTAATTTATTTTTGCCTACTCATAACAAAATGAGGTTCATCTTCATCACCTACATGCGGTTCGCCTAGTTGTCCCTCTTGGTGAGCAACAAGGACACAAACAGCAGCATCACCCGTGACGTTTACAGTCGTTCTTAGCATATCTAGAATCCTATCAACACCAAGAATAAGAGCAATACCAGCACTTGGAACACCTATCGCCTCAAGAACAATTAGTAGCATTATGATTCCTGCTCCAGGAATTGCAACCGTACCAACAGAAGCGAGAACTGCCGTAAAAATGATTGTTAACTGATCTCCAAAAGTTAATGGTATCCCAGTGGCCTGAGCAATAAAAACAGCTGCGACAGCTTGGTAAAGAGCTGTTCCATCCATATTTATAGTCGATCCGAGTGGTAGAACAAAAGAGGTTACCTCTTCCTCAACTCCCAAGTTCTTTTCACATCTCTCCATTGTTACAGGAAGCGTTGCTCCACTTGAACTAGTTGAGAATGCTAATAGCTGTGCTGGAGCAATCCCCTTAAAGAAGGTTTTTAACGTCATTGGTGTAAAGAATTTAATTATAAGTGGAAATGTAACACCAGCGTGTAGAAGTAAAGCAAATACAACTACAAAACAGTAAAAACCTAATGCAGATAATAGATCCACAATCGACTTTAAATCATCCCCGGCGACGGAGACTATGGTGTGGGATAGAAGCGAGAAGACACCAAAAGGTGCTAACATCATCGCCATATCAACCACCTTTAAAACAACTTCATTAGCGTTATCTAAAATAGAGACTAATTGATCTGATTTTTTATTTTCAATTTGAATAAGAGCAATACCAAAAAGAATGGCAACAATTACGACTTGAAGCATATTCCTATTATTCGCAGAAGCTTCAATAATATTTTGAGGTACCATATCAACTATTGGTTGAAGAGGTCCTCTCTCTTGAGCCCTTTTTGCATTTGATGCTTTACTCTCAACTTTAGCTTGATATTCTTGCTGTAATTTATTAGTTAATTCAGGTGGGATAGACTTCCCTGGCTGAAAAATATTAACGGCTAATAAACCGATTGTTACAGCGATTGCCGTTGTACCGAGGTAAATAGCAATTGTCTTACCACCCATTCTTGAAAGTTTTTTAATGTCTGATAAAGACGCAACTCCTACAATTAACGACGTTAAAACTAATGGAACTGCAATTAGCTTTAGCATATTTATAAAGATTTTACCCCATGGCGAAACCCAATTTAATGAAAAGTTTTGCCAACCCATATGAACAGCAAAAATCCCCCAGGCCAACCCAAGGACCATTCCAATAATAATTTTCCAGTGTAGTTTTTGATACCACTTCATTCTTAAACCTCGCTAATGTAAAACTTGTCTTAATTTTAAGTGGACTCTTCATATACTTCAAGAGGACATTGTAATTATTTTCAATATTTATGGACTATTATTAGATAATGACAGTATCGGACTTAAACAATCCGATACATATCTGACACTAAGACTCTGCGAATTAGAATGTATTTATTTACTGATTGATATCTGTAAAGTAACCATCTTCAAATGCATCCATAATTGATGCTTTGTTTAAATCAAGAATTGTTTCAGTCACTACTGTGTTAGGAGTACTACTAAATGGAAGTGCAAAAATCATAAATAATTGATGCCACGTTATCGCCTTATCAATTTTTTCGACCATTCCAACTAACTCACCTTTCTTGTCTAAGAAACGAGTTGTTACTGTTATCTCTTCCACCGTTTTTCTAGGAACAAGATAAAGAGTTAGTGCTGTAAGCCATTTCATTCCAGTACCACCTGAAAAGTGTGTCGTAATATCAACCTCGATACTCATATCTTTATTAGGACTATCTTCATCTACAATATTAAATAGTTTAGACTCTTTATAGGCCGTCTCAATTAAAGCTAACACTTCTTTTCGTCTTTCTTCGGCCATCCCCTCGTTATCCAACTTAGAGTTGTTTTTAACTTCAAATCTCTTAAAACTAATACTTGTTTTGGGTTTCTTTCCTTCTACGGATAAGTTTGTAGGAAACTTGTCTGTGGGATTCGTTTCTTCAAGTCTCCAAGCTGCACAGGAACTTAAAATTAAAATGATAGATATACACTTTAGTATTTTCATTAATTACCTCTTGGTTAAAAAGTAACAAATATTTAAATAAAAGTCACATAACGCTATACCCAATGTTCCAAGATTCAAGAAATGCTATAAAAATAATCATGAATAAAGATTTTAGTGAGAAGAAATTAGTTGAGATGAGCTTAGAGAAGCAGTTTAAGGTTTTATATGATCTCGCTTCCTTCATTGAAGTTAATAAACATTCCTTTGAAAGTAATCATTTCCAAAAATTAGCAAAATATCACACCTTCCTAAAAGACACATCCGAGGATAAACTACAAAAATTAAATAAAGAGTTTAATAAAGTAAACGCTATTAACTATCAATTTCAAGTTTATCTCATGAACCTTGAGCGACTTCTTGGACAATCAAAAAAGGATTACGATTTTCTCGTTAAAACTGGAGACCAGTCGAACCAAAAAGTTAGTTCTTTACCAATAACTTGTCTCTTGGACTCTGTGCGATCTGCACATAATATTGGATCCATTTTTAGAAATGCTGAGTGTTTTGGTGTAGAACAATTAATTCTCTGTGGTCTCTCACCAACACCAGATTCAGTTCAAGTTCAAAAGACTGCAATGGGTTGTGAGAAAATAATAAAATGGAAATTTGAAAAGTCTGCAGTTCTGGCTATTCAAGAATTAAAAACTCAAGGGCATAAAATTTTTGCAGTTGAAACGTCTCCCAATTCAATCAACCTAAATCAATTAGAAAATATTACAGGTCCAATTACTTTAGTCTTTGGCCATGAACAATTTGGTATATCGCTAGAAATCCTGGAATTGTGTGATGGTATAATTTCAATTCAACTTTATGGACAAAAGAACTCGTTAAATGTGAGTATCTCTAATGCCATTGTACTCAACAAGGTATCACAGCTATTAAGTAAAACTATTTCTTCTTCTTAGATTCTTTAATCGCTTCTGCCATAGGTGCGACCATATCAACCATAAAATCGGTAGCTTCCTTTGTTTTTAAGTGAAGCTCTACCATTTCAGGATTTTGTGCATTTTGTTTTATTTCCATATGTTCAGCAAGATCCTCTAGGTCAATAATCTCTGAGAGATCTAAATCAAAAAATATATCATAAATAGGATATGCGGCCATCGTACCTAAAATATAAACAAAAGATCGGAAAGGACTCTTTCTATAGTCATTACTCATTTCGCCGCGAAGAAGGGCTTCCTCATCAGCTTTAAGCATTCGTTGATAAAATTTATCATCATTGACCTTAGCAAACTGTTTCAGTTCATTCCAACCATCTAAAGCTCTTTTATCTACTCTTCTAGCGAAGGTTATTAACATTTCATCTTCAGCAAACATTACATTTTGGTTTCTTAGTCTACTAAATTGAACTTCAATTGTTTTCTGAGAACGCAAAGTTCTATCAATTAATGGGAAGTGGTTTGTGTATGCACCTAAATCTGTCAAAGCTGATTCGATTGTTCCGGCAGTTTGCTTATATCGACTAGGCAATATTTTAGTTAATGTTTTTGCGAGTGCACTCCTTACAGTTGGCACGGTATAGATATCTCTTAAAAATGCTTTAATTTCCATCAAAGCCTCTTTAATAATAAGACTCTCATAAGCATTAGGAATTGAATTTACGACCAAGCTTACTTCTTCCAGTAGAGGACTTCTCAAACCTCTGAATGCTGGAAACCGCACTTGCTCTTCAACTCCAGAAACTCCAAGTAAGCTTTTTAGTTTTTCAATTCCTTTTTTACAATCGACACTACAAGTATTTGATAGGCCAATATCATCAATATGCGTTTTCGTCAGTCTATAACGAATAAAGTTTCGCCCAAGAAAACTTGCGGATTTATTAATTCTTTTTTCAATGACTTGAATAAAGTGATCGAAATTTTTCATATCTTTCTTGGTAAAGGAAATAAGAATATCAGTCATAAATAAATCATCTTGAAATTTAATAAGAGCATGATTAACTATATCATCAACACTTCGATCAGAGTTCAATCTAGCTTCTCTCAATAGTTCAGTATGTTTTTTAACTCGATAAAAATTCTCCTCAAATTTTCTAAAAAAAGGTCGCCACGCTTTTTCCGCGAGATAAACATTTCCTTCAAATAAGCTACTATCAAATCGGATCAATTTTTCGATATTCATCCTATCCACTTCAACCATTATAGGATTCACTTTTTTATTCCTAATAAATTGAACAGTCGCTTCAAGTCGACTCATCTTGTTAACACGGGCCATCTGTGATTTCGAGATCAGCCCGCCTAGCCCTAGATAATCCATAGAACATTGATCAATTGCCATTGAATGAACAGGAAGGCTTAGAATTATTATTAAACTTGATTTCATTAGAATTTTGTTAGTTAACTTCATAAAACTTTATCGGCAATATTCTTATAATATTAACAGATTAAAACAATTTAACATCCGCGACTCAAGAAAGGTTCAACTGCAAAATTTAAACAGCATGAAAGGAGTATTCCAATAGTTAAGCATGAGTAAACTCAAATAAGCTCTAATTTAATATATTGGTGCTTAATCGACTAAAGGCATTTCTCGAATATTCCGATAAGTCTTTATGAAATTACTTTTAATCATAATATTAAATTTTTTGAATAATGCCATGGCGAATGAAAAAAACCAAGAAGAAGCAATACGGTACTGTCTCAAACACACCAAGTTTGACTACAATGATACAATAATTAATGGCGAGCAAAGTATTAAGGCAGAATTCAAATGTTCAATTCCACTTACATATTACGTAAAACCTAAAACTTCAAAAAGTGAGAAATGTAATGCCAGCATAAAAAAATCATCAAAAGAGTACACATTTTTAAATTCATATTCTTTTGGGCAACCAGATAGCATAAATGAAAATTCTTCAAATTATCAAAAAGCAAAAGCAAATCTTAGTAAGAAAGTAAAAAATTCTGCTCATTTATTAAAGTTAGGAATGAATCCTGATAAGATAATTGACATTATGGCCATCCCAGCAAGAACAATTTATCACCTAAGTCCAGAAGAGGTGAATAAACTCTTAAAAGAATTAAAACAAGAGGCTACCAAGGAAAATTGTACGAAATGTAAACACAATGAAGTAAGTAATAATCATCCTAGTTACAAACCAGATGGCCTCAACGGCTTTATAAAAGATAGCTCAGAGTGTCTTTCAAAAATAATTAGTGAAAAATAAAAAAGTCCATTATGGAAATGGCGCCGCGTGAGAGATTCGAACTCCCGACCAAGTGGTTCGAAGCCACCTACTCTATCCAGCTGAGCTAACGCGGCTTATAAGTTTTTTTACTAAACTTCTCAATTGAGAGAACTAATAATATCCCAAAAATCATCAAAGCTAAAGCAATAATTACTTCTGAATTAATCTCAGAAGGCATAACAACAACATCTTTAAGGATATGTGTTTTTCCTCGAACAATTTTAGTTTCAATAATTTCTTTCCAGGGCCAAATTTTTTTCATTGAACCAATCATAAATCCTAAAAGGATACACATTGTTTGATTGTGAAAGTTTTTGAGAAGGTGATTTAAGACTTTTGAAAAAGCTAAAATACCAACGAGGCAACCTCCCATGAAGGTTAAAATTAAAAAAATATTTCCATCAACCATCGGATTCTTAAGGGCCGATGTCATGTATAAATATTTCCCCAAAATGAGGAGAATAAATGATCCACTTATTCCAGGTAAAATCATTGCACAAATTGCGATTGAGCCGGATAAAAAGACCATAGGTAGTGAATTGGGTGTGTCTACAGGGACTAGAGATACGATTGCGTATCCAATAATTGTTCCCACACAGATAAGCGCTAAACTATTGAAGCTTTTTAAATTTTGGATTGTTTTTCCAATAAATAAGATGGATGCCAAGATTAAACCAAAAAATAGTGACCAAGTATAGATACTATACTCGTTCATAAAGTAATGCATTACTCTCGACATAGTAATGAAGGCAAGGGCAATCCCTAAGAGTAAAGGTAAAAGGAAAGAAATATTTAAATGATTCAAAGCCTCTTTAATTTTAAAACTAAGAACTAACTTAAAAAAATCTTTATTAATAGAACTAATGGACTTTATTAAGTTATCGTATACACCTGTGATAAGTGCTATTGTCCCTCCTGAGACTCCAGGCACTATATCGGCCATGCCCATCCCAAATCCCTTCAGACCTAGAATGAGTTGATCTTTTGTTATTTTCATTTTATTTTGAACCTTTCTCTGCGTTCAATAGCTCATCAATTTCTTCAATATCAAACTCAGTAAGCCCATATGGATTTTCTTTATCGTTAAGGTCTTCATCAAGGAACCTCTTACCAAAATTTTCTTCAAGCTCATCTAAAGATTCTTGCTCTTCTACACCAAGGTCTTTCTCAACTTTATCAAGATTTTGACCCTCAAGAAGTTTATCTTCATCAAGTCTTGCTTCATTTAGCATTTGCTCAGCAGTTTCAAGTTCACCTTCAAGTCTTTCAAGTGCCCTTAAATCTTTTTCATTTTCAGTAACTAAAGATTTTTCTCTTTCTTGTCTGTCTAATTCAGCTAATTCATCTTCAGTAAATTGAATTTTATCAGCTTTATCAAGGAGTGAATCATTTAAGTCATCCAAATTGAGTTCTACATCTAATTCATCAAGTGCTTTATCCGTCATGCGTGTAGCTTCTGCAGATAACACCTTACTTTTCATTTTTGTAGATCTAGCCGCTGCTTCTTTTGTCTTTGTAACAACAATATCTCCAGTTATAAAATCTCTTGTAGACTGACTAACCAAAGCTGTAGAAAAGTTATCAGTAACCGTAATAACAGTTAATTCACCATTCTTATATGTTGGGTTTGCTGTGATATTTTTACCAGTACTTCTATCTTTAAAGCCATAGACTTCTAAAACGTTACCTAACTCGATACCGTCCGCTCGTCCTCTATCTAAGTAGACGACATCACCAAATGAGGCATAACTTTGCAGACTATGAAACCCACCAATAAGGACAGCTTCTATAAGTCTTGAGTTGTAGGTTTGTGTGATTCTTTCTATTTTGGGAGTATAAACAGTGACTCTATCCCCCCTAGAAATAGGTACAGAAGATTCAATAACCTTACACTCCCAGACGCCTTCATGTTTCTGTATGACTTCAATACTTCCATTTACGGTGTACTTAAGTCCTTTTCGGTCCGAGTTCGGATGGGACTTTTCACCATCCGCAGAATAAACAGAAAATTTATCGCCAACAACCACATCAATTTTTTCATCAAATCGAACGTAGAATGAATCGTGTGTCACGAAAAGGATTTTTTCAGAAATAGATGATTCCACTTTTCCAAAATCCTGAACAATATTGTTTGATAAGAAAGTATTTAGATAAAACCCTTCTTTAAAATTAAATTTAACTTTAGCGTTTTTATCAAAACCACTTTCATCAAATTCTGAATCCGGAATCCCGACGACAAAATCAAGTCTCGGGGGTTCATAGACTTCATATTCCTTGATGAGTGCTTGCTCTCCAATAAGTTTTAAGTCTTCTTTGGTATCACCCGTTGAATATTGAAGGTAGACACCTTTATCTTGTAGACCTTTTCTTTCATCAATCCACTTAGGTTTAGTTTCATCTCCCCAACGATCGAATTCACCAAGCTTCTCATTATTAGCGAAAAGTTTATTTCTCGCCTTCTTTAAATTTAGAGCAGGAATATTATTATCACTCCCTGTCGAAAAAGATAAAATCATTCCAGGTTCAATTTCATGCGGATTAGTTATATATGGATTCAATGCCCAAATTTTGGAATAGTAAAAACCTGAACCAAAGATACTTTTCGATATCTTCCAAAGCCAGTCACCATCAAGAACCTCGTAAGTCCCCTCAGTAGATTTACCTGCAATATCATTCCATTCACTGTTAGGAATTTTACCTTGCATATTTTTTGCCATCTCAAGTAGGTCTTTCTCTAATCGTCCGACTTCAAAAATAACAGCTGCTTCTTTTGAATCAATTGTTCCATCTTTAATGATTTTTATTTTACTTGTTTTATTTTTTTTAGTTTTCTCTAACTCTAAAGCTTCTTTTACAACCGTTTCATTCTCTTCAGGTAAGCTAAACTCAACTTCACCAATATCTTCCATAAGAGAGTCGAGATCATCTCCTTTAGAATTATCAGCAGTATTATCATCTCCAAAATCAAGCTCTTCTAATTCCTCATCAAGGTTATCACTTACAGCATCCTCAGATTTTACAGCTTTCGACGTTGCTGTTTTAGATCTTTTCTTTGGTGCAGCCGATTCCTCTAGGTCTTCCATTAGAAGTTCTAAATCTTCAGGATCCTCTAGGTCTAAATCAGTTGGTTGAGAGTGCACTGCTCCGTTTAGTAACAAAAATGCTAAGAATAGATATTTTTTTTCTATTTTCAATTAACTAAACCCTCACTTCAAAGAAGTCTCTTAAAATAGATTCATATTTCAACTTTTTATCATTTAGTCCTAATTCACTACTACTTTTAGCCGCAAACTCTAATGCCTTTATAACACTTCCAGAGAATGAGTTTTGCCTAATGATGCTTTCAAAGACTTGAAGTGCTAGGTCGTATTGTTTCTTAGCAAAATAAATATCACCAATATGTCTTTTCGCCCTTACACTAATTTGTCTTGTTTGAGATTTATCAAGGAACTGAAATATCTTTAGAGCTTCATCTGACTTTCCATTAGATTTCAACGCAACAGCTTTCTTATAGAAAGTTAATTCCTGATCTACTTTTTCTTCTGAGATTTGAACTGGATTTTGGGTCGCAGGTTTTCCTTCATTAGAAATTCCATCTTTTCCAAATACATCAATGGTCTCAGTGCTAGCACCCGAACCCGCAAGTTCATCTAATTGATTAAACCCTGTTTTATTTTTTATACTTTGATCTTTTAGATTTTCGTATTTATTGGAGAGACCTTTATACTTAGTCATCAATTCGTCATATTGAGTTTTACTTACCCACTTAACGTCTTGCTTAACCTTTCGCGGTGATGAATCACCCATTAAATTTTTTCTTGTAGACTCAACTAAATTAGAACAACCTGAAAAAGCCAAAATAAAAGTAAAGGCCAGTAATATAGATATTTTTGAAATCATTTGTCCTCCGTGACAAAATAGACAACATTAATAAGAATGCACTACATTAATATTTTAAGACTTGTGCTTATGCTAAGTCAATGTTATTTAAAGCGAAAATATAAAGAGTAATATGACAAAATACACAGAAAGCAAAAAATTGATTAAAACAGTTCTACGAATGGCCAAAAACTATAGTAGCTTCTTCTATTTTACGATGGAAGCAAATGAAAACATGGCATTCTACTCAACTTTACCCTTTGAAAAGGGACAAAACTTTAGAGATATTGTCGTGTACTCTACCCCTGAATTACATAAAAACTTTCAAAACATTTTAACTCATTGCCAAAAAAATGCTGAAATTGAAATTCTTGAAGAATCTGAAATCGACGATATTTAAAAATCTCAAATAATTTCTTTAATAGCTTTACTCTATTGGACCATAGAAAGATGAGATTAGAATCTCTCCTTAATATGAACTAGTATCTGGATACAACATAAGAACAAAGGAGTTAAAATGTTAAAAGTTAATGGTATTGACCATATAAATATAAATGTAAAAAACCTAAATAAGAGTATCGAGTTTTATCAGTCCGTTTTTGGCTTTAAAGTTATGGAGAAAGGGATTTCGACAATGAGTGGAGCCCCCTATGCTATTATAGGAGTATCAAAAAAAGCAATGTTAGCAATCTATGAATCCAAAGACTTATTACCAGCAACAAGATTAAATCACCTTGGTTTTAATATTGAAAATTTTGAAGAAATATCTGAGATAGCAAAAAAATTTAAAATAAAAGTCGCAAATTATGGATTGGTCGAGTACCCAAATTCTAAATCAATTTACATTTTCGACCCTGATGA
This sequence comes from Bacteriovoracaceae bacterium, assembly GCA_047634375.1. Classification (GTDB taxonomy): domain Bacteria; phylum Bdellovibrionota; class Bacteriovoracia; order Bacteriovoracales; family Bacteriovoracaceae. Next base: position 40,829 of record JBLIAG010000034.1, read on the forward strand.
TAATGAGATTGAACTATCTTCTGTTTTTACCGGAGGACTATAAGGATAAGTCGCTCCCATGAAAATTAGGAGCGACATTCTTTTTATAAATTTTCTTTTATATATTCTAAAACATCTTCGTGGTGACTTTTCGTTTTTACTTTTGCCATCACTTCTTTTAATCGACCATCTTTGCCAATGATAAAAGTTTGTCTCAAAATACCGTCATATTCTTTTCCCATAAATTTCTTCGGTCCCCATGAGCCATACTTATCAGCAATTTTGTGATCTTCATCTGAGAGAAGAGAAAAATTTAAACCATCTCTCTCTATAAAACGTCCAAGCCTTGCAGGGGCATCAGGACTTACTCCAAATACGACAGTATTTGTTTTTGCAAATTCTTTCTTAAAATCTCTGATACCACAAGCCTGTGTGGTACAGCCCGGAGTCATTGCCTTTGGGTAAAAATAAAGTACAACATTCTTTTTTCCCTTAAAATCTTTTAAGGACACCTTTTCGCCATTTTGATCTAGTAGTGTAAATGCAGGTGCAATATTTCCAATTTTTGGTAATGTGTTCATTTTGTTCTCCTTTACCACTTATCTCTTTTACTTCTAAGAAGTATAAATCTATTTATATTTGTCTCTGGTTTATCAGTTTTTTTAGAATCAAAAACTCTAAAAAAAGGGTTGAAAAGCTTTTCTTCCCCGATTGTTGTGAGCATAAACTCATTATTTAAACTTTGCGCTTCACAAATTTTTATGTATTTACCAATGTTCACATTATCTGGTTCAACTGTTTTAGCAAAATTCAGATTATTTAGAAAGTAATCATGAGATGGATAAATAATTACATCATCCTCGAGATCAACAAAGAAGTCTCTTATAGTCTCGCCAAGAACTTTTGGATCTCCACCATTTTTACAATTACCTACTCCTGCGTTAAAAACTGTATCACCTACAATAACGCCTATTAATTTTTCATGCTCGTACATAAAGTAACAAAAATGATCCATCACATGACCAGGAGTGAACCTACAAACAATCTTTTCATGTGGAGATAGAAAAAATTCCTCTCCATCCTTTAAACTAAGATTTTGTGTTCCATCAAGAGCTAGAAACTTTTCATTATCGGCAATATGATCATAATGTTGGTGTGTGTTAAGGAGATATTTCGGTTTTAGTTCTAATTTTTCAGCAAAAGGCATGGATATGCTAATATCTGTAGGATCAAAGAATATTGCGTCATTAGTTATTTCACTGTATAAAATATAATTAAAATTTCGAAGATTGTTATTTATATAAACTTGAATAATTTTCATTTTTCACCACAGGAATTAAATGATTAATGCAGACTTTATCCACTATTCTTTTCTCTTCTTTTTTACTCTTACACTAGTAATTAAATTCGTTTTATTACTAATGAATATAAAGCATGTAAAAGGCAACTATAGCGAAGTGCCTCCTCAATTTCAAGAGATCATTACTTTAGAAGATCATCAGAAAGCACAGAACTATACTATTACTAAGAATAAATTTAACTTAATTGGAATTCTTTTTCATGGCGTTATTCTATTACTTTGGCTTGAGACAGGTGTTCTTGCTACATTACAATCAGTAATTGAACCACTTTCCACTTCCGTAGTGATTCAAGGTGTACTGTACTTAATTGCCTTTTCTTTAATCAACTCTTTAATTTCATTACCAGAATCTTTATATAGTACATTCTGTATTGAAGAAAAATATGGGTTTAATAAAATGACTCCAAAGATATTTGTTATTGATCTTTTTAAGCAGTTTGCTTTATCGATGATAATTGGTGTTCCCTTTATTTATCTTGTTTTGAAAATCTTATATTCTCTTGGTGATCTATGGTGGTTATACACTTGGGTTTTTATTATTGGATTTCAATTTATTATCATCTGGGCGTACCCAAAGTTTATAGCTCCATTATTTAATAAGTTCTCAAAGCTTGATGACGAAGAGCTAACAGCTGAAGTAGATAAGCTCTCCGAAAGATGCCAAATAAACTTTAAAGATTACTACATTATGAATGCATCTATTAGAAGCTCTCATGGAAATGCATATTTTACTGGTTTTGGAAAAAACAAGAGGATTGTTTTCTTTGATACTTTATTAAAGTCACTAGAGACAAATGAAGTTGTAGCAGTCTTGGCTCATGAACTTGGTCACCTAAAAAGAAAGCATATTATGAAGTCCATTATTATTAGTTCGTTGTTCTTACTTTTAGGCCTTTATACTTTAGGCGCATTGTACTCACACCCAGCGCTATTCCAAGCGTTTGGTTTAACTGGGTCAGAGCCATACCTTGCTCTACTATTATTTGTTCTTATTTCTCCATACTACACTTTCTTGTTCACTCCACTTTCATCATGGATGTCACGTAAGAATGAATTTGAAGCTGATGAGTTTGCAGCAACACATGCCAGTGGAAAAAAATTGATTTCAGCATTATTAAAAATGTATAAAGATAATTCTTCGACTTTAACTCCACACCCTGTCTATTCAAAGTTTTACTTTTCTCATCCTCCAGCAAAAGAGAGAATTGAATTCTTGAAAAGTTTTAATTCGTAGGAATAAGAATTATTTTATTCGAATAAGGAGTCCATTATGGACTCTTTTAAAAACTCGATATATGGAGTTTTGTATTTTTGTATTTCATTATGAAGTTCATGATAGCCACCATCTACTTTGAAAAGCTTCGCATTTTTTTCAACATGAGTGAAGTATTCGATAACTGAATCTGGATCGACTAAGCCATCGTTTGTTCCTACAGCACAAAAAAGGTCACAATTAATTCTTAAGGGTCGTGAAAAGACCTCTCTCGCCTCGGTCAAAATTTCTAAGAAGAGTTTAGTATGAACTTTTAAAGTGTTCATCGGATCTGTAATGTACGATTCATATACCCTAGGGTCATGAGACAGTTTTGAAAGGTCCAGTAATCCTTCTAACGGTAAAGAAGCAGGCAAGGACTTAAGACCATACATTAACTTCATTGGAGCAAGTTTAAAGCCTTTCCCTAGCAGTCCTGGTCCGGCCACAGCAGGACCACTCAAAAAAACTTTTTCTGGGTACAGATTCTTAGATACATCATTTTGCATGAAAGATGCAGTTATCAACCCACCCATCGAGTGTCCAAATAGGACATAACGATTCATTGAATAATTGTCTTTAAGGTAGTCCAGAACTTCGCCTAAATCAGAAGTAAAATCTTTGAAATTTTCAACATAGGTCCTTTTACCACTAGATTTACCATGTCCTCTTAGATCATATATACAGATATTAAAGTATTGAGAAAATAAATCATACATATAATGGTGTCGTTCACCATGCTCACCAAGTCCGTGAGTTACCACCAACCAAACTGGACTGCCGTTCTCAACAATATCCACATGAAGTGTTTCGCCATCTCTTAAGTTTACTTTCTTGACTTCACTAATCATCTAAAGGGCCCTTTTTCTCTATTCCCAATTTCATTATAATTGATTACTATTATAGCATGTATTGTCCAGTTTGTTTTAATGATACTTTAAAAATTGCTTCAAGTGGTGTTGTGAAGTTGTCCTTTAATAGTAAGGCCAAAGCGACCAGCCAATTTTACTACAATTTAGCGCAAGATAAAAACGAAGATTTAATTGAAAAATTATATGCTGTAATTAAAGATTATTTCGTCTACTACTCTGGCTTTCAAAACAAAGATCCTATTGAATTTGTTGACGCTTATTCGATAGATTTTAAATGCAGCAATAAGTGTGTGATTGATATTAATCACAAGGTTAACGTTGTAGGGCTTCTCTTCTCTCAAAATGAATTAAAAGAAAACCTACAAAAGCTTGCCATAAAATATGACATTCCCATTGATCCCAAATTAGCAAAAGGCTAAATAGGTAATTCTAAAACAATTTCAACTTCAATAAATCCATTATATTTAAAATCTGAGTTACCAAGGTTTCGAACCGATAAGTAAGTATCTATGTTAATCTTCTGACTCTTCTCAATAAGTGGAACAAGGTTTATTTCTTTTATTTTAAGGTCAAGACAGTTAGAACGCATACACGTATCCACTTTATAAAGCTCAATCTCTCCATTAACCTTATTCTTATTTTGCTCTAAATGACTTTTTAATTTTGCCATCCCTGCTTCATCTTTTATTTCAACAAATAAGGAACGACCAATCATAGTCGTATCTTGAACAATTCCCTCAAATTGTTTAGAATTAAAATAATTTTTCGCTTCAACATATTTTCCATTCAAACGAAGAATATACATTTTTTTAACTAAGGGAGATTGCTCTTTACTTATGATATCTAAAATATCGGATGCCTTGGCCCCTTTTCTTAAATAAATTCCAATGCCTTTAATTCTTCTGCGAACTACAGAGTGCATACTTTTTCTTTTAGTTCCGTATTCAACTCTTTTTATTAAATGTTTAAATCTTTTACTTTTAAGATAAGTTGCCACAAACTGTTTCTCATCTTCAACATCGAAGTTTATATAGTCAGTACCATCAGGGATATTTGTCATTTCTAGGTTTAGATAAGGTACATCATTTGAAAATGATACAAGGTTAATGTCTCCGAATGTTTGTCCCGCTTTTGTCCCTGATTCAAGAGTATTTTTTATACTAAGGGCCGTTTGAGAGAATGCTTTTTGGGATCTCTGTTTAAAGTCTTTTTCTTCAAGTTGTTCCATTGTTGTTTGAACAGATGAATCTTCTCCCGCACTTGATAGGTTAACAAAGAACTTATCCACAAGATTAAAGTTACTTCCCATACTTCCAGTATCATTACAGTCGTCTTCTCCAACTCTACAGTCTTCAGTTGTAAAAAAGACCTTCTTCACTTTTGCAGATTTAATAAATCGTTTATCAATTTTGGGGAAGTTAAATGAAGAGGAGAATTTAATATTATTAGAATACCCCATCTTAACAAAAAGATTATACATAGATAACTTCATTCCATCATAAACCCTTTCAAGAAAGTTTTTATGTTCGGCATCCAACTCTCTATTTCCAAGGACATCCTCCACATCATAATAACCAACTGAATCTTCAGTTAATGGAATTTTCACATTAAACTTTATTTGTTTTCCGTCGCCAAACCTTTCGGCAAGAGTTTTTGAAGGAGCGAATGGTTCTGTCTTAGTTTTAGTTTTAAAACCATTTTCAGAAGCTTCTTTTAAAGAGCATGATACCAAACTAAATAATAGCAATAGACCAATTATACCTTTCAAAAATACCTCCAGAACTTAAATATTTTTTTCATCTTAGTGGAAATAAATAAAAAGAAAAACTAAAGATGCCGCAACATGTCATTCTTACACATTAAGCTAGATTAAGCTGAATATTTTCTTGAGATCCTCTAGTATCTGAGTAAGAAAAGTTTAAAAGTTCGGGAGTAAAGGTGATAAGAAGTTTTATCGTAGTGATTTTTTCGTTATTTTCAATTGTTGCAAGTGCACAGTATTACGATACTCTCCCCAAGGGAGTTCGCCTACTCTCCACTCGTTACGTCCAATCTAATATTGAATCCTCTTATAATAAAACGCAATCCGAGACTCCTTATGTTTTCGAAATAGATGCTAGTATTGAGAATTTACAAAAAATAGATAATGAAGTCGTCCAAGAGACTTTAAGACTTTTTGAAGCATACCCTGAGGCTTATGAAAAGCTCTCTCTTGGCTCTCATAAGCTAGAAGGTAGTGCTGAGGTTAATGTTAATGTTTTCGCTGTAGGATTTGGTATTACAAGTAGAGTTACAGCTTATATTGGGATGCCTATATATGATGCGAGCGTCAACCTGAAATATTCAAGGTCAAAGGTTAGTACTAATAAGGAAGTGGCAGAAATTCTTCAAAAAGAATATGGAGATAACTGGGCGCAAACTCTTGGAAATATTGTAGACGGGCTATTTAGTGTTGACGAAAATATAATTCAAAGTGGAATTGTAAACACCCTTGGTTATGAGGAGTTGGGAAACTGGAGCGGAGCTGGTCTTGGCGATATCGAATTTGGTGTTATGTATAACTTTCTGAGGACAGATGATTTTGGAATTATGGCCACAATTGGTGGAGTTGCACCTACTGGATATGTTGATGACCCCGATATCCTTCAGGATATTGGCTTTGGTGATGGTCAATGGGATGCTTTCCTCGAACTAGGTGGTGGGTACCAATTATCAAAAAATATTTATCTCAATACGTGGTCAAGATACACTTATCAACTTGAAAGTACTAAAGAACTAAGAACTCCTTATAATGAAGATATTTTTCTCTCAAACAAGAAGGATGATTATCTTGAAAAACTTGGTAACAAATTTTCAGTGGGAATAAACTCAGAAATTTTGCTAAATGATTGGTTTAAATTACAACCCGCTTATATTGTGAATCGAACTGGAAAAGCGAAATATGAGTCAAGTAATAGCACTGCTAATAAAATTCTTGCAAAAAACTCTGAATCTTCATCGCAAAATATAAGGCTCTTGGCCCAAATTAGTTCAGTCAAATTATTTAGTCAGGATAAGTTCTTACTTCCAGCACAAATAAACTTCTCTTATCAAACTATGATAGAGGGAAAAAATACACCAAAAGTTGATTTACTAGAGATAGATTTTAGATTGTACTTTTAAATAAGTTTGTAGCCTTTGCCCCAAACTGTATCGATAAAAAATTCAACTTCTTTTATTTTTTTTCTAAGAGAAAAAACATGAACATCAATATTACGAACGGTCATTTTCTCATCATTTTTAAAACATAAAATAAGTTCATCTCGAGTAACTGCTTGACCAAACTCTTCATGTAGTTTATTAAAAATTATATATTCTCTTTGAGTTAAATTAACAGTTTTACCTTCTTTGATAAAAGCTGTTGCTTCCGGTAAAAGCTTAAAAATAGATGAACTAACTTCGTCCCCGATAAAGCTTAATTTTTGTTGAGCATTTTCAATTCTTGCCAATAATTCTTCAAGTGAAAATGGCTTTGTTATATAGTCATCTGCCCCTGCCTTTAGTCCAGTTAGAATTTCTTCATTCTTTGTGTAAGCAGAAACCATAAAGATTGGAGAAAACTTATTACTCTCCCTTATCTTACTAATAATATTAATTCCAGGTTCGCCTGGTAGGTTCCAATCAACAAGGTAAAGACCATTAAAGTCTCTTGGAACGTGAGTATAAAATTCTTCAGCATTATTAAAACTAATAACATTAAAATCTTGGGCCTCTAAGAAAGTAGTCAAAGCGTCTACAATGTCTTTTTCATCTTCAATAATGCAAATATTTCCACTGCTCATATCTTTTATAACCTTCCTGCTCAAGAAACTTAAGGTTCCTAAATTTACTTCTATTTAAATTCTAACTTAGTAATGAGGAATTATGAAACTATTTATACTTTAAGAAAGAATTATTAAGATTGATTTAAAACCTGACACCCCTATCATTTAGGCCAATCAGAATACAAAACTGGGATCTTTATCAAAAAAGTTGATAATTAAGAAAAAAGTTGGCCTTCAGGCTTAGTTTTGTAAAAATGGTTTTACTACAAATCATAATACTTAACTAAGGAAGGCCATCATGAGTTTAC
>JBLIAG010000035.1:0-47949 GCA_047634375.1 Bacteriovoracaceae bacterium
TTATGGAAGAATTATAAATATATCCTCCATCGGTGGAACAATTGGTCTTCCTGGACAGGCAAATTACGCGGCATCAAAAGCAGGACAAATTGCAATGAGTAAATCACTAAGTAAAGAGGTCGCAAAAAGAAAAATAACTATCAACAATGTTTGTCCTGGCTTTATTGAAACAGAACTTATCGGTGACTTAAGTGATGATCTTGTAAAAGAATACAAAGGTCAGGTTCCAATGAAGCGATTTGGAAGTGTTCACGAGGTTTCTCACGCCGTTTTATTTTTCGCAAGTGAAAGTGCCAGCTATATTACAGGAACGAGCCTAGAAGTGGCCGGTGGCCTCTGATGGATATCAAAGAACTTATTCCACAGCGGGAACCATTTCTATTTATTGCAAATATTGTAGACATAAATAAAGACCATATTATTGTGGATCATATTTTTAAAGAGGACTTGGATGTTTTTAAAGGACATTTCCCAGGGGATCCAATCGTTCCAGGTGTGCTTCTAAGTGAGCATTGCTTCCAATCCGGTGCTGCCCTCATTTCATCTCAATCAAGCGATGGAATTGGAAATAACCTGGCCGTGGTGAGCCGTATACAATCAGCAAAATTTAAGACAATTGTTCGACCTAATGAAAAAATCAAAACAAAAACAATCATAACTGAACAGATTAGCAACGCAGCTTTTTTTAAAAGTATCGTTACAAACGAACAGAACAAGAAAGTTCTTATAATAGAATTCGCTTGTACCCTTGTTTCACAGTAAAGGAATTATATGTCTGGATTTAATATCTCGGGAAAAACATACTTTATAAGTGGCGTGGCCAATAAAAAAAGTGTCGCGACCTTTACTGCAAAGGCCCTCTTAGAAAATGGTGGAAAGATTATTTTTTCAGCTCAAAACGAAAAGAACCTAGAATCCATCCAAAAAATATTTCCAGATTCGCCAGTTTTTTTACTAGATGTTGAAAATCCAAAACATATTCAAGAAGTTAAGAATAATATCGAAAAGCACACTGACTCATTAGATGGATTTCTTCACTCCATGGCCTTTGCAAACTTTAGTGATGGACCCAAACCTTTTCACGAAACCAAATTAGAAGATTATCTACAGGCATGCCATATATCTTCATTTTCATTAGTTCAAATCACAAATGCTATTAAAGACCTTTTAAATGAAGATTCTTCAATCCTAACAATCAGTATTTCAAATACCAAAGCAACTAGTTATGGTTACCTAGGGCCAATCAAGGCCATGCTAGAAACAACTGTGTGTTACTTGGCAAAATCAATGAGTCAAAATAAAAATATAAGAGTTAATAGTATTGGAGCCGGTCCCCTAAAAACTTCAGCCTCAGCAGGAATACCTGACTATATAGACAACTACCTTTATTCTGAAGCTCTTACTCTAAATAAACAATCTCTAAAAACAAAAGAAGTTGCCAACACGGCTTTATTCCTACTCTCTCCAATTTCAAGTGGAATCAATGCAGAGAATATTATTGTGGATAATGGTATGAACTCAAACTATTTTGATCAAGATATTATAAAAAAGTTCGCAAAAAATTAATTATTCTTTATGAATTATTAAGGGATTAATAAAAATAGAAACCGATAAGAAAGTAAGCTAACTTTTGAGAGGTTGATATGATTAATTGCTATATTTTTTTCCCAGATCCACTAATGGTAGGGAAAATTTCTCAGCTCATAGAAAGAATTCACGATGAGATAAAAATAACTAAAATTATCGATATCAAACAACTAGAAGCAGAAAATTCGAGTGATCCAAAAGATATCATTATTACCGATAATGAAAATTACCAGGTCCTTGAGTTAAATGGTATATATGAAGGATATTTTGAAAAAACCTTAATAATAGATGATGTTGAAAACAATACAGAAGGTTCCATAACTTATATCAATAGAAGTTACCTTATCACCAGTATTGGAACTGTTGTTGACGATTTTATAAGATTAAAATATCCTGAAAATAATTTTTTCCCTATAACAATAAGAAAGTTTAGAAATGAAATTAACTATCCATGTGAGATATTCGTAAAAGTTTCAGAGAAAAAATACATAAAAGTACTTAACAAAGACAATGATTTCCCAGAAGAGATTCTTGAAAAACTAATCTTAAAAAATGTACAATTTCTACATGTAAAATCAGAAGATATAAACGCTTTTAACAACATGAGTTTCAAAAGAAACAATAACCAAAATTCTGATGATGTTTCTTCAGAAATTGGTGCTGTTGAGTCCTTACATAATTATATAAAGGACCTAGGCTTTGATCCTAAGATAGTAGATATGACAAAGAATATGCAAAAAAGTATTGAGAATAAATTCACCCACAAATTTATGAAGAACCTCTTTTCTAGATTTAATGATATGGAAGGCAGTTTCTTATACAACCATAGCTACTTAACTTCCGTAATTGCACTTACAACGGGAATGAAATTCACCTGGATGAATATGGAAAATAGAGAGAAGATATACCTTGGCTCTATTCTTCATGACCTAGGTTATAAGCATAAAGAAAATGCTCTTAGAGAATCTTTAACAAAAGATCAAATTGATGATCTATCATCTGAAGAAAAATCAGATATTCTTGATCATCCAACTAAATTTGCAAAACATCTTGCTCAAATTGGTAATATCCATCAGGACGTAATAAAAATAGTTAGGGATCATCATGGTGTTCACGGCGAAGCCTCTTACCCAAAACCCATTTACCCGGCTGAAGTTAACCTTATATTTGCATTATTTGTTTTAAGTCATGAACTATCACTAGGGTTATACGAAATTTCTTTTAATGAAGATAAAATCCCGGCCCTCTTGGAAGAAGTTTGTGAAAGATTTAACAAGGGTAATTATAAAAAAATTATTCCAGAATTCAGGCACGCAATTGATGAAGTTTTTTTCACAGAAAAAGCGGCTTAAGGTTTCCACTCTTCTTTAGAAATGTCTACTTCAGAAAAAGTTCTTTTCAACCCTTCTTCAATCGTAATTTTAGGATTAAAACCAAAGTCTCTAATCGCATTTGCATGGCTAAAATAATGACTCTTAGCAAGCTGTAAGGCAACAAACCTAGTCATAGGTGGTTCTGGCTTTAGAATTCCCAATACTTTAAACATTATTTCTAAAAACCACCCAATATAAAAGGCTTTCTTAAAGCTAATCATCGATTCAATTGGTTTAATATTTTTAAGAGCGACTATATCATCAATGAACTGCCAAATTTTAACTGGCCGCTCTTGCCCTATAAAATATGCTTTTCCTGATACACTTTTTTCAGCTACTAAAGCATTGAATGCATCAACGTGGGCGTTCGCCGCATTTTCAACATAAATGATATCTACGAGATTTTCACCATCTCCTACTTGCTTTAATTTATTCTCCCTTGCTTTCGAAATAATCCTAGGAATAAGGTGCGGATCTCCTGGCCCCCAGATTAAGTGAGGTCTAAGTGCCGTGGTTTTAAAGAAGTCTTCATTACTTTCCAAAACAAACTTTTCAGCTAATGCTTTGGTCTTTGCGTAGTGAGTGTAGAACTTCGTAGGATAAGAGATACTTTCATCTCCATTCTCTATGTTATCTTCTCCAAAAACAACACTAGGACTCGATGTATAAATAAAGTATTTAGTATTTTGATTTTTAATTTTCTCAATTAAATTCTTCGTACCTTCAAAATTAATTGAATAATACTTATCATAACTACCCCAAACCCCAGCAAGGGCCGCGACATGAAATACTGCTTCATACGAACTAAGGTCTAGTTTGTCTAGATCCTCTTTATTTGTTAAATCACAAATGAGATTTTTAACACCAAGTTCTGATAGATGGGGATATTCATTACGTGAAACACTAGATACATTATGCCCTTGCTTTAAAAGTTCACGAACAATATAAGTCCCAAGAAAACCACCGCCACCAGTTACTAGAATTTTCATTTATGCCCCTGTAATATCAAATTGAAGTTTTGTGCGATCAATCTTAATATTATGTCTTGAGTCTACGGGAAAATTATTTCGAGCGTAGAACTCAACAATCGCTTTAGTATGAATATTGGTCTGGGATAGATTTTTTAAATCCATTAAGAACATTGATTCAATAACTTCTTTTTGATCATATCTTTCTATCACTAAAGCTGGTGAATTATTTTTACGATCATAGATGAGTGCAGATCTTTTTATTTTTGGATGTTGATTATAAATAGATTCAATCTGTGCAGGATAGTATTTTTTTCCCTTGGCCTCAACAACGTGTTTCTTTCTACCACAAAACCATAAAAGACCGTGTTCATCAAAGTAACCAACATCTCCCATTCTATGCCAGATTTTGCCACTATTATCGATAACTTTGGATTTTTTATTAGCAGACTCGTTCTTAAAATACCCTTTAGTGACGTTAGGTGAATTAACAAGAATCTCACCAATTTCATTAGGACTTAGTTCTTCTATACTTTGAAATTCACTTATATTCTCTTCCACTTGCTTTATTATTTTGATGCGAACACCAGTCAGAGGTTTCCCAACGCAGGTCCCCATCCCTGAAAGCATATCTTTGTAAATGTTTGTTAAAATAAACTTCCCTGAAGCGTTAGCAATAGGCAGGCACTCAGTTGCTCCATAGGGTGTATATGTTGTTCCATTCGGTAACACCTTTGCAAATTTTTTATGAATTTTAACACTTACTGGAGCACCAAACATAACAACATATTTCACGGAGTTAAGTTTTAGGTTCTCCCTTAAACAATAGTCGGCCAATCGTTCCCAGATAGCAGGCGAGCCAGCTATAAAGCTAGCATTTTTATCACTTATATTTTGGTAGAGCTTCTTAGGATCACAGTTTATGGGGTCAGCAGGGTTCATATCAGGAATACAACTAGTCATACCCATCGCTAAAGTAAAAAATGAAAACAGAGGAAAACCTGGGATATCAAGGTCCTCGGCCGTTAGGTTAAATTCATTTTGAAGCATTTTGGTTTGATTAATAAAAATATCATGTCCATACTCGACTCCTTTTGGAGTTCCAGTTCCGCCGGATGTATAAAGAATCGCTGCAAGATCATTCTCTTTTGGTATGAATGTATTAAAAGTTATGGGTTCATTCTGCAGTTTGGTGTAAATAGAATTAGCGATAAATCCAAGTCTGCCGGTTGTTATAAAGATTTGGATATTAGAAAAAACACTCTTGTAGAAATGTCGAATTAAATGAACTTTAGGTATTCCAATAAGAACGTCTGGCTCGACATCCTTAATGCAGGAAAAAAAATGTTCTTTCTTCATCCCAGGATCTATAAAGATAGGAGTTGCTCCCATTCTAAAAAGAGCAAAAGTAATAACACAGAAATCAAGATTAGGTTTAATGAAAAAAAGAACTCTATGCCCCCTCTTAACACCTAATGTTTCTAGCTTATTACAAAATTGATTAACTTTATCATTCATAGCTTTAAAGCTGTAGCTTGGATATGAATAACCTCCAAAGAGATTTTTTTTTGCTTGAGTTATAGCTTCCTTACCTGGTCTTTTATTCGCTTGGTATTGAATAAGTTCTGAGACATTTTTAATATCATTATACATTTATTGCCCTAGGAATTCGGTAATCATTTTCAATGAATCTTCTTTCTCATCTTCTATAATATAATGTCCGGCATTTTCATAATATTTAAATTCAGCTTCAGGATAAATCTCACGCCATTTATTATAAAACTCGTCATTAAAGCAAAAATCTTTACCGCCCCATAAGATCAATTTTTTACCTTTAAGTCCTGAGAGATTTTCCTCAATTGACTTCAGGGTACTATAGCTTTGGTGACTTTCATCTAGGGGAATATCTTGGACGAATTCACTTATTGCAATTCGGTTACTAGGTGTTGAATATGGGAATAAATACCCTTTCTTCACAAGCTTATCTAGAGGCTTTTCAGTCGTCATAAAGGTTGCCGGTAAACAAAAACCGTTAAGATATTTTACCAAGAATGAACCAAAAAATTTATTCTTACAAAGGCCAATACTAAATGGGATTCTCTTTGATCTAAATGCAGCGGTATTAAGTATAACCATTTTCTCAATAGATTCTGTATGTTTCACAGCATGCCCAAAACCAATAGCGCCACCCCAATCATGTACAAGGACTGAGTACTTATCAAGGGCCAGATGATGAACTAACTTTCCTAAATCAATAATTCTTTGTTCTAAGGTATATTTATAATTTTGTGGTTTATCTGATAAGCCACATCCCATATGATCCGGAACTATAACCCTATATGTTTTAGAGAGTTCTTTTATAATATCTCGGTAATAAAAGGACCAAGTAGGATTTCCATGAACCAGAATAATAACAGGTCCCGTTCCTTCATCTACATAATGATATTGATTATCATTTAAATTTAAAAAATTAGATTTAAAGGGATAGAGGTTTTTTAATTCTTCTGAAATTACCATGTTACTCCTAACATTTGAGTATGAAGTCCACTACCAATACCAAGCAGTGCAATCTCATCACCTTTCTTGAACTTTTCTTGTGCGGCACCTAATGCCAGAGTCAATGGAAGAGCAGCTGATCCGGTGTTTCCATATCGATCAAAACTTGTATGATCCTTACTTAAGTCTAACTCGAGACTTTTATATAGGAAGTTACGGTGATGAATACCAACTTGATGACAAATATAATGATCAATTTCTTTTTTATTGGTTTGTCTATAATTAGTCCAGTTAGTCTTAGCTAGAGCAATTCCTCTTTGCATAAGTTCTTCAGAATCTGTTTCCATGACTAAGGAATCTGTTGATCCATCACCTTGGCATAACATATGAGACGCCGTATCAGACAAACTTGTTGCACTATGAATCAATGGAAGACCTTGCGTTTTTTTAGTTACAACGATGGCAACACCGGCAGATCCAATGGTGAAATTTGCAAAGTACTTTTTAATACTCTTTCTAGTTATTGTCTTATCACCCAAAAGAGTTTCAATTGTTTTAGTTAAGAGTGGTTTTGCATTTTCCCCTGTTACGATTAAAGCATTCTTAATTCGGCCAGAGTTGATCATATCTGCTGCCGTCATAAGACTTGTGACCACACCGAGGCAGGCGTTTGAAAGGTCAAAAGATAAGCAGTCTGCCCTAAGGCCAAGTCCATGATGAATTAAGCTCGCAGTAGAAGGTTCCAAAAAATCTCTACACACAGATGCGTGCACTAATAAATCAATTTCTTCTGGTTTAATAGAGTTCTTAGAAAATAAATTTTTTGCAGCTCCAATTGAAATATCAGAGGGCTTTTTATCATTAAACATTCCTCGAAAATCAATACCTGTTTGCATTTGAATTCGGCCATAAGGCAGTTTTAATCTATCATAAACAGGGGCAAGATCTTTTTCAATCTGATCTGAGGAAATAAATTCATCAGGTTCAAGATAAGCAATTGCCCTTAAAGATATATTCATATCACTCATAATTTTATTTTACTCCATCAATCCGTGTAAGTTTGCCATGGAAATACCACTTAACATACTACCAACTATACCCAGAAATCCTTGATCAGTCCCTATAATATAGAGTCCATCAATTTCAGTTTTTCCATCTCTTAATTTCGTTGTAGAACCATATACAGTTCCATCAAAATGGTTTGTATATCGCTCGATTGTACTTGGTGTGAATACGTCTTTAAAAACAACATCTAGTTCCTGATTAAAAAGCTTTTCACCTAAAAGTTTTGCTTCACCAAAAACTGCTTCTTTGTGTGCATTATATTCAGTTTTCTCCAACTCTTTCCATAATTTATAGTTGGCCATATGAGTAACTCTAACTGTTCCATAACCTTGTGATTCACTTCTGTCATAATTATCTGGTAAGCAAAAAACAGCTGATGATTTATCAAATAGTTGATTTGGCTTTTGATAATTATAAATATCAGAATCGTTATAAAAAACAATGGTGGAATCAAAGTTTTTTAAGGGTGTTTTATCTTTTAGTAAATAAATCGATTCGGTAAAAGATAATTTTCCAATCTCTGGTTTGAAGTTTGTAACTTTATTTAACATTTTAAATGTTTCTGGAAGGCCTGCGGAAGATAAAATTTTCTTCGTTTCTAAGTATTCACCGTTCTTTAGTTCAACACCTTGAACTTCATTACTCGCCTTTATACTTTCAACACTTGCTCTATATCTGAGTTCTCCACCGACTTCTTGGTAGCGCTTAATAAGAAGGTCAATAATGGTTCTGACACCACCTTCTGGTCTGGAAAAGCCTTCTATATAAAGGGATTTAAACATGATAACGAACTGTGAAAAGTCCATATCATTTTCCCAGGCCGAACCATAAATAAGCAAGGGTGCGATAATCATTTCTTTTAAGAGATCATCTTGAAAATACAAATCCAATACAGATCTTGCTGATTCATACTTAGCAGTTAAATCAACTTCATTATATTCCATTAAATATGAAGTAAATTTAGTAAAATTATCAACCTCTTTGGGAAATACTTCCGAAATTTCATTTGTTAATAGTGTTAAATCATTTGAAAATTTTAACTGGGCACTTTTAAAGTGTATTAATGAGTGAGTTTGCTCTTTTAGTTGAAATGCATCGTATGGAATTCGAAGCTGCTTTAATAGTTTCGTTAATGGTCTTTTCTTTTCACCTTTTTTTGCGAAATTGGTAAGCGCATGTAAGCCAACATCAAAATTAACAAGTTCTTTGGTTTCTTTAATTCTTCGCGTGTAATACGAATTTAGCCCACCTGAAATAACATGTTTTTCTAATATGACGACTTTTTTATCAAACATAGCAAGTCGTATTCCTGCTGCGAGGCCAGACATACCGGCCCCTATTATCACTGCATCATATTTTTGAGTCATGTTTCTAACTTAAGCAAATTTTGGAGTTAAGTACTCAACACAACTATTTAAAGTTGCAAGGTGTGAGTAGTCTTCAGAAGGAACTTCTACTTTGTGACGCTTTCTTAGCTCCATAACAATATCCAAAAAGTCCATTGAATCTAGGTCCAGCTGATCTCTTAGGCTATCTGCACCTTTCAATCCGTCTAGTTCTTCGTCTGGTGCTACGTCTGCAATAATTTCTAATACAATGTTTTTAACTTCTTCAGTTGTCATATACTTCCCCTTAAATTTTTTTGATTATTACTGATGAATTAATTCCTAACATCCCAAATGAGTTATTAAGAATGATATCAACTGTGTTGGTTTCAATTGCTTTATTAATAACAAGATTATCCATCGCACAGTCCTCGTCTAGTTCCTCTACATTTATTCCTGGGTGAACCATACCATCTTCAAAACTTGGTAAGTTTCCTGCAAGTTCTAATGCACCTGCCGCCCCCATTGAGTGACCGATATGGCCTTTAGTAAAATTAACATGTGTCTTTGCATTCCCGTTAAAAACTTCTCTTACAGCTTTAACTTCGTTCACATCTCCCATCACAGTTCCGGTAGCGTGAAGATTCACAATATTTATATCAGTTGATGAAACACCAGCTTTTTTCATTGCTTTGTTCATACATTCAATTTGTCTGTTAGTATTAGGAAGTACAAAGTCACTTGCATCAGAATTATATGCATAACCTATGACTTCACCATAAATTTTTGCATTTCTTTTCTCAGCACTTTCCAAAGTTTCAATATGATACATACATCCACCTTCAGAAATTACAATACCGTCCCTTGTCTTACATAAAGGTCTTGACGCTTTAGCAGGATCTTTATGACTTCCAAGGGCACCCTGAGCATTAAATGCTGCAAAAATACCAAATGTTGCTGGTGACTCACTAACTCCGCCACAAAGTGCAGAGTCAACTTCACCTAATAGAATTTGTTGAACTCCTTGAATAAGCCCCATATTACCGCCGGCACAAGCAGACCCCACAGTAAAGTGTGGCCCTGTTATACCTAGGTTAAGTGTAACTTCTCCAGCAGGACTATTTGCAACAGTTCTAGGATTATGGTGAATTGACCAAAGATTATAATCAGAGCCATTTTCGTGCATTTGAAAAATCTCTTCTTCCGTCTCAACATTTCCATGTTCAGTAAGGCCGATAAAGACTCCCATCCTACTTTTATCTATATTATCAAAATCAATTTTTGAATCAATTATAGCTTCATTAGCACAGTAGATAGATATTGAACCAGCTCTTGTTCCTCTTCTTCTAGTTTTTTTCTTTTGGTGTTTAAATTCATCAAATTCACAAAAGCCTGCAGGTCTTTTTCCCATGAAACGAATTTCATGTTCTGCAATACCGCTAACACCCTCTAGTAAATTTTTACGCATAGTTGGAAGATCATTTCCTATCGGAGATGTAAGCCCAATTCCAGTAATTACAATTCTCTTTTCCATAAAAGACCTTCTAATAATGATTTAAGAGAGAATATTAAACACCAGTTGTTTCAATATGAGAATAAAAACTTAGTAAAATAATCCTAAATCATCCCTCTTTCCAAAAAATAACTGTCTAAAACTTTGACACCCAATGTCTTTCTTACAAGACATCTTATTAGTTTTTAATCAGGTGATATTATATTTAAAATTCAAACCAATGGAGTCCCCCTATGAAATTTTTAAAACCCCTTTTAATTGCCCTTATGACCTTAAATATGCTTAACGTTATGGCAGATGAGAAGATGACTACTGAGCAATCTGTAGATAAACAATGTATTGAGATCTACCAACGCGGTACGATAGATTTAGCAACAGCTTCAAGAGATTTCAACGCCAGAATAATTACTGCGGGACAGTTTTCAGCAAAGGTAGCACTTACGAGAACTAAAGTTGGAGCAATCGGTTTTGTATGTAAGAACACGCAACAACCAAATAAAGTAAAGTGTATTAAAGCGTTAGAAAAAAATTATGATAATTTAAATGCCGAGATTTCGATAATGGATGTATTGTCTGATAAGCAGGACCTAGTTTCTATAAGTATCATTGATGCGGCAGAAGGTTTACTAAATCACGGTAGAGCGATTTTAACATGTATAATTCCAGGCCTATAACTCTAAGCCTATAATGACATAAAGGCCCCTTCTAAGAGGGGCCATATAATTAAGATCGTTTTGCAATTTTATATAAGTAGGATGCAATGGCCAAAAATGCCATAACCGAAAGAACCTCTTTTATAAATGGATCAATCGACAGTGCCAATACATTTCCTGCGAAATATAAAACAACCGCAAGTCCAACCCCCATTATTGCTTCACCAGCAATAAATCCAGAGCCTAAAAGGACCCCCTGATCTTTACTTTCATCTATCTCAGTTTTTCTTGATTTATCTACCCAGTATCTAATAAGACCACCTAAAAAGATAGGAATGGCCAATGTAACTGGAAGATAAATACCAACAGCAAGAGGCATAAGATGAAGTCTAAACTTCTTATTCTTTAAAAATATTGAGTCAACTAAGATAATCAAAATTCCAAATAAAGCACCATAAACGACCATAGTTACTGGTAACTCTCCCTCACCAAATAATGCCTTCGTTATAGAGGCAAATAGTGTCGCCTGAGGAGCTTTTAAGCCCGTTCCAATACCATAGGCAGAGTGCAATAAACTTAAAACTGGAGCGATAACTAAGGCCGGAATCACAACCCCAATTATTTGAGCATATTGTTGATATTTTGGAGTAGCACCAATGAGGTAACCAGTTTTTAAATCTTGGGAACAATCTCCTGCTGTACAGGCTGCACAACATACTACTGCTGCGACCCCTAGTGTTGCAAGAATGGCAGAATCACCTTTGTAACCTAGAACTAAAAATAGAGCTGCTGAGACAAGCAATGCTGATATCGTCATTCCCGAAACAGGGTTATTTGAACTCCCAACAAGACCTACAATATAACTAGAAACCGCCACAAAAATGAACGAACAAAAAATCATAAGAACAGTCGTTATTATTGTAATCCCCATATTATCAATCATTGAATTATAAAGACCAACCATAATTGTGAAACAAGTTAACATCACAATCATCATTCCCATAAAAGGCATATCTGTTTCAGTTCTTTCAGCATCTACTGTGGTAGCTGACATTCCTCTTAGACCTCTAAGCCCTTGGACAATCCCCTTTCTAACAGAAACAATAGACCAAAGACCTCCAACGATCATGGCACCAACACCTAAGTACCTCACCTGACTTGACCAAAGTGTCCAAGCAAGATCAATCGCAGATTTATCTTCCATTCCAAGTGGTGTTCCCAATATAGGGATTGCTAGAAAAAATCCAATAGCTCCACCAATAAAAACTAATGAGGCAACATGAATATTCACAATATAGCCAACAGCAAGTAGTGCTGGAGAAACATCAAATCCAAAAAAGAGACTTGAGCCCTTAACTTTTTTTGCTATTTCAAAAGATCCCACAAATAATTTTAAACCTGAGCCAATAAATTTAAAACCAGCACCTAACCCTAATCCCTTAAGAATAGTGATAAAACCGGCAGTACCTGATTCAGCATCCCCAGATCTTAAAACTGCTGCACATGCAACCCCTTCTGGATATGTAAGTTCTTCTTCATTTTGAATAAGAGTCTTTCTAAGAGGAATCATAAAAATTATTCCTAGAAGCCCACCTGAGATGGCTATAAGTGTAGTTGGCCAAAACTGGAAGTCTTTCCATGCGCCAATGATGACAAGAGCTGGTAGCGTAAATATTATACCTGCAGCGAGGGACTCTCCAGCTGAGGCCATTGTTTGAACTATATTTGATTGATGTACCGAGTCTGTTTTTAGAATACCTTTGTAAACACCCATGGCAATAACTGCTGCGGGGATAGATGCTGATACTGTCATACCTGCATAAAGACCTAAATAAACATTTGCCGCAGTCATAATAATGGCTATTACAATTCCGATAAGGACTGCTGAGACCGTAAATTCTTTAACTTTCACATTGCTCTCACTCATGTAGTAAACTCCCTTTTTAAGCGTCGAAATACTCTGACAATCTTTTTTGCCAAAATAATCTAGTGTGTGAGGAGATATATTAGTGTTGGTTATACGGATTTGATAGCGATGGTGCGTTATTTTATAACAGTGGTAACAATTGGGCCCTGAATTTTAAAAGTAGATGTAAGAAAAATGATTAGATAAAAAAGCCCCCATTTAAATGAAGGCCTTCTATATTAGTATATTATTCCTAATTATTCTTCTTTTTAACTATAGTAAGAATTTCAATAACCATGAAGGTGCAGTCATTCTCCTCATTGAATCCTTATTCTCTTCATTTGCTCCAAGAACACTGACAGAATCACCGTTTTTATTAGTGGCCGTTCCGTCTCCATGGATTTGATAAGAGTTTCTAACTCTATGAGCGATGCTATTTTTTACTTCATCAGCAATCGCTTCTGAGCCTTTACAAAATATCGCCATTTCTGTGTTGTAATGATTTGATCTATTATCAACATTATAAGTACCAATCATAACTTCTGTATAATCTTCGCTTTCATAAACTTGAGTTTTAGAGTGGGTTCCCCACATTGCAGTCTTAACACCTGGGCCAATAACTCCAGCACCTTCTTCAAGATAATTACCGTCGTGAACAAAAACATTTATCCCTAAGTTCGCCCATCTTTCAGCGTAAATATACAAGTTGGCCGCTACATAAACAGCATCCGTTGATGCAAGAGAATTTGTATAGATATCAATTTCAACTCCACCTTTAATGATACTTTCCATTAACTCACTTGAGTAGTCGTTATTGATCATATATGGAGATGAGATAATTATTTTCTTATCCGCCGCACTTACTTTATCAAATAATGTTTTACGTAAGTTTCTGTATTTATCAGAGTAATCCGTAACATCACGCATCCAGTAATTACCACCACTCCACAAATCAGCACCTGGTCTATCTGTTGAGTATGTCATTTCAGGACAAGTATGCATTTTTTTACTTGCTAATACTTCACTCCCTATCTCTTTAATTTTCTGCCTCAATATTAGATCTTCTGAATTTTCGGTAATAAAATTTCTAATGGTAGTTATTTTAGCTACGTATTCATCCACAGCATTTTTATTATCGACCATTACTCTTTTTGTAATTCTTCCATTCGCTCGTCTAATAGTTTTCTTTATTGTATCACTAGGTCTTTGAGGTAATGTTGGTCTTTCAGAGATTTTATCTTCAAAGAATTGATCAAAACTTTCTCTTAATGTTAAGGCCATATCACCAGAAATATATACATCTCTATCAAGAAAATTAAATTCTTCAGAAAGGTCATAGTAGTCATCCTCAATATTTCTACCACCTGTTATGGCGAACTTATCATCTACTGTTATTAGTTTCCTATGGTTTCTAAAATTAATTGAAGAAATTCTCCATAAAGCGGCTGAATTATAATAACGAACCTCAATACTACCGCCATTTTCTTTTACTTCAGATAAGGCCTTTGCATACCACTCATCAAAAACAAAGATCGCCTTTGATTTATCAATTAACATTCTGACTTTAACACCACGTTTTGCGGCCTTAACCAAAGCTTGAGTAATAAGCCTTGATGAATCATCAGTTCCATATATAAAGTATTCTACTTCAATAGTCTTAGTTGCTTTTTCAATTAGTTCTAATCTTTTCTCAAGGGAGCCAATACCACTATTTAAAACCATCATTCTATTCAACTTTCCGTCTGATGATTTTTGAACATCATAAAATGGATAAGGAATAGTGTCTGATAATAGTGCCGATGAACCAGTACTCGTAGTATTTGCGTACCCTGTACCCACCAACATGCTTGAAAGCATTAAACCAGTGATAAAAAGATTTTTCATATTAACTCCTATAATTTATATAACTACTTCAGTATAGGGTGAATAGAATTTAGCCGGTAGGAAGATTGAAGCATTTACTCTGGTGTAAAAAAGTTAGACGATTTAGCTTAAATAGCTTTTCTCAAGCGTCGTCGTAAGTAATTCCAATGCCTTAAATCCTAAGAATGAATTTCCTTTTTTATTAAGTTCAGGAGACCATACACTTACAGAGTAATTGTTTGGTAAGCAACCAGCAATTGCTCCGCTCACACCACTTTTCACAGGAAGCCCAACAAGGTAGGCAAAGTCCCCAACCTCGTCATAAGTACCACATGTAAACATAAGTGAATTAATTCGACTACAGTGCCGTTTTGAAGTAATTTGCTCGCCATCAAGAGAAACACCTTGATTCATCAAATAATAGAAAATTCTTGCAAGATCGACATTGTTAAGGCTTAAAGAACAAAATTTAAAATAAACATCCAAAACATCTTCAACGTCGTTTACAATATTTCCATAGCTTTTCATATAGTGGGCAAAGGCATAATTTTTATGACCAGTACGCTTTTCCGAACTATAAACTTCACTGTCTATATTAATATTAGGATTTCCTGATATCTTTCGAACAAGGCCTAAAACTTTTTCAATAACATGACTTCCGTAAAACTCTAAAAGAATATCAGCAACAACAATTGCCCCTGAGTTTAAAAACGGATTACTTGGAATACCATTATGTTCTTCAAGGTGAATTAGAGAGTCAAACGCCTTACCAGTGGGTTCTCTATCCATTCTTCCCCAAATCTCATCCCCAACTTCATTTAGGGCCATCGTTAAAGTAATAACCTTACTCACACTTTGAATACTGAAATTTACTTGATCATCGCCAATGCTATAGACTTCACCCTTCTCATCAATAACCGTCAGGGCAAATTGCCTTGGATCTACCTTAAAGAGCGCAGGAATATAATCAGCTTTCTTACCAATTCCATAGTGCTTTTCAACATTAGATTTAATTTCACATAAAACTTCTTGTATATTGTGTTTTTTCATAATTTCCTTAAAAGAGGTAACATTAAAGCGATAAAAAAAATGCTAAACAATCCCCCCAAGAATTGTAGAGCACTACCCATTCCATAATTATCAATGATAATTCCAATTATTGGACCTAAAACAAAAAATGTCATCCTAAAGCATAGGCTATTTAAAGAATTTGCCGTATTTCTAAACTTATCTGGAATTCTATGATTAAAAGCTTCTTTCATAATAACCATATTCAGCCCACGTGAAACATAAAAGGATAATGTCATAACTATTCCCACAAGACCTGGATACAGGCCCATCGTAATATACGCAACTACAGGTAACAGACTCATGCAAATTAATAGTTTTTTAGCTCCAAATATTATTTCCAATTTTGGTGCTATTTTTCCAGTAATGGCAGCAGTTATATTACATATGGCCCAAAGAATCCCAAGATTATAGAGAGGAATATTCTGATCTTGCCAATATTTCTGGATAATCCAAATGGCACAAAATGTTGAAACACTCCAAGTAACCATATTCATAAAAATCAAACGCATTTTAAGGTCATCCATAAAAATATGATGAAATACTTCCCCCAGATTTTTTCGGTGTTGTCCTTTTATCATCCGCTCAATTTTAGGCTCAATCAAAAATAAAGCTATTATAAATGGGAACCATCCAACAACAAATTGACTCCAAACCACATGCTTATAACTATAGTGCATAAAAAAACTACAGGTTAAGGCAGCTGCGGATTCACCTAATAACTGCATTCCATGGAAATTACTAACAGACCTGATTTTGGCAGCTCGATCTTCCCCTAAGGAATCATACATAATCGCCAAATCTGCACCAGATACGAAACTAGCACCAATTGCAAGAATAACCTCATAAAGAAGCAGGCTCCAAAAATTTGTTGCATATACAAGCAAGGTAAAACTTGCACCTGAGATAAAAGTTCCTAAAAGAAGTATCTTTTTCCTTCCCCAAATATCTCCAAGATATGCCGACGGAACTTCAAATAGCGCCATGGAAAAGCCAAACATTCCTTGAATAATAAAGATCTCAGTCATCGACAGCCCTAAATTCATAAAATAAGGAATTATTACCGGGACAATAATAAGGTACATGTAGAAAAAACTAAATAGATATATTTTTCGGACGTTCGATTTGTAATTAACCATTGCTTTTGATTATGCTATAATGCTCTCATGAGCACAATCGAATTAAAAAAGAAAATTAAACTCATCTCAATGATAGGTGTAGGACTTCACAAGTATGGGACAAATGCCCAAAGACTTGAAGCTAGTCTTAAATTCATCTCAAACTACCTTGGACTAAAGGGGCATTTTTTTACGACCCCAACTTACCTTGCTATTTCAATTGATTCAGATGACGAACAGTTTTCTAGACATATGAGAGTAACACCCGCAGGAGCAGACCTTGAAAAACTCCAAGAACTAGACTCTATAGCGAATGCTATATGTTTGGGTGGACTCTCCATTGATGAGGCCATAAAGCAAATTCAAGAACTTGAAGATAGACCTTCATCTTATGGACATGGAGTATTATTTCTCGCCTATGGGCTTACCTCAACTGCCCTATGTGCAATTCTTAAAGGTGGAACAAACGAGCTGATACTCTCGTTTATACTGGGCTCAATTGTTGGAATCCTTGCGATTTTTAAAATAAGGTCTCCGAAAATTTCTGATATTTTTGAATTTTTAAGCGCATTTACGGTAATGATCTGCTGTTATTTAGCTTATCATTTTCAATTTCAATTTAGTTTTCAAATCGTTCTTATATCATCCTTAATTGTTATCGTGCCAGGACTTGGTCTTACAATAGCCATGACAGAACTTGCAACCCAACACTTAGTTTCTGGTACTGCTCGTCTCATGGGTGCAATGATTGATTTCTTTAAAATATCATTTGGTATATTACTTGGTGTGGAGGTTGGAAAACTCTTACTCGGAAACCTCCCAATGATTGAGGCGACACCTCTGGGGAATTACTATATTATTCCAGCGACAATTCTTGCTGCTCTTTCGTTTACCGTTATATTCAATGCAAAAAAGAAAGATTTTATTTGGGTGTTACTCAGCGGGATTGTTACAATCGGTGCCTTAAATTTATGCCTTACTTTCTTCAACCAAACTCTATCGGTTTTCATAAGTGCTTTCATCATTGGTCTTTTTAGTAATTTATTTGCAAGGATTAGACAAAGACCAGCTGCAATCACACTCCTACCAGGAATCATTTTTCTAGTTCCAGGTAGTGTTGGCCTTAAAGGGCTCAACCTTATCTTTCAAGAAGATTTTATTGCGGGGCTTAGCGGTGGTTTTCAAATGCTAATAGTGGCCATCTCAATTGTTGCTGGTTTATTCCTCGCCAATGTTGCTCTCAACCCAAGGAAAAACTTATAAAGCTTCCGAATTAAATCCCGAAGCTCATCCCCTCTTCTCTTGGATCTGATACCCCATGAAGAGTTCCATCTTCATTCCTCATGATGGCCTGAATCTTACAACCAAGATTTTTGTGTTTGATTTTATGCCCCATGGCCTTTAATTCAGCTTCAACACTAGGATCAAATCCTGGCGCTCCAATTCTTATTTCTTCAGGGCTCCACTGGTGATGATACCTTGTTGCGCTCACAGCTTCCCATAGAGGCATCTCATGCTCAAGAACGTTAAGGATTGTTTGCATTACACAAGTTAAAATTCTAGTTCCACTAGGAGTACCAAGTGCCATAAAAGGCTTTCCAGCTCTATCGTATACAATCGTAGGACTCATGGAACTAAGAGGTCTTTTTCTAGGCTCTACTAAATTATTCTTTCCGCCTATAGCACCAAATAAATTGACTCCACCAACATGGCTAGCAAAATCATCCATTTCATTATTCATAACAATTCCAGTTCCACCAGCGACAACGGCAGAACCAAACCATCCATTAATAGTCTGTGTGGATGTTACAATATTTCCGGCCTCGTCCATTAGTGTGAAATGGGTTGTATGGTCGGACTCTTTGGCCAATTCTTTAAAAGGAACTGGAAATTCCTTTGACTTAAGCGCCTTATTTTCTTTGATTTTTTTTGAGAGGTTCTTTGCATATTTTTTTGAAATTAAATCTTTAACCGGTACAGTCTTAAAATCTGAATCCCCCATGTATTCAGCTCTATCAGCAAATGCCATTTGCATTGCTGAAGACGTCATATGAATTGCTTTCGCGCTTTGCGCCCCATACTCAGCGAGATTTAATCCTTCAAGAATGTTTAGAATTTGAATTACATGGGTTCCACCAGAACTAGGAGGTGGCATCGATACAATCTTGTATCCTTTATAGTGACCAACTACTGGTACCCTATTTTTAACTTTATAATATTTCAGATCATTTAAAGTCATAAGACCATCAAGTTTCTTTTGTGATGCAATTATTTTTCTAGCAACCACTCCTTGATAAAATCCACGACGTCCCTTGCTCGAGATGATCTCCAGAGTTTTTGCTAAATCCTTTTGATAAAGAATTTCCCCTGTTTTTCTTGGTGAACAATCTTTGTTTAAAAAGATGATTTTAGAAGATTCAAATTTACAAAGGCGATCCGCTTCAGCTTTAATCGCCAAAGCTAGAGCAGGATAAATCTCAAAACCATTTTTTGCCAGATCAATTGCTGGACGCATGATAACTTCTAAAGGAAGACTTCCATACTTTGAATGCACATCTAATATCCCTGCAACTAAACCAGGAGTACCTGATGCGAAGGCACCAGTTAATGACTTATCTTTAAATTGCTTACCTTTCTTATCAAGAAACATTTTAGACGTCGCCATCCTAGGGGCCATTTCCCTAAAGTCATAAGCTTCATCAAGTTTATTCTTTTCATCATGAATAACCATAAATCCACCACCACCAAGGCCAGTTGAATGTGGTCTTTCTACAGAAATAGCAAAAGACGCTGCTACAGCGGCATCATAAATATTCCCACCTTTTTGAAAAACAAATTTTGCAGCTTCAGTCGTGGCCTTTCCTTGGGTAGAAATCATATATTTCTTCCCTTTTGCCTCATACTGGGATCTTTTCTTCCCAGGGATTAGTTCGGCTTGACGAGTACTATTAAAGATTGAACAAGAGCATAAACATGCTAATGCAATTAGTGCAATAAAGTGTTTCATAGAATTTCCTTTTCTGTATAAAAATTGTAATGAATAAATTTAAAGAAGAAAAGAAATCAAGAGAAAATAATAAATAATTAGAAATGGCGGATAAAAGTTCCGTCGATGGGAGTATGCAATAAAAATGGTAAAATACTAAAAGACTTATTAAATTTGGGAGTTCAAATAATGCCTTATAAAAAAAATATATGCTTGAGTATTTCTCTTTGTTTCATAGTATCTGGTTGTGCAAATATAGTTCCAAACTACCGCTACAATACTACAAAGAAAAAGGAACTCATTCAAGGTGATACTCCCACCAAAGTCATTAATTCCTTCAAAGAGAACACGGAAGAAAAACTCTTAACCCAGGCCATTGAGCAGGAAGCGATTTCCAAAAGAGATGAAAGTTTCTTAATGCCTGTAAGAAATAGTAAAGTTAAATTCTGGATTAAGTACTTCTCCACTCGCAATAAAGATGGTCTTCAACGCTTCGTTAAAAATGGTGAAGAGTATAAACCCATAATTGAATCAATTTTTGAAAAATATGGACTACCAAAAGAATTGTATTATGTTGGCCTTATAGAAAGTGGTTACCAGAATCGTGCTAGAAGCCATGCAGGAGCAGTTGGGCCTTGGCAGTTCATCAAAGGTACGGCAACTCGTTATGGCCTAAAGGTAACCCGAAGTATTGATGAACGAAAAAATATCTATAAATCAACAGAAGCTGCTGCTCTTTACTTTCAAGATCTTTATAATATTTTTGGTTCTTGGGAACTTGCACTAGCGGCTTATAATGCGGGCGAATACGGAATTATCAGAAGAATACGCGGCGCAAACACAAGAGAGTATTATGAACTAAGTAGAAGGAAAATAATTCCAAAAGAGACTAGAAATTATGTTCCCAAAGTTCTAGCAGTTATGGAGATTCTCTCCAACCCCAAAAAGTATGATATAAAAATCATAAAACCAAGCCATAATATTTTTGTAAACACTAAGAGTATTCATATTAAAAGCTCTATTGGTCTTAATACTCTAGCAAAAAAGCTTAACGTAAGTAAATCGATCATAAAAGCCCTTAACCATGACATTTCTGGAAATCATATTCGTCACCTGGGTAAAGGTGGCTTTGAAATATTTTTACCAGACTCATCAACTAAAAACCTCTCAAGAATTAATGATTATCTAAAATCTAGACCCCAAAAAAGAGTAAGTAAAAGTAAACAACCTAAAGAGAATAAGCAAATTCATATTGTCCGAAAAAATGAATCTCTCTACTCCATCTCTAGGAGATATAATTTAAAAACAAACATCTTAAGACGATTAAACAAAATAAAAAGTAACACCATTTATATAGGTCAAAAGTTAGAATTACCAACCAATTCCAATACAAAAATTCTTTACTCATACACAGTAAAAACTGGAGATAATCTCTCCCTAATAGCTCGAACTTTTAAGACTGACATAAAGAATATAAAATCGATGAACAGAATTAAGAGATCAAAGATTTTTGTTGGGCAGAAACTCAAAGTTCCAGCTCACAAGGCAAAATACTACACTGTTTCTAGAGGTGATGTATTAGGCCAAATTGCAAAAAGAGAGAATCAGTCTGTTAATGAATTAAGAAGACTTAATAAAATCCGTTCTCATATTTTCCCAGGCCAAATTCTTATCGTTAAAATTAAATTATTATAATTTCCCCATATAAAATTTAGATTTTATGGTTATAATAATACAGCGAGGTTATTATGGGTAGAAAGTATCTCCTTATTGTCGAAGACGAAGAGGAATTGAGATTACAATTAGCGAGTGAGTTAGAAGATCTAACCCAAATGATTGTCGTTCAAGCTGGAGATGGTATCCAAGCTTTTCAAAAAACAAGAAATCAAAAATTCGATGTCATACTTACAGATTTCAATTTACCAAAGCTTAGTGGTAAACAACTAATAGATGCCTACCGTGAAACTAGTCATAATATGTACACCCCCATCTTATGTTACACAGCAGTTATAGAAGAAGCTAAAATTCACACAAGGGATCAAAAGTTCATAGACTATATGGAGAAACCGCAAGGTTACCAGGAATTAGCAGATAAAATATTGGCCATGTCTAAGCTCGATCCCAAAAAGAAACATTTTAAAATAGATGTAGATTTTATAAATCCTTTCATCGACTCTTCCATGAAAACCCTAAATGGTTTATGTGGAACCGCTAATATTGAGGCTCAAAAACCCTACCTCCTAGGAAGTGAAGTTTTAGAAGTTGATATTAGTGGTACCTTGGCAATTTCATCACCGTACTTCAAAGGATCAATTGCTATTACTTTTGATGATAAAGTTTATCAAACCGTCATTAGTAAAATGCTTGAAGAAAATATCGGTGAAGTTGATGTTAATAACCAAGATGGAGCAGCCGAAATTATTAATATTATTTTTGGTCAAACCAAAGCAATTCTTAATCAACGTGGTTACAGCTTGGACCGGGCGATACCATCAGTAATGAGGGGACGTGGCCATAAAATCTATCAAGACGCTAAGATACCAGTACTTCTTGTTCCTTTTCGGTCAGACCTTGGTAAATTCTGGATGCAAATCTGTGTTAAAGCTATTTAGTCTTTTCATTTTTATAGGATTTTCCAATAGTGCAATTTCTAGTGGCATAACTCTAAAAGATGCGCCTACTGCAGAAAATCGAATTAAATTAAGTCGAAAAGATGTTGATATTAATATCACCAAATTTGGGGATCAAGAAATCAAAGCAATTGTTGATAATTCATCTTTTGAATGGGTACGTTTTGATGAAACTCTTCTTCTTCCAAAGGTAAGATTAAAAATAAAAGTTAATTCTCCAGATTCAGACTTTGTAATCAATTACAAAGGTTCAAGCATTAGTTTTCAGCAATCTAAAAAAAATTCTTACGCCGAACTATATTTTTCATTATTTGAAAGGGATGAAGTTCAAATTCTAAACAAAGATGGTAAAGTCGCAAACATCACCATCACCCTTAACAATAAAAAAGCACAAAGAGTTATAATCGACTACACTTGTTCAAGAAATAATATTGAAATTGAAGGACTTGAAGACGAGCACTTCTCTATTGGCTGTAGAACCAGAAGAATCGGAGCTTATGGAAAAGAGAAGGCCATGCTTGAAGTACAATGGGTATCTCCTGAACTAAAAATAGTTAACGGCGACTATATTCCAAACTATGCAGCTTTTCTCAATAAGCTACCTGTAAAAATAAAAGTTCAAAATGTAAAAACTTTAAAAGAAAAAGAAATAACTATAAAGGCTAAAGTTCCCAAGAGACTTCATCGATTATTTACGGCCTATGGTTTTGGACCGTATTCACTTCATACAAAAACCGTTGACAGTGACAAGAAGGTTCTCACAAAAAGAGCTCCGGTGGCCTCCGCATTATTCTTTTATCTAAATTATAAAATCTCAGACACAAGCTCAATACGAGGTTTTAACGCCGCTGTACTAGGAGAATCTAAATTCAATAACGCTGCCATGTACCTTGGCTCAGATTTTGCCTTCTCACTTGATAACAAACTCTACTTTACAACTCTTCTAGGAGTTCAATATCTATACTTTAAATTTGATGATGAAACACCAGAGGTAAGTGAACCAATATTCCCACAGGGAATAGAGTTTATGTATAGACATGCCTTTAACATTCCAAACTATATTGTCTCAGGCGGAGTATTTCTAAGCACTTCAGATAAGATTGATTATGAAAATATTTGGGTTAGATGGGGAAAAAATTACTTCTGGGAGCTCAATATTATAACATGGGGAAAGGACGATTTTGAAGCAAGAACATGGGGAGTATCTGTCGGGATTCCGTTCAAAGGTTTTCTATAATATTTTTAGACTTTTAAGTTCTTTATGACTTTTTTGATATTGAAAAAAGTAGCCCTGCAAGTATAAGTCCTGAACAAATAACCATTCTCATCGAAATCTCTTCTTTTAAAAAGAAAAAGCCAATAAGACCGGCCACTACAGGTTGCAGGTATATAAAAATGGCTACGTTCCCCGAAGGAGCTCTCTTAAGGGCCCAATTGTTTAAAAAATAAGTCAGTAAAGTTGCTCCAACAATAGAGAACCCAGCACAGTAGAAAAAGACCATAGAATAGTCTACTGAGGTTATTTGTGAGAACTTATCAAAGTTAAATAAGCTCATTGCAATACCTGATATGAAGAACATCCAGGTCGTTGACCACATATTATCAAACTTCATAAAAAACTTTTTTCCATAACTAAGGTATATAGCAAAGCAGAATGCAGCTAAAAAGACCAGAAGATCCCCCCAGAGCGTTTCATTTCCTAACTCAAAACTAGATACATCTCTCATGAGTAAAACCCCCATAAAAGACATTACAAAGCCCACAAATTTATTAAAAGTTAGTTGCTCTTGTTTTCTGATAACAACAATAAGAAGAGTTAGTATTGGAATACAAGTGATAAGAATAGCTGAGTTTATAGAGGTAGTATATCTTAGTCCTATTAAAAATAAGCCCTGACCTAAGGCTAAACCTAAAATTGATAATATGGATACAGGTATTAAAAATTCTTTATTCAACTTTGGGTGTGGCCTTCTCATTGCGAGAGTTAGGCCTAACATTCCAATTCCTGCTAAAATAAACCTAATATTTGACCATAGAATAGGATCCATTTGGCCAACAATAACCTTACTCGCTGGGAAATTAACTCCAAAGAGAATTTGAATAAATATGAGTACCAGTACCACTGGATTTAATTTTGATGGAGTCAATTCATCTTCCTTAATTATGACCTAACACGTTTATGCTCCACTCCGTCAGGCTACCAGTAGTACCAGACTTGCCGTCTATTACTTTGATTGTCCACGCACCTTCGGAATCTTCACCATAAAAAGCATTACTTGTTAAAACAATATTTAAATTACTATCTCCATCAATATTACCATCATTATCACTATCTAATAATAAAAAACTATTATGAATATTCATGAGAATACTTTTGGTTGTTCCTGGACTTGTTAGTTCGATTCCAATTTCTCCTGATTGAGCATGAGAAACTTTAACTTTGATCTGAACAGATTCAACTTTAAGCGCATCCCCCGCCGAAATAGTAATTGTATCAGTTGTTCCTAAATAACTATTATCCGGTATTGCTTGATTTAGAGATTTCTTAAATTTTCCAATAGAAAAATTTGGATTTTGTTCAACTTGAGTTCCTAGAGTGGAAGAATAACTTTGCGCCATAGTAACAGCGGCATCAGCATCTACCATTCCAAAACCATAATAATTATTAAAGGAGTACCCAGCTGTATTAGTAACCCATCCTTGTTCATATTCATGATTTACAAGAGTAACAGAAGTACAGCCAGAAATAGCGTGACTTGGATGTAATTTTCCAAAATAATTATCTTCATGATTTGGATTTATTTTCTGGGAAGTATTGGCTAGAATATGTTTAATATCTCTCATTTTCAAACTGGGGTTAGCCTCACGTAAAAGGGCTATGACACCTGTAACCATAGGTGCCGCAGAGCTTGTTCCATTCATAGTGGAAGTATAGTGACATTGAGTATTGAGTGCATGGCCATATTCAAATGCATTATAGAGCCCTGAAGTTGCTTTTGAATATCCTTTAAAACAAGTAGGTAAATCCGTTGTCAAAATAGCAGGATCATCTCTTCCATACTCTCCACCTGGTGCTGAAATCCATATATTAGAACCAGGGTTAGAATACGTCGATTTTATAGCAGTATCGTTCCCAGGATTGGTACTTGCTCCAGAGACAGCACCAACTACGATAACAAATGGTGATTCATTCTCAAATGGAAAGTTTGCATTATGAGGACCACAAGTAGATCCTTCGCCTAAAAGAAATTCATTACCAGCAGCTTTTACATAAACTTTATTACTAGTTATTGTTTGATATCTAAGATGATCGAGATAATCAGTATCTGAAAGTGTATCTTGATAAATTGCATCACCGTAGGAATAATTAAAAATATCAAAACTTCCAGTAGCTTGATCAATAAGTAGAGCTGTACTCTGTAGAGAATCTAGGAATTGAAATCCAGCAAACTTAGCACCGGGGGCGACTCCTATTGAGCCCATATTATTCCAACCAACAGCATTTATAATTCCTGTAACGGCCGTACCATGTGATGAAGTTGGAACGGGATCTCCAACGTAAGGAGAACTTAATGAGTAGTCTCTATGTTGCCCATCAAGAGCATTACTATGAAGATCATCATGATTAATTTCAACACCTGAATCACTAATGGCAATCTTAACACCATTTCCAGTTATTTGTTTTTCAAATACAGGAGATACGTTTAAATCATACCCAGAGTCCACACCAAAAGTAGCAAATGTTTTTTGCCCAGTATTTTCAATATGCCATGCATACTTTCTAAGTGGATCACCATTTAGTGCAACAGAAAAAGTCTCACTTAAAGTCGTGCCATTAAAAGCTTTGATTTGAATATCCTTATAAACACCAGAAGATGCGCTTGCCATATTAAGAGTCAGCTCGCCGGAGATAGCATTCACACTTAACTGTGAAGGATTATTTTCTAGCGAAAATGTATAACCAGTATTTACGTTTTGCGAGAACAGGCTTTTACCATCATAAGTTGGATTGACAACGCTCGCACTTTGAACAAAATTAATGTCTCCAACGAAGACGGTCGCACTTGTAGGCACGTAAGGTACATCAGTATTATTATTTGTCTCAGCAACAGGAGCTTCTCCACAACTAACAACAATCAAAAATGTGACTAATAAAATATATTTCAAACAAGACTCCCTTAAGTTATTTTACGTCATAAATACGGCCTAGCTTAAAAAAGATATAAATGATCGTAATTTAGCGGAATTAGCTGCCCATAATATTTTTATTTAATACCAAAAATGCACTCTTTTCCCAAGCCTTGCCATAGATTAAGGGCACTCATAAATATCAAATAGGTTTTGTTGTTTTGCAAAGGATTAATTCGAGGTTCTCTTCCACTCAATTAGGTCTATATTTATTCTCTCAACTAAGTTCTCAAAGGCCTCAGTTCGTAAAATATTATACACAAAAATAGTATTTTCATAATTACTAAACTTATAGGTAGCAACTCTGATATGAGAAAGGTCAGTATTAATCTCTGGATCAACTTTTTTACTATCTTTCACAATGCCTTGGTTAATCAAATCCATTAGCCCATCTGCACTATCAAAATCTTTTAATTTTACTCTTAAAATACCAGTAAAAATAGCGAGGTTATTCGTATCATTATTTTTAACAACACTCAATGCTCCATCGGGAATGTCACCATCGTATTTTATAATATAAAGCCCATTGAGTTCTTGAACTTTTTCATAATTATTTGGTAAATAGTCTTCTGGGAAAATTGCATAGAAGTTTTCGATTTTCTCAAACTGGATTTCATTTGCTTCAAATTTATTTGACTCATAGACAACCTCAGTGTCTAGAGTGTATTGCTCTCTTTTATTTCTTAAACTCTTATGAGTTCGACTCAATTGTTTTTTTCCTATTGAATCACCTTGCATTTTAGCTGGTCGTCTCCCCTGCTCAATTTCCTTTCTCTGAAGTAAGGCTTCTGTCTTGGAAACTGATTCCAACACACCTTCTACGTCACTTGAATTCTCTGAGCTTCTGGAGATCAAATCCCCCTTCACTTCAATATATTTCTGAGCGTCAAACTGTGGTGGACTTTGAAAAATAAAATAAAGTCCAGTACCCACAATCAGTACACCAAAGGCTACATAGAATTTTCCATTATTATCTTTCACCTAATATTATTCGACGAAATATCTATAAAACTAAAATTTTATATTTAAACTGGAAATTTCCGCTAATTCCCACCTAATATTGATTTAAATTGGCCCTTCTATTGAAAAATTTAGGACTAAAGTTTTTCCAGAGTTATTCCGACAAGTATTTTATGGAAAAGCAGGCGCTGGCCAGATTGGGTCGAGAAAATCATTTAAATAACCTTATATCAAGACTACCAGTTTTGACGATAATATATGGAATCCAATGTTTAATGGTTTATCATATGGCACTAGATGTGAATATTGGTGACTTTTCACTGTATATGGCCGTGTCTTTAATCGTGCTAGTAGGTGCTTTATTCATCCATGATAAGTACCACCATATTCTTTTATACAAAGATCATATCCTAGTTTATTTTGCACCTCTAAATACCTTTAAAAAAATTAAATACGAAGACATCAAAGAAATTATAGTCCCTGAAAAAGAATGTGATTTTTCATCGATTCTTTTACGTCTAAATAATAACCAACATATAGTCTTCCATTTTGTAGATTACCCACTCCAAGTAAAGGAAGTAATTGAGCAAATTATGAGAGATCAAGATACTGATAGCTCTGAAGCCTTTGATCAAGCAGCTTAACGTATAACCCTATTTAAAAACTTCGAAGATTTATCAATAACAACTTGTGGGATTTCATGCCCTCCAGTAAAACCAACAAACTCTCCTTCATGCCCTCCAAGTTTAAGAAGTTCATAGAGAGACATTGCATGACTAAAGCCAAGAACTGTATCTTCTTTCCCATGGCTTTGAAAAAAGGGAAAGCTTTTTGGAT
Source organism: Bacteriovoracaceae bacterium (assembly GCA_047634375.1). GTDB lineage: Bacteria > Bdellovibrionota > Bacteriovoracia > Bacteriovoracales > Bacteriovoracaceae. The sequence continues at coordinate 28,537 of JBLIAG010000035.1, forward strand.
TATTAGTTAATTCTAATAACTGATTTTTTCCAATTAAATTTCCAGAAAAAAGTAAAAGCGCTTTTGTAACATCTGAGTTCTTCAAAGATAGATGACTACTTATCATCGCTCCCTGGCTGAAGCCGCCAATAACAATATTATCATATTTCGTCTTTAAGTGATCAATAAATCCTTGGCATTTATCAAGGGCCATTTTAAATTCTTCCGGGTAATTCTCTGAAAAATCTCTATGCTTTCCCGCTATCATCGCTTGTTCTAGGGCCTGCATATCAATAGGAAACCATGCTCTAGACATCATCCCCATTCCCATATTCAAAGGAATAAAACCATTAGGGAAGTACCAATCTGCTTTAAAGTTTGTTGAAATAGCTCCAGATAGATCATATAAATCCATCATTGAAGCTCCGTAACCATGAAATATACAAATGGCCGTCTTCCCTTGATTTTCAACTTTCATATACTCTAACTGTGATTTTTCTTCTATTAAAACATCTGGTTGCATAGACCATTACTCCTTAGTATGCCATAATTCGTTGATGAACAAAGGCATTTTATACATACTTATTGCAAGTTTATTTTTTAGCATAATAAATGCATTAGTAAAATATTTTGCCCATATTCCAGCAATCGAGATAGTTTTCTTCCGTTCTGTTGTTTCATTAGTCATTTCTTATTACAGTATTCGTTCACTTAAAATTAAAATATTTAACGAGCATACACCACTGCTATTGGGTCGTGGAATTTCGGGAGCGATTGCACTAAGTCTATACTTCTACACAATTCAGCACATGCCCCTCGCTACCGCTGTTACAATTTTATACCTAGCACCCATTTTCACAATAATTTTAGCAATAGTACTGGTCAAAGAATACCCAAACAAATGGCAATGGCCATTTTTTATTCTTAGCTTCATAGGTGCTGCATTAATGAAGAATATTGATCCACGGGCTTCGCTTTTCCATTTCTCAATGGGTGTGACAGCAGCTTTTTTTGCAGGACTTGCCTATACCTTTATTAGGCTCCTTAAAGATAAGGCACATCATTCATTAGTTATTTTCTACTTTCCACTTGTAACAATCCCCTTTTGTTTACCTTTTCTGAGTTCCAATTGGGTGAGCCCAACTCCACTAGAGTTGGTAGGCCTTTTGAGTATTGGAATCTTTACTCAAATCGCTCAGGTCTTTATGACCAAAGCTTATATGGCCGAACAAGCAAGTAAGATCAGTCACTTTAACTACCTAACTTGCTTCTATGCCTTTGCAACAGGGATAATTTTCTTTGATGAACACTTAAGTCCACTAAGTATTTTTGGACTTTGCTTAGTTTTTGTGGGAATTATTTTTAGTACAAAATTTTCTTCGAAATAAACTCTAGGTTATTTTTTTGGATGGGACTTTCTTAGGAACTCATTAATCAGTTTTTTAATCGACTGGGACTCCGCTTTCAATGCAGGGGCTTTAATATTCATCTTTAATAAGATTTGGGTGATCTGAATATCTAAGACTTTTGCATTTGACATATACTCAACTAAATAATTTTTTTCAGCTTCCGCAACTGCCAGTTTTATATTTGCATTCTCTTCAACAAAAGAAAGCTGTTGTTGTAACTGATTTATTTGTTGTTGTAAGAATTGAACTTCCTGCCCGGAGGATGGTGAAGTGGGGTTACCAGCAGGTCTCGCCTGCGTATTTCTTGTTTGAGTTCTGGTCCTATCATGGTTTGATATTGGCGCACTCTGGGCCCGTTCAATATTATCCTTGGGTCTATTGTTTTGAATTGGCCCGCCGGCCGGCTCATTTTTACCAAGGTCCAGGGTTAATAGGTCATCATCCTCGACCATCTTCAGTTGGCCCGCATTATGTACCTGCGCACCTTTAATAGGAGCTTTTTTTGCAGTAGGCTTCACCCTAGTACCTTTTATTGCACCAGCTATTTCACCCTCAGGAGACGCAGAGAAGCTTAAGTCTATATCGATATTAACTGCATCGCCGCCTGACTTTTCTTCTTCTTCAAATTCAAGATCTAGATCTTCAACTGCCATCTAACAAATACCTTTTATTTTATAGGACCAAATAAAAGCCCACTTATGTATCGGTATTTAGGCAAAAATACTTAATTCTTTTCAGACTAATACCGTCAACCTAATAAAAGGCCCTAAACACTTGATAAATTTCAAGATAATGCTTAAACTATGGTTAACATAGGGAGTTAAATGAGCGAAGATGAAGATAAGCCCACAGTTGTTATAGACTTTGATTCTATAAAATCTCAACTTCAAGAAGAAGAGGAACTACTAGAATCCGGAAAAATCGTACTAGATGATCTAGAACTTGAATTTGGAAGTCTCGAGAGTCTAATTGGAGAAGAAGATGAATATAGTCCCAATATTAGTGTCTATCTTTTCACATTTAAAACGACCTATTTTAAAACTAATTCACAATTAACTAAAGGTTTTGATTTTACCAAGGCCCTACCTGATCTAACTCAACTAAACGATGCACTAAGTAATGATCCAACATCTATAGTTGTATTTTATTACAATAGTTCACCAAAAATAGTAAACCAACTCTCAATGCAAATTAAAGATAAGTTTCCACTAGCTAAGACAATCATCATAGCCAAGAATTTATCTCCTGAAAAGGCACAGCAACATCATAGCTCTAAGTACGGAGCAAACTCCTACCTAAATGACCCATTCAGTGATGAGGATTTCTTAAAAACAATTCAAAATTTAGAAAATAACTAGAAGCTTGCAATAAATGGCCTAAAATAATTAGGCCATTTATCACTGGGAGGAACTTTAAAACTTAATCCTGAAAAGCAACTTTCAGAATCAAGTACTTGACCTAGATGATGAAGATTCATCTATTCAATCGAAGTTCATGCCCAAATATAACCTGTATTTGAAAAAAAATAAATCGGTAAAAACCACTTCTTTGCCAAAATCCTTTAGTTTCAGGAATTTAAAAAACCTCGTTAAACTGGCCACTTTAGCTAAGCTATTGAATAATGAAACGAGGAGATCAAGCTCATGAAAAGACACCTCGCATTAATAATATTAATAGTTTACTCAATAAATTCATACTCAAATGAATCAGATTTATGGCATGCAGACGCAGAGCTTCCGGGACAAAGTATTTGTGAAAATATTCACGGACACGAAGTATGTCTCTCAGATGGTAACAGAAAAAATATTTACAATCTTTCAGATTCAGAACTTGAAGATGCAATTAAAAAAGGAAGCCGTCACGTTCTTGATTACCCCGTTGACGTAACAAGGCTTCGCCTTCCAAAAGAGGCAATGGACAAATTTTTTAATAGTGATTCAAGATCTGCACTTCGAAGATTTATTTTCAAAATAGCTAAAAAATTGACTCATTTCAAATCTTTTAATGATGTATTTACATGGCTCGGCCTTCATGAGTTCCCAGAAACAGCACAAGAAGTAGGCCCTAACTATATTCCAGACATGGGAGATTTAGAAAAATACCCAATGGGAGTTTCAAGGTATGGACATCATGGCCAGGAATCCTTTAGTTTTAGCTGTGCCGCTTGCCACAGTTCTAATTTATTTGGAACTAAAGTTCTAGGGCTAACAAATAGATTTCCTAAGGCCAATGAGGCTTTTATTTTGGGAAAAAATATTCTATCAAAAACACCTGCATCAATTTTTAATATAATGGTTGGACCAACCTCCCATGACTTAAAGTTATTTAAAGATTCAAAACAAGCAATGAAGTACGTTGGTGTAGTTAAGCCAAAAGTTCTAGGCCTAGATACTTCCCTAGCTCAAGTCGGACTCTCCCTTGCCAAAAGAGGTCTTGATGAATACGCCATGATGATGCCAGGAAGAAGAGCACGTCCAAATCAACTTAATCAAGATCCAGCTGATTCAAAACCAGCTGTATGGTGGAACCTTAAATATAAAACCAAATGGTTATCTGATGGCTCTATTGTTTCCGGAAACCCAGTTCATACAAATTTTTTATGGAATGAAATAGGAAGAGGTGTTGATTTAAAAAAACTGGAAGACTGGCTTGCTGAGAGTTCGGATACAGTCAGAGACCTAACAGCATACGTTTTTCACACAGAACCACCAAAGTATAATGATTACTTTCCAAATAGAATTGATATTGAAAAGGCAAAAAAGGGTGAACAACTATTCTTAAATTCTTGTAAAGGTTGCCACGGTAAATACGATAAAAACTGGTCTGATTCTTTAGCAAATTCGATGTCCTACTCCGAACTAATAGAAACAAAAACTGTTTGGTATCACACAAAAAGTAAGAATGTTGATGTAAACACAGACCCATATCGAAAAGATGGAATGAAATATTTCTACAAGGACCTCAATAGATTAAAAATTTCTAAATCTCTTGGTACTGTAGTTAAACCACAGTCTGGCTACACTCCACCTCCACTGGTTGGTATTTGGTCGAGATGGCCATACTTCCATAACAACTCTGCACCAAGCCTCTACGAAGTCCTTACACCTGAACATAAAAGGGTTAAATCCTATATTGCAGTACCTGCTGATAATAAGGTAGTTGACTTTGATATAGTTAAAAATGGCTATCCTTCAAAAGAAAAAATTAGAGAGCCCTACAAGTCTGACAGGGAATACTTATTCAACACAAATATTAAAGGCCTTTCCAACCAAGGACATACTAAAAAAATGCTTTTAGATAGGGATGGGAATGAAAAGTTTTCTCATATTGAAAAATTACAACTTATTGAATTCCTGAAAACCCTTTAACTTCCCCAGCTTTTGATTTCAAGAAAGAATTAAAAGCTGGAATCTTACTTCTCCAGAAATATAAACTATAAACTTTAGTAGTTCCAGTATCTGTTGGACTTATTGAACCGGGAATAAATTCAATAAAGGCTTTTAGCTGTTTGGTTCTGTTTTCTGAGTAATCAAACCCTAGAAGAACAACTTTTTTAACTTCCTTTACTTTCCCTAGTTCGCCAATGACATCACTCTCCAAGAAAGAAGAGATAAGTAAGTTAATATGAAATTCATCAACGTCCACTTCTTTTAATATAAAGTCGTTTTTAAAAAAAGCATTTTTATCAAAGTCTTTAACATTTTGATAAGAATTTTTAAGAAGATTCTTTCTCTCAAAAACACTATATTTATGACTTGTGTATTTCTCTTTATTCAAGTTAACAGAGAAATTAGAATCATAGAGAAAATATGCCGTGTCATTTTCAATTATGATACCGTCAGTAAGATTGCCTTTTCTTCCCTTTCTTAAGGCCTCACATAATGGTTTTTCTTTGTTCTCATAACAATTTGGTCTATCAAAGAAAGCTTCATAGAATTTTTTCTTTTCTTGTTTTTTAAAAACATCTAGTTTTTTTGAATTAAACTCTTCTAAATGTGTTTTCCATTTAGAACTGTAGAACTTTTCAACACCTTCATTAAGAAATGAGTTCAGTTGGAGTTTTATGGTGAATTTATTTTTTTCAAGATTGGGTAATTCTATTTTTAATACTTCTTGTGTAAATTCAACAAAACTTAATATTTTGATTCTCTTTTGAAATTCCTCAAATATAAAGAAATGGATTTTACTCGTCTTTGGCCATTTATCCAAAAGTTTATGAAATGACTTTTTAAAAAGTAAAAACGATATTTGTGAGATATCCTTGTATTGATTATAATTAAATTGATAAACTTTAAAGGTAGCCTTGTTATCATTTTTCTTAAATTGTTCATATGTAAAAAAGTCTGAATACCTTGTACTTACAATATTCTCAAGTTGTGAAGCTTCCTGTTCTGTAAATGCTAATCCTCTTTTAGAATATTTTTCGAGGTTAGATCTACTAATTCCGATAAATAATGTATCAGCTATTTTCTTAGCTCCCTCAAATTCTTCAAGTTGAGCTTCTCCACCAAAATAATCACAAATACTTTCTTCTAGTTGTGTTAGACACTTTTTTTCATTAGCAAAGAAACTATACTTACTTGCGTAAGGTGCCATAAGGGGATTCGTCCCGGTGTGGATATCAAATTTTTTGACATCTTTTATAACCTTACTAATTGCAGTCTTTTTTAAATCTTTTTTATAATAGTTAAAATAATAAACACTTCCAGTGACAATAAAAACCATGGACAAAATAAGGATTGATCCCAAACTGCTATCTTTAGTTTTGCGATTAACCTTATCTCTAAAACGTTTTCCAGATTTTCTATTCTCAGCGGATACGTTAATTTTAGTTTTACTGCGGGTTTGTGGAACCTTAATTTTAAAACTCTGGCTGCCTGTCCCAGATGCAGTACCGATACTACTTGCAAATAGATCTGGCTTATATTTATCCTTATTGTTTTTTTTATTGTAGCTTGCCTCAAGACTAGACAACACTTCTTCCTCAGTAACTTTTGAATTGACCTCTGATTCTTCAATCTCTTTTTCCAAAGCATCAAGGGGATCAATAATATCAACTTCTGTAAAAGCGCTTAATGCATTTGCAGACTCGGACAAGGTACCTTCATTCATTTTTTCTTCAAGGTATTTACGGTCTCCAGGAATAATACTAGTCTCAATTGATTCACTATTACTTTCTTCTTCATCTTTAGTATTTTCATTAGTCAAATTGAGTTTATTTAAATTAATAGAACTTGTAATATCTTTTGATAATCGCTCTAAACTTTCTTCAAGTGCTTCTTCGCCCTCAATAGTTTCATTCTCAAGATAGATAAGTATTCCACCAATTTCGAAGGGAAAAAAGGTGTTAAACTCAGTTTCTGTTAAAGGTTCAACTAACTCCCCATTTAAGTAAGTTTTTTCTCCACTAGAAAGTTCTTTAACGAAAAACTGATCACCCTTACTTAAAATTTCAAGATGTTTTTCACCTATGCCTTCGTAAGGAAGATGAATGTTTGAAGTCTCAGTAGATCCAACAGTAATTACTGTTTCTGAAAAATCATAAGATGTGATTTCATCACCAATTTCGACTCTAATTTTCATATATAAGTATTTTAATCCGAGAACAAATTTGATGCAAACGATGAACAGGTTTTTTTAAAGAAATCGGTGATTTAATATATAGACAAGTAATATACTTGAGTAATAAAGAAGACCTTCCGAGGAAGGCCTATTTTATTTTTTTTATTTAACAAAAATTTATTTAACTTCACATTTAGAACGGTAAGTTACTCCATTCCCCATTCTTACTTGAGATGATAATGAGTCAGGATGACCTCCTACAATACTTATATATTCAACATCTGCACCTTTATCAACAATTTGAATATGAACAACTTCATCTTTGGCCATAGTTCCAGGTTCAAAGGTTTTAATACTTCCAACGCCTTGAACAGTAGTTTCAACTTCTTGTATATCCCTACCCTGTCTTCTTGTAGTAATTGAGAAAGAACCGGAAACGCTATTTTCATCTTCACCAACTTGCACAGTACCAACTAGATCAAACTGATTAACAGTCGTAATATCCGGACGGTCACAAATTATATTAATATTTTCTGATGAATGAGCTGACATGATGCTAAAAAGACATAATGTGAATGTGATGATTTTCATTTTTTTACCCCTATGTTTTGTATAAAGAATCAATACAGCAAGAATGTACGCATCGCAACAAGGCATTACTGCTTCATGTAATATTTTCATTGATTATGGACCTAGCTCAAACAAACCTTGCTGAAGTGCATGAAGTTTGAGATTAAGCCGTATGAAAAAACTTACTCTTATTATAAGCTTTTTGGTTCTTCACCTGGCCAGTGCTAACGATACGGTTACCCAAAGAGATCACTACGACCTCTGGCCTAGAATTCCCTTTAATATTGTCGGTGCTAACCTTTGTGAGTTTCGCTCGGCATACTCTCAAACAAGGTCCCAATATATTTCAGAAATGGTGACACATGCAGAAACTTTACTCTACGCTGGTGATTTTAATCCAGCAAGTACCCTACTCCAGTTCAATGCCATGTATGAAAGAAACCTAACTTACGCAAAAAAAGGCCTTGGAGTGACTCTAGAGTCAACCTTTAAAGCCTATCTTGAAGAGTATTATAGAGATCTTCGCCCTAGAAAACGTAAATTAAGCCTAAAATACTTAACACCTTTAGACACTTTAATAAATAACGCACTTAGAGGTCAGGTTATTAGAAATATTAGCCAGCAAGATACAGATAAAATTGATTTATTCGCCTTTGGAACCTATAGCATGTCCCCTAGATGTAATGGAAATATTGTTGTTACGGTAAGTATTATTAATCGAGATGGATACACCAAAGAATATATAGGCCAGGGACCTGCAAATACAGTAATGTCTCAAATTGCAAGCCGGGTTTTTGAGGATTACCAAAGAACAAAGTTTCCAAGCCGCATAAAGATAGGTAATAGATACATTACACTTATCGGTGGTTTGAACGAGTCAATAGATTCTACAATGTATCTTGAAGAAGCTAAAACTATATGCGAAACACTAGGTGGAAGATTACCAACAGGCCAGGAGTATAAAATGATAAACTCTTACGGAAGCTGGTCCGGCGGTATAACTCTTGGAAGAAAAATTTGGGCCATGAACTTTCCTGATGTTTTCGTTCCATATTTTGAAAGATCACCTGTGAGAACATATTCACAGGTAAACGATAGAAACTATTATTACACATGCATTAAATAACGGATGAATAAAATGGAAAAAAAAAGCAACATAAAAAAACCAACAAATACTTTTGATCAAGAAAACAGAATTGGTTATTTTCAAAAAGATGAAAATAGAGAATCTATCTATATTGGAAATCTAAGTTTTAAAAAAGATAAAATTGGTATCTCAAAAATTTTTGAACCTTACGGAAAAGTAAGGTATGTAAAGATTGTAGTTGAGCCTAAGAATAACAAATCTAAAGGTATTGCTTTTGTTCAACTTTCCAATAAGAAAGAAACAAAAACCGCTATAACAGAACTTAATGGAACAGTCATTGACGGCAGAACAGTAAAAGTTTCTCTAGCTAATAATCAAGATAGCTATGATGGAACAAAGAAAAACTTCAACAAAGGTTTCAAGAAAGCATCAACTGAAACAGAACCAGAGGAAGCTGAAGTTAGAACTGGAATTCGAAGAAGGGATAAAAAGAAAGCCGGCCTAAATAAACTTTTTACTTACTTAAATAAATAAATATTTTGTCATTAAGTATCTGGGCAATATAACAATTTATATTGCCCCATATTTAAATTCAACAACTTAACTTGCTAAAAATAGTGTCTAAACTTCATACATATTGATAAATCTTACAAGCCCCCCCTCCAAATTTTGAATTTTTAGTATCCTTACAAAAAGGATTTAAATATGAAAAAACTAATTACCGCTGGCTTAATGGCCCTTCCACTCTCTTGTGCTTTTGGATTCTCCTACGGAGCCCCCAAGCTAGAATGTAGAGGGAAAATTAAAAATAATATTATCATCCATGGAATAGGTGGATCCCAAATTTCTTTTGGTGCGATGGATATAGCACTCGATAAAAACATGGCATGTTCTAAATCTCACTATTTTGAATATGATACAAAAAATAGCTCACTTACAAACCTAGACTTTGCAAAGAAACTAAATAAACTTCTAGATTCAATCCCAGTAAATAAAAATAAAAAAGATCTTAACTTTATAATGCACTCACAAGGTGGCCTTGTAGGACTTACATTCCTTTTAAATTCATTTAAAAAAACTCCAGGATTTAATCCTAAGCATCTCCAAAGAATGAATAAATTTGTATCCATGTCTACACCTTTTTGGGGTTCAGACTTCGCTATGATGGGTAATAAGGTATTTTTTAATTTAGGTTTTAGTGAAAATGAGATTTCACCATTTGGAAAAGATCAACTTGTAGATATGGAGTACGGCTCTCGTTTTTTAAGAAATCAATTAAAAGAAGTTTTTGCTAAAGAAAATAAAGATTTTATTAATTATTTAAAAAATGAATTAAAGATATTAAATATTTCAGGAATGGCCCCTTATAGTAGTACAATTCTTAAAAGTTTTGGATCTCAGTTTCTGGAGGGAGATCTTATTGTAAATATCCCAAGTATGACTCTAAATACACTCAAGGCACAAGACAACACAATAGATTATAAAGAAGGTGTAGCAAAAACCTTAGAAACTAAAAGATCTCATATCGCTAAGCAGGCCTATGTTGTAGGAACCCATATGGATGTATTCTTTGGAACAATTGGCTACGGTGTTGTAGATGTACCTGAAAACTGTCTTAACATCAGAAATTGTGAGCATCCAGGATTTAATATCCTTTACACATTCCTAACTAAAGATGAAGTTATGACTGATAGGGACATAGATAAAACGATCAAGGGATTTGATTTACATCTTCAAGTTCAATTTCCTAAAGGTCAAATTAACCTTGAAGACTCTTATGTTAGCTTTCCAGATAATAACAAACCCAATATTGACATTGGTCACTACAGAATGAACATGGAAAACTTTGAACCAATTACGATAAACACAGATGATTCCTCAGCATACTATCTTATTAAGGGTAACTTATGGGGGGAGAAAAAATCTTCAAAAGTTGAGCTAGAGATTCATCACACTGGAATAGAATCCCGTACAGTCATTGTCGAAGTTGAAAAAGGAAAGGCAACTTTTATTAACTTGAAAATGAAAAAAAAGTAATTCAAGAAGAAATAGAATTTTGGACAAAAACTAGGGATTTATGCTAGAAAAGCATATGCCCTACTGTAACCAGAGCCTAGCCCTTATTCACAAAATAAAAACTGAACTATATTGTGATGACGACTTTATTAGAAAAGTTCTTGAGTTATCTAAGCCCGACTATTCTAAGGCAATTAAGTCTAACAACCTAAGCTTTAAGAATATTTGTAATTTTACAAACTTTTTTAATATAGATATCCAAGATCTTGTGGATGACCGTGTAGATTGGGATAAAGCAAGAACTTCAATTTTGACATCCAACTCACGAATACCAGATCAATACAAAGTTGCCGCTGGGTCATATATTCGTCAAATCAGGTCAATATTCACTTTTGTTCAAAATAAAACAAATAAAAAAACGGCGGATCTTCTACTTAATAAACTTGGAATTTCCTCTAATAACCTATTAGATGACTCATCACTTATTAATTTAAAATTAGTTAATGATGCCCTTGAATTAGTTTTCAAAGAATTAAATTTTAATCAGGATGATTTGAGAGTAATTTCCATCCATGCACTTCTAAACAATAAGGGTATCACCGGCGTTTTAAAAGATTCAAATGGAGACGCAGAAAGTATTTGCCGATTAATAGCAAAAAACTCAAATCACTATGAGAAAAATTTTAGTTATTCATTCAAAAATCTTGGAAATGGTATTTCGAAGGTAAGCTCTAAAAGTAGAGCTGATAAAAACGAAACCTTTCAGAGTGCCCAAATTTCTTCTCCAATCACAAGCCAATTGAAAGCTATGATTATAGATCAGACATCACTCCTAATTGGCCCCAAAAAATATACCGTCATTGATATAAAAGACCATAGCTCAAAAGGTTCCCAACAAACTGATTATTTCATCAAGAATATATAAATTTGAGTAAAGCTTATATTGCCAATAAAAAGACTCAATTCTTCCATTTAAAGAAATTTTAATTAAGCTGTGCTTAAGAAAAGCGCTTATAACTCATTGTAACTTCGAAAATGAAAATTCAAGGCTAAACTTCATAGTAGAATAGTCGATAACAATAAATCTACTTAATTAAAGGTTGCACGTATGGCTGATGAAAAGAAAGGTTTAGTGATGAAACGACCCTATTATTTTATTCTTTTTTTAATAATATCTTGCTCGAGTGATGTTGAAGTCAAAATACAGACCTCAGACCTAGGATTAAATTCAACACCTCTAACAATTCAAGGGGGCCTCAATGGAGTCGAGAAAGTTGTTACCCTTGAGTACACTGGTGTTAACTCTGATAAAGTAACAGCATGTGAGGTATCAAATCTCTCCAATCTAACCGAAACGACTACCTGTTCTTGCGACACTGAAGGCCTTTGTAGTGTAGGAGTTACACCTGTATCCAGCTTTGGTGGAGTTGCGACCTTTGAATATAAAGTTATTGCAGGTGAAGTGGTATCAAATAAAGCAAAGACTAATATTAACGTAAAACTTATTGAATATTTCGCAGGTGCTATCTCAACAGACAACTTCCTAGGTTTAGATGTTCACTGGAATAGTAGAACAGTTCTACTGACCTCAGGCAGTGGAACTAACTGTGTTCATGCAGTCGATATAACCTCTCTGTCCGCCCCTAATTTATATAATACTTTAGGTACGGCCACATCTCCAGCAACAAGTGGCAAGAACTGTAGAGCTGTAAAAATAACAGAGGATGGTACCAAGTTTGTATTACCAACTCATGATAAGCATACCGAAGTATGGACTTTTGGTGGAGATTCAAAGGACCCAAGCGGTTGGAGTGAATTATTTGATCTCTCTACAAGTACCAAGCAACCAAAAAGGTTAAGCCAATTTGTGGACAATGGTGCTACGTATGACTTCGTTATATCCGCTCTAGGTGGTCTCCTAAAGGCCAGTCTAGATAAGAGTACTAATGCTATCTCCATAACAAATAATGGAACTGCTGCTTACGACATGACTCACAGCTTAACTTACCAAGATGCTGTCTATGTAAATGAAGATTTAATCGTCGCAACTGAGGCCGGAAATGGAAAAGGAGTAAAGGTCTTTGCATCAGATTCAAGTCTTATAAAGATCATAGATTTAAATAACGGCTCAGACTACATGTGGTCATCCGCTGTTTCTGGAGACCAAACTAAAATTGCAGTTGGTGGTGGAAGACTCGCCCTTCTAAGTTATGATGAGCTACAATCAGATGCAGATAAGGTACAACTAGAGTTTGAGGTTGATATAAGTAGATCGATGAGACATATGACGTTCTTCAATTATCAAAGTTCTTCATACCTTGCAGCGGCCATAAGTGATGGTTCTGTTAGTGTTTATAATGTCGATGACATCTCAAATCCATTCTTAGTTAAGAATCACAAAATCTCAGCTTTTGATGGTGAAGCTTATGATTTAAAAGTTATTGAATCTGATGAACTCATTATTGTAGCCGGAACAAAAGGAAAGTTTGCAATTTTGAGCATACCTGGATTTTTCTAAATATTTGAAATATATTCTTGAATACAAACTCTAACCTGCTCTGGAATAAATTCTTCAGAGCAGTTCATAAGAATATGGCCGTCATTATTCATTACAAACTTACCATAAGATTCATCAAATCTAAGTTCGGCATTTTCAAAAACTCTGACATTAAATTTTATACCTTTAACGGTTTCTTCATCCATACTTACAAATGACAGCTTTTCTACTTTCTTAGTTTCCGTTGAAATTGAGAGCCAATGATATACTTCTTGAATTGGTGTGTCCGCAGGGAGTCCACAAATTTTTATCTCTACAACACTGTGATTTTCATTCATCAAATAAAACAGAGTTTCAAACTTCATAATTACCTTTAATCATAACAGTATTAATTTATTCTAGGATCTCTTTTACACGACCAACATCACCACTCTCTAACCGAACCTTAATTCCATGAGAATGATAGTTAGATTTAGTTAAAAGGTCTTTAACAATCCCTTCTGTAAGTTCTCCTGATCTTTGATCTTTTTTTAAAACTATTCGAACCCTAATCCCGACTCTTAGATCATCTCTATTTTGTCCGTCCATTTAGAGTTCCTTAATTAAAAAATAAATGATCAACGCACCACCACCAATTATAAGTTGATGAAGTAGACTTTTACCAATCAAACGTTTATTTCCATTCAACAACTCGCCTTGAATCAATTCTGGCTTTTCATTTGTAAATTCTAATTCATCTGGAACTTGATCAGTAATCCCAAACACCAATAACTTCGCTTTTAGATCTTCACTCATTTTTGAAAAAGCATCATCTTCTACATCTAGGGAAAGGACATGGGTTGAAATTGATGGTGAACTCAAATGTCTAAGGTTATGCTTCATAGACTCTTCATTACTTTCAATCATATCGAGATCTGCTTTTATCTCAAAAACAATTCCCTCTACGCCCAGCAGTTTCGTAATCTTTTCAATTTCTTTTTCTGATAGTCCACCAAATTTCATCAGAAAAGTATATCATTTAAAAATCATCTTAAATAGTCTGAAAATAAATTTAAAGGATTATTATTAATGTATTTACTCTAGAAATGGATAAATAGAAAAATAATAACTAATGAGTACACTAAATTCTTTTAAAAAACTCTATATAACTCTTAGCATCGTAGGGTTTTGAAAAATAGGCATTTGCTTTTAGTTCTTGAGCTTTTAATTTGTCTTTTTCAGATTCGGAAGTCGTGAGCATCATAATGATCGGAACATTTTCAAACTGATTAAGAGACCTAACTTTCTCTAGTACTTCAAAGCCGGAAATTTTCGGCATATTAATATCAAGGAGTACTAACTCAGGGACTCTAAGCTTCCCACTAGAAACATCTTCTAAATATAACAAGAATTCACTACCACTTCGAAGGCAAACTAAATCATTTTCTTTCTTAGACTTTTTATAACAAGTTTCAATTAAAAGAATCTGCGCTTCATCATCGTCAACGACAACTATTGGACCTTTACCATCAACATAGGGTTTTACATTTTCTAAATCAATTAAAAATTCTAAATTCACAAAACCTCACAATATTCTATTCAAAATATTTATTAATATGTAATACTCTAGCATCGGTTGTCGAACTCAGAAAGGAATAAGATATGAAGTTGTCAAAAAAAATACTAGGACTAAGCCTAATTCCCATAAGTTTACTTATTCTCGGCTCTTTTATAAGTGGAAGTTACGTATTCAACAGTAATAAAGTAACTGAGTCTTACGTTGTTAATCATGTTAATAGGCAAACAAAGGTTTATGAAATATTAAAAAATATGGGTTATGGCGGAGGAATTCATACCTTCAAAAACTATATCCTACGGTTTAAGGAAGAGGATCGTATAAAATCTAAAGAACTTCTTAATAAAGCATTATCTATAGTTGAGAGTTACCTAAAAATACAAAAAATATCAGATGTAGAAATAAAGGCAATGCATGAACTAAGATCAATCCTTATTGAGTACTTGGGACAAATAAAGACAGTACAAGAAATGATCGCCAATGGATTTTCAAGGTCGGCCATTGATAAGGCTGTCAAGGTAGACGATACCAAAGCGCTTTATTCTTTAAAACAATTACAAAAATACTTTAATCAATCTAGGGATAAACACCTTGAACAACTAAGTAATTCAAACGATAAGGCCTTAAACTCTTTGATTTGGTTATTCTCTATCGCCATTATATTATCGGTGGTAATGAGTAGAACAATTTCTAAGCAGCTTTTAAGTTCAATTAAAAAGTTAGTCGAGATCGCAGAGGAGATTACGAATAGAAATACAAATATAACTGCTAAAAGTATTTCTAGTCTTCCAGATGATGAGTTAAAAAGTCTTGGAAATCAAATGATCACAATGGGAAATGACATCACGACCCTTATTAAAGAACTCAACGAAAGTAATAAGCAACTTAAAAATTCAAATGAGGAGTTAACAGACTTCGCCTTTATTGCTTCTCATGACCTACAAGAACCCGCTAAACTTATTTCTGCTTATATTGATCTACTAGAAATGGAGGTGGAAGAGAACTTAACCGAAGACGGCAAAACATTTATAAATATTGTAAAAAGCTCATCAATAAGAATGATTCACTTAATAAAAACTCTTTTAAACTACTCAAAAGTAACCAATGTTAGTTTAAATATGGAACCGGTAGATTTAAATGATGTTTTTTCCCAAAGTAAGTTAAACTTAGAATTGTCTATAATAAAAAATGATGCACATTTTACTAAGGAGAATCTCCCAATTGTCATTGGTAATAAAAACTTACTTGAAAGTTTGTTTCAAAATATCTTCTCAAATTCAATTAAGTATAAAATAGATGGAGAAAGACCGGAGATAAAAATAAGCTCCGAGAAGTTGGTCGATAATCGATGGAAAATTTCAATTCATGATAAAGGAATGGGTTTTGATGAAAAAAATTTAGACATAGCTTTGAGACCATTCGGAAGAATTCACAATAAAAAGGATTTTCCTGGTCTTGGAATCGGCCTTGCTCTTTGTAAGAAAATAGTTGAGTCCCATGGAGGAACTTTCTTGGTTGAAAGTGATGAGGGGAAAGGATGTAGAGTGTCTTTTACTTTGGAGTCCTTACCAGAACAACTGGGAACCTAATCTATCGTTGGTTGCAAGAAACTGTCTCTTCAGATTATTAATTTCTTGTAATTTGAACGAATATAGCTTCGAAGCCATTCGTGAGAAACTGAGTTGTCTTTACTTTTATGCCAAACCATTTGGTGTCTAAAAACTGGTACTTGAAATGGAATCTCAAGCTCTTTTAAAGAGTAATGTTTAACAACTCTTTTAGCAAAGTAAGTTGGTACTATTGAGATATAGTCCCTTTTGCTTACAAGTTCAGGAATTGAGTTTAAATAGGATGTCTTGATCATGATTTTTCGTGTATGCCCTAAAGTTTTCAAATAAGAATCAACATCACTACCTGGTTTTTCAGTCGGGGTATACAAAATATGTTCGGCCTCAAGATACTTTTTCAAAGATATTTTTTTTTGAAACTTTGTGGAAGACTTGCAAGCTATTAAGCTAAATTGATTTTCTCCCAACGTCTCTACTGTAAAATTATTAATTGCCCCTAGGTTGCCAGCGAAGCTTAGATCAATCTTACCTTTTACCATCCTGTCCAAGAACTCTTCATATATAATCCCTCTAAAAGTCATTTTAACTTTGGGTGCATCTACTTTTAAGGCCATCATCAAGTTTGGAAACCAGGAAGATGAATCAAATGCAGTACCTGATAAATTGAAGTTTTGAGAACTTGTTCTTGGCCCCCAATCAGTCTTCTTAAATAATACATCATCCAGATCCGCTAAATACTTCCCCACAAATCCACTAAGTTCGACTGCTTTTGGTGTAGGTGAATACTCTCTACCTGTACGTATAAAAAGATCGTCCTCCAACCCTTCCCTTAACCTTTTAAGCGCATGACTTACCGCAGGCTGGGATAATCCTAGATTCACAGCAGTTTGACTCACACTGTGTGTATTTATAAGGTCATTAAAAACAACAAGTAGGTTTAGATCAAAATTCCTAATATTCATAAATCATATACTCCGTATTACTTATATTCATTTCATTAATACATTATATTGCTATAAAATGAAAGAATTAGGAGAATATATGAACATACTTATAATTAATGGACATCCGGATGCTTTAAGCTTCACAAGTAAGATTGCGAAAAAAGTTTTTGACAAAAGCTTGATTAAGAATCCTCAAACGGAAATTTTAAATCTTTACGACCTAGTCTTCAATCCAATTTTTAAAGGATTTACAGATACACAAGAGTTAGAACCTGACCTAAAGCTTGCCCAAGAAAAACTAAAATGGGCCGATCATATAGTTATAACAACACCTATTTGGTGGTCAACTTATCCAGCTTTACTAAAAGGTTTTTTTGATAGAACTCTCCTTCCTGGTTTCGCCTTTCGTTATCATAAGGGAAAAGCCATTCAAGAAAAACTTTTAGTGAATAAAACAGCTGAACTCATCCTCCTCAGTGATGCACCGATATGGTACAGAGTATTTTTCCAAAAGGACCCTGCGGCAAAAATCTTAAAAAGGGACATATTAGGATTCTGTGGGATAAACGTTAAAAAGATTAAAAGAATTGGAGAAGTAGGAAAGCTAAGCAAGGAGCAAAGAGAAAAGATTCTAAGTAAAATTTAGTAAGTCAATCTACTATTTCTACTTTTTGTTTCCCGAAAATGGTGGGCCATACTAGAGGGGTATGAAAAAATTGTTCTCCAATTTTCTCATGAAGCTAGAGAGTTTTTTCCTGAATTATTAGATACTTGGGAAGCTCCAAAAGCTAAGGTTTCTAAGCAAAGTGAAGTTGCATAGAACCAAAATAAGAGAGAACAAACGGAGAACATTTTTTTAGTGATGGAGAACAATTTAAAAAACGGAGTCCACCCTATGAAAAAGAAGCGTTGCCAAATAGTTAAAATCTCAAACAAGGCAAGAGTCTTAAAACAACTTAGAATCGAGTGTGGTTTTTCTATGCGAGAAGCAGGCTATCAGATTGGAAAGTCTGATTCTTATATATCTCACCTAGAAAATGGGAGAATGGACATTCCAGGCGGTGAACAATTAGAAAAGCTATTAAATCTCTATAATTGTTCCCCCAAGGGATTTTTTGAGAAAGTACGCTTATATAAAGAAGAAACTCCAAAAATTGATATTTTATCAAACTTAATCAAAAAGCTTGATGAGAACAAAGTAAATATTCTCATTGATTTAACTGAAAGCTTTTTAACTAACACAAAACAAAGGATTTAAGAATGAATTTAATAATTTCAAAAATATATGACTTTATCTCCATCGCCTTTATTGGTGGAGCAGTTTTATTATTTTCAGCAGAAATAAAACTAGCAGCAGCAAAAAAAGCGCAGGAAGGTAGTGTGAAACTAACTGGATTTACTCAAAACCTAACAGGAACAACTCTTAACCTAAGTGACGAGAGAGTTTACGGAAAATCTCAACCAAAGGGCAAACTATAAGAAACTACAATAACAGCGAGAATAAAGAAGATAAAAGAGAAATTTACTTTATGCTAGAACCTAGTGGTTTATTCTCCACTCACTTATAACTTTATTTCCTATAGGCATCAAAAAATTGACTTGTCCCATAATCATATCTTTCATAAGGTAGTGCTGAAAAAACTGCCTTTGAGCATACGACATCACCTACTTTTAAATTTTTAAATAATTCTGCTGAAGAAGGGTCAGCAGGCATGAGCATAACTCTACTTGAGCCATTGATAAGTATCCTACCCATATTTCCTCTACTGCTCTCATTGGCCTCAATTACCTTTGTAATAGAAATACATACTTCACTTGCAAAAGTTGGAATTGAAAGTAGTATTGATATTGCTGCTATAGTTAATCTCATTGATAACTCCTTACGCTATATATGAATAGATATAGATATCTTGAGTTATGCATAAATGCAACAGTATTAAAATTTAATGGTTTTTTTTAACCGTTTATATTTTAATTCTTTGTTTTGTAGGTTATAACGCATCATAGCGACGCATCAAAATGCTTTTCATTGAGTAGGTACTTTTTACATACTAAAGGTTTATGAAGTGACAAACAATGAGTGTTGGACTCTCTAAGCCTTCTTATAGGGGAATATTTAGCTTAAACTTCGCTCCAAGGCCTTCTATAGACTCTACAAGACAAGTTCCTTTCCACTTTGTTTCAACAAGGTCCTTAATCATCGAAAGTCCTATTCCTGAACCATGC
>JBLIAG010000036.1:0-44804 GCA_047634375.1 Bacteriovoracaceae bacterium
AGAATTACTCCATCTTGAAGAACCTGATTTGTTGAACTAAAATTATTTAAATCAAGAAGTGCAAGTCTATGTCCATCGATTGCTACTGCTCTTAATTTTGTGTCGAGCTGTTGAAAGTATACACCATTTAAGTTTACTCTCGTTTCATCTGTTGAGATCGCATGTGTTGTTTTATTTATTATATTTAAAATATCTTTTGATTTTAAATTTATCGGTTGTGAACTATTTTCAAAGCTAACTTGTGGATAATCATCTGAACTTGTGATCAAAAGTGAATAATTTATATTTTTACAATCTAGATTTAAAACATTCTTACCATGATCAATTACCATTTCGATGGTGTCATCCGGTAACTCACGAAGGATGTCAGATATATTTTTGGTATTTATACAAAAACTTCCTGAGTTATCGACATTGGCCCTGATTATTACTTTCGCAGTCACCTCAAGATCAGTTGCAATTAATTCTAACTTTCCGTCCAGTGCATTTATTAAGCAATTCGTAAGTATTGGCCTTGAGTTTTTCTTATCGATGACGGTAAGTATTTTGTTAATACCTTCCCTGAGTAAATGTGATTCGATTGATATTTTCATATAATTTCCCGTCATGATTTTAATTACGTAATTATTATCTGGTAAAAGACAAATAATCAAGATTTAGAATTTTTATAGTTTTTACTTATATATATAGTTTTAATTAAATATATATAAATATAAGTAAGGGATAAATTGTTGTGTATAAAAAAGAAAGTACTTTAATTTCATTAACTTAAGTCATATTTGAAAATGATAAGTTTTTTGAAATGAACGAAACAAAATTTATTTCTTTCGTATATTATTCATTTTATCCATATCTATCCACTAAAAATAAATTTTCTCAACAACGAATTCAACAATCCTAATTTTATTTATAGAAAATTCTTGTGAATTTTATGTTTTTTTCCAAGTTATTAACTTTTTTGTTCACATTGTGGATAAGAAAGGCCGTTTAAAGTTTTAAAAGTTATTCTTTCAATGTTGATTTGTGGAAAACGTTATTAGATAAAAAAATCCAGGGTTACAACCTGGATTCGATTTCATAAATTTGTTGGGATATCTTAACATCCTCTTTTATGAGGTTCTGGATCTTCTTAATGCCGTGTATGACTGTACTATGATCCCTGTTGTCAAAATATTCACCGATTTCCTCAAGAGTCTTTTTTAATATCTTGTGACACATAAACATTGCTATATGTCTCGCCATTGCTACTTCTTTCTTTCTCGATTTGCCCTTAATATCTCCAAGGGTTAGTTTAAAATATCCAGATATGGCCTTAGTAATTGAATCGACAGTAAGTACCTTGTTATCCATGCCTTCTGATAAGTTAAGCTGTTCCTTTGCTATTTCTAGGTCTATGTCGACATTCATTAAGTCTGAGTATGCTCCAAGCTTAACAAGTTTTCCTTCTAGTTCCCGAACGTTAGTTTTTACGCAGCTAGCAATGAGGTTTATTACATCGTCATCTAAGTAAATATCTTTTTCTATTGCTTTCTTTTTAAGAATCGCGATTCTTGTTTCTAAATCTGGTTGTTGTATATCTATTAATAGAGCACTTGAAAGTCTTGTTCTAATTCTGTCTTCAATACCTATAATTTCTTTAGGTGGCTTGTCAGAAGTAAAAACTAATTGTTTACCTTTATTTTGTAACTCATTAAAGATGTGAAAAAATTCAGCTTGAGTTCTTGTTTTATTTTTAAGCTCGTGAATATCGTCTATAATTAGTAAGTCTACGAGTTCTGTATACTTTCTTCTAAACTCATTAATTTTATTATCTTTTCCTGTGGTACTTTGAATCGCCATAACCATTTCTGACATAAATTCGTTGGCAGTCGTAAAACAAATTCTTAAAAAAGGTTTATTTTCGGAGATGCTGTTGCATAAAGCATGTAGTAGGTGAGTCTTGCCAAGTCCTGAGTTACCATGGATATAAAGTTGTGGATAAACTTTTCCTGGATCTTTTGCTACGGCCAGGCTGAAAGCATAGGCCATATTATTAGAAGGACCGACAATAAAGTTATCAAACTTTTTACTTAAGTCGAATTTTTTCTTTTTTCTTGTATCAGTATTATGCTTTATTACTGCACTTTCTATTTCGTCTTGTATTTCATTAGATGTATTAAAATCAGATTTTAATTTAAAAGAAAGTTCGGCACTTTTGTTTGGATTACGTTGATTGTTTTCAGGGTATGTGATCGTTGTTGACTCGTTTAATTGATTCGTCATTTCTGAAATCAATTGGTTTTTAGCTCGCATAACGTTGACAGAAACATTGTACTGAGTACCCATTATTGTAAAAATTATCTGCTTTATTTCTGATAAATAGTGGTTATCAATCATCTTTTTGATAAAATTAGTCGTAACTGAGAACTCTATACTATCTTCAGTTATCTTGCTTAATGTGAAGGTGTTTTCGAAAAAAGCTGTGTATTTTTGAGGGTTTATAGCTTGCTTAAGCCCAAGAAGTACTTCCTCACATATAGATTGTATTTCTTCTTCACCAAAACACGAACTGCTAAGTAGTTGATTATTCGTCGGATTAATCTGATTACTTTGGGTTTCCTCTTTTGGAAAATCGTATTTTGCTTCTTCGGTTTTAACTGAATTGTTTTGTATGTCACTGTTTTTATTGAAGTTATCGAAATTTATGAAATGATTAAACGGAAAGTCATTACTCATAATTATAGTTCCTATCGATGTTTATATGATGGAGATATCTAGCATGAGGAATTATCTTTTACAATATGCAGATTATTTTTTCACTATCAACAATCTTTTTTTAATTGACCCGGGGCCTTAAGTTATGTAATTAATACACCTTAAAAATTGTTAAACTAATATAATAGAGTAGGAATAGTTATGAGCAAACGAACTTGGCAACCAAAGAAACTTAAAAGACTTAGAAAACATGGATTTTTAAAGCGTATGAGTTCTCCTGGTGGAAAAAATATCATTAAAGCAAGAAGAGCGAAAGGCAGAAAGAACCTAACAGTTTCAACAGGAACTAAATAATTTAGGTGAATTCTAATTTTTCATTTGAAAAATCTTTCCGTTTATTAAATAAAAACGACTTCCATCAATTAAGAAATGGCAGTCGTTTTTTTGTTTCTAATATTCTCTTATTTCATGTTAAAGAAAATGGAAGAGGTCATTCGCGACTAGGCCTGGCTGTGTCACGAAAGTATGGTAACGCGGTAAAAAGAAATGCGTTTAAGAGAAAAGTTAGGGATTTTTTTAGGAATTCAGATTTAAAGAATTCTGGTGTTGATATTCTTATTTTACCAAATAATAAAAAGATTATTTCTAATAAGTTTACTTATAATTATGTCGAAGATGCTATAGCTAGATCAATCGAAAATGCCTTTAATAAAGAATTCAAAAGATAGATATTTCAATTAGTCTGTGATAAGTATTACAAAATTATTTTAGGAGCATTCAATGCAGTCAAAAGACAATAAAAACGCAATATTAGCCGTGGTAATTTCAGGTATTATTTTATTTGGATGGAATTATTTTTTCGCTCCACCTGCTTATGATACAAGTGGTGCTCAAACACCAGTTGCTAGTACTAGCAAAGGGAAAGGCGGGGTTATAGTTCAGGATAATTCTGTTGTTAACAATTCTGTTGTTGATGATTCAATTAAAATTACAAAAGAAGTTGTTACATTAACAAATGGGATTATTTCTGTAACTGTAGATAACAACCTTTCGGTTAATAATTTAAATTCAAATAATTCAACATTTATTACTGAAGATGTATTTAAGAATCAGAGAAGTAAATTTTCCGCATATCATAATACAACTGTAATAACACCAAACTTTTCATTCCAGAAAATTTCAGAAAACAAGTTTAATATTATCGATTCTATTAACGGGTTCACAGGGTCAGTTAAGCTTACTGGTGATAACTTATTAGAAATTGACATTGATGGTAGTAAGCCATTTAAGCCTTCAATTCAAATTGATGCTGAAAAAGATGAAATGGATGACGGGCAAAAGTTTAATTCATTTACATTCTATGGTGAAAGTTTAAACCTTGTGACTGTAGGTGAGGAAGACCTTGATCATTATGAAGGTAAATATAGTTGGTTGGGTCTCGATTTTAACTATCATCTATTAGCTTTCATTGTCGATAATAAGCAGATGTATAATTTAGATACTAAAGGTAATGTTTTAAAATTTGCTGCAATTAATCCAGTTAGCCATTTTAATTATAAAGTTATTTTTATTAAGAAAAATTATGATGATCTAAAAACTGCGGGATTTCATTTAGATAAAGCTGTTGATTTTGGTATTTGGAGTATTATTGCAGTTCCAATATTGAGGGGTCTCCAATATTTTTATGATTTCTTTCAAAACTACGGCCTAGCAATAATTTTTCTTACAATTTTAATGCGATTTTTAACTTTTCCTCTTCAATATAAATCTTTTAAGAGTATGAAGAAAATGCAGGTTATTCAACCTGAGTTAAAAGTTATTAAGGAAAAATATAAGGACGATCCAAAGAAGGTTCAAACT
The DNA here is from genome assembly GCA_047634375.1 of Bacteriovoracaceae bacterium. Classification (GTDB taxonomy): domain Bacteria; phylum Bdellovibrionota; class Bacteriovoracia; order Bacteriovoracales; family Bacteriovoracaceae. The sequence continues at coordinate 4,555 of JBLIAG010000036.1, forward strand.
GAAACTATGGCGTTATTTAAAAAGGCTGGAGCTAATCCTTTAGGTGGTTGTCTTCCGATGCTTTTACAAATGCCAATATTTTTTGCATTTTATAAAGTACTTTTTACTTCTGTAGAACTTGTAGATGCACCTTTTTATTTTTGGATAACCGATCTTAGTGAAAAAGATCCATTTTATATTTTACCTGTCTTAATGGGACTGGCAATGTTCTTAAATATGAAACTTACACCATCTACAACTATGGATCCTGCACAACAAAAAGTAATGATGTTAATGCCAGTTATGTTTTCGATTTTTATGATAAATCTACCTTCTGGACTGACTTTATATATTTTAGTTTCTACTGTAGTTGGAATGCTTCAGCAGTTATATGTTTATAAACGTACAGCTTAAAAATGAGTATTTATAATTCTGATGAAACAATTATTGCTTGCAGTACTGGGAATCTTTCCAATACTGCGATTGCAGTAATCAGGATTTCAGGAAATGATTACTTAAATTCTATTAATCAATTTTTTGACCTTGATATAAATAAGATAAAACCTCGTCAAGCTTACTTCTGTAAAATTGTTGATGAGGCTCTAATTTTAGATGAAATAGTTCTAACCTTTTTTAAAGGTCCTAATTCTTATAATGGTGATGATATTATTGAATTATCAGTTCATGGTAATCAGATCAATATTCGAAGAATAATTAAACTTTTTATAGATAAGGCAGGTTTTCGTCATTCGGAGCCTGGTGAGTTTACTTTTAGAAGTATGAAAAACAATAAATTGAGTCTAACCCAAGTGGAGGGTCTTGATTTACTTCTAAATGCATCTAGTATTTTCTCCTTAGACCAAGGGTATTCCCTATTGAGTGGAAAGCTTCAAGAAGGGTTTAGGGGCCTTTACGATTCTCTTTTGAAGCATAAGTCGTCACTCGAATTTGGGTTTGATTTTTTGGAAGATATGGGGGAGGAGAGGTTCAATTTAGAGTTTAATGATAGTTTTAGAGAACTTCAAAGTAATATTAAAAAACTCCACTCACATGTTTCTAATCAAGGATTTAATCTTATAAAGCCAGAGGTTACAATTTTTGGGTTACCTAACGCTGGTAAGAGTTCATTATTCAATTTACTACTAGACGAAGATAGGGCGATTACCTCAAATATTGCTGGTACGACTCGAGACTTTATCAGAGAAGACATATCAATAAACAATAATATTTTTACTTTAATAGATACGGCGGGAATTAGGCTTAGTGACGATTTGATTGAAGCCAAGGGGATTGAGAAAGCACTTGAAGTCGTTGATAAAAGCTTCTTTAAAATCTTGTTAGTTAATCCTTATGAGTTTGATGAAACTTATTATTCTAAAGTAAAAGAAGTTCAGTTTGATTCCCTTATTTTCACACATAGTGACAGGGAAGGCTTTAACGAACTGGCCAAAGCAGTTTGTACTAAGCTTATAGGAATTCTCGGGAAAGAAATTGGACCTATAGAACCAATAAAGCCTGGTCCTATAGAACCAACAAAATCTGGTCCTATAGAACCAATAAAGTCTGGTCCTATAGAACCAACAAAATCTGGTCCTATAGAACCAACAAAATCTGGTCCTATAGAACCAACAAAATCTGGTCCTATAGAACCAATAAAATCTTGTCCTATAGAACCAACAAAATCTGGTCCTATAGAACCAATAAAATCTGGTCCTATAGAACCAATTAGTCTTTCTTTAATTGTAGATACCGTTAACATTAAAGAAGAGATCTTTAAATTAATTGAACTTAAATACCTGAAATTACTCACTTTTGATCCTGTTTTGATTGAACGACACGCTGAGTCAATAAGGTCTGTTTATAATCTATTTTTGGACTATGAAAAGGCTGTTAACTCTACAGATGATCTAGCAATTATAGCGTCTGAATTAAATATAGTGGGCCATTGTGTTTCAGAACTAATTGGTATAATTTCCCCAGACGACGTTTTGCATAATATATTTGATAAATTTTGTATTGGTAAGTAGTCTTTAAAAGTTCCACGTGGAACAGGTGAATTATTTATGTATGATATTATTGTTGTTGGTGGTGGGCATGCTGGGGTAGAAGCTGCATATATCGCATCTCAATTTAAAAATTTAAAAATTGCTATTATAACTATGCCTGGAGTTGGGTTGGCTTCAGCTCCATGTAATCCATCCATTGGTGGAGTAGGAAAAGGGCAAGTTGTGAGGGAGATAGATTCCCTTGGTGGTCTGGTTGGGAAGTTGGCAGATAAAGCTGGCTTGCAGTTTAGGACACTTAATGAGTCTAAGGGCTATGCTGTTCAGTCAACCAGAATTCAAATTGATAAAATTAAATATTCTCAACTGGCAGAAGAAGAAATTTCTAAAATATCAAATATAACAGTAATAAGAAGTAAGGTCACAGGACTATCCTTTAAGAATGATATTTATGAAATTATTACAGATAGTTCCACGTGGAACAGTAAAAAAATTGTATTCACTGTTGGTACTTTTCTAAATGCAAAAATGCATACTGGTTCGAAGCAAACATTTGGTGGGCGTGAGGGTTGTGAATCATCCGATTCTCTTTCTGAATTTTTTGGCGATATTAAAACTGTCTCTGCAAGATTTAAAACAGGTACTCCTGCCAGACTTAATAAAGACAGCGTACATTATGAAAAATTAGAAGAACAACCCAGTGACTCACAAGTGGAAACCTTTCATGTTCTACATGGAACAAATGAGAGGTTTATAGAGCAAAAGTCTTGCTATTTAGGCTATACGAACTCAAGTACTTTAAAAATAATTAGAGATAATAAAGAAAAGTCTCCAATGTTCAATGGACAGATAAATGGTGTAGGTGCGAGGTATTGTCCTAGTATAGAAGATAAAGCATATAGATATCCAGATAAGGATGTTCATCATGTGTTTGTTGAACCCGAAAGTCATGATATGAATACTGTTTACCCGAGTGGTATCTCTACGTCTTTGCCTAAGGTAATACAAAAACAATTCATTAATTCTATCGTTGGATTAGAAGATGCTACTATTGAAATGTACGGTTATGCAGTAGAGTATGATGTAATTGATACAACACAGTTAAGTAGAACTCTAGAGTTACAAACCAAACCTGGTGTTTATTTTGCTGGACAGGTTAATGGTACATCCGGGTACGAAGAAGCTGCTGGCCAGGGTTATATAGCTGGAGTCAATGCAGCTTTAAGTATTATGGGTAAGAAAACCTTAGTTTTAGATAGAAAAGAATCCTATATCGGCGTTATGATAGAGGACCTTGTGTCTAATGTTAGAGATGAGCCTTATAGGTTATTTACTGCTAGGTCTGAAAATAGACTCTATATAAGAGAAGATAATTCCGTATTAAGAATGTATCCTTATAGAGCTCATTTGGGGCTCGATAACCAAATAGATAATTATATGGACGAGTTTATTGTAAAGTACTCTAAATATAAGTTTATCTTGGAAAATACCTTTATTCACACAAGTGATTCTTTTTTGATAAAGCATAAAATAAAAGTTCCACGTAGAACATCTATAGCAGATATTATCAAGCAGTCTGATCTTGACCCAGTAGAAACTGTAAATGATTACTTTAATCACTGTGGATTAGTTGAGGATAAGAGGGTATTGAGAACTCTTGCTATAGCCCTAAAATATGATGGCTATATCAATAAATCTAACGATCATTATAAAAAAATAGCTAAATTAGATAATGTGGATATTGATCTTCCAAGGATGCTAATTTCAGAAAATATCTCTTTTGAGTGCAAACAGAGAATAGGTAAGATTAAACCCGAAACATTTGGTCAACTAAAACTTATAGAGGGAATTAGACCAGCAACTTTAGCGGCAATAGCGGGAAACAGTTATTAGATGAAAGACTTTTCAAAAAAATATTATGACTTGTTGGTTGGAGAATATTCTGGAATTAACCTTACTAGGATTACTGATTATGATGAATTTTACATAAAACAAATAGTTGATTCTATAGGACCAGTTGAACAATCAGAAACCTTTTTAAAAAGTCTAAAAAAGAATGGTGTCATGGTGGATGTTGGCTTTGGTGGCGGCTTTCCGATACTTCCGATGGCCAAAAAATTTCCAAATCTTAAGTTTATTGGCATTGAAACTCGAAATAAAAAAGTTACAGTTGTCTCCGAAATTGCGGATAAACTGGGTCTTAAGAACATATATCTACATCATAGCAGAATTGAAAATGTTTTAATTGATAGGGAAGTAACTATAACGTTCAAAGCCGTTGGTAAGGTCAATGACTTTCTATCAAAACTAAATTGTTCAAAAAGGTGTCAAGTCTTTTTCTATAAAGGACCAAACTTTTACGAACTAGAAAAAGATCAAATTCAAGAAGCAGTTAAGAACTGGGACATGATCGAAGAAAAAGAGATTAATGTCCAAGGTGTTGAAAAGAGATACTTAATCGGATTTGAAAATAAAACAATAATAAAAGAAATAACGAATAAAAGATTTAATAATCTTGTCAAATTAAGCGTATTACACTAAAAAATAGAATAGTTTATAAAACTTTCGAGAGGTTTTTTAATGGCCAAAATTATTGCAATAGCAAATCAAAAAGGTGGAGTTGGTAAGACAACAACATCTGTTAATCTAGCAGCTTGTTTAGCGGCTGGAGAAAGAAGAACTCTAGTAGTTGACCTTGACCCTCAAGGAAACGCTAGTGTAGGTTTAGGATTAGATAAAACATCATTTGTTAAATCAAACGTATATCACGCAGTTATTGGTGAAGAGAATATTGAAAACTGTATATATAAAACTGAAATCGATTTTTTAGATATCTGTCCATCTGATAATAACTTAATTGGTGCAGAAGTTGAGCTGATGCATACATTCGCAAGAGAAGTGAAGTTGAAAAATGCTTTACAAGCTATCAGCGAAAAATATGATTACATCATTATTGATTGCCCACCTTCCTTAAGTCTTTTGACGGTAAATGCGTTAAATGCAGCTGATTCGTTCCTTGTTCCGATGCAGACAGAATACTACGCAATGGAAGGTCTAGCACAACTTCTAAATACTGTTAATCTTCTGAAAGACAGTCTAAACCCTCAACTTCAAAATGAGGGAATTTTGCTAACTATGTATGATGGTCGTAACAACCTATCAAAACTAGTTGCTGAAGAAATTCAAAAAACGTTTCCAGAAGTAACATTCAAAACAATCATTCCTAGAAATGTTAAATTATCTGAATGTCCAAGTCATGGAAAACCAATAATACTTTATGATATAACTTCAAAAGGATCTGAAGCTTATTTAAATCTAGCCAAGGAAATCATCTTAAGAGAACGGAAAATTGAACCAGCAAAGGTTGAAGACATCTCTTTAGTAGATCAGGTAATTAATAGGGATAACAATATTCCAGATTTTAATGAGTACCAGGTTTAGGAGAGGAGTTTATGAGCAAGTCAAAGTTAGCTTTAGGTAAAGGAATGAGCGCGCTTCTTTCAAACAGTAGCACTGCTTCAGATATTTCAATGACCAAAAAACCTGGTCCTATAGAACCAAGATATAACGAAGGGCCGACTTTAATCCCGATTGAAAAGATCAAGCCAAACAAAGATCAACCAAGAAAAATTTTTAAAGATAAAGAATTAGTTGAGCTAAGCAACTCAATTAAAGAAAATGGTATAATTCAACCAATAACCGTTTTTGAAGAGGATGGTCGCTTTATAATTATAGCCGGAGAGAGACGCTACCGTGCCTCTAAGCTCGCTGGACTCGATAAGCTACCGGTAACAATCAAAAAAGTTACCAAGCGCGATACACTTGCTATGGCGATCATAGAAAATGTACAAAGAAGTGATTTAAATTGTGTTGAAGAAGCACTAGCTTATTATCAATTAATGAATGAATTTGAATTAACACAAGATGAAGTTGCAAAAAAGATTGGAAAAGAAAGATCAACAATTGCTAATTTCTTAAGAATTTTAAAACTTCCTAGGGAAGTTATTCAGTATATCCAAAGAGAAGAGCTTTCTTTCGGTCACGCAAAAATTTTAGCATCAGTAAAAGATGACGAAAAAGTTAAAAGACTTGCACGGCTAGCAATCGATGAAAAACTCTCAGTAAGAGAGCTTGAAAAAGCAATAAAAGCTAAGAAAACAAGCGCGCCCCTAACTGCAAATAAATTTTTTGATGACCAAATTGATGCGTTAAAAAAGAAGCTAGAAACTCGAACTGGGTACCATTTTGACCTCAAGACAAAAAGTAATGGTTCTGGTACAATAACTATTAAGTACAGCAACGAAGCTGAGTTTAATGATGTTTTTGATTATCTAACACGTTAATTTTAAATTCAGTAACAAAGATCATGGGAGATCTTTATTATGAGTACCTCTAACCAAATTTGTGCAATTATTGAAGAAGGTTGTCGTTTCGAGGGAAACCTCTCGTTCAATGGCGTTGTAAGAATTGCAGGAGTAGTAACTGGTAGTATCTTTTCCAACGATACGCTAATCGTTTCAGAAGCAGCAATTATCAATGCCGATGTAAATGCTAACGTGATTCTAATTTCCGGGACAGTTAAGGGTAATATCAAAGCAACATCAAGAGTTGAAATCAGAAAACCAGCTAGATTTGAGGGAACAATAACCTCTCCAAGCTTAATTGTGGAAGAAGGCGTAATTTTCCACGGGATAACAAAAATGAAAGATAAAAAATAACAATTAATATCCTTAAATAAAATCCAACTATATTTAAAATAAGTGCGAGACCCACCGCTTTTTCTCGTACTATCACAACCTAAAAGTTTTAAATTAGGTAAGTTCTTTCTTGACTAAGTAGCCCTCAAAGAATATCAATTACAGTGATTATTTTTACTCAAATTAAGGATTAGTTAACATGGAAATGGCTGTTGATATTTTCAAGCAATTAGGTGCAAACGAAAGTCTTGTTCATCAATTCGTAATCGTTGTCGTGATGTTTTACGTAACAAAGTTTTTGTTTATAGATCACTTACAAAAAGTGCTTGATACAAGAGAAGATAAAACTGTAAACCTTGAAGGTAGTGCAGAGAAGCAATTCGTTGAAATTGATAAAATACAAAAAGAATATAAAGAAAAAATGCAATCTGTTAATAAAGCTCTTAAGGAAAAGACAGAATCTTCGAAAAACGAAATCATAAAAAGAGAAGAAGCAAACTATAGAGAGCAAGAAAAAGAAATTAATACTTTTATTGAAAGCTCTAGAAAAGAAGTAGAGGCTGAAATTAACGGTAAAAAAGATAAAGTACTTGAAGACGCTGAGCAATTAGCAAATGGTCTAGTACAAAAAATGACAAAGGGATTATAATGAAGACTATAGTAACTTTAATTGCTATTGCATTTTCTGGTGTAGCTTTTGCTGCTGGTGGAACAGGACCTTCTAGTTTATTGGCTCCGGCTGTAAACGTTACAATCCTTATATGTGCTTTGGTATATTTTCTTAGAACACCTGCAAAGAATTTCTTTAACTCTAAGTCTAGCGATATTTCTGAAATGTTACAACGTGCATCTAGTAAAGCTAAAGAAGCGGAACTAATGATGGAAGTACAAAAGAAAAAAAATCTTGGAGCTGAAAAAGAAATTCAAACGCTAGAGTCTGAACAAGAAAATTTAATTAAATCCTTTGAAAAAAATTATATTTCTGAAGTAAAAGAAAGAGTCAGCAAAATGAAAGAAGATGCTGGGCAAAAAATAGAAGCAGAAAAGAAAGAACTAATAAATGAATTAAATTCTAATTTACTTGATCTAGTTATTCAAAAAGCAAAAGGCCAAATCAAAACAGATAAATCCCTAGCTCAGAATGCAACTAAGAACATTGTAGAAGGTTTATAGAATGAAAAATAAAAATATTGCAAAAGTATATGCTTCAACATTTATTGAACTTGGAAAAGAAAGCAATGTAGATGTAGCTAAAGAGTTAATAAGTCTAACTGAAGTAATTAATTCATCAAATGATTTAGAGAATGTTTTATTTTTAGAGGTTTTTACTAATGAAGAAAAACTAAGCGTTTTCTCTGCAATTGCAGAAAAAATAAATCTCTCTAAAATTTTAGTTTCTTCAATAAATTATATTATTAATGAGAAAAGAATTTCACTTCTTCCACTTATCATAAAAGAAGTTATTGTAATTGACGATGCTGCTAAAGGTTTTCTAAAGGGAACAATTGAAGGTTCAGAAGATAGTATTTCTGATGAATATAAAGCAAAGCTAATTTCTGTTTTAAAAAAAGAGTTATGTAGTGTTGAGCCTGTTTTGGAATATGTTCAAAACCAAGACATCACTGCTGGATATAAAGTAACTGTAGGTGATTTACAAGTAGATGCTACTGTAGACAATCAATTAAGAAGTTTTAGAGATTCTGTACTAGGAAAATAAAACAAACCATAATAACTAAGGATGCGCTTAATGAGCACGACAATGAGACCTGAAGAAATTACTGGGATTATTAAAGAAAGAATTGCTAACTTTGACTCAAAGTTAGATGTAAATGAAGTTGGAACTGTATTAACTATTGGTGATGGTGTTGCCAGAGTTTTTGGTTTAAAAAACGTTCTAGCCGGTGAACTTGTAGAGTTTGACGGTGGTGTTAAGGGAATGGTTCTAAACTTAGAATCTAACAACGTTGGTATCGCTGTTTTAGGTGATGACACTGCGATTAAAGAAGGTTCTACAGTAAAAAGAACAAAGTCAATCGTTCAGGTTCCAGTTGGTAATGCACTTTTAGGTCGTGTTGTTAATGCGATCGGTGAACCAGTAGATGGTCAAGGTGAAATTAAATCAACGGAATTTAGAAATATTGAAATTAAAGCTCCTGGTATCATTAAAAGAAAGCCAGTTCATGAGCCAGTTCAAACAGGTATTAAAGCAATCGATTCTATGATTCCAATTGGACGTGGACAAAGAGAGCTTATTATTGGAGATAGAAAAACTGGTAAAACAGCTATTGCACTAGACACTATCATTAACCAAAAAGGTAAAGATGTTGTTTGTGTATATGTTGCTATCGGGCAAAAACAATCTACAGTTAGACAAGTTTATCAAAAACTTAAAGAAGCTGGAGCTTTAGAATATACAATAATTGTATCTGCAACAGCATCTCACTCTGCACCTCTTCAGTACATTGCACCTTACACTGGTTGTACAATGGCCGAATATTACAGAGATAGTGGAAAACATGCAGTTATCGTTTATGACGATTTAACTAAGCAAGCACAAGCATATAGACAATTGTCACTTCTTCTTAGACGTCCACCAGGACGAGAAGCATTCCCTGGGGATGTATTTTATGTTCACTCTAGATTATTAGAAAGAGCTGCAAAAATGAGTGATGACGCTGGAGCGGGTTCACTTACTGCACTACCAATAATTGAAACTCAAGAATCGGATGTTGCTGCATATATTCCAACAAACGTTATTTCTATTACTGACGGTCAAATCTTTTTAGAGGCTGACTTATTTAACTCTGGTGTAAGACCTGCAGTTAACGTTGGTATTTCAGTTTCAAGAGTTGGTGGTAATGCACAAATTAAAGCAATGAAAAAGGTTTCTGGAACATTAAGACTAGACCTAGCTCAGTATAGAGAGCTAGCTGCCTTCTCTCAATTTGCATCAGATCTTGATGAAGCGACCCAAAGACAATTAGCGAGAGGTGAGAGATTAGTTGAACTTCTTAAGCAAGGTCAATACTCACCATATGATGTTGAAGACCAAACAATGTCTATCTTTGCTGGTACAAAAGGTCTTTTTGATCCAGTTCCAAGAGAAAAAATTGTTGAAGCTGAACTTGGACTTTTAGAGCATATTAAAACAAAGCACACTGACTTAAGAACTGCTATTGCTACTGAAATGAAGATTACTCCTGAGAATGAAGTTAAGTTAACTGATATTGTTAACGCTTATATCTCAGCTAACTATTAATTTTTTTTAATAGAAAGATTCACTAATTTTACAAAGAGATAACTATGGCAAATGTTAAAGAATTAAAAGTGAAAATTGGGAGTACGAAAAGTACTCTTAAAATCACTAGTGCCATGAAGCTTGTTTCTGCAGCTAAGCTTTCAAAAGCTCAAGCTAGAGTTGAAGGGTTTAAACCATACTCTTCTGAGCTAGATAAAACTGTAAAAGTTGCAGCGGCATTGGCCGAAAATTATACGCATGATTATTTAAGTCAAACTGCAAATAAAAATGCAGCAATCTTAATTATTTCTTCCGATAAAGGATTGTGTGGGGGTTATAACTCTTCGCTATCTAAGAAAGTTAAAAAATTCATCAAAGAAAATGATGACACTAATTTTAAACTTTTCTTTATCGGGAAAAAAGTAAAAGAACTCTTAGCTTTTGATGGACATAAGTCAACTAAAACTTATGCTTACGCAAAAGCAGAACCAGTTTTTACTGAAGCCCAAGAAGTAGTTGCAGAACTTGCAGGATACTTTAAAAAGGGTGAAATCGGAAAACTATATGTAGCTTACAATTCATTTATTTCGGTTATTGAATTTGACTCTACTGTAAAACAAATTTTACCGATGACTGTTACTGATGAAGAAAAAGTAGAACTTTTAAAAGAATTCCCAGTGGATTTTAAATATGAGCCATCTGCTTCATCAATTTTAGATAGTTTAATTCCAGAAGTTTTAAACACGACAGTTTTTACAAGTATGTTAGACGCAATTGCAGCAGAACATGCTACTCGTATGACTGCAATGGATAATGCTACAACAAATAGTAAAGATAGAATTAAACAATTAACAATAACAATGAACAAATTAAGACAAGCAGCGATTACAACTGAACTAAGTGAAATTGTATCAGGTGCTGAGTCATTAAACTCTTAAGGAGCATACAAAATGTCTGAACAAAACGTAGGAATTATTAGACAAGTTATGGGTCCAGTAGTTGACGTTGAATTTACTAACGGAAAACTACCAGCGATTTACAACGCACTTTCAATGACTAACTCTTCAATTGAAGGTGGCGAAGGGAACTTAATTTGTGAAGTTGCCTCTCACCTTGGAAACAACATGGTAAGAACAATTGCCATGGACGCTACTGAAGGTCTTGCAAGAGGCCAAGAAGTTAAAGATACTGGAGCTTCAATTCAAGCACCAGTTGGTAGAGAAGTTTTAGGTAGAATTATAAATGTAATTGGTCAGCCTATTGATGAAGCTGGTCCAGTTGGCGCAAAAAAAACTTACTCAATTCACAGAGATGCACCAAAGTTTTCTGACTTATCAACTAAGTTAGAACCTTTTTATACAGGTATTAAAGTTATCGATCTACTTGCTCCTTATGTTAAGGGTGGTAAAATTGGACTTTTTGGTGGTGCAGGAGTTGGTAAAACAGTTCTAATTATGGAACTTATTAACAATATTGCTCAACATCATGGTGGTTTATCAGTTTTCGCAGGTGTAGGTGAACGTACACGTGAAGGAAGAGATTTATACGACGAAATGGTTGAGTCAAAAGTTATTGAAAAAACAGCTCTAGTATATGGTCAAATGAATGAGCCACCAGGTGCAAGAGCAAGAGTAGCTCTAACTGGTCTTTCAGTTGCAGAATACTTTAGAGATGAAGAAAAACAAGATGTACTTTTCTTCGTAGATAATATTTTTAGATTTACTCAAGCAGGTTCTGAGGTTTCCGCTCTTTTAGGTCGTATTCCTTCAGCAGCTGGTTACCAACCAACACTTGGTACAGAAATGGGTAGTCTACAAGAGCGAATTACTTCAACTAAAGATGGATCAATTACATCTATTCAGGCTGTTTACGTTCCTGCAGATGATTATACCGATCCAGCTCCAGCTACAACATTCGCCCATTTAGATGCCACAACAGAACTTTCAAGGTCTATTGCTTCTTTAGGGATTTACCCAGCGGTTGATCCTCTGACTTCTTCATCTACAATCCTATCTCCAGATGTTGTTGGTGATGAGCACTATGATACTGCAAGAGCAGTACAGCAAGTACTTCAAAAATATAAAGAACTTCAAGATATTATTGCAATTCTTGGTATGGATGAATTATCTGAAGAAGATAAGCTTACAGTTGCAAGAGCTAGAAAGATTCAAAAATTCCTATCTCAACCGTTCTTCGTAGCATCTCAATTTACTGGTCTTGACGGACAATTTGTTAAAATCGAAGATACAATTGCAGGATTTAGAGCGATTCTTGAAGGTAAATGTGATGATATTCCTGAGCAAGCATTCTACTTAGTAGGTGATATGGCAATGGTTCACGAGAAAGCTGCAAAACTATAAGGTATTACTATGAGTAATTTCAAATTAAATATTTTTACTCCTCAAGGTGTAGTTATCGATGGTTGTGCGTGTACAGAGCTTACGATTCCAACAGAAACGGGATCGATCAATGTACTTAAAGGTCACACACATTTAATAACAGAGTTAGGTACCGGAGTATTAAAAGCTAAGCTAGATAACGGTCAATTTAGGCACTTCACTGTTGCCGGTGGTCTTTGTAAAGTTCTTGGTGAAACGATTACTCTTCTTGCTAAATCTTCAGAAAAATCTGAGATAATTGATCAAGAAAGAGCAAAATCGGCACTAAGCAAAGCAGAATCTAGACTAAAAGGTTCAGTTTCTTCTGTTGAAGTTATAAAATTTCAAAGAAAAGTTGAACGTGCTAAAGCTAGATTAAGAATTGCTAATTTAAAGTAATAATTTAAAAAATTATTATAAAAAGAAGGGCCTGTTTTCTACAGGCCTTTTTTATGCACTATTAGAAGCTTGAGTATCCAGAAAAAGACAGCTGGTTATTCACTAAATGCAAAAGAGTAATCACAAACTGGCCCTTACACGCCTTGCCCTCTTGGAATTAAACTTAATTATTTATAAAATAGTATTAATGAAGAGAAGTATTTTTATTAACCTATTCCTTGTTTTAACTACTATGTTCGCTGCGAGCACTGTTGTAGACGATGCTTTCGAAGCAAGTACAAGAGTTTTTACGGTTAATAAGATTGAGGTTGTTGCAAGTAAGCCTGCTAAGGTTTTGGCTGAAAGGCAGCAAGATTATACTCCTCAAATTAATAATGTATCCAAAAGCGTAAATACAATTGAAAAAGTTTCTTATGCTCCAGTGGTAAAAATTGCTCATAAAAAAACATCTAATAAAAAAGAAACAAAAAATCCATTAAAAATAAATCAATTAAAAAAATTAAAAGTAACAAGCTTGGATCTGTCTTACTCTGAAATAGAAGAACAAAGTAAAATCTCAAATAAAAAATTAAAAAAATCTTTTATTGCAGATTTTAGTTTTAAACTAAGTGACTACTCAAAAATTAAATTAGAAAAAAATAATGATAGAATTTCTACAATTGCTTCGGCACCAGAAAAGTCTAAAGTTAAAAACACAACTATTAATAAAGATGTAATTTCGCAAAAAGAAACAACAGATGAACTTGTTTTCTTCGATTATTCAGAAGATGGGAAGGTCAAAACTACAGAAGTTGTTGCAGAAAGTACTAGCATTGCGGTTGACTCAACCATACATGAAGGGCCAAATTTAAAAGGAACTTCTCCCAACCTTGTTGGAGTTAAGGTAAGTAGTCAGAAAGTAGATGCTCCGAAGCTACAAGATCTTAAGCTTGATGATATAAGAAAAAGTATCAGAAAAAAGGTTAAGGAAAATAGTGTAATAGATTTAGCACAAAATAATAAAAATTATGATGTAGCGAATTCTAACGGTGCCAATTACTCAAATCCGGATGTTAGGAAAGCAATTTCGTCTTTAATAGAAGACGACAAAAGTGAAGATGAAGACTACTCATGTTTGGATCAAAAAAGATTAGTATCCAAAAACTATAAGTCAGAGTTTACAGTTTCTTTAAGTTCAATCAATTATAAAAAAGATAATTTCAAGCCTATTCATGATTTTGAAATAAGATTTCATGACGATGAAGACGATATTGTACAAGATTTTGGAGAGGGAAAAATTGTTATAAAAGATAATTTGAGTACTCAAATGAATATAAGAAGAGCAACTTTATTGGCCAGCTCTCACTATCCGACAGTATTTGATTTTGTGTTTGAAGGTACAAAAGCGAGTATCGAAGTTCCAATGTTTAAAAAAGATGTGTTTGAAGATTTAATAAAGAGCTTGGGTATAACTGGTATTGGAGCCCACCTATTAATTGAATTAGATGAAAAAACAGAAGACATCGAAATAGCAGCAGATAGTAAGTATGAAAGAAAAGTATATTTAAATAAAAACTTAAAAGATGTTGATAGAGATAATGCTGATTACAGCTACATCCTCTTTCTTGGGGTTGACCCCGGCAATACAATTGTGAACTTTAAAAATATAAAAAATGAGATTTCAAATAAGATCATTCATTTAACTGAAAAAGAGATCTACTATGATCCAAATTTTTACGCTGAAATCTTAGATGATAAGGTTGAGTTGTTTAAAGAAGGGTTATTATCAAAGTGCAAAGGACTACTCAACATAGAAGTTGATAAAATAAAGTCTTGGAGTTTTGACGGTAAAGTTACAAAGAAATCTTTAAATAGCTATTCACTTGGAAGAATGATCTATCCAATAGGAACTAGAAAGTATATGGAATTATCTCACCTAGATGAAAGCATCTTTGTTGGAAGATGGGGGCAAGATCCTGTAATTGTACCGTCGGAAGAATATGTAAGACATGCACTTGGAAATTTTGATATCCGTGGAAGTGAGTGCTTGGTTCAAGTAAATTTAACAAAAGATTTAAAGAACTTTTCCTATAATGCTCAATCAAAAAATGGTTATGTTCGTACTCAAGCAAGGTTTTTGGACAAAGATGGAAGCTTTTATACTGACCTTAGTAACGATTCAAAGAGAATTTTTGTTGTGGGAGAAGAGCAAGGTATTATAAATATGAAGCTAGAATATACTGATGGAAGTTCACAATACCTTCAGACATTTTGTTCAGACAATACATACCTTGTAGAGCAGCTTTAAAATCATTTTCCACATTTTTGATTCTTAATAAATTTATAAAAATTCTTCGGAAACCTTGATCGAATTTGTTTATCGGTAACTCTATAGTATTTTTTACTGCTTAAAACTTTATCACTCACTACAAGTGTTCCTCGTGGATACTTATGGTTCTTTTCTAGGAAGTGATAGTTAAGTTCTCCGATTTTAGGTGAGTTCTTAGATAGGGCGGAAATGAAAGTATTTGGTACTACTGAACACTTAGTCACGTAAACTCCGATATCGGCTTCATTACTAAACCTAACGGCCGTTTTGATGCCTTTAAGGGGGTAGATTAAATCTTTGTAAGCCAAAACCCTTGTAAGTGCCAAAAACTCAGAGTAAAAATTTTTAGAAGCAAATCCAATATGTGGATTTTTATAATGAGTTAAAATATACGCAAGAGAAATGTCTTTTTTCTTTTTATGCTTTGAGAATTGTCTAATCGCCTTTTTAAGATGTTTCGGACCAGAGTTATAAGCAGGTACTGCCAAGTCCCACCTTCTAAGTATTAATTTATTTTCTTTAAGGAGATGAAAGGCTGATAATGAGGCTATTATGGGGTTATGCCTAAAATCCACATACTTTGATATTTTAGGCATAAATAAATTTGAAATATATGGCATAAATTGCCAAATACCAACGGCATCAACCTTAGACTTAGCAATAATATTAAAACTTGATTCTAAGAATGCGATAGCTACGAGCTCTTTAGGAAGACGAAATTTTTCAAGTTGCTTAGTCAAAAATGGAAGGTAAGGAAGTGATCTTGTTATCCCTCGATAAACCATATTTCTTTGACCTGTTTGAGTTCGGATATTGTTAGCTAACTTTAAGAAAAATTGTTTTCTCTTTTTTTTATTTTTTGGGACTTTTAACCCTGATTTTTTTATGGTCTGTAAAACGTCATCTTGTTCTTCGGTCAATTTATTAAGGTTAAGAGTCGTTAACTTTTTTAAAATCTTTTTTACTCTTCGAGTATATTCAAGGGAGAGGTGGGATTGTAGTTTCGATTTTGAAAAGCGATGAATTGAAGCATTGTTATGAAGTTCACTAAAATCAATAACATTATAAACGAGCTTCAAATTATTGCTATCGTGAATAACAACTTGATCAGAGCTGTATTGGGTATAAATACTAAACCAAAATCTAACGGAAGGCTCAAAGTACTTTGGTATATCAAAGTCTTTACGAACTAGATTCATCTTGTCTGCGAAAATTGTGTCAATTACAGATGTGGAAACTGAACTTTTGGCATTCCTGTATCTACCTTGGATTGTGGCTTCGAAAATAGAATCCTCTAAATCAATATAAGTAGAATTAAAACTCTCAGGCGGAGTCCAGCAGAAAGCAGATTGAGAGATTAAATATAAAAAAAGAAATTTTACAATCATAAGAACTCAGGCTGACTTAAAACTTGCATCGCTCTCTTATAACCAGCTTTAACTGCATGAGATGCAACTTTTGGATTTAAAGAAAACGAGTTAGCAAAAAATAGTTTATAATCATGATGATCTGGGTATATATCAATCAACTTTACGTTGGGATTTATATTTAACTTCCTCTCAAGAATTGCGAGAATGTCTCGCCTGTGAGCATTAGAGAACTTTTCCTGTCCCATATACTCTGAAACTGTATCAAGTATATCAAGGGCAGTAGCTCTTTTGGCCCTACTCGCTACAATCTTCTTTTGAATTAATAAGTAAATACTTTGGATCGCAATTGATGGAAGGCCATAATTAATTAGTGAGCCAACTTCGTCATGATAGTGATATGGTGTATGAGTCCATGAACTAATAATAATATCGCATCCATTATCTTCGGCAACGTGAGTTGATAAAGTTTCCCTGATTTCGCCATCAATATAATAATTAACTTCTTTTGTAGTTGGATTCGTAATTGGATATGGAGCATAGAAGGGTGGAACAGACATACTAGCTGCTGCAGCATCTGATACTTTAACACCGGTCTGATAATTAGCTGTAGAGTCATGGTCAGGGTTTGGATAATTATAACGACTAAAAATAGTTTTTTGAGAGTGATCAAGCTGTGTACCGACAACAAATAAATCTGGTACAAACTCTTCAAAAGTATCCACATCTAAAATACCGTCCAGTAGATACTTCCTAACGCCCTCAGTTGAGAATAAACCTGGAAAACTCATAAGTGGATTGAGTAGTGTTTTAACAAAAGATGGAAATTCTTCCAATGGATGAAAGAGCTCTTTGTTTTTAGGCTTAAACTTTCTTTTATGTAGGTAAAACATATCTAGGTAGGTAAGCTTTTTCATTTCACCTTTAGTTAAACCAAAAGCTCCATTAATAATTTGTTGAGGTGTATAACCTGCCGCTAAAAAGATACTTATCATTGCACCAGCACTGGAGCCGACATAAGTTCCGATTTCAAGTGGCCTTTGAACTGGGTTTTCAGCAGTTTGAGAATTTTTATTGCTCAAAAGGGTGAAACCAAGCTCTTCTAGTGCTAAAGTAACACCAATATGCCACGCTGCAGCCTTAACAACACCACCAGAAAGCACTAGGGCAATTTTTTTATTTTTAAATTCGCTTAAATTATATGTAGTCATCCGTAAAATTATAATAGAGTCAGAACTTAAAGAGAACTTTTAAACATAAATTTTGCACATTTATGATGAATTAACTAAAATTAATGAGTGAATAGTAAAAGCACCTAAATTCGGAGATATTATCTATGGAAGGTAAATGGTTAAGCATACTTGAGTATGCAAGTTATAAAAAGAAGTCGATCTCTACTGTTAGAAGATATGTAAAAGCAAATAGAGTTAAGCATAAAGAAGAAAATGGAAAATATTTTATTTGGTTAAAAAACTTTGTGCCTAACCACACCACGCAAGAAAGGCAACATTTAGAATCTAAATTTGAATTAGAAAGATTAAGAAAAGAAAATATAGAACTGAAAGAAGAAATGGCTGAAGCAAAAATGCTTATTCAATTATATGAAAATGGGCAGATGTTATCGAGTAAAAAGAAAAGCGATTTACCGGAGTTACCTCCATCATTATGAAAATATTAATTCTTTTAACAATAATTTTTTCCAGCTTTAATGGGTTTGCAAATACGTTTAGCATGAGACGATGTATGGTACTTCCTATTTTTGATTCGGCTGGTAACTCTTTTGGATTTAAAGTTTACGAAGATATAGAACGCTATTTAAAAAGAAAAAGATGGTGTGAATATTCTTCAAGTTCGGAAGTAATATCTATTTTTTCAAAGTATAGAGATAAACTTCCAGCTTACCTTGAAGACCCCGCAGTCTTAACAACAGTTGCAAACAGACTAAAAGTTGGAACAATCATTCGAGTTAAACTAGATTACGATGTTGATAAATTAAACTTATCACTGGATGTAATTGGTGAAAATGGGACTGATATTCTTTTTAGTGAAAAGACAGTGTTGAATAAAATTGATGCCTACCAAACAAATACAACTTTAGTAAATTGGTTAGAACTATTTGAAACAACAATTCCGTATGATGGAAAAGTTATTGGAGTACTAGGTGATCAAATAACTTTTGACTTTGCAAAGAGTAAACGTGTTGCCGTTGGCCAAGCTTTTAAGATTAAAAGATTTTCCATAAAAAAGCGTCATCCATTATTAAAGAAAATTGTTGAGTGGGAAAGTAGTCCTGTCGCTAATGGAAAAGTTTTTAACCTTTCTAGGGGACAAGGTTTGGGTGTTGTAAAAGTATATACATCCGAAACAAAGGTAAGACCGGGAGACTGGATTCGATTAGAAAAATTTGATCCAAGAAAAGTAAGTGATGATAAAAACTTTTCAAAATATGAAGAACATAAGTTTGGAAAACTTGGAGACTTATCTCTCGCTTTTGTTATGGCGTCACATACGGCCACAACTAATGCAGTTACAGGTAATAATAAAATGAATGGATTTCTTTTTGGGATTTCTGCAGAAGTAGAGTCTTGGATTACAAGAAATTATTTTGTTCATGGAGAATTTTCAAAGAAGATAGGAAATCTATCAAAGTCTTCAGGTTCACCATCCTCAGATACAGCCGGTCAAAATATAGGAACATTTAAACTTGCTGGAGGTTATAAGTATCTTCCAATGGGTTATTTTTATGGACCTCAGGTTAATATTTATGGTGGTTGGGTGAAGTACTCATATCAAATGGACGAATCTGCTACTGATGGCTTTGGTGCAAACTCTGTAAGTGGAATAATGCTTGGAATGGGCGGTAATATTCCTCTTAAAAAAGGCATAAGAGTTTTTGGAAGTGGAGAAATAATGCCTTTTGGTGAGTTTTCCGATACTGACAGTATATTTGGTTCTACAAAGTCTTTATCTTCACTTGTCCTAGAGGTAGGGGCCCACTATCAATGGAGCCCAACAATTAGAATCTTAGGTTCTTTTGAAGTTATTAGTAATTCTGCGAAATTTAGTGGAGCTAATTCAGAGCTAAGCTATAGCGATACAAATTTAAAAATGGGCGCTTTATTTTCATTCTAAGCCTTGCTTCTAAATAAAATTAAAAGTATCTTGGTGCAGACTTTTATATAAGGATTTTATTTTGGGCGTAGTTGTTGCAATTTTTGGACTTTTACACTTTTTTATTTTTATTTTTTCTATATTTCTATTTACAGTTTTTTTTAAAAAAGAAAACTATGGTAGATCAGAGCTAGTAACATATCTATCAATCATAATGTTCGTTGGAATGTTAGGTTTTTTCTGTGCTAATCAAATTACATTTGCTTCAGATGACCAAAGTATTATGATGACTATTGGTTATACAATTGTTCCTATCACTCAAGCGAGCTTCGCTTTTTTTAGTTACACTGTTCTATATATTATAAATTCAAAAACTAAAAAGAATATCAGATATGCACCGATTCTTTTGGGTACTATTACTAGCGCTCCGGTTTCTGTTTTGATGTCTACAGTTCTTTCTCAAGCATATTGGAATTTTCTAGGTAAGAATATTTATGGCTAAGCAAGATGAAATAAGAAAACTAGAACACGAAATTCTTAAAAATAAAAATTTATATTATCAAGGTAAACCTGAGATAAGCGATTTTGAATACGATAAATTAGAAGAAAGTCTGAGAGCGATTAACCCATCTAGTGATGTTCTGTCTGTTGTGGGTTCTTCACATTTTGTTGATGAAAAAATAGAACATTCAAAAAAAATGTTATCACTTAACAAATCATATAAGTTCGAAGACATAAGTAAGTGGAGTGAGGGGCGAGAAGTTTTAAGCACGTTTAAAATCGATGGGTCTAGTTGTTCATTAGTTTATGAGAGTGGGAAGTTAAAACTCGCTAAGACTAGGGGGGATGGACGTTTTGGAGAAAATATTACCAAAAAAATTCTATTTCTTGATCATTTACCAAAAAATTTAAAAAAAGAAATTTCCCTCGAAGTACGAGGAGAAGTTTATTGTACAGAGGAAAACTTTATCCTACTTTCGGATAAAATGAACGAAATGGGATTAGAGAGACCGAGTTCTCAAAGAAATATCGTCGCTGGCTTACTTGGAAGAAAAGAAAATATCGAACTCTGTCGCTATCTAAGTTTTCAAGGCTTTGAACTATTTACAGAAGATCTTAAATTTAAAACTGAGAATGAAAAGTTTCTGGAATTACAAAATCTCGGTTTTGAAACTCCAGAATTTTATATAAATAAAACAGATGAAGATTTTAAAAAAAGACTTGATGAAACAAAAGAATTTATGTCTCATGGAAACTATCTTATTGATGGTTTGGTTTTAAGCTTCAATAACTTAGAACTTCACGAATCAATGGGAGAGACTGCGCATCACCCGAGATATAAAATGGCGTTTAAGTTTCAGGGCGATACAAAAGAAACGAAAATAAATTCTATTTCATGGCAAGTATCAAGAAATGGATACTTAACACCAGTTGCTAATATTGAACCTGTTGAACTTAGTGGTGCAATCGTAGGAAGAGTGACCCTTCATAACTTTGGAATAGTTCGTCAAAATAATTTGAAAATTGGCGATACAATAGAAATCGTTCGATCCGGAGAAGTCATTCCAAAGTTTCTAACTGTTATTACTGAAAGTAATAATGAGTTTGAGTTTCCAACACTGTGTCCCAGTTGCAAGCAAGAAACATGTATAGAGGAAATCCGACTCATCTGTAAAAACGATCTATGCCCAGATAAAGTAAAAGATGAAATTCTAAATTATATTCAAAAAATTGGAATTGATGATTTAAGTTCTAAAAGATTGGAAGAAATGATTAAGCAGGGGTTTATTACCGATATACCTTCCCTGTACGAACTAACTCGTGATCAACTTCTATCAATGGATAAAGTGAAAGAAAAGCTTGCAGATAAAATTCTAAATAATATTGAAAAATCTAAGTCTGCAGATTTAATCACTTTTTTAGCATCATTGGGTATAAGTGGTGGAGCTTATAATAAATGCGAAAAGCTAGTTCAGTATGGCCACGATACAATTGATAAAGTTTTAGAATTACGTATTTCCCAATTAGAACTTATTGAATCGTTTGCTGAAAAATCAGCGACAGATTTTGTAAATTCGTTCCAAAGTAAAAAAGAAACTGTTGCAAAATTAAGGGGTTATGGTTTTCAGTTTAAAGCCAAACTTGCAAATATCAATGAGAGCGTTATAAGTGGTCAAAAATTTTGTATCACAGGAACTTTATCCATGAAAAGAAGTGAGCTCCAAAAACTTGTAAAAGAAAATGGTGGAATAGTTCAAAGTGGTGTTAGTAAAGATACAGACTATCTGATAACTAACGATACAGAAAGTGCTTCATCAAAATTTAAAAAAGCTCAAAGTTTAAATATACCAATTATAAATGAGGAGAAATTTTTCTCAATCATAGGGGGATAATGGCCAAAATAAAAACCAAATACACATGCTCTTCTTGTTGCTACTCAACAGGAAAATGGTTAGGCCGATGTCCAGAATGTGATGAATGGAATACCTTAGAAGAAGGAGTGATTGAACAAGAAGTAGTTCAACGATCTGTTTCAAATAAAAGATCTTCAAGTACAAAAGATACCCCAAAAAAAATATCAGAAATAAGTTCAATAAATTATACTCGATTTAAAACAAGTATCGGCGAATTTGATCGTGTATTGGGTGATGGAATAACAAAGGGTTCAATAACGCTTCTAGGTGGTGAACCTGGTATCGGCAAGTCGACACTTCTAATGGAAGTTTGTAAAAAACTATCAAAAAAATTTACGGAGACAACTACTCTGTATGTATCAGGTGAAGAGTCTAGTTCTCAAATTGCACAAAGGAGTAAGCGCCTTGGTGTAAAAGATGGAAATTTTTTCATTTTAAATGAGACTTGTTGGCAAGATATATTGGGCCATATTAAAAAGCTCAAGCCTACCTTTCTTGTAATAGACTCAATTCAAACAACAGTATCTTCCGAAATACCATCTGCGGCCGGAACCGTTTCGCAAATTCGCGAAGTTACTTATGAATTAATGAATTATGCCAAAGCACATGACCTAACTTGTTTCGTAATTGGTCATGTTACCAAGGAAGGCTCAATTGCTGGTCCAAAAATACTTGAGCATATGGTGGACTCAGTTGTGTATTTTGAAGGAGATCAATTTGGACAGTATAGGGTGTTGCGCGTTATAAAAAATAGGTTTGGTAATACCAATGAGATCGGAATTTTCGAAATGGTAGAAAATGGTCTTAAGGAGGTCCAGAATCCTTCTCAGTATTTTTTAGAGAGTTCTCTTAAGGATGCTTATGGACGCTCTTTGACCTGCATTGTTGAGGGCTCAAGGCCTATTTTCGTAGAGATACAAGCACTGGTTGTTGAAAATAAATTTGGCAATGGACGAAGAACAACACAAGGGCTTGATAATAACCGTCTTTCCCTCCTTGTTGCAGTAATAGATAAGTATTTTGAGGTTCCACTTTCGTTTAATGATATATACCTAAATGTGGTGGGCGGTATAAAGCTAATTTCGAGAGAGAGTGATCTTGCAATAATAGCATCATTGATTAGCTCCTATAGGGGCAAAAAAATTAGTGATGAAATAATAATGATTGGAGAGGTTGGTTTAACAGGTGAAGTAAGGTCGGTTTCGATGATTGAAACAAGATTGAGAGAACTTGAACAACTAAACTATAAAAAAGTTATTACGAGTGTTCGTTCGGCTAATGAGCTAAATGGAAAATTTAATTTAGAAATTATTGGTATTGCGAAGGCCCAAGAACTGGAGGACCTTCTTTTTTAAATAAGTTATAAATATAGCTTCTTAATTACTTCATTCCATTGTTTGCTTTTCATCTCAATGTATTTGTTTTCCACAGGAACAAAGGAATTGGCTTCTTTCCACAAAGAATCTATTTTTTCCAATTCTACTTCACCAAGTCCAACAACAGAACCGAGAGCTACTCCATATGCTGTTGTTTCAATAACCTTTGGTCGAATAATTTTTCTTTTTGAAACGTCAGCTTGGATTTGCATTAAAAGATCATTTTGTGAAGCGCCACCATCTACTCGAATTTCATCTACCTTTATAGGGCTATCTGCAATGATTGCGGAAATAGAATCATTTATTGATAAGGCCATTCCATCTAGGCAGGCCCTAGCAATATGTTTTTTGTTAGTATCTCTTGTGAGTCCAATAATTGAACCTTTGGCTTCTGCTTTCCAATGTGGAGAACCGATTCCTGAAAAAAACGGAAAGAATAATAAGTTTTCCATCTCAGCCATGTCAGTAACTGTTTTTGCCAAGTTTTCAACAGAAGGACTGTCATCAACAATATTTAAGTTATCTCTTAGCCATTGAACTGCAGCTCCAGCAATATAACAAGAACCTTCAAGGGCGTAACAAGCTTTACCATTTTTCTTATAGGCAACTGTTGTTAACAATCCGTTGGAGCTATATACTTTTTTACTTCCAGTGTTTAAAAGAATAAATGCCCCTGTTCCATATGTACACTTTAGATCACCTGCTTTATAACCAGCTTGGCCGAAAAGAGCGGATTGTTGATCTCCCAACATACAAGTAATTGGTATACCGTCGGGTAGAAAATTTAAATCTTTGGTTTTTCCAAAATGTGTAAAAGATTCTTTTATTTCGGGTAGAAAGTTTTTATTAATTTCAAAAAATGTTAATAAATCATCATCCCATTCGCAGTTATCTAAATTCATTAGTAATGTTCTGGATGCATTAGATGGCTCTGTTGAAAAGCTTTGATTACCAGTCATCTTATATAATAAAAATGAATCGATTGTTGATAAGCAAAGATTATTTTCTTTTGCGGCTCTTTTAACATTCTCATTGTTTTGTAAAAGCCATTTCATTTTTGTACCAGAAAAATATGGATCTAGAGGGAGACCAGTTGTTTGTTGAAAAGTTCCATATTTACTTTTGTATTCTTCACAAAATTTAGAAGTTCTTCTGTCTTGCCAAACTATAGCATTCGCAAGTGGTTCTCCAAGCTTATTAAATGCACAAGTTGTTTCCCTCTGATTGGTTATACCAATAGATTTTATCTGAGTGGGAGATATGTTATTTTTTTTTAAAACCTTTTTTATAGACTTTTCCACAGTACTCCAAATGTCATTTAGATTATGTTCCACCCAGCTGGGTTTAGGAAAAATTTGAGGAAATTCTAAATTTACTTTATCCACAAGCTCTAATGTTTTTGAATCTATCAACAATGAGGTAGTTCCTGTTGTACCTTGGTCAATTGAAAGAATGAAATCAGACATCTAGTTTTCCTTTTATCTCAGTTTTATTTGTTGATTTGGATCATCTAGAATTACATTAGCAACTGCTTCCCATCTGTTGGCAATATATCCATTAATTTGGGTCATAAATGTCGTGGAAATTACGACAATAGCAAGAAGTAGAAGTACAAACTCCACAAGAGTCTGACCAGATTGATCTTTTATCTTTTTATTAGTATTCTCATTCATAGGTAAATTGTACCTTCTTTATAATGTAAAGTAGCTCATAGTATAATTTTCCACATATTGGGAGTAACTTAAATGAAGAAATTTTTGCCAGCCATTTTTATCTCTTTAATTTTTACTGCATTGATGGTTTCGCAAATGTTAATAAACGGTCAGGAGCTTTCAGCTTCCAGACTTGAAAATAACAAAGAAAAATTTACGGTTTACGAAAGTCAGTTTACAAAATTTAAGACCAATACATCTAATGGAAATGAAATAGATTTAAAAAAAATAAAGAAACCGATTGTTATCCTTAACTTTTGGGCCTCTTGGTGTAGGCCTTGTCTGACAGAGTTTAAATCACTGAATCAATTAGTGGAAAAGTTCGGAGAAAAGGTTCATGTTCTTGGTGTAAATAGTGACACAGAAGATGCAAAGAAAGAGGTTGTTAAAATAGAGGCAAAACATAAACTTTTATTTGAGTCAGTCCTTGATGAGCGTGGAAAACTAGCTTCCCTTTTTAATGTGACAGCAATACCTTCTTCAATAGTTTTTCACAAAGGTAAAGTCATAGGTTTTTTCAACAGAGAACATGATTTTATGTCAGAAAAGTTTTTAGAAATGATTAAAAGTAAAATCGAATAGTTTTCAACAGCCATTGAAAAAGCGTCTTTTTATTTCTGATTTGTTGAAAAGTTTCTTCCCCAAGAATAAGTTATTTCATCTATAGAATTACATTTGAAAATTGAAAATCTTGGCTTAAGGTTTTCAACAATTGCACCTTGTTCGCGAAGATCTAGAGCGTGGGCCGCATTTAAAGTGATGGCACTCCAAATTTCAGCTATATTAAACTTCATATTTTTTGCACATAATGATGCTAATAAGACTAAATTATCGCAATGACAAGAACCAGGATTGTAATCACTTGCAAGACTAACTTTACATCCTTGGTCTAGAAATTTTCTTGCATCAGCTAAAGGCTTACCTAAAAAGTATGCAGTACCTGGTAGAAGTGTTGCAACTGTATCAGAGTTAGCAAGGGCTTTAATACCATCATCTTCAGTGCAAAGTAGGTGGTCTGCGCTTTTAGCTCCGAAGTCTGCTGCCAAGACAGCTCCCTTATTATCGTTAAACTCATCTGCATGGATTTTAAGTTTCAATTTAAGCTTAACAGCTTCATTAAAAAGTAACTTAGAATCTTCTATGTCGAAATAACCCTTTTCATGAAATATATCGACGAAATCAATAAGTTTTTCATCTGAAAACTCGGTCATTAAAGGAAGAACTACTTTGTTTATATAATCTCTTGAATTGGTAAAGCCACCAGGAACAGCATGTGCAGCTAAAAAAGTATTAAGAATTTGAACTTTTCCAGCGAAGTGATCCTTAAGTTTTGCTATGACTCTGGTGATTTTTCTTTCACTTTCAACTGTAAGTCCATAACCACTTTTGACTTCAATAGTTCCAACGCCATATGAATGAATTCTATTTACTCGTTCAACACCTAGGTCGAAGAGCTCATGCTCAGAAGAAGTAATGGTTTTTTCCATCGTGGCCAGAATTCCTCCACCTGAATCAGCTATGGCCTGGTAATCTGCTCCGTTTAACCGCATTGAATATTCAAAAGATCGATCACCACCAAATACAAGGTGTGTATGAGAATCTACGATTTCAGGAGTTACGATATGCCCGGTATAGTTATAGGTTTCAGTGTTTGAGTACTCATCGGGTATACTATTACTATTTCCAACCCAATAAATTTTATTGTCATCAAAAACAATAGCACCATTTGAAATAATGGTTAAGTCTTCAGGATTAAGCTTACGACCATCTTTTTCATAAGACGATTGTAGAGTAATAACTTGGGAAAAATTTTTATAGCATTTCATCATAATTAGAAAGTATATACACCATTTAGCATTAAGATATTTGCATTGCCCATATGGCCAAGCTTAGTTTGAAGTTCAAAGTATGAAACATCTAGACCAGCAGTAAACATAATTCCAAAGTTAAATGACTTTGCATCAGTGATTGTATAGCCAGTTGGTTCCGTGAAAATTCCCGATCTATAGATAATGGGAAGACTAACCCCTAGTCGGGTTGCTTCATCATCTGGTCTAATATAGTAACCACCCTCAACAAGAATTCCACCTATTGGGATACCACTTTGTTTGTAATCATTACTAGTTGTACCATCACTTGCTATACCAACAACTGTAGTTGTACCACTAAATGCACAGCCACCTATTTCGTAACCATTGAAAGCATTTCCAAGCCTAAGTCCTGCCCCGTAGCATAGAGCGGTATTGTTAGAGATGATATCCCCGGTTGTACCAGATTCAGTATGTTCAATTGTAATTCTATCTTGAAAAATTAATCTTCCTCCATAAACAAAAAAGTCAAAGCTATCCTTTTTCTTTTTAGAATACTTTATTTTCTCATTAATATTTTCAAGAAACTCAGAGCATTTTCCGTTAAAATCGGAATCATCACAGATCTTAAAATACTTCTTTGCTTTAAAAGCATCTTTTAATTTCTCGTTTATAACAAATTTTGCGTAGTGACTTTGGGCAAGATAAAAGTAAGCACTTCCTAGAGTTTTAGGTATTCTAACTTCATCGACTTCGTCTTTCTTTAAAGCTCGAACAACCTTCATATGTTTTTTCAGGTAAACGTTTTTGATAACCCTATTGAAGAAGTAAATTGCCTCAGAGTGTTTTCCTAGTTTTTGATAATTTAGCGCGATTAAAAAAAGAGCGCTAGGTGGGATCTTTTTTGTTTTCTTAAAGTTATAACCTTTTTTTAGGGCCCTTAAACTTTTACTATATTGCTTTTTCTTAAAGCTCTTCTGTGCTTTTGCAAAATTAGGATTACCTTTTCGTGCAAAAGTATTAGCACTACTTAAAAGAGTGAATATAAGTAGAAGCCTTAAAACCATAAGTGTACTTGCCCTAGAAATTCCCATGTATCCTTAGCTGCAGAACCAGTAGAATATTCTTTGGAATTTGTTAAATCACCCCTAAGCTCTAGCCTTTGAAAAGGAAAATACTGAAAACCAGGGGAAATTCTATGGTTTTCGGTTGTACCAGTTGTATCTGGAATTCTTTGTTCATAGGTTGTCAAAAAATAGAAACCTCTGAAAATATAAAAATGGTTTTGTAAAAACATATACTGCTGAGTTACTGGATCTCCAGTTTCTGGCGTGGTTGAGACTCTTCCCACTTCAAACATCAAACTTGATCCCTTTCCAACACCCATTTTTGTTAAAAAAGAATAGGCTGTATTGGTAGTTTCCTCGAAAGCTTCATTTAAAAAAGATAGACCCATTCTTACTTTATCAGTAACAGAGTATTCAAACTTTGAAGCAAAACCGCTAGATTGATATTCTTTTTCTTTTTGAAGGTCACCAATAAAGATTTGCCCTCCAAGATCAAACTTTTCTTTACCATAATGCGCAACAACACCGTGGCTAGAACCATATTGGCCATTACCAGTAAGTAATCTTGAATAAGCTGTATGGTCAGGAACGCGTATGCCGAAGACTTTATCCATCTTACCTAAGTAAACGCCTAAGTTAGGACTAATTTTGTAGCCAAGATAATGCTCTCTACTAAAGACTAGGTCTTCTCCGGCAGCAACACCGTATTCAGCTTTCCCTGCTGGTAAACTGTTACTAGGAACAATTGAGTATGTATAAGTTGCAAGAAATTTTTTATTTTCACCAAACTCTACAGTAAGATTTGCATCCATTTGCATGTTGATCCAAGCTTCTTGCGGATCATCTGTCTCTAGGTTTCTTCTTAGAGTCATCCCTCTATAGTCAAAAGCAGGTTTAAACATGGAATCTTTTTTTGCTTTATTAAAAAGAAAGCCTGAGTGATCACTTAGTTTTTCATCTGTAATAGAGTCACTAATAAAGAGGCGACCACCAATCGCACTTGCGGCAACCCCACGACCGTAATCGTTAAGAGGCCCATTACCAAACGGATTGTAGTGGCAAGTAAGACAATTATGATAACCCTTCCCAATAAAGTTGGGGTAGGCAAAGCTTAGGCTTGCGCTTGATAAGCTTAGACAAAAAATAAGGGATCTAAATAACATAGAATTATTCTATTTAAAAGAAATCGAAAACACCAATATTTTTCACGTGATTTCAAAGAATTACAAAAATTGTTTTAGTGCTTGAAATTACATAGAAGCCACTCGAATCGCATTCTTTTGTGGTCAATTATTTGTAGAAAATAAAGATGGAAAATAATTAAGAAGATCGTAATTGTTTGATTTTACATGTAATCCTGAGAAATAAGGTCTTAAACAAGTAAATAATCTAATAAACCTCATGTTTCTACTTATAATTCTAGTCAAGCTTACCGATATATATTTTGAAATTAATTTACAGATAATTCTCAACGGGGGGTCGAAGTGAAAACTAAGACTAAATCAAATTACCTTCTTACTTCTTGCCTTGTTCTAGCAACGGGATCATCCTTTGCAGGTTCAAGAGATCAAGCTAAGAAGCTTTATTCTTCACTGACAGGAAATACTGCAAACAAAGCAACTGCGGATCGTTATGAGGCCATGATTAAAAGTGGTAAAACGAAACAAGCTGCAACAGACATGGTTGAAGGTAATTATGGTTTCTATAATGTAACTCTAAAAAACTTTTTTACTCCGATGTCTAACGAAGATGGAACTCAGTTCGCTCCTTTAAACGATATGACTGCAACGATGATTGGTGCCACAAGAGATGAGATCGATTTCTTTAGAGTCTTCTGGGATAATATCCTTTATCAATTTGATGGAACTTTAATTACGAATTCAGCTTCTGGAATCCCAACAAAATATAATAGTTACAAAGCAACAAATGATTGGCTCTACCTAAGTGAAGTAGATGTTGCAGTTCCAATATATAATAGAACGAAAAATAATATGTATGAAACTGCTGAAATAAATAATGTTCCTTTATCAAGTAGAACCCACCTTAGAATGACTCAACAAAATACATATACAACAAGAGACGTTGGTGCAATCGCTGGAATCTTTTCCTCTAGAGGATGGGCCAAAGCATATTACGAAGCTGGTACAAATAGAGCTTCATTTGCTTACTTTGCAAAAAACTTTCTTTGTCTAGAGATGGAAGAATTAAATGATACGACGATTCCTGACTTTAGAGTTAGAAGGGATGTTGATAGATCACCAGGTGGAACTACAGAAACATATAAAACTTTCTGTGTTGGTTGTCATGCTGGTCAAGATGCTCTCGGTGGAGCATTTTCATACTACGACTTTACTGATGGAGCTATGAGATATGGTGATCATGAAGATGTAGATGAAAATGGAAATGTAATTGCTGTTGGTCCGGTTGCTCCAAAAATTAATCATGGAAATATATTCCCAAGTGGTAAAATCACAACAAGTGATAGTTGGATCAACCTCTGGAATGAGGGGCAAAATGCATATATTGGTTGGGGGGATTCTACTTCAGGAAATGGTGCAAAATCTCTAGGAAAAATGCTTTCAAAAACTAAAAAAGTTAGAAGCTGTCTTGCAGAACAAGTATTCGAAACAGTTTGTTATAGAAAACCTTCGTCACAAGAAGATAAAGATACCGTGGAAATCCTAGCTGAAAATTTTGATAAAGATAGTAATATGAAAAACCTATTTATAAACGCTGCAATTGCTTGCATTGGAGAATAATATGAAAAAGAGTCTAACAATATTATTGATAAGTAGTCTTGCTCTTGTTTCATGTGTTGAACCAGAAGCACCAAAGGTCTCAAGCGGATCGGATAAAAATAATGATGCAAGGGTTGCTGAAGCCGTTGACTCATCTGGTGTAGCCGCGAAAAATTTCGCACAAATAAACAACACTTATTCGAGCTTAACAGGTATCTCTATGGGAGAAACTTTAATTGCTTCAGAGTACGCTGCAATTAAAACTCAATTACCTTCCACAAGTAATCCAAATTCATTAAATGGATTTAATCAAATTGCTTCAACAAGGTTGGCTTTTGCATATTGTGATCAATATGTAGACGGACGTGCTGACTTAAAAGCAATGGGAAATGATGATGCCATAAATAATCTTCTTGATACATTTATTGATATCGATAGATCAAATTCAGATCATAAAGTATTAATTTCTGAGCTTGAAGCCGTAATGAGAGATGATGATTCTCTTATAAGTGATGGAAACGCAACTTCTAAGAAAACAAAACTAATTAAATTAAGTTGTGCTGCAATATTATCTAGTTCTTATGTAACTTTAATATAACGAGGATATTACCATGAGTAATAACAAAAAAAATGAAAAGAAAAATCCTTCCATTTATAAAGATGGAGAAGTTCAACCTTTTCTTCATGAAAATCATAAAATGCCTAAAACAAGAAGAGAGTTTTTAGCACATGGTTTTTATGGTGTTGGTACTACATTAGTATTACCTACATTTGTTGGGATGCTAGCAAATCAAAATGATGCATTTGCTGCTTCAGTAGCATGTGAGCTACCACAATTTAGTGCAGGTCTTCCGTATCTATGTGTGGATGTCGCCGGTGGGATGAACATTGCTGGTGCAAATGTTATTGTAGGTATGGCCAAAAACGGACAACATCAAGAGGACTACGGTGCTGGTGGTGGTGATTATTTAAGGCTAGGAATTTCTTCTGCAGAACATCCAAGTCAATCCGGAAAAGTAGAAGAAAAATATGGACTAAAGTTTCATAGAGCAAGTGGAATTTTGGAAGGAATGAAGTCTGTTCTTGACGGTGAAACAATGCCAAATGGTAGGCCAATAGAAGATGGAGTTGATGGATTAGTTTTTTGTACAAGAACATCTGATGACTCGGCAACTAACCAGATAAACTCTGTATTTATGGCCAATAAAGCAGGTGCAAAAGGCGAACTTGTTCAACTAATTGGTAACTCAAGTACAGATACTGGCGGGCGCTCAGCCGCACCAGGTGGAGAAGTTGATTTAAACTTAAGACCTTCAAGAGTTTCTAATAATGGAGATGCAGAAGGGCTACTTAGTCTAGGTTCACAACTTTCTGGTGCTAATTTTTTAAGATCTGCTGATGCAGGTGGATCCGATAGAATTAAAAAATTCATGGATAGAGTCGCAAAAATGAGTAAGAGTAAAGTAGAAGACCTATCTAAGAAGAATTCATTAGGACAAATTCAAGACGTACTTAATTGTTCACTAGATGGAGCAAAACAATTATTTAGTACATATAATGCAGCGATGCTTAACCCTGCAAATGATGCAACGGTTGCTACAGCATTCGCTGGACAATCTGAAAAAGTCGCTTCGGTTGCAAAGCTCGTTCTAGATAGTATAGCTGGTGCAGGTACAGTTACTGTTGGTGGCGGAGATTACCACGGTGGTACAGCTGTAAATACCCATGCAAAAGATACTGAAGTTGGGAGAGCAATCGGTAGATGTATTCTATTAGCAAAAGAGAAAGGTAAAAACTTAGCAATTCATTTATATACTGATGGTGGTGTTGCTGGTGATAGTGGAGGGCTTTCAGAGCCTGTTACTGTTCTAGATATTGGACAAGTTGAAAAAGTTAAATGGACTGGAGATTCGGGGACAAGATCTGCAGCTGTTTTATTATTCTATAAACACAATCATGATGGTTCATCTCTTGTTAGAGAAGATGCTAATGGTCCAAGAAGACAAGTCGGAAACTTTATAAAAAATGGTGGTGTTAATTTAAGCACTGTTGTTGGGAATAGTACTGAAGTTCTGTGGAAAGCAATCATGCTTAATTACCTCGCTGCTCAAGGGCGTGAAGGTGAGTTTGAAGATGTTTTTGGTAGAGGTTCACTTCCACCAGAACATGAAACTTTGATTAGAATGAAAAAAATATCTTAAGTGTGAAAACACAAAGACACCAGGTACGTAAAGTTAAGTCTTAGGGGATAGAAATGAGAAGTTATAATTCAGTTTTGTTAATATTATGCATGGGTTTTTTCTATGCATGTGTTAGTGAAGAAGCTCCTGTCACAGAGCTTGAATGGACAAAAAGAGCATCTGGTGCAAATTCAGCAGAGGCCTTTAGGAATACAGTTCATCCAATCTTGCTAAAAAGATGTGCCAGTTGTCATGGAGATAATGGTTCAAATCTTCGCCACTCAGTATCAGACTATAAACAATCACATAGTGTCATTGTTGATGGCGGAAAAGTCGATTTTTCAAATCCATCTAATTCAAGGCTTGTTGATAAAATTATTAACCAAAGACATAATTGTTGGGACGGAGATTGTGAATCTAGTGGTAGTGAAATGCTTGCTGGAATTAAGGAATGGATTGAATTAAGAGGTGTTTCTCAAACAAAACTTGATGGAGCAACAACGAATTCTTTGAGGTATGGAAATGCAGTTAAAACAACTCCAGAGACTATAAACGGATCGGTTCTTTTACAAGCAGAAGATGGTAAGTTAACAGGAAGAATGAAAACTCATGTGAATGCACAAGCTTCAGGATTTAGTTATATTGCCGGAGACTCACCACCTGTACATCCAATTGAACAAACAGCAAGAGCTGCTGATATTTCCGGAAATTGTCGAAATGTTACTGCTGCAGATTTGGCAAATACAACTACAGGTAGATATAAATTAACAGAAAGAAAAAGACATATTAATCAGGAAGGCTATAGATATTACAGCCAAAGAATTAGATTTAGAATCATTCGACCAGATAAACGTGCTGAATACCAAGCTGAAATTTTAGCAGGTAGAACTAGTTTACCAAATCTTGAAAAGTTCTTTTTAGCCACAGGTCCAGAAGATGCAGATAATGGTTTTGTTTTAACGGGAACGGCTCAGCTTGATAGAGGTACTAGTATTAGAACATTGCCCGAGTTCATGGAACACGGTGAATATCTAACAAAAATAAATTCTCAAGATCCAACATATAAAGATTTCTTTGCTCCTAGATTTGGAGATTCTGGAATCGATTATTTCAATCCAAGCAATGAAGAGATTAGAGCAAATATACCAAGCTATTTAAAGAACACTCTTGTCTTTACAAAACTTCAAAGTAGTTTTTTAGAATATTTTTATGACTTTAGCGGTGGAAATTGGATTCCTGAAAATAGTATATATGGAGCCCCATATATAATGAGAACTATGCCTGACGGTAATGGTGGTAAAGTTAATTTTCAAATTAATAATCAAACTGCAGCAGATAACTTTTACAATTACTATTGGGGAACACTCACAGCTGCTAACTCTCTTAATCCAGTTTCTGGTAGTGACTCAACACATTTAATAGATACTTATGTACATTATTTTACCGACCCTGATGACAGAGATTTCGAAGATTTTCGTTGGCAGTATAACTCAAATAATGAATTGTTTGACTTAAATAGGGGAAATGCAGATTTAGATTTATCAGCACTTTTAGCTGATAGTACTCTTGTTGATAGTCGAGCAATAATGACAGAAAACTACGGTGAAACATTATGGCCTATTGTAAAATCTAATTGTATGGGATGTCATGGAGATGGAAGTGGTAGACCACAATTTGCTCATGCTAATAAATCAATTTCTTTTGATGCAATGATAGGATTTGCAAATTTCACTGTTCCAGAAAATTCAAGACCTGCTACTAGAATGGATGAAGGGCATAATTGTGGAGCCAACTGTGCTTCAATTAAAGCTGAAATGGTAGCAGCAATTACATCTTGGGGCTTAAAGAATACTGATGATATTGAAGCGGCAAAAAGTGCAACAGCTCCTGAGTTAAAGGCATTATCTGATAAGGATAGGTCTCCTGCCAGAGCATCTTATACAATAAATATTACCGAAGCTGGAGCCTATAATGTTTGGTTTAAAGTTTTAACGACTGATACTAAGCGAAGATTTGACCTAAGAATTCTTGATAACCAAGGTAGACCTGTTCCAAATTGTACAGCGACAAGTTCATGTAATACATCGGCTACAACTTATAGCAACCGAACTCCTGCACAAATAGATGATATGTTTTGTAGAGAGTTTAATACAGGAACTCATAATGAATGGTCGTGGTATACTCCAAGTATTAACAATTTAGAGGACAGAATTAAATGGAACCTTGCAAAAGGAACATATACTTTGGAAGTTATTGAAGAAGATGTTAATGCAAAAATAGATATTATCGCAATCAGTAAAAACCCAGAATTTAACCCGGCTAAAAACTTAATTGACGAAGGTCAGATTAGTTCTGCTGAGCCTAGGATTTTAAGATATGATGTGAGTAGTTTAATCAATAGCCCTGGTGTTTTTGAAATAGAAATAATGGAAAGAAACGGTGGGGATGCATATATCTTTAGAAACCCACGCTTTGTTGGAAATACGCAAAAGATTAAAGTTAAAAATATCAAAGTTCTAGTAAATGACAAATACGAGTTTACAGATTCATCTTACACAAAAATCAATTCAATTGTTGGTACAGAAAAAACTAATTTAACTTATGCACCACTTGTGGCCCTATCAATTAATGGTCTTGGTAGTGATTCATTTAAATTTGTGTTTGAAGATTTAAAAGTAACAACTGCCGGTGAGACTAGTACTGAAGATGATGCTCCAGTAGCCGTTGAAGGTAGAAAATGTCAAAACTTAGCGCTTTTTGAAGCTACTGTTATGCCAATTCTAAATAGGTTTAGACTCATTAGAAAAGATGAAGATGGATACACTGATTACTCATCTGATGAGGATATGTATCCAGGAACAGATAGAAATGCTGGTGCAAACCCTCAATTTTACACATGTACAACTTGTCATACAGAAAATCATCCTTACTTTAAGATGACGACATTCTTTAATAATAGTGAGGTTCTATGTGAGCAAGCATTAAGTCGTGTCGACTTTGGAAACTTCGAAAGATCACTTTTGCTTAGAGGGCTAAACGGTACATTTAACCATCCAAAGCTTCACTTCGTTGAAAGTGTAGATTTAACAGGATCTGGAAATAGTAGAAGATTTAAAACAAATTCTAACAAGGTTAATGGTTTTGATTCATCATGGGCCGGAAAAAGGTTTGAAAAGTATACTAACGGAACCGGTGAAGGCCAAATTAATCTAGGTGCATATACTGGTGATGAAAGAGTCTACCTTGAAAAATTTATCGGACAATATGTTAAAGCAAGATCTGTGACAATTAGTGATCCATTTGCAGCACAAGATGGTGAGATAAGACTCCCAGGTGATACATATGATCCAACTTCAGTTGAGCAAGATAAGTGGACATACGCCAATGCAGGTCGAAATATGCTTACTATTGTTAATCCAGAAGATTTTGTTGGAAAACAAGGGGATTTAAATCCAAACTCGGTAACTGCTGGAGGAATTATCAAAGTTAAAGACTCTTGTATTAACGTGAACTTTAATGAAACTAATGGTGTCGTAACAGATCCATGTAATAGTGATGTTGATGTAATTACCGAGTTTGAATTGATCAAAACAAGGTATAGAGAATCAATCATAAACTGGATGAATGAAGAAAAGAAATCTGCAAATTAGATAGAGTTTAATGCTCCAAAACAACAATTTGGGGCAAATTCTATTGGTTGCTTATGTAAAATCAGGGTCTTAAGTATAAGGCCCTCTTCGCTTTTTGGAAAACAGACGTTCTTAGAATTATATTTCACTAAATACTATGTAAATTTAAGGATTTAAGTAGAAAATTCACTTAAATTTACTATATAATCAAAAAAAGAAAGATAACTTTCATAAAAATATAAGTTTTGCATTTATAATTACAATAGAGATTTAGGGGAAGAAATGCCTTCAGGTACTTACGAAATTGATTCAGAAATTATTGCTAGTAGAAATAATGATGGGTCTATTGTTGCGATGAAAGTAGATGACAGCGACCTCTTTTATAAGATAACTGGAGTAGCAACCGAAGTCTGGAGTTATTTGGAACAAGGTTTATCGAGGGATGAGATTGTTAAAAATATTACTGAGAGCTTTGAGGTAACTGAAGAACAATCAATAAAAGACTTCGATACCTTTATAACTGACTTAAAAAAATTTAAAATTCTAACAGAGAAGTAAAACTATGAGCAATGATCAAAATAAAAAAAATGAGAAGAAAAGCTACGACTTTGGTGGAGTTAAAGAATTTAACTTAGAAGAAATTGAAAAAGAAATTCTCAATGAAACAGTTTATCTTGATGTGTTTGCAGGGTCAGACTCTCGATTTAAAAATGATGTTAAAAAATATACCAATGGTCTTGAGGCTATTTCAAAACTTGATGCAGTAACTTATAATTATGATACTAAAAATTTTGCAGATAAAAATTTTCCAAAAACAAATCAAATTGGATTTATTGCACAGGCCGTAGAAACAATTATCCCGCAATCGGTTAAGAAAGACTCCGATGGATTTCACTATGTGAATTATCAAATGTTGGTTCCAGTTCTGACGGAAGCAGTTAAGGAATTAAATACTAAGGTTGAAGTTCAGCAGTCTATGATTGAAAAATTAGAAAAAAGATTAAATGACTTAGAGTCTAAACAAATTATTGAAGCTAGATCAACAAGTACAATTAACGAAAAAGAACTCTAGTTCTTTTTTATGTAAATATTACCAATGACAATCCCGTCAACATTTGTGGAGTCTAAAAAGGTTTTAGCATCCAAGACTGTTTCAGCAATTGGTTTCCCCATGATATTTAAACTCGTATTAAGTAAACAATACAGTCCTGATTTATCCCCAAACGACTTTAAAAGAGAATAGAACTTACTGTTAAAGTCTTCAGTAACTGTTTGCATTCTTGAGGTCTTATCAATATGTGATACTTCTTTTAACCGTTTTTGGAATATACTTCTTACGGGTACAGCAAATGACATATAGGGGTTATGAAAACCTTTAGAAATAGAAAAATACTCAGATGCCTTTTCTTGTAAGACTGAACAACCATAGGGTCTAAAATCTTCTCTAAACTTAATTGATTCATTCAAGTAGCTTTTCAAGTTAGGAGTTTCCACATTGGCTAAAATTGATCGATTTCCAAGTGCTCTTGGACCTGTTTCACTCCTGCCTTGAAACCAACCTATGACCTTTCCTTTGACTAGAAGCTCACTAGTGAAATCAATAATGTCGACTGGACACACTATTTCGTAGTTTTTGAATACTTCTAAGGTCGCATCTTCTTTTGGAATTGAGTTAGGGCTTCCTAGAAACCCATGTTGCTTTGATAGATCTTTTGGAGTCCATAAGTCTCTATTCTCATTTATAAAAAAATAGTTACTAACTCCATAAGAAATACATTCATCTGAAGGAAAAGGCGGAATGTAGATATTGTTGAAAACCTTAGAATTTAATAATTTAAAATTGTTAGTACAGTTGAGAGCGGTGCCTCCCGTTAAAATAAGATTATCAATTTGTGGAAACTCCATTTTTAAATCTCTAATTAATTTATTTAAATGGTTCTCATACGTGATTTGAACGCTGGCTGCGATATCTTGATAGTTAGATTGAAATGGTGAGTTTTCCCAATCTTCTTTGCTCCCAACTTTAAATGAATGCTCCCAGTTTAGAGATTCTAAGTAATTGAATGGATCAATGATATTTTGGGCGTGCCCAAAGCCAGCAAGACCCATAACCTTACCTGCTGATCGTTTATTATTAAAAATATATTCCGCTGCTTTTTCATAAAGCATGCCAATTCCTTCACTAAAGTCATGACCTGGAACTTGGCTTTTTCTAAATGTTTGCCAATCTTTTTTGAGAAGTTTTAAGTTCGGCCCTGTTTGCAAATATATGGAGCAAGATTCATGGGAATTTTTTGGAAATGAAACTTGTTCATTGCTAGATTTATAATCATTTTGAAAATCAACGGAACCAGATCCAGCACCGTCCATAACAATTATTATAGAGCTTTGATATGGTGACATAGCAAGTGCTGCATATGCATGACTTAAGTGATGGGTAATATACTTAATATTTTTATTAAAATGAGAAGTGTAATGATGTAGACCTTTCTTTTTAAGGTAGGGAAAAAATGGTATAGTTGTGTTAATAGCTTCTTCAAAGCAGATAGGGCTAATAACGTCTCTGTTCTCGGCAATAACGTTATAATTTGGACCGTATTCATTTTCGAGTATAGATATGGCCAATTCTGGCCAAGCTCCTGAAGCTTTTTTCTGAGTTAAGCGCTCTGTTAGTAATATTTGATTTGAATCAATACTGTCACCTATAACAACAGCAGCAGATGAGTTAAACAGAGTTTTTCCAAGCCCTAAGTATTGTTTTGAATGTTTTAATGACGTATCATAACTCATAAGAGTAATGTTAATAAAAAACAGACATGTTTAAAACCTAAATATCAATCATGAAGAATAAAATTGTCGGTAAAGAGTTAATTCAAAAGTTTAAAGATAAAGGCCTCAGTGAGGACTTCTGTATTGTTCCGTTTACAACTCTTCAATTAGAAGCAGACGGTAATGTTAATATGTGTCGACAAAAAGGTACTGAGTTTAGCATCGGTAATATTAAAGATAAAACAATTGAAGAAATATGGAATGATAAACCCATTAGAGAAATTAGAAAAGAATTTCTAGATGGAAATATTAAAACTTGTGAAAAAGATATTCGTTATAAAAAATGTAATTTATGCACAGAAAATAATGAGATTTTCGATGAAGTTGAAATTGCTGAAGTGCAAACAGGACCAATTCTAAGATTAGGTTTCAATATTAATGGTAAGTGTAATCTCCAATGCCAAATGTGCCATGTCTGGAAAATGCCAAATGACTTGTACACAAATGAAAATTTCTGGAATTATGCAAAAGAGAGAATATTTCCAACATTAAGAGAAGTTGAACTGCTTTCTGGAGAACCGTTTTTACACAAAGACACATACAAATTGATAGATATTTTATCAAAGCAAAATCCAACATGTCGATGGATTATAACCACCAATGGTCATTGGAAATTAAATAATAAAATCAAAAAAGATTTAGATAAAGTTCTGTTGAGAGATATAATCATTAGTATAGACAGCGTTGTCCCAGAGACGTATTCAAAAATAAGAAAACTTGGAAATCTTGAAGTAGTTTTGAAAAATTTGGAAGACTTTATCAACTATGAAAAAAATAGAAGAGACAGAGGTCTGTCAGGTTTTAATATAAAAATAAATTATCTAATTCAAAAAGATAACTGGAAAGAAATAAAAATAATTCACGACTTTAACAAGAATAAACCTGAGATTTGTTCTTTTATAACTTTCCTTCATGAACCTCATGTTTATTCACTGTTAACTCTAACCGAGAATCAAAAGTTAGATATTCTTCACTTTTATTTTACCACCTTAAATCCACAAGAAATTGCTTTAACAA
>JBLIAG010000037.1:0-42660 GCA_047634375.1 Bacteriovoracaceae bacterium
GCCAATTAGAAAATTTCAAGGGGAAAATATGAATTTTAAACAAGCACTTAAACAAGTGCAAATGATTGAAACAGAGATCAACAATATTGAGAGAGATATTTTAATGAAAGGAAAAATTATTTTAGGGGTTCCTCAAGACCAAATTTCTGATTTTGGAGACTTATGCTTAGCAGATGAAATTGTTCACTCGCAGGTTCTAAATAGAAAATTACAGCTAAAAAGATTAAGTACTCTTAATAAAAGTAGAAGCATTTTAACAGAATATGAATTTATAAAAAGCTGTAATGAATGTGGAGATTCAATTGATCCCAGAAGACTTTCTGTAAGACCTCATGCTTCACGTTGTATTCACTGCAAAAATGATTACGAAGAAGAGAGGTTGCAATTCACTGGGCTTCATAAAGCGCCAATAAGGAAATATGCCTAAAACAAATTAAACGAAGGAACGAAAATGAAGCAATTTAAAATAATGGTAATTAAATTAAAAAATTATTTAAAGAAAGAGAACAAAAAATACTACGAAATTCAAAAGCGAATTGATGCAAATAAGGAGGATGTTTTTCTATCTAGCTATTTCGTAATTATGAACAAGCTCTAACGAAGATATGAGCAATCTCTAAGACATTTAAGATTAATAAATAAACTCAGATCAAAACATAGTTTACATTTAAACAAGAAAAGGAACAATTATGAAAAAGACAGTAAATAGCAAATTACATTTATGGTGGTTTAACCCTAAAACAAATAAAAGATTTCATGCAGGATTAGCATATTTCAATGAACGAAAAGGTGATTATTCTCTTATCCTTAGTTCTCTGGAGCTTAGCTATAAAGAGAAGAAACCTTTTGAAATCTTTCTAAGACCGATTCAAACTAGTGCCAGCTCAATTTATTACCGAATGGAAAAAATCATCTACTGCAAAGGCAGAGTCAATCGCTTAACCGTTGGAGAAGCTTTTTTCAATGAAAATACTGATGGTGAAATACATATGACGTTTGAGCCATATACCAGTTCAGAGAAAAAACTTGTCTTAACTTTAACAAATCAACAGGAGAAAAAATTATGTGCTTAAAAATAATTAAAAATAAATTGCTTTACTCACTTGTTACAACTTATCTACTTATTCCAAGTTCGGTTCTAGCACAAGCAGCAAACTTTGAAACAAAGGTTAATAGTTTAACTGATTTAATTGTTGGAAAGATACTACCAGCAGTAGCTGTTTTTGGACTAGTCTACGCTTCAATTCTAGCTGCAAGTGGAGATGAGTCTAGTAAAAAGAGAATGGTTTTAGTGGTAGTGGCCAGCATTGTTGGTCTACTAGCAAAATTCATATTTCCAATGTTTGCGAGTGCAGTGTAATGCAGAATCTTGATAGTTCAATAGTACATCGCAACCTTGATACAAAACTTAAAATCGGGGGCCTAGAGGCCCTCGATCTTCTTATCGTTCTTATTTTTGCAGCGGTTATGAGTCTTTTTTTTGGAAGTGGAGCAACAGGATTTATTTTTATCTTTTTACTACCTCTAGCACTTCTAATTGTTTTGTATTTTGTGAAGAGAAATAAGCCAGACGGCTATCTAAAGAATCTCTTACGATATTTTTTATTACCAGGCCATTACAGTGCATCTGCTAAGCCGATTAACGAAATTAATCTTTTAACTAAAATAATTACATCGGAGAACAAAAATGATTAATGAACCCCATATAACTGCAAATTTAGTATCAGATATGCAAAAGATTGGAGAAAATGCACATTTACTTGAACAAGCTCAAGACTTGGGAAGCTCAAGTGATCTTCTTAATCTTTTATCACACTTTGAAGAATCCTTAGAGTCAATTCTAGAGGAGGTGAAAATTTTAAAAGACACATCTGAATCATTATTTTTTTCAGATCATGAGGAGTTATTTTATGAGTGTGCATAATTCCACAAGTCTCTGTGATCAATTGCCAATTTGGCACTTTGATGAAAATCTCATGGTTTTTAAAGATGGCTCACTTGGCGCAGGGCTTGAGATTACTGGTAAAGATATTGCAACTTCAACAAATTCAAATATATGCCTTTTCACAAGAGAATTAGAAAACCTACTAAAAACTATAAGTGAGGGGTTTAAGATTCAAATCTTTCATAATATCTCAAAGGATGTTGATAGCAGGATTAAAGAACATGAAAAACTCTCACTTGATCATATTGGTGCATATAAAGAAGTAACAAATGCTCGAGTTAGCTTTCTAAAAGATAATTTTAAGAAAGGAAATTATTATCAACCAAAGATTTATATCTTCATTCGTGGGAGCAAGTATAAGTTTAAGAAAACGAAACTGTTTGGAAATAATAAGGACTTT
Organism: Bacteriovoracaceae bacterium; assembly: GCA_047634375.1. GTDB lineage: Bacteria > Bdellovibrionota > Bacteriovoracia > Bacteriovoracales > Bacteriovoracaceae. Next base: position 2,346 of record JBLIAG010000037.1, read on the forward strand.
GAGCAAATTGAAAATGATAAGTTCTGTGAGCATAAAGATGAGTTCCTTAGAACCTTTGATACGCTAAAAAATTATTTAGACTCTAATGAACTTAATTCGAATCAAATCTCAAAAGAGAAATGGAGCAAGCTCGTATTTGAGTTTTTTAATCTCTCAAGAGCTGAAAAAATTGGACTACCTAGGCTTCGGTCAGAAAACTTACCTTTTGCTCCATCACTTTTGAGTCAGCTTATATTAACAGATCTAAGTTGTGATGAGGATTGTTTAAGAATAGATGATCACTTCTTTCGTGTTGTAAATTTAAAACTATTACCTGAAAGTACATTTTCTTCTATGTCTGAAAGTTTAGCTAAACTCCCATTCCACTACTGGATTAGTCAAACGATAGAGATCAATGATCAAAAAAAGGAAATTGAGAAATTCCAGCTGCAAAGAAGGATTGCACACTCAATGGCGGCAGGTTCAAAAAATGTATCTGATCTTGAGTCTGAATCAAAACTTCAAAATCTTGAATCCCTACTAGATGAGCTTATTAATGGAAGTGAGAAGATACTTACAATGTCACTATCCCTAATCATCTGGGATAAAGATAAGAAGCACTTACAAAGAAAAGTTGATAATGTACTTCGCGAATTTAAAGGACTTAACCAGGCAGAGGGAGTAAGTGAAACATTGACTACTTTTGATAGTTTTATTCACTCATGGCCTGGAGCATGTGAGATTATTCTTGGAAAAAAATTAAAAGCCTCAAATGCAGCTCATCTCATGCCAGTTTTTTCATACTGGCAGGGAAATAAAAAACCAGTAGCATTACTCCCTAATAGAGATTTTACCCTTTTTAGTTTAGATTATTTTGATGATGAACTACCAAACTGGAATGCTTTAACTATTGGTGGTTCAGGTGCTGGAAAAAGTTATTCAGTATGCTCTTTGGCCCTTCAGTTCTATGGGCAGACTGTAGTTAAAAATGGAAAGACGATCTATCCGAAAATTGTCTTTATTGATAATGGAAAAAGTAGTGAGAATTTCGTTAAGGCATGTGATGGTGAATTTATTGATGTATCAATTGATTCCAATCTTTGTTTAAACGTATTTGAGCTATCAGAGGGAGAAACTAAGCCTAGTACTTTAAAGGTTAAGTCTATTCTTGCTGTGCTTGAATTAATTTTAAAAGATGATGAAAAAAGTACTCTACCAAAAAGAGAGAAAGCTCTTCTTGAGGAAATTATTTTCAAAACTTACTGTGCAGTCAAAGACAGGCAACCAACACTAAGTGATTTAAAAGAGCTTCTATCTGCTCATGAGCTTGAAACAATGCGAGCTTACAGTGAAATTCTGTTCTCATGGACTGGCAACACAGCTTTTGGAAAAATTCTTGATGGGCAGAGTTCAATTAGTCTGACAAAAAATGTGACAGCAATAGAAATTAAAGAACTTGATAGTTTTCCTGAGTTAAAAGATGTTTTCATGCTTATCATTACAAACTTTGTACAGCGAGAGGCCGAAAGTGATTTAGCAACTCCATATATGCTTATTTGTGATGAAGCACATAGGCTTTTCAAAACATCGGCCACCAGAGACTATATTCTTTATTGTTATAGAGTTTTTAGAAAATACAACTGCTCAATAAATTGTATTACTCAAAACTATAAGGATTTTTTAAGTATTCCAGAAGTTGCTGAAGCAATATTTCCAAACACTATTCATGTATTTATTCTAAGGCAGAGAAAAATTGATTGGGATGATTTTCAAAAGGTCTTTGGACTCAACGATGCTGAAATCTCAGCAGTAAAAAGTTTACAGCTTGTTAAAAATGAGTATTCAGAGTTTTTCTATATGCAAGATGAGAAAAGAGCAATACTTCGTCTAATCAATGACAAGCTCACTCACTGGGTATGTACATCAAGTGGAAGTGATAAGACAAAAATTGAACAAACTAAGAAAGAAAATCCAGAACTTTCAGATATTGAAGTCTTAAAGTTACTGGCCAATCTTAGTCTAGGTCAGGCTGTCGTATGAAATTAAGAAAAGCAGTACTTACGAGTATTATTTCACTTAGTCTTTGTTTGCCTATCAATAGTTATGCCTGGTTATCAGACGGTGGAGCTGGCTGGGCGAACTATCCATATATTATAAAGATCCTACTTGAAAATATAAAACGATTTCAGCAATTAAGATACATGATTGGACAGGCTAAAAACAGTCATAACTTTGTAAAACTTGTGAATCAAGGACTTAATAATGCCATTGGGCTTATGGAAGTTCTACCTATCAAAGATGAAAAAGTACTAGCGCAGTTTAGGGATTTTAGTCAGTCACTTAAAAAAATTGATGAGCTATACGGGATTATTCCAAAAAGTGATGATGAGGCGATGCAACTACTGCATGATAGAACAGTGGCCGAAAGCTTTAAGATTGCTAATGCTCTAGGTGATTATGCAGCTAAACAAGAAAAGAATGCTATTCAAATTCACAATCAAAGCCGAAGTGCCTCTCCAAAAGGAGCAGCTAGAATTAATGCACAGGCAAATGCACAAATTCTTCACTCTTTAAATCAATTAATCAAGATCAATGGACAAATATTAAAACTTCAAAGTGAAAATTTCGCTCTTCAGAACATGAATAGCAAAAGTTCAAGTGAGAGTTTTAATAAGTCTAGAGATGATCTTAAGGGAAGTATGAATAAATTTAAACCGAGTTCAAACTTTCCAAAGTTTTAAAGGAGAATTCTATGATTAGTTGGCTTCCAAAGGTCTGTAATGAATTACACGCAGAGATGGTAACCATTTATTGGTTAATGCTAGTGCCTCTAGTTGTATTTTTAGTGGTACTTGAGCTATTTAAAACATCTGATAAGCAACCGGATGCAGCAAAAGTTTTAACTAGAGCTGTTATATCAATAATTTTATTAGTTTCGTTTAAAGAGACGATTAACTTAATAGCTTTTATTGGTGATGGCATAGCTGATCGAATTGATGGACTTACCAATATGAATGATCTTGTGGATACACTTTTTAAAGGTTTTTCTAGAGATGCCCCGGCATTGTACAAAATAAGAGAGTTCTTTATATTTGCTCTAAATATAATCTCTTACTTTTTAGCATACTTTGGAATTTTTATAGCTGATGCCATGATTCATTTCGCTTGGTCAGTTCTATATGTTTGTGCGCCACTTATGATTCTTTGTCATGTCTCTGAGTCAACTGCAAGTGTGTGTAAAAACCTTTACAAAGGTCTACTCACCGTTATCACATGGAAGATCTTATGGTCTGTATTATCAGTGCTGCTTTTAAAACTTGCAACAGAGCAAACAAGCGCGAATAGCGATAATGCAATTACGACAGCAGTAATCAATCTAAGTATAGGACTTGCGATTTTATTTATCCCATTTTTCTCTAAATCTCTTATTGGCGATGGAGTATCAAGCTTTTCTTCTGGAATTGCTGCAGCAGCTGGTGGAACAGCTCTAAAAGCAGGCCAGACAGTTTTAAAGAGTGCTTCTAAAAGAGCAATTAGTCGTGGAACAAATAGTATTAGCGATCGATATAAAGCATTTAAAGAGTCACCAAGTCGGCTAGCTAAAAGTCGATTGAAAGAGAACTTGAAATCTATTGAGGTTTCAAAACCTAAAACACAGAAAAGAGGTACAAATGAATAATGATAAAAATGAACTTGAATCACCTTTTATAAATAATATTACTGAAATTTATAAAAAGATTAATTTTTACAAAAAAGGATTTATTGCACTCGCAATATGCTCTGTATTTCAAGCGGTAACAATTTTTTGTCTGATATTTTCAAACCCTATCGTCATTCACGAAAAGAACGGCGAAAGAATTGGTTTTGTTGGAGTTAAGACAGAACTAATAATTACTCAAAAAGAGATCAAAGAACTTGTGAAAAGGTTTATTAGGTCGCGCTATGAGTGGCAAGAGTTTAATCCTGAGCTTATATCTAAGAATCTAGAACCATTTATTAAGAAGGGGTTGAGTAAGAAGATGTTCAAACAGTTGAATCTCGAAAAAGCCGAACTCAAAGGACAAGAACTGAAACAATATATTGGAAAGATATCAGTAAGTATTGATAAGGATAATCGAATTATTGGAACTTTCGATAAAATTATCAGGATTGGTAATATCCCTCTGCTCTCAGAGGCTCAAGTACTCATTGGAATTGTAAAAGGCCTTATCACAAAGAGTAATAAGCTAGGTCTTTATATCAATAGTGTGGTGAATTATGAATCTAAGTAGATATATAATCTTAATGGTTATTGGTACTTACTCATTAAACTCACACGCTTTAAAAAAGTCCAGAAAGGTTTATGCCAATGATAAGGAGATCAAATCAATTTATCTGACTCTAGGACGTTCTACTGTTCTAACTTTTAATGATAAGCCTGTAAAAGTCGTTGTTGGTAATAAGAACTATTACAATGTTGAGTATATCAATAATCATGTAGCAATTCAGCCACTTGGCACAGTTGATACTAATCTCTTTGTTTACACTGAAAACAAAAGAACCTATGCCCTTCATTTAAAAATGGTAAGTCCTGCTCACTATGATGATATTGCCCATGTGCACTGGAAAAGCTCTTATTCTTTTAAACCTAAAAAGAAAAAAAGGGCTAAAGAGAGCTTAATCAAACTACCGCTCATAACTTTGGATCTTAAGAAGCAGCTATTAGTTGATGTAACAAGGTTATCAAAACTGGACGGAGGATCTTATTTTATTCAGCTGCATATTACTAATAAGACTCAAATAGAAATTGAGGCCAATAAAATTGAGATCACTTTAACGAGAAAGGGTAAAAAACTAGCAAAACAACGGCTTTTCTTCAAGGATGAGAAAATCAAAGAAAAGTCTCGAACTCAGGCACGGATATTTTTAAAACTTAAGCAAAAATCTGGTTTTACTATAAACGTGAAATTTAAGGATAAAGCAAGGAAGGCAATAATTGGGAGAAAGTATTTATGAAAAATATAAATATCAAACAGTACTTTTTTATAATGGATGGTAAAAAAGAGATTCTTAATACGAAGATGATTAAATTTATCTCTATTGGATTATTTTTAATCTTTTCTGTTACACAACTTTTATGGACAGAGGACTATACCGGGTTATCCAAGAGTAATAGTGGATTTACAGACGCTAGTAATAGTTCAGAGCTTAAAGCAAATCAAACATCAAAAAGAGCTAACGAAGTTATTAACACTCATCAGTCCAAATTTGAACAAGAGCAAAGACTTAAACAGGGAAAAGTGAGTAGACACCCATCTGTGCCTCAAAATGTTAATTTTAATGCAGCTCAGGTTATTACTAGAAGTGGACTCGGTGGAACGATGAAGGCGCTGCCCAGTGGTTCAAACTTTATAGGACAGCTATTAAATGGAATTGATACCAGAAATCAAAACCAGATAATAAAAGTATTACTTCCATATGGTGCAAGACATAGATCAGGTGGAACCATACCTAAAAACACGACTATTTTGGGTATTGTCTCTTATAACGGACAAGGCGAAAAAGTTTACATCACTTTTAACCGAGCGATATTTCCTGATGGTAAAGAATATAAAATTAGTGCTCAGGCCCTAACTTCCAAGGATTATGCTCCAGGACTTCTAGGTGACTTTCACGGAAACGCAGAGTTAAGAATAGCAGCGACTATGGGACTGACTTTAGTATCTGCTGCAAGTGGAGTCTTAACTAGTAAATCAAGTATTGCTGGAATTAATCAAAATGGACAAACTACTGTCGTTCCAGATGCGACCATGCGTAATGCTCTTCTAGAAGGTGTTTCAAAAGTCTCTGGAAAAGAAGCAGAAAGGCAAGCACAAGAACTAGAAGGGCAGGAAGAATTTGTCACTGTAGATGCAGGCAGTGACTTAATTGTCAGTTTATTAACACCATTTAACGGCGAGGAACTATAAATATGAGTATACAAAAACCAACAACTAAAAAGAGAAATTTATCAGATAGTTTTTTTGATGCTGTGCTGGAATGTATATTTGCTTCTTATTTTATCTTTTGTGAAGCAGTCAAAACAGATAATTGGAAAAAGAAAGAAAATATACTTTTAATATTAAGCTTTTTTCTGGCAACATCAGCGATTATTTATAGAGATCATCACCTTCTCATTATTAAAGAATTTACTTTTGAAATCTTTCATCAAGCAATTGATAGGTTCTCAACTAACTTTGGGTTAACAGCAGAGTTAGTGTTAAACGGGATTTTTACAATATTGCTTGGATTTTTTCTTATTGGACTTGGCCCTTATAGAATTAAGAGAAAATATCAAAAAGGTATAGATCGATTAAGACTTAAAAGTGGCCTTGAAGAACGCCCAAAAGTATTAGATGTTCAAAATCTAAATGAGAATCGAACAAAATTGTTAGTAAAGAGTCACGGACTTGGACAAGATCGTTACAAAACTAAATTAGATGATTTAAGGGCCTCGGTAGGCCAGCGGGTAGAATCAGTTAAGTATCTTGAGAAAAATAATTCCTTTATTGAGATCTATCTTGCGAGAAGACCTCTTGAAACTCTAGTTAAGTATGATGATGTTATTGGAAAGCTATCAAGGCCATACAGCTTTGTTGTTGGTAAGTCTTTGGGGGGATTAGTCACTCAAAGTATTGCAGACGATGCTATGCCTCATTTAATGATTGGGGGAACCACAGGTGGTGGGAAATCGGTTACCTTCAACAATGTCCTACTCAACCTTTTAGAATCATCAGATAACTTACAAATGTATCTTGTTGATCTCAAGGGAGGCCTTGAGATTAAAGCTTATGAAGGTATTGAGAATGTTGAACTCATAAAGAATATTCAAGACTCAACCATACTTCTCAAAAAGCTAGTTGATGAAATGGAGTTTCGATATAAGTATCTAGAAGAGAATAATCATAAAAAGATAGACCCTAAGCGCGATAAGATGAACAGAATCGTTATAGCAATTGATGAATGTACTGATCTTTTAGGGCATGTTCCTAGAACTCATCCCGATTATTCATATATATCAAAGGCCATTGAGTACTGTGATGCTCTTGCCAGAAAAGCTAGAGCATGTGGAATACATATTATACTTGCAACTCAAAAAATTGATAAATCGAGTATCCCAACACGTATACAAGAAAATATGTCAGGTCGACTTGCAATGAGAGTGAAGACTATGGAAAACTCGATCAGACTTCTTGGAAATAGAAAAGCTTATGACCTTCCGGCGATTGCAGGACGTGCAATTTGGTCTAAGGATAGTGATTTTACAGAAGTACAAATACCTTTTATATCGGATGAGGAAATAGTGAAGAAAATAGGAAAAATCAAAGAGAATCTAGGTAATGGATCTAGAGTAAATTTCAAGATTAATCTTAGAAAACAAAAACAAAAAGAGGATCTAAGAACTGAAAAGAGTGAGTTTGTAGAGAAGATTAACGCTGAGGATACTCAGGAGGAAAATGATTAATACAAACTTAACTATAACACCGACAGATGTAAAATTACTTAAATATTTACATAAAACTAAGGTTGCAACAACTAAACAGATTGGTAGAGATATCTATCATACTCATTTACCACAGAGCATGAGGAAGTGTTTAAAAAGGTTAAGGGATAGAAAACTAATAGAAATTACTAAAGGCTCTGTCGTAAACGATAGAAGTCATATTTATTCATTAACTAAAAAAGGGTTTAATTCAGTAAAACGTTTATATGAAAATACTTTAGTAAGCGAGCGTTATAAAAGTGATTCTGTAGAACATGATCTTGCTCTTGTGAATATAAGATATGATTTATTAAAAAAAGCAATTGTAGATTTTTATTATACCGAGAACGAAATACAAAGCTATTTTCGTTTTAATGATGATCCTAAGTTAAATACTTACAAGAGCTTTTTGTGTGATGCTCTAATGTTTTGTAAGAAAGGCAATGGAAAGGGAGCATATTTCGCTATTCAATATGAACCAATGCAAAAAAGTAGTACAAGATATAAAGAAATATTAACTAACTACTACACCGAGCCATTATTAAACTTTGTCCTTTACGTCTGTATAGACCTAGTTACCGAGAAAAAGATTAAAGAGATTGAAACGCAAATAGCCAAGCAAAGCGATAGAAAAATATATTTTATTCAACTCAAAAACTTAATTGGAGATAGTAGTCCTGTTAAGTTTATTAATCAAAAAAACGAAGTTATTCAAATTAATTAATACACTCTTTTGATTGCGCACTTGGTGCGCATCAGCGGCGCATACTGCGCATCAAGTGCGCATTGAATTTTTAATTTTGAATACTTAACTAACTGAAAACAAAACATTTTACTAACTGGTCAAAAAATAATGTTTTTTGACTGTATGGGGAAATCACTATTTTTCCCATCAAGGAGAAAACTACCATGAAAAAACAAATAATATCACTACTTATCATTCAATCATTCGTACTCACTGGATGCTCTACAACGTCTAAATCTGTATCATTTGGTCTTGCGACTGGTGCTGTCACTGGCCTAGCTTTAGGCAATGGAGATCACCAGAAGTCTCAAACAGGTCTAGCAGTCGGTGCACTAGTTGGAGGAATCGCATCATACTTTATCCATAAAAGTCTCGAAAAAAGAGACGCAACAACTCGTAAGGAAACTTTATTTAATTTAGAGAAATTTGATACCTACGGGCAGGTTAGGGAATCTAGAAATTTAAACTCCGCTCCCTTTTCACTATCTCCAGCAATGGTTGAACAAGATTATATAGAAACTCATGTTCAAGATGGAAAACGCTTGATTGAAGGTCATCGAATCTGGAGTATATCTGAAGAGTCACAGTGGACTCCCGTAAGAAACACCAAACAAAGGAAGCACTAATATGACAAAAAGGTCTAGAACTTGTGTCATAAATTTAAATGAACAGGCGACAATTGCAAGCACGAAAATGATTGAAGAATTAAAGAAGGTTGAATCCTCAGTTAAAATAAGTCACACAAAGCTCGTTTCTTTTATTGTAAGTGAATACATGGAAAAATATTTTTCAAAAAATAAAAAGAGTATAGCAATTGCATATAGAGATTCAAAGAAGCAGATTACTGGAAAATTAACAGAGTTAAATAATGAGCAATTATTAGTATTATCAAAATATATTGAAAAGTTAAAATTAGAAAATCACAACAGGATTAAAATTGAATAATAGCATAACTCAAAGTAATAACGAGGGGCTTATTGCCCCTCTATCTTATTGGCAAGCGAAAGGTGAGAAACTGGATGATCAAATTAATGGTTGTGGCCCAAGTCATCTTCCCTCATGGATTGTCCCTGATTCACTTATTGGGGTAAGAGTCACAGAATCTTGTAATATTCATGATTGGATGTACTATAAAGCACTATCTAATAGTGACTTAAAAAAAGCAGATGAAATATTCTTAAAGAATTTAAACAGGCAAATAGGTAGTAATAAAAGTGTTTTTAATATTTCAAGGAGAACGCTTTCTTATATTTATTTTAGTGCTGTTAGAATTTACTCAACTCTTAAATATCATTTATTTGGAATAAAAAAGAGATAATGATTAAGAAAACTAGCGAAAATACAAAACTTGCCCATGCACCTGAAAAAAAGAAAATCACAAGAAAAAAATGGAACGTTGAGAAGGTTAGAGCCTTGAAATTAGAAATAAATGAAAAGGAATATAAAAAAGGAGTTGAAGTTATTGCAGATATTTTCTATCATCATATCTGCCAACTTCAAAAAGATCAAAATAACTCTAAAAATTCCATTGAATTAAGTACAGAGGTTCATTTAAATGACGCTGCTTAGTGATTAACAGTTTGTTGAAATAATTAAGAAGAAGTATTTTGCATTCTTTTTCTTGATTATTTCTCAATAGGAGGAATAAGATGAGTAAAGAGAAAAAAGTAAATCCCAAAAAAGGCTTTAAGATTGGTTTATATATTAGAGCTTCCACAGAAGAGCAAGGCTCTGCTAAGAATCCTGAGGGAACTATAAAAAACCAAGAAATGCGCTTAAGAAATACTATTGATGGTAAGAACATAAATGGATATTTTGGAGAAGTCATAGAACTTTTTGTTGATGATGGTATTTCTGCAAAAAATACTAAACGTCCCCAGCTCCAAAGAATGCTCAAGGCAATTGAGAATAAAGAAATCGATATGATTATGTTGACCGAATATTCAAGACTCTCAAGAAATATGAGAGATTTTGCCCAAATGTGGGAACTCTTTAAGGACTTTGGCTGCGGCTTAATTAGTCTTAGAGAACAGTTTGATACTTCAAGTGCGGCTGGCGAAATGATGCTTTATAATATGGCAAACTTAGCTCAATTTGAGCGAAGACTTACCAGTGAAAGAATTGTATCCAGTAGACAAGATAGAGCAGCAAGAGGTCTATTCAATGGTGGAGTTATTCCTCTTGGCTATCAAACAATTCCAGGTAAGTCAGGCTACTTAGAAACCAATCCCGAAGAAGTTAAAACTATTCAAGAGGCCTTCAAAGCTTTTTTAAGAGAGCAGTCTGTATCAAAAGCTGCCAAATGGCTTAATGATTCAGGTTTTAATCCAACTCGAATGATCAAAGGCGGTGGAAATAAAGCTCGAGTCGGTCATTTTACAGTTGGAAATCTTAGATGCATTTTAGTTAATAAATTTTATACAGGGATTTTAGAATATAAAAAGGAAAATGAAATTTTAACTGCTAAAGCTGTATGGCCTGCAATAATTGATAAGACTACTTTCAAGGAAGTACAAAAACTTATAAAAGCTAATTTTAGAAGAAAGAAGCCTGTTTCAGTAAGCCGTTATCCTTATACTTTATCTGGTCTTGTTTATTGTTCTAAATGTGGTGACGTTATGTGTGGAAAGTCTGCACACGGAAGGACTAAGAAAGTAGGATATTACGAACATTCATGGGCCATGCGTAAAAACTCAACTTTGAGTAAAAATGAACTAGATTGTGGTATGTTCAAACGAGTTCCTGCTAAAAAACTAGAGCCTTTGGTTGATAAGCTTGTTTTTGAACTTATTTCCACTAATGATTTCGCCCAAGAAATTATCTCAGAAGCTCAAAAGATTCACAGAGAGAACTACTCAGTTAAAGTACAGCTTTTATCCATAAAAAAAGAAATATCAAGTTACAACGCTCAAACAGATGCTCTCGCAGAAAGAATATCAAAATTACCTCTAAACGTACCAGTAGAGCCACTTTATAAAATGCTAACGAAACTACAAGTAGAAAAGGAAAGAGCGGAAATTGAGCTGAGAGAGCTTAACAGCAAGAACGGTATAGGCATTGATGCCCCCGCCGAAATAAGTGACTACCTCTCATTCACAAATGCATTTAAGGCTCTATGGCAAAGTGAGGATATTCTAGACTCAGAGGTGAAAAGCAGAATTATAAAAAAATTAATTTCAAAAATTGAAATTAGTGAAAAAGGAGTTATAATCTATTATTATGTGGGGAAGGATCAAATAAAAAAGGAATCTGTATTAGATTCCTTTTTTAAAGACTCTCAAACTATCGAATTTTCAGGAAATTCTAAAAAAATTTCCGAAAATGATGGTTCGAGGACTTGTAATAATGGTGCCCGGGAAAGGACTTGAACCTTCACGCGTTAGCACTAGATCCTAAGTCTAGCGTGTCTACCAATTCCACCACCCGGGCATCTTTAAAACGTATGGATATTTATAAAGATTTTTGAATAAATTGACAAGGGAAAATTAAGGCTAAGCGGCTTTTTTCTTACCCTTATCTTCAGAAAGGCTTTTTTGAGCCTTTTCAAGGTCTCTCTTAAGTTTGGATATTTGATTATTTAGTCCAGTAATTTCAGTTTTACCTTTCATAGCTTCTTTCTTTTTATCAGCAGCTTCGGTTCTCGCCTTTGTGAGTTCCATATTCATTTTCTTAACACTCTGCTCAAGCCGTTTTTCTTTTGCACTTATAGCTTCAGCCGGAGAAAGGGATTTTGCCTCTTCAGCTCGCTTAATCTTCCCGACAAGCTCTTTAATTTTTCCCTGAAGTTGAACATTTTGATTCTTAAGTAGATCCACTTCTTTTTTACTCTGTTTTTCTTGAACGACTTCCCGGGAAGCTTGTCCTTCTCCTGCTATCTCAGCAATACTTTTAATTGGCATATTGGAATATTTATTATTTAGCTCTTCTATTTTATTTTGTAATTTCTGATTTTGATCTCTTAACAAACTTACTTCTTTGGCTGATTTTTCAATTTCAACTTTTGCTAAAGTTGGATTTTTCACAATATTATCAATATCCGCAGAAGAGACAGGTGCACTTATCTTTGAGCTTTCTTCAAGCTTCTTCGTAAGAACTGTAAGCTTTTCTTGAAGTTTAACATTCTTAGCCTTGAACTGATCTAACTCTTTAGAAACCTTATTAGCTGATAGGTTTCCTGAAGAGGCAGCACTTAGAACTAACTTTGTATTTTGATCCTTTAGAGTCTTAATTTGACCTTGAACTGTTTTAAGTTCTGTTTGAGCATTTGTAGCCTCTGTTCTAAACTTTGTCTCAGCTTCTTTTGTTTTTTGAAGTCTATCCTCTAAAGATTTTTTCATTTTTGATTCGATATTAAATTTATTCTCTAATTGAATTTTCAAACGTTTTAAGTTTCGATTCTCTTCAACTAATACGTTCGAATTATCTTCCTTTTTATTCGACTCAATACTCTTCGCCATAGACTCAAGTTTGTTCTTATAAACTTCTGCAGTTTTTGAAAGATTTTCTTTTTCTCTAGTTAATGCCTTAACTTGTACTTTGAGTTGTGTAGATTGATCATTTTTTAATTTTTGATTTAACTCATTAACTTGTGCCTTTAAGCTAAACTGTTCTTTTTCCTTCTTGGCCATTACGTTTCTAAGGGAATCTTTCGCCTTCTCCAAAACAACGTTTTTACCTTTAACTGCCTTTTGTGCTTTTGCTAGTTCCGTTTTGAAAAGCGCATCTTTCTTTTCACTCTCTAGTTGAAGTTTTTTCAACTGAGTTTCAGCAAGCTTCGCCAATTCAATAATTCGATTCTCTTTTTCAAGTGAGCGCTGTAACTTTTCAGATGTATCTGGCGATAAAGCCTTTCCATCCCTAAGGTCTGCAATTACTTGTTTTTTCTCGATGGCATTTAAGGTCGGATCTGAAATACCAGAAACAACCGTAACTTCATTCTCATCTACAGAAGCCTGAGCCACAACTTTTTCAAAACTATCTTTAACATCATCACTTGCACTCAACTGTAATTTCAAAGCACTCATATTTGTTTTAAGTTTCTTATTCTCTTCTTCAATGGTTTTAAGTTTAGAAATTAATGTTGCTTCTGCTTTAGAAGTTGTCTTTTGAACATACTCATCATTTTCATCAAGACCATCAGTTTTAAAAGTCTTTGATTCATCAAGAGCTTCTTCACCGTATAACTTACCGGCTATAATTTGTTTTTCTTTTTCACGTGCTAGATCCGATGCGCCTTTAACTATCGCACGAACAGCGTCCTCATCCATTTGTAATGTCTTGGATAAATCCTTTATTAACTGAGTTTCTTTTGCATTAATTTCTTCAGGGGAAGCATTGGTAAACTTGAGTTCATCCTCAAAAGTTTCTTTCATGGTTTCTTGAATCAAAACCTGCATCTTATCTTCTGGTAGATTAGAACTTGAAACAACAAACCTATCATCTTCTTTTGCGATGTTTTCCATAGCAGCGAGCTTGTCTTCTAATTTTTGTTTAAAGCTATTTTCAAAATTTGATATTTGAGTTAGAGGAGAAACGATGCTAGCACCTGGCATAGGAACTTCAGTAACTTCTTCATTTAAAAATGAATCCAGCTCTGTTTTAAATCCTTCGATACAATCTTCATCTGAAACAAGTTCAGTTAAAATGTTTGGAAGTTCTGTATCTTTAAATTCTTGAAATTGCTCACTCGATAGTTCGTCAAGAGATTTACCAAGTTTATCGGCAAAATGCTCTAAACCAGTATTAATTCTATCCGGTGCCTCTTTTTGAATAAAAGCTTTAATTTTAATATCCATAGAATCTAGGCCTGGACATTCAGCCAAAGTACTTTTAACAAATAGATTAAGATCTTTTTTTCGTTCTTCACTATTTGTACTACTGAATACAAATTTTCCATCTTTTGCATTTTCATCAAATGAATTTGAAAAGCTTGTAATAAAGTTGCTTTCTTTATCTTTCGGCATCCCCGAAATTTTTTGCATAAAATCGTCTGCTTCTTCTTTGCCACCGCTGACAACTGCTACGCTATCAGGATCATCTGAACTACCACCGACTTTGAAAGTACCTTCAGGCTCTTCACTGACACCTTTAATATTGGAAATATTCTCAAGATCTTCCCCCCCACTAGTTAAAAAACTTTCGAGAGGATCCTCTTCATTGGACCCCGAAACAACCTGTGGTTCTTCAAAGTCACCGAAGGTAATATTAGGAATATTCTCAGGTAAAATATCATCAAGACTATCATTTCCAAAGTCAGGAATTTCAAAAGGTTCCTGAACCATTGTAGGGTCCATAGCACCGGTAGAGAATTGACTCTCAAGATCATCCATTATTGAGCTAGAATCGAAATCGGGAGTATCAAACTCGGGAACGATAGTATCGAACGCATCACCGACATCAAAACTCGTTGGAACGCTTGGAGTGAACTCTCCAAATATTGAATCCACCTCCAAAGGGGACTCCATAGTATTATCTTTACTCAGAATACTATTAAGTAAATCAATTCCCACATGACTTGAAACTCTTGTTGCAAGATCATCAGACATTGTGTCCTGTAACTCTTGCATTAAATTTGGATCATTCTTTAGCTCTTCCCGAATTTTATTAACTTCTTCATCATAAGCTTTTAATAAATTATTTTTTTGTATTTTCTCAACTAAGTGTTTTTTATCCTCAGTCGTTAATTTATTCAAAAATTCTTGATCCTCAAAGCTAGGTGAGAATTTATTAAAATCTAATAGTTCAAAATCAGAGATGGATTTATCAGGCGAGCTATTTTCAAAACTTCTAACCATATGCCTAATAATTTCTTCGACCTTCTGTTCTTTGCCATTTAAAACAGAATCTTCTGCTAATGGAAAAAGCATATCCATTATTCCGCCAGGTAATCTCTTTCCTTCAAGCTCACCTTGTTTCACCTCTAAATCATTCATTTTTTCTAACTGAGGCTTATAATTGGCTACTTTTTTCTCTACCTGTGCCATTACTTGTGAACTTGTTAATACATTATTGAATGCGATCCCTCTTAATCCATCCACGCCTTCTTTTGTAAAGAAGCCTGTGATGACAACCTTTCCAGGGTTTTCTATATAGGTAAGGTCAAGAAAATCACAACTTCTTGCTAGAACACCTAATAAGTATTTCAACGGGTCATTAGAGTTTACTGAGCCAAAAGAATCGATCATGTACTCAGCTACAAAATTTTTAACCGAAGTATGAATATTGATTGCATAAAATTGTTCATTATGCCCATACTCAAATTCAAATGGAATACCTGCAAGACCAGCTTGTTTCAAGTAAGTAAAATAATAGACAGCATGATCAATAAAACTTCTAATTGGTACTAAATTAAACCCACTTTCGAAAGCGTTCACGGATACTTCATCGATTGAATGCCCTGTGGCCAGGTGATTTGTCAGTTTAAAGTTTTGTATATTTTCGATTTGATCAGGCAAAGAATCATCTAGATGAATACTTGAAAATTTTGAGAAATACTTTGAAAGAATGTAGTTCCCTAAAGCATCATTTGATATTTTATCATTAATAATTAAACGCCCATTTGACAGGAGAAACTCTCGCATATCAGAAGATGTTTCATAACAAATGACTTCAATTTCATTTTTGATGGTATCATATTCTTTAGCTACGTTTTCAGCTTCTTCCACCGAGTTAACAATCACATAATTAAGAATCTCAATATCTTCAACTTGATCTCTTTCATACAACACAAAACCATTCTCTTTAAAGAAATCCATCAGAAAGTTATTTAACTCCCCTGCAAGATTAAGAATATGTTTCGTATTTTCTAATGCCATTAGCTGGCCACCTCAATATCTTTTATGGCCCAGGCCATCACACTTTCCCAATTTGTAATAAGTCTATTTACTGGAAGCTTATGTTCATCATCAATGAGTTTTATTTTTTCAAAATATTGGCTTAAAATTTGATGCCCATCACCTTTGGAAAAAATATGTTCTTCAAAAGGAATCATATAGTCACAAAAAGTTAAGAGAGTTTCAGTATCACTCATTGCTGTATAATAATACCCATTTGGAAAACCACTTCCGTCATACTTTTCATGATGCATTTTTATATTTTCTAAAACCTCAGGATAAGTAAATAAAGATTTGTACTCACTTACCGCCCGATAACTTACATTTGGGTGTTCCTTGTAAGCTTGAATTTCAATTTTCGATCTACCTTTATTTTCCAGTAATAAAAGCCCACTACCAGGTTTATTTCTCTCACTCTCACATGCCATAGACATCATAAAGTTAAAAGTGCCAAACTCAATAAGTCCAAAGTCCATAATAAAAGATGTATTATAAAAATCTTTTATAAAATGATAATCAACATAATTATTACTTAATGAAACAGCACAAGAGACAGAACTAATGAGTAACGCTCTCGTATAAAGGATCATACTTACCTCTTGGTACTTATCTAGGACCTTCGGTGGATATATATAGAACTCTTCGAAGCAAGCTATTACAAAACTCAGAAAACTTTTCTCTTTAGACGCCCAAAAGTCTTGAGCCAGTTGTCCCATAATTTCGTCTCGAATTAAAAATTGATCTTTTTGTGTTCTCGCATTTTTAAGCGATGCCCACTTACTTTTATAGAAGTTTAAATCATCTTCATTGATAATTTCTAATTGATAGATTGATTCTAAACCTTTTCCTATGTACTTATCAACGAAAGCTGTTTCCACAAAATCTCCAGCTCTCAACAATAGGACTGCCTTCTTATTACTGGGTAGAAGATGAAAATAATGCGCACGAGACACTGTCTGTGTTGGTATCTCAGAGAGCTTGATTGTCGTTAGTTCTTCTAACTTGAATGTAATTCCTTTTACGTTAAATTCCATTTAACTTATAAATCCTTTTATTTTGAGGGCTTATACCTCAGTGACTTATCGGAAAACAGACATTGAAGTTTAAAGGATTGAGGTAAAATTAACGATTTTAGACAGAATATATAGAAGACTAACTTCGTTTTTTTATGCTATTACTAAACTATTGAAATAAAAGGAATTAAATGGAATCTACTATTCACCAATATGATTATTTTGTTGTTGCTCTCTATTTAGTGGGAATATTTTTCCTGGCCTATAAATCAAGTCGATTAAAAAGCTCAAATAATTTACTTGAGGACCAGTATCTTGCGGGAAAATCGTTAACAGTACCCGAGTCACTTTGTTCAATAATTGCAACAGAAGTTTCAGCATTAACCTTTTTAGGGATTCCAGCATTCGCTTTTGGTAAAGATTTTTCTTTTATCCAAATTTATATAGGAGCAATTGTTGGAAGGATTATCATTGCTCAAATTATGCTACCCCTAGTTTATGATAAAGGAATTACAATCTTTACGGCCATGGGCAAAAATGGTGATGAAAATGGTCAAAGGGCCATAGCAGTTTTCTATTCTATAAATAAATTTCTTGCAGTCGGTGTAAGACTTTTTTCAGGTTCAATTCTTGTTTCAGAATTTTTCAATGTAAACATTTACATAGCTGTTGGAATTATTTGTGTCATTACATTTTTCTATACACTGATTGGTGGATTGAAGGCAGTTGTTCGTACGGATATGGTGCAAATGTTTTTATTTATTATCGGTGGGCTTGTCGCTCATTATCTCATTCCACAAGTTGCGAATCAATCATGGGGAGAACTCATTTCAGCAGCAAGCAATGCAGGAAAAACATCGTTCCTTGATTTTTCTAATCCAATGCCATTTTGTATTGGTGTACTTGGAGGAATACTTTTTGATATGGCCACACATGGCGTAGACCAAGATTTCGTACAAAGACTTACCGCAAATAAGTCAATGAAAGGTGCTCAGTTTTCAATAATTGTTTCCAGTTTTGTATCTATAGCTGTAGGTTTATTATTCCTTAGCATTGGAGCATTACTATGGTCTTACTACCAATCTAATCCAATGCCTGATATAGGAAATGATAAAGTTTTTGCTCACTTCATTACTATGCATTTTCCAATTGGTGTAAAAGGACTCATGGTCGCAGGTGTTCTAGCGGCAACTATGAGTACTCTCGATTCAAGTATAAATGCGCTTAGTTCTTGTCTCTACAATGATATTTTTCACCATAGAGCAATTAAGACTGAAAATATATCTAAACACTATCTTAAGGATACATTGATTATTTCTTTGATTTTTATGATCATTGCTTTTATTGCTTCCCAAAGTGATGGTCTTCTTTTATTTGGATTGAAAATTACTTCCTGGACAGCTGGGTCACTTCTAGCAGTCTTTTTTGCAACGTTAGTTTTGAAAATCTCGAAATTAACAGTATCTAATGTTCTTGGTGCTTACGTTCTAGGTATTATTGGTGTTTACTTAAATACCTACCATCTTAAGTGGAATTGGAACTTTAATGTTTATCTAGGCTTTGGAGCAAGTCTTCTGTTTCTATATCTAAAAGGCCTATTCAAGGATATCTCCCTAAGGAGCTGATTTAATAGAGTTTAACCTAGCTCCTACTTTTCTATTTATAGTGTTTAAATACTAAACGGCCCTTGAATTATTTTCAATGGTTAAGTTCTTGGCTGTTTTATTATTTACAATATCAATATGAAAACGATCAAACTCACTGCTGTTATTTTTTCAACGATTCTTAGTCTCGCTATACAGGCGGAAGTGTTTGAAGCGCCGTTGATTACAAAAGCAGTAAAGGTTAATTTAAAATCTGATGCTGAGCTAAAAGAAGTACTTAGAAAAGTAGTTCCTCAAAATACTGCTGTTTCAATTTTCGATCAGGTCGGTGAAGCAAAAATCACCCTACAATTAGTTAATGACTATAACTTTAAAAACCCAAACTCAGGTCCTATAAATGAAAGAAATGATGATCTCGGTTACACCCATGGGTTTAAGGTTGAAATTCAAAAAAAACTATTAAACCAAGGCTTTGATAAGTACTTTCTTACAATTTCTTATGAAACAAATCTATATACTAATAGTGATAGGCCTAAAGAATTTCAAGAAAATTACTACGATACTCTTTACGAAAATGAAGATGGTTTTTTACAGGCAGACGTTTACTTTAAGGAAGAAAACCTAATCACCCTAATGGCCAATAAGATAAAAGAAAATAACGCATTTTACTGGTCTGCAGGCGGAGGTTTTCACGAAATAAACGCGGATGATACTGAAAGAGGAGTTCTTATTTCAGGGCTAACACAACAAAAGGCACATCACCGAAATATAAATAACTTATTGGGTGGAACTCTAAGAGAGTACAACTACCTTGCTCAAGAAGAAGCATCTCAAAATGGTATTTTTCTTAAAGGGATGATTGGAAAAGACCTTACCGTTTATAAAACTAATTACAACCGAGGTTTTTTACGTACCGAATTAGAAGCAATGGCAACTCAAATTGAAGACGCTAGTTACCTCGGAACAAGTATAGAATTTGGAAATGATTTTATCAGTGGAAAGAATTCCATTCTTCCTGATGTAAGGATTGCCAGTAAATATACTGCAAAACAATACAAAGATTCATCGACCTATCGAGAATTTTCTATAGAAGCAGGAATACAAACAAGATACCTTGGTCTCAAACTAAAATATGTTTTACCCCAAACTGAAAATGCAAAATATCTCAATCCACTACCGGAAGATTTTGTAAACAGAGAGGGACTAAGGCCACCAACCGAGCCTACATTTTGGCTTATGATTGAGGGCAAGCTTCCCCAGTAAACCAAAAAAAAGCCCTCATTTTGTAAAGGGCCTTTTCTTTTATAAATTTTGTTCGTTAAGTAATTCTTTTGGTATTCCCTTTGGGATCGCAGAAAGAAGGTTTTTAGTATACTCTTCTTTTGGATTTAGATAGATCTCATTTGCTTTATCCATCTCCACAAATTTCCCATGGTTCATAACTGCAACTTCATCTGAGATAAAGTTTACAACTGAAAGGTCGTGAGAAATAAAGATATATGTTAAACCAAACTCTTCTTGAAGGTCTAATAGTAAGTTGAGAACTTGAGCTTGAACTGAAACATCTAATGCCGAAACAGATTCATCACAAATGATAAACTCTGGGTTAACTGCGAGTGCTCTTGCAATACAAATTCGTTGTCTTTGCCCACCAGAGAATTCATGTGGATATCTTGATAGTTGATTAGCTTGTAAGCCTACTTTTTCAAGAAGCCATTTTGCCTTCTCCACTCTTTCCGTCTTGTTTGCACCAATATTGTGAAGGTCCATTGGTTCTAAAAGGATTTCACCAACTGTCATTCGTGGATTTAAAGATGAATATGGATCCTGAAAAATAACCTGCATTTTCGATCTCATAGCCCGCATATCAGCTTTATTTAAGTCTGTAACATTAACGCCATTGTAAATGACCTCACCAGAAGTTGGCTCAATAAGTCTCAGGATACCTCGACCTAATGTCGTTTTACCACAACCTGATTCACCAACAAGCCCAAGAGTCATTCCTTTTCTTAGCTTAAAAGAAACACCATCAACGGCTCTGAAATTATCGACTGTTCTACCAAAAATTCCTCCCTTAATTGGGAAGTGAATATGAAAATCTTTTACTTCTAAAAGTACTGGATTTTCTTCTTCAGTAAACGAATGAACCTTATCAACTTTGACAGTCTTAGTTTCATCTATTTCCAACTCTTTCCCATCTTCGTCCATAAAATCACTTACAGTTAAAAGACGAGTTGGGTTCCTATCAAGAGCTGGTCTACATGCAATTAATCCTTTCGTATAAGGGTGAGTCGCATGAGTAAATATTTTTGAAGTTGTATTTTGTTCTACTAGGTTTGAGCGATACATAACAACAACGTCATCTGCGATATCTGCGATAACACCAAGGTCATGTGTAATAAATAACATTCCCATATTGTACTTATCTTGTAGATCAAACATAAGATCTATAACTTGTTTTTGAATGGTTACATCTAAAGCAGTTGTAGGCTCATCACAAATTAATAGTTTTGGCTCACAAGCTATCGCCATCGCAATCATAACTCTTTGTTTTTGACCACCTGACATTTCATGTGGATATTTATGTGCTGACTTTGATGGACTTGGAATCCCAACTTGATTTAAAAGGTCTACTGACTTCTCCCAAGCTTGATTTTTATTCATTCCCATATGAAGCATAAGAACTTCTGAGATTTGAGCCCCTACTTTAAATACTGGATTTAAAGAAGTCATTGGCTCTTGAAAAATCATGGCAATGTCATTACCTCTAATTTTTCTCATATCTTCTTCGGGAGTTGTTACAAGATCTCTCCCTTCAAATAATATTTGTCCACCAGAAATAATTCCTGGAGGGTTAGGTATTAATCCCATTACAGCGAGAGAAGTTACTGATTTCCCTGAACCTGATTCACCAACGAGTCCTACTGTCTTTCCCATTGGTACATCAAATGAAATATTATTTACAGCTCTAACAACACCTTCTGGTGTATTAAAATCGACACATAAATCTTTTACACTTAATAAGTTATTCATTCTTATGACTTTCCTTTTAGCTTAGGATCCAGGGCATCTCTTAATGCATCCCCTAGTATATTAAATGCGAGCACAACTACAAACATTGCAACTGTTGCACCAAGTAACTGCCAATAAACACCTCTAGCAAGCTCAAGTTTCGCATCATCTATCATTGTACCCCAACTTGGCTGTCCAGAAACCCCAATCCCTAAATAGGAAAGAATAACCTCTGATTTAATAGCTACTTGGAATTGTAATGATGTAAAAATAATTACGATATGAGTTACATTTGGAAGAATATGCTTAAAAAGTTTTCTTCCATGTCCAGCACCAATTGCACCGGCCGCTTGAACATATTCTCTATTTTTATGTTTTAGAACTTCACCCCTCATTAGTCGACATAGACCAACCCAAGAAGTTAAACCTAATGCAATATATACTGTTGTAATTCCCTTACCTAAAATAAAAGAAATACTCATCAGCAACATAATTCCTGGAATTGAAGATACTGTTGTGTAAAACCAAACAATAATTTCATCAACCCATCCACCAAAATAACCAGCAGATGCACCGAGAGCAACACCAATGGGAATTGCAATTAAAGAAGATATAAGACCAACACTCATGGCCACCTGAGTTCCGTGAATAACTTTAGTTAATACACTTCTTCCAAATAGATCAGTTCCTAAAATATAGTCAAAGTTTTCAAATGGAGCGGCGTAACTTGGACCAACTTCTTGTGCCCAATCCCCTGCTATAAGCCCTAAACCAGAAAGTAAGGCAATCATCGCATAAAAAACGACAATACTTAAAGATACCACTGCAATTTTATCTCTTTTAAGTCTTACCCAAGCATCTCCCCAAAGAGATTTACTTTTATCTTCCGATTCATTTTTTCCTACTGTTTGACCATCTATCATGTTATCTGCTGTTGTTTGTCCTATCATCATTTATCCTATTGTAACTTTACTCTTGGATCAACAACTGTATAAACAATGTCTTGTACAAGCGTAAAGACAATATAAGCAATTGCTGAAAGTATGGTTATAGCTTTTAAAACTGGAAAGTCCGATGAGTTAAGCGCCGTTATAGTCATTCCACCTAAACCCGGAATACTAAAGAAACTCTCCAATAATAGGGCCCCTAATAGAAGGAATGGAAGCTGAACAACTGTATAAGTAACTATGGGAATCATAGCATTTCTTAGAACATGCTTAAATAGAATCGCTTTCTCACTAAGACCTTTGGCCTTTGCAGTTCTAACGTAGTCTTGGTAAATCTCATCTAAGATCAATGTTCTATAGAATCGAATATCTGGCCCTAGACTAAGGATTACCCAAATTAAAATTGGAAGGGAAACATAGTATAAGAAGTTTGGAAATCCAAATTCGTAGCCGGATATTTCAAATAAGCCCCACTTATAAGCAAGTAGGTATTGGAATACTAAAATATAAACTAGAGATGAAATACTCATCATAGCAATACAAGTGATTCTAATAAAAAGATCAATTCCCTTACCTCTATAAAAGGCAACCACAACAGCAAAAATAATACTTGTAAAAGTTGCGATAGCAAAAGCAGGTAACGATAAAGTTAAAGAAGGTATTGCTCCTTGCACCATCATTGCCGAAATTTCTTGCTTAGTTGACCATGATCTCCCAAAATCAAATGTGAATGCTGATTTAACAATATCTAAGTACTGCATAAACAAAGATTGATTTAATCCTAATTGCTCACGTAATGCTGCTGCTTGTTCAGGTGAACCGTGTTTTCCAAGTAACATTAAAACAGGATCTCCTGCTGTAAGGTTAAATAAAACAAATACTAAGAAACACACCCCTAACAAAACTGGGATAAGGTAAAGTAGTCTTCTGATTATATAGTTCCAGTTTCCACTCATTATTTAAAACTCCTATTGTGCATCTAACCTTAGTTAGATGCTGTCTTTTCTTCTGCTGTCTTTGTTAAAATTCCTGACTCAAGGACTTTTTTCTTTTTCGATAAATCAATATCATAATATTTTGAGTTTCCGTGGCTAAATGTAGAAAACTTGTAATTTTTTAGCCAAGAATGCTTTAAAACAAAACTAGTTCTGTGTACACCAAGTAGTAATGGTGTAGCTTCAGCAACTTCTTGCGCCAACTTCCCATAAAGCTTCGCTCTTTCAGGACTTGGTTGCATGTTTTTAACTTTCTCGAACTCTGCATTAAATTTTGCATTATTGTAATTCCCACCGTTTGGACCTGGTGCTGAATTTGGTCCATACAATAGTTGTAAAAAGTTTTCAGCATCAGGGTAATCCCCTAACCATGCCATACCAAACATTTGAGCTTGTCTCTTCTTAGTCTTTTGAGTTAATTGAGGCCAAGTATTAGTATTAACTTTAATTTTAATTCCAATGTCTTTCATCGATTTTGCAAAGAACTCAGACATCTGTCTTGCAACAGTTGTCGAAGTTGTTTCGTATTGAATTTCTGGAAGCCCCTTACCTTCAGGGTAACCAGCTTCTGCTAACATTTTCTTAGCAGCTGCAATATCATATTTTGCGTATGGGTTTTTATAATCTGGGTCGTATCCACCAATTCCAGGAGGTACAATTGTTTGAGCTAGCATTCCTCTACCGTTGTAAAAGAGCTCATTAGCTTTTTGATGATCATAAGCTAAACTCATTGCTTGTTTAAGCTTATTATTCTTCTTAAACAAAGGATCATCATGATTAAAAGCAATATAAGTAATATCTAAATCTGGCGTAATCTCTAAGGCAATTCCCATCTTTTCAAATGAGTCAGTTAAAGCTTGATCTGGAGTTACAACTTGATTGAAGTCATCTTTTGGAATTTCTGAATAATCAACTTCACCGTTTTTAAATTTTAAAAATCTAGTAGAAGCCTCTGTTACAATATTCACTTTAATTTTATCAACTAGTGGAAGTTTTTGACCTGCATTAACTAGAAGACCATTTGCTTTATCAGCTGCAGAACCCTCAGTTGGGTACCTAACATCTCTAAAAGTTGGGTTTTTAACATAATTAATTACATTTGCTTGGGAGTAAGTTCCTGTCATAAATGGGCCTGTTCCAACAGGATTATTTAGAAACTCTTCTCCATATGTCTCAACAGCTTCTCTTGCAACTGCATAAGTATAAGTCATTGCAAGTGAGTATAAGAATTGAGGATACTTTTTTGTTAATTTAAACTGAAGAGTATAATCATCTAAAGCTTGAAGACCTTCGATTTTATCATCATAGTTTGCCGTTTTTCCTGAGTAAGTTTCTCTCCACTCATTTAAACCTTGAATTTTACCATCTAATAACCACCAACCAGTTGAGTTATTTTTTAGATCGGCCATTCTTGAGATTGCGTAAACAAAATCTTTTGCCTTTAACTCTCTTCCTTTACCGTTTGGAAAACACTTATTGTCATGAAAAAGAACGCCTTTTTTAACTTTAAAAGTATATGTTAATCCATCGTCCGAAACGGTTGGCATAGCTTCAGCTAGGTTTGGTTCTAACTTAAAGGGTCTTGTAAGGTAATGATACTGTAATAGTCCTTCGTAAACTCTTGCAATCTCTCCACTTGAATAAGTGTCACCTGCGTTTACTGGGTCTAGTCCTTTTACTTTTGCACTAACATTTATTTCGAGAACTTTCTCTTCATAATTTTTCTTTTTAGTACAACTTGTAAACATTACTGAAAATGCTAACAAAATACTTACGCTTAATTTGTACATTTATGTTTCCCCTTGTTTGTTCTGATCTATCTAATTTAAATTGGTTGATCAATTTACATTGTAGTTTCTATAAAATTACGAGAGTTTTGACAACTAGTGCAATTTGACACTAATTTTCTCAAGCTTAAGTTGTTATTAGAGACCTATTCGAGGCATTTTCTTACAACTAGATCCATTTTATAGAACTGCTTTTTAGAATTCTGGTAACTTACACTGATTAAGCCAAAGTGGCTATCAGAAACTAGGTTCGTAAACACCGCATTAAAATTTTTATTTTTACTGGTTGCTTGCAAGGACTTTCGACTTGATTTCCACTGAAAGCGTTTTGGCCCAGATTTCTTAAGATTTCTTATGTTTATAATTTCTTCCAAAAGATGCCCAAGCCCTGTTGTGAAGTTTTCTAAAGATTTTGGGTTTATAGTTTTGTTTTCTCGCAGGAGCTTTTGTTCAATGGAGGATTCAAAAACGACTGAGTTATTTTTACTCCAATCAAGTTTGAAAGTTTCTGTTTTACGAAGTGGAAAGTTTAAAGCGAGTTGCCAATTGGCGTGCTCTTCATCAAGACCGCTTTCATAACTAAATATGTACTTTCTTTTTTGTACAAATAAACGGCCTTTTCCTTCTGAGGAGAGGCAAATTTGTTGGGTAGATTTGTGTAGATTTCTATCGACTGTATGAGTCTCAAGAATTGAACAACTAGTTAAAAGAAGTAAGGCTATAATTTTCATGGCCACATGATGACCTTATCAAATCAAGATTACAACTAAAATTACTTCGTTTTAACTTGGTAGAATGATGCTGGAATACGTTTTTGTTCCAACTCTTTCAATACCTCGTGTAATTCTTTACGCTCTGTTTCAGTCTGTGCTGAGCTCAAAGCTTTCTTTATATATCGCTTTGCTTTTTTAAAGTCTTTTAAGTTTGTAAAAACAATCGCCAAGTGTTTATTTATAGAAGCATCATCTGGAACAAGCTTCACGGCAGACTTTAATTCAGTAAGCGCTTTCTTGATTTCACCTTTCTTGTAGTAATACCAACCAAGAGAATCTCGAATATACCCATCATTTGGACTAATTTCGACTGCTTTTTTGATGTACTCATACGCCTTATCTAGTTTTTCATTTCTTTCTAATAAAGAGTATCCAAGAAAGTTCCAGGCGTGCGCATTCTTAGGATCACTTTCTAATACCTGTTCTATAACTTCAGTGGCCTTTGAGAATTCTTCCTCTTTCTCAAAAAGAGCTGCTAGATAAAAACGATGCTCATTATTGAATGTTTTGTCATTTTTTACGACTTCTAAAATATCAATCGCCTCATCATTCTCTTCTAAGCTTTCAAAGTACGCTGCTTTTACAACACTAAAATCAACCTTAAATGCAGTAATCTCTTTTATTTTTTTATCTATAAAATTAATAAATTTTTCATGTCCAGGACCGTTCGTTTTTTCAGTGAAATACTCAGTCTTGGCCATTACAGATAGCATTTGAGCAATTTGAAATGAACTATCTTGATAAAGCCCGCTAGCTTCTTCAATTTTTCCAAAGTAAGTAATTGAATTATCATAATCCTTTACCTCTTGAAAAATACCACCAAGATAATAAAGAATCTTATCGTTGTCTGGTGCATGAACAAGTAAATCCTTAAATATTTGAATTGATTTATCAAACTTCTTAGCATCCTTATAAAGGATTCCAAGCTTAACTTTTAGGTTTAAATTATCAGGTTCGTAATCACTAAGTCTCTCAGCATACTGAATAACTTCTACAAATTTCTCTTGGGTAAACATTAGTTGAACCAATCGAGAGAGAATTAAACTATCATTTGGATTTTTCTTTAAATACTTTTTATAAGTTCTAAGCGCTTTGTTATGATGACCAAGTTCCTCATGAATTAAACCTAATGCCATTACTGCTTGAGAAAAATCCTTTTCTTCTTTTATTGATTTTTGAAAATATAGCTTCGCAGTTTTGTAATGTTTTTTATCAACATAGATCTTACCTATATAATATGAGTAAATTCCCTTTCCTCTATCGCCTCTATTACATTTATTAAGAAGAGCAACGGCTTTCTTAGTTCTCTTCTCCAATGCATAGGACTTTGCAAGAAAAATACATGATTCTTCATTTTTCGGATGTACTTTCATTAAGCGCTTATAGACAATTCTTGATTGCTTTATCTTTCCAAGACTAGAATAAACTCCGGCCAATACTAAACCAACCTTAAGCTCCTTCCTTTTTGATGCCTTGAATACATCCTCCAGAATCTTCTGAGACTCTTCTATGTCACCCGTTCGAATCAAACTAATAGCGTATTTTTGTTTAACAAAATTATCTTTAGGCGCCAGCGTAATTAGATGTTTAAAGATTAGATTGGCTGTTTGGTAATCACCTTCCATCAGTGCTGCTGAAGCTTTTAAGTACATATCGCTGGCCAAGAATCTAACCTTATCTGGACCAGAGGCCTTAGCGGCTATAGAGAGTTCCTCTAACCTTTTAGAGACCCTTTCAATTGCTGACTTATTTAAGTCTTCAACTTGTTTTTTAGATAAATGTGGTTCATCCACATGCTCTTTTTTCTTAGTTTGAGCACAACCTGTCAGAAAAATGGAAAGAAATAAACTTAAAAATAACACTGGATAACTCATCTAACATCCTAAAATTATTAGTAACAATACTATTACTGTCTATGGTCTAATCGGTGTTTCCAAAGCAATATTGAGAGATTTTTAGTTAGAGAAAAGAATGTGAGCTTTTTGCCTTTTTAAATAATATTAATTGATATAGAAATGCATCAAGATCTCCCTCCCCCACACTGTGCAGTGAGTAAAAAATACTTATTTTTGCTTAAATTATGCATTATTTCATTTTTTTTGACTAAGTGGGTTGACTTTTTTTGCCATTGCCGTGTATTAAGGGGTCACAAAAATTGATTGTGCTATAGCGTTATTTAGTCATATCGCAGCATAAGTAATAAAAAAGACTACCTAGTGCTGATCAAGACTTCAGTATTGGGGCAAAGAAAAATAGGGGAAACCAAAAATGAAAGACGTTAGAATTATTAAAAGGTACCAAAACAGAAAACTTTACGACACTTTCCAATCTTGTTACGTAACTCTTGAAGAAATTGCTCAGATCGTTAGAGAAGGTAATGAAATTCAAGTTATCGACAACAAAACTAAAAACGACATCACTTATATGACTCAACTACAACTTCTTGCTGATCAAGAAAGAAAGTCACTTAAGCCTGGTGATACAGAATTACTTAAAAGAGTAATTAGAGCTGAAGAAGGAACTCTTACTGGTTATATCAGAGGATTAGAGTCTCAGTTAAACTTAGACTTCCCAACTTCTATCGTTGAAAAAGTAGAAACTCCTGTTGCAACTGAAGCAAAAGAAGAAACTGCAATTCCAGCTTACATCAGCAATACAGTTTCAATGAACACTGAAACTACTACAACTACACTTAACTAGTTTAAGCGAAGTAAAAAAGTTAATAATATGAAAAATATTATATCTAAACTCATGGTCGTAATGGCCATGAGTTTTGTTGTTTCAAACACAAGTGCATTCGCTAAGGATGCTTCCGAAATAGTTAAGGAAGCAACTAAGGCCGTTACAGCATCTCAAAGAGAAATCCATAAACATGGGATTGGGATTGGCTTAGGCCAAACTTTTCTTCTCGGAAACTTCGAGAAAAAAGGTGACGATAAAATTGGCGCTGACTTTCTCTATACTTATACTGCAAGTTACTCTTTTGACTTAATGCTTAATGCTCACTACTCAAAACACGAATACCGTGGAAAGGCAGTGTGGTTAAGAGGTTATACAATGAGTATAAAAGCAAGATCATATGAGTATGATGCTTTTTCTCCATTCTTATTAGGTGGTCTTGGTTTCTACATGCCACAGATTAAAGACTCGGACGGAAAAACATCTGAAGGTAAATACACATTCGGTTTTAACATCGGCGGTGGAGTTGACCTTAGATTAAATAAAAAAATAGTTACAGGTGTTATTGCACAATACCACCAACCTTTCGAAGTTAAGCAAGATGAGACTGAGAACATTAGAGGCTCATACTTTAAGCTTTTACTTACGGTAATGTATCTGTTTTAATTCTCCCTAGTGGAAAACAAAAAAAGATTCTATATATTTACGGGTAAAGGTGGAGTTGGTAAAACAACTCTAGCTTTATCCTTCTGTAAATTCCTTGAAACTAAAAATCAAAAATACATTTACGCTTATATCCAAAATAGCAAAATCGATAGCACATCAAAACCACTTGATGAATCAATACATCTTGCAAAAGAGCTTGGCATCAATACTCTTGGCCTTGATCTATTAGATTGTTCCAGAGGATATATAACAAAAAAATTAAAATCCAAAACTATAGCAAGTTGGATTATTAAAACTCCTTTCTTTCAATCTTTAATAAATATGATTCCTGGATTCTCCTATGTAATCTACTTAGGTCAGTTACTAGAAATGCTCGTTGATGATCCAGAATTAACGATTATCTTAGACTCTCCTTCATCCGGCCACGCTCTAACCATGCTTGAATCAACTAAGAACTTTAACGAAATTTTCCAGGATGGAACAGTTTACGAAGACACAAATAAAATGCTTAAAGTTCTACAAGCTGACGACTTTACAAAAATTAATATTATTACTCTACCGACTCTACTCGCAATTCATGAGGGAGAAGAACTAAAAGAATCTCTTAGTAAGGTTCACAACTTTTCAACAGATATATATAGTAATAATTGCTTAAACGAATATTTAAATGAAGAGCTTCCAGATTTTCTCCTCGCCAAGATTAAGAATGAAAACCAAGCAATTTCTGAAAACAAAGAACATATCAAGAACCAAATCACCTACAGCATGGCCCACAGCAACAAAGAAGTCATAAAAGACCTTGTACCTTCCATGCAAAATTTAGTATAAATCCCATGAAAATAGATTACTAGGAACAGTGTGAGTATAGAAGCGAGAGACTTTGAAATTTTCAGTGGTACCGGAGGCGTTGGCAAAACGACTTTAGCGACTTCACGTGCAATTCAAATTGCACAGTCTGGAAAAAGAGTTCTCCTTATTACAATTGACCCGGCAAAAAGGCTCAGAGAGCTACTTAACTTAGAACTTGATATGGCCGGAGAGGTTATAACTGTTGAGGATCCATTTAACACTGGAGAGAAAATACCACTTGATGTTGAACTAATGAATCCTACAAGCACTTTTGAAAGAATAGTAAAAGAAAGCGATTGCGAAGAAGTCTTAACTAATAGAATTTTAAAAATCCTTACAAAGCCTCATGGTGGCCTAAATGAAATTTTAGCGATCGTAGAGCTTAATATACAATTCAAATCAGGGAAATATGATGTCATCGTTCTTGATACTCCCCCTGGAAGTCACTTCTTAGACTTTCTAGAAAGTGTTGACCGAATAAAGCTTTTTTTCGATCAATCATTCATTGATATTTTTAATTTTTTGGGCAAGAAGGTTGAAAAAAAATCATTTTCCTTTGGAAAAAAAATGGTAAATATTGTTGTTTCAACAGGGGTAAAAAAATTACTTGGATATTTAAATAAAGTTACTGGCGATAAATTTGTTGATGATTTCATTGATGCGATTATTGCCATTTATAAAACAAAAAAAACATTTCTAGATGCCCTTAAATTACAAGATACTTTAAAACATTCTGACCATTCAGCATGGTACCTTGTGACAAGTGTTGAACAGAACAAGTTAAGAGAGGCACTCGACTTAAAGGCACATGCTCGTGGTTTGATTACAAAGCAATCGAGTATTATTCTCAATAAATGCATTGAAGAAAATCTTGCAGAGTGGAACCCAGAAACAGATAGTAAAAATTTTTTGCTAAAAGAATCATTATTAAATAGAGAAAAAAAATTAAAAAGTGATCTCAAAAATCATTTTGAACGAATATTAGAGTTTCCAGAGATTTTTAATATCTCTCCTCTTAAACATGTTGAGTCATTAACACAATCTTGGAAACAACTCTAAATATTAAGGAGAACATAATGGATAAATTTAAAAACACTAACATCCTATCTGCAATTGGAAACACTCCAATCATCAGACTAAACTCAGTTTGCACAGAGATCGAATCAGAAATCTACGTAAAACTTGAATACCTAAACCCAGGTGGCTCTATTAAAGACCGTATGGGTGTCTACATGTGCGAAGAAGCCGTTAGGAAAGGTGATCTCAAACCAGGTGGAACTATTGTTGAATGTACATCAGGAAATACAGGTGTTGGTGTAGCACTTTTTGCAAATACTTATGGTTATAAATGCGTCTTCGTAATGGCAGATAAACAATCCCAAGAAAAAATTGATAACCTAAGGTCGTTTGGTGCAAAAGTAATCGTTTGTCCTACGAATGTAGAACCAGAAGATCCAAGAAGTTATTACTCAGTTGCAGCAGCTCTTGCAGAACTTCCTAATGCATTTGTTCTTAATCAATATGCCAACGAAGCAAATGCTTTATGTCACTATAACCAAACAGGCCCAGAAATTGTTGAACAAACTAACTGCGAGTTCGATACTTTTATGGCGGCTGTAGGAACTGGTGGAACTGTCTCAGGAATTGGTAGATGTTTAAAAGAAAAAAAACCTTCAATGAAAGTTATTGGAATCGACTGTAAAGGTTCAATTCTTGCTCACTATAAAAAAACTGGTGAAATGGGTGAAGCTCACGGTTACGTCTTAGAGGGTATTGGTGAAGACTTCTTACCTGATAATGTCCATTTTGATATTATTGATGACTTTGTAGTTGTTGAAGATGAGGAGTCTTTTCAGA
The DNA here is from genome assembly GCA_047634375.1 of Bacteriovoracaceae bacterium. Classification (GTDB taxonomy): domain Bacteria; phylum Bdellovibrionota; class Bacteriovoracia; order Bacteriovoracales; family Bacteriovoracaceae. Next base: position 34,585 of record JBLIAG010000037.1, read on the forward strand.
TGACAAGAAGACTACTTAAGGAAGAAGGTATTTTTGCAGGTGGATCTTGTGGCTCTGCAATTGTCGGGGCTATTAGATATGCAAAGACTCTTGAAAAACCAGAAAAGATTTTAACTATCATGGTTGATTCAGGAAACAGATACACTGGAAAAATCTACAATGATGCTTGGATGAAAGAGAACAACTACCAAGTAGATTCAAGTAGAGATGACTTAGACAAAACAATTTTAAGTATAATTGGTGAAAACGGAAGGTTAGTTTAATTAAAAAGAATATGCACTTTGCAACAAAAGTTATTCATGTTGGCGGAGAGCCAGATAAAGAAACGGGGGCCATCATGCCCCCTATTTTTCAAACATCTACCTACGTTCAAAAAAGCCCTGGTAAACACTCAGGCTATGAATACACAAGGTCCCACAATCCAACAAGAACAAGGCTAGAAGAAAACCTCGCATCCCTAGAGGGGGCCAAATATGGACTAGTAACAGCTTCAGGAATAAGCTGTATAAGTCTTCTTATTCACAGTCTCCCAAAGGGAGCAAAAATCATTTGTGGTGATGATATTTACGGCGGTTCTTATAGGTTATTCACAACTGTTTTAAATGAAATCTATAATTTTTCTTTTATTGATACAGCAAATCTTGGGTCGGTAGAAGCAGCTCTAAAAGAAAGACCAGCTGTAATCTGGTTAGAAACTCCAACTAATCCATTACTAAAAATATCAGATATTGCAAAAATTTGCGAAATCGCCAAAAAGTACAAAGTTAAAGTTTACGTAGATAATACTTTTATGAGTCCTTACTTTCAAAATCCACTTAAGCTTGGTGCCGATGTCGTGGTTCATTCAATGACAAAATACATTAACGGTCACTCGGATGTAATTGGTGGATGCATGATGACGAATAGTAAAAAGATCTATGATACAACTCTAAGACTACAGAATTCTCTTGGTCCATGTCAGTCTCCATTTGATTCCTGGTTAGTTATCAGAGGGATTAAGACATTGGCCCTTAGAATGGAAGCCCACCAAAGTAATGCAAAAAAAATTGCAAAATGGTTAGAAACTCATCCCAAGGTATCTCACGTTTTATACCCAGGCTTAAAATCACACCCACAGCATAAAATCGCAAAGAAACAAATGAGTGGTTATGGTGGAATGATTACTTTTTTCATTAAAGGTGGCCTCAAAGAATCAAAAAGATTTTTAGAACGTGTTAAGCTTTTTTCACTTGCTGAAAGTCTTGGAGGTGTTGAATCACTTATCGAGCATCCTGCAATCATGACTCACGCCTCTATCCCTAAGAAGGTCCGAGAGGAGCTTGGTATTCATGACAATTTAATTCGGGTAAGTGTAGGCATAGAAAACATTGATGATTTGATCGCTGACCTAGACTCAGCATTCTCATAAAAAAGGCTCCTTACGAAGCCTCCTATTTTATAAATTTAAATCAAATAATGTTTCAACTTCTTTTAAGTAAACTTTAACCTCACGACTTAATCTTAAGTCATCCTTATTCAAAAGTTTAAAATACATATTATGAGCAAACTGTTTATTTAAAGGCTCATCTAATTCAATTCTTGCAATATATTCATTTTTTACATTTCTAATCATTCTATCAAAGCGAATGATGTCAGTTTGAAGTGGCTGATTATCAGTTAAGTGGTACTTTTTTAATTGAAACTGTCCATAAATAGATTTTCGATCCTCTACAATATTATTAAGTTTAAAAGTAGCGAATAAAACCTTTGGCTCACATACATTATAAGTAAATTTTAAATCTTTAATCCGTGGAAAGAACTCTGATTCTAATTCTGAACTTAGACTCTTTCTTAGTTCTTTATTTTCTACGTTATAAATAGGACCATTTGACTGAGCTATAACTTTATCTAAATTAGGAGACGCTACAATATAAGAGTAACGAACACCATCAGGGTGAATTCCACCAGCTAGCCTAACTAATAAGGCCTGTGCGAAACCAACTTTTTCTAGTTCTAAGAATAAGTCTAACATTTTACTAACGCTTCCGGATGTCTTAATCGTATCTTTAATATCTTTAACAAGATCTACAATCGTGGTTGCTTGTTTGAAATACTTATAACAACGATTATAAGAATAGCCGTCAATTCCTTTTCCTTGGCCTACAAGACCATCAAATTTCGCATATAATGGATCTATATCTTTCGTTATACCAAGTTTTTGAAAAAGTGGAGCACATTTTTTATACTCATCTGAGTTTGTTCTAAGCTTGGCAGAAAGTGGTGCATTTGGTCCTAAACGTGGTCTCGCTAGTCTCCATGCTTTATGATATTTCTCAGAGAAAACATTTTTAGCTTCTTCACCAAAAAGGAGTCGTGAAATTTCATGATACATTTCTTCAGAGCTAGATTCAATTATGTTATTAATCTGTTTTTTGGAAAAGCTTAAATTTGTGAACATATTAATTTCATCTCTAGTTGGATACTTTAACCCATCTAAATCTTCTTTATCTTCTTGTTTCATATTTCCATTTAAAATCATATTAATGAATTCACGAACTTCTTTCGGATGTCTTTCTTCTGAATATTTATTTTTATAGTTACATTCAACATTCATAGAAGAGTTATTTTCTAAAACAAGAGTTGAATTTGACGATAATTTCATTTGACACTGAAAGGTTCTTTCTTTCTTTCGAAGCTGGAAAAGTTTTAAATCAGCTCCTAATTTAAACTTATATTCTTTCTTTCTCAGTTTTTCACCATTAGTATACTCATTTTCTTCAAAAGTAATGGTATCCACATTCTCGTATGTTCTACGTTCAAAATCAAAGATACCTGGAATTTTAAGAATAAGTTTATGATCTCGACCTTTACCATCCTTATAGACTGGAGACTTTGCGATAACAGAATCTTCAAAGCCTGTATGATTAATTAAAATTGAGTCTTGGTGAAGTTTGTAACTTGGATTGTATGCCGAAGATAATACATTCTTAAAAAACTCTACCCCCCTAGATTTAGTAAGATCAACCTCGAATCTCTGAACAAGGTTTTCCTGAGTAAAGCTATCGCTCCCCCACTTACCAAGATTTAATTTTATTATTTTTAGAATACGAGGTGTGATTTTATAAATTTCTGTAGATGTACCATTAATAACAGTATCTTCAATTTCTACAATAACTTTATTTCCTATGGTTTTTTTGAAGCCCAGAGTTCTAAAGGCCCTTCTATATTTTGAATAGCTAGGTCCAGAAAAAGCCAAAAGATCAAATTTTACTCCTAAAGGAGTTATACCAAAAAAACTTGTATGTTCAACAATATCACCAATAGCTAAGTCATTACTATTTTCAAAAAAAACTGAATGATCTAATGGTACGCCTAGTAAGCTATGAACCTTTAATCCAGCAAGAGGATCCTCTGCAGACTTTCTATTTTTATCTGTATCAACAAAATAATTGAGAGCTTTTCCAATATTTGATGAAAAGAAATTTATGGTATTTTGATAGTACCTTGAAACAATAGATTTATCTCTAGAAACACAAACTGAATCATAAAAGAGACGACCCTTCGCAGTTTTTTTATCTATAATTTTAGAATAGAGTTCACAAGAAGGTGTATCTTTTCCTGGTAAGTGTTTACTTGAATGAATTAATTCAAGGCCAGCATTTGCCCCAGCAAAAAGGTAAGATGTATCTACACCACCTTTAAATTCAACTTTCAAACCATTTTGGACTTTAAAGGTAAAGAAATCATATTCAGAAATTTTACCTGAAGAAGGAAGGGGAAGATCGTTTTTTACTTTCCTAGAAAATGATAAATTGAAATCTATTCCAGGGATAAGTTCAAGTTCAAGTTCCGGGACCAGTTTTTCAAACAACCCGTCCTTTCTATCAATTTGAGATGAAAGCTCACTTCTAACACCATTACCGAAGGAGTTTCGCCAATGATTTTTACCTATAGCTCCTAACTCTACTTCTTCGCAAGAGTTCGCCAATACAGGTTGAACTCCTAAAAATAGAACAACTGTCAAAAACTTAAACAATAATTTCATAATCTCACCTTAACTTAGTTTAATTAAGGATAATTAACGCAATTACTGTACCAACTTTAGAACTTAGAGGTTTCCTCTATTAATTCACCCGCTTTCTCTTCAAGTTTAGTCTCTATCTTACTGGAATCATTAACCGAAGTCTCCTGAGGTGTTGTAACCGGGTAAACTGGCCTATTAATTGATTTTGGTGCGAAATTAGTCTTTGGGTATCCCGCAGGATAAGTCGTACCATCATTAAAAATATTTTGAGGAATATCATATTTTGAAAATAAGTATCCATCTTCCAAATATTTTTTAATCAGTAAGTAAGTACAATGTGTTTGCCCGTGAGGAGTTTGAAGATTCTCTCTCTCCCCCTTTGCAAAAATTAACCCATAATCCTGTAAGGTTTCATTCAGTTCCCTTTGGTATGTGCAATAATCTTGATTTTTATTTTTGTCGCAATCATCTACTCTCTTATAAACACTTTGATTTCCCTTTGAGGTAACCTTAATATGGATAGGCTCTCTGCAAATATCTATTAGCCAATTAGTTTCAAGAATATTTTTATAAGTAACATTGATGATACATTGTGTTTTATCTATAGAGAGATCATTCTTAACCAAACCAAAAAACTTTCCATCATTCTTAATCGAGGTTTTAAATTCTGAATCCAAACATTGTTTTGAGTTAAACTTTTGAGCATATACATTTGAACTCAGTAAAAGAAACAATAAACTAAACTTGAAGCATGACATTGCTTTGTACCTCCAAAATTAATGATGAAGCATCGTGGGACAGAAAACCAGTAGAACTCTCCTTTCTAAGCTGAAAGTAAACTTCGTCTAACACATCAAGTGCTTTAATTTTTTTATTTGAAACCAGTTCCTCAATCATAAATTTAGGTTTCGACATATCCCAATTTTTTATAAATCCAGGAGAATTTAAAAGGATTCTTTCTCCTCTTTCTAGTTGAAGTTCAAATTTTGAATTTTCAATATTACCATAAATTGGATTATTTCTGGATACTTCACGGTTTAGATTTGAGCTCATCACCTGAAAACTTCCAAAGATATGGCCAACTATATTAAGTGTATTTATATCTAAAATACATGTAATAATTTGAGCCTCAACGGGAACTTTTTTGTTTTCATTTATTTGCTGTAGTTCTGAACGAACCCTCGTTATAAAATTAATTTCATTTTCTTCAGAAATATTGAGTTGCCCTTTTAAATCGCTAAAATACTCAAGGATACTGCTGGATGCGATATATGAAGAGCTAGCACTCATCAACATGAAGATTTTATTATCTTTCGCAAAGATATCGAAGAACTCTCCTCCCATATCCTCCCCTGCAGCGTATTTACTATAGATAGTGAAACCCTTAAAATTTTCTAATCTTTTTGGGGCTTTTTTTTCATAGATTTTTTTTACTCTTAATAATTGAGATCCAACACCTTCCATAGTTTCTGCTAGTTCTTTATTCAAAGACAAGAGTTGAGATTTTAAAATCTCGTTATTTTTTAAATTATTTTCAACAAACGAAATCTTATTACGGATAAGTTCTACATGAGAATCTTCTTTTACAACTGCAATAACATTTTTCAAAAAGAACTGGATTGGTGTTTTACAAGAGTTAAAAATTATCACTGCTGCAACATTACTCAGTTTATCTTTTAAAAGCGAAGTTAGTTGGTGATATATTGTGTCCTGAATAAGTACCAATTCTGTATTAAATCCATTTGCGATTTCAAAGGTACCAAGATCAACTCTTGCAAAACCGATATCTTCAATACCTAGACTTCCAAACCAATCGCAAACCTGACTGTTTTCATCAATAATAATCAACTTAACTCCCAATATTTTAAAGAAAAACAGGTATCATTTATTTATTTTCAGATACTTACTTATCCTAATTTTTTATCTTCTCATTTTACTGTTTATTTTCTTTTAAAACAACCGATTAGGGATAAGGACAGAAATATAATTCACAGCGGGTTGGAAATGATTAAAAAGAAAAATTCATCAAACGTCATTAGTATTGATAAAAAGCGAACCACGAAAAAAGAAGAGGCTCCTAAAAATGTCTCAATTCTTAATATGGCGATTCGTATAAATGAATTAAAAAATGAAAAACAACAAGTTTGTGAAATGGCCGCGAGAACAATCCTAAAGGCGCTGGATGCTAAAGATAACTATACTTATGGTCACTCAATGAGAGTTTGTTATTTTTCTTTAGTATTAGGAAAAGAACTAGGATTATCAGACCCAGAAATATACGATTTACAATTAGCATCTCTATTCCACGACATTGGAAAAATTGGGACACCTGACGCTGTACTTAATAAGCCAACTCGTCTTTCTGATGAAGAATTCAGAATAATGAAAGATCACCCTGAGCAATCTTACGAAATCCTAAAAGGCTTTGAAGTTTTTGAAAAAGTAGCGAAATACGCAAAACATCATCATGAAAGATATGATGGTCGTGGCTATCCTGATCAATTAAAAGGAGAAGATATTCCACAGTTTTCAAGAATTATTCTTATCGCGGATACTTTCGACGCAATGACATCTACAAGAGTTTACAGAAAAGGCCTTCCCTACGAAGTAGCTTATAACGAGCTCGTTGAGTTTTCAGGTAGTCAATTTGACCCAGGCCTGGTAAAGCACTTTGTAGATGGGATGAAAAAAGAAGAACTTAAACAGGAAGAGCAATTCTATATTCCATTAATGGATGAAATGTTTAAGAAGAAAGCTGCTTAGAGTTCACAAAAAAGTTTTTCCTTTTCAGAGTGAGCTGGCCTAATTTAGAATGTATTAATGTCAAAAAAAGATAATAACGACCAAATTCAAAAGCTTAACAAAACAAATAGTGATGGTTCAATAAACTCCTTTCAAGAGACCAAGAAATTAGGCCATGGCTACTCAGTTAAAATTTCTCACCCAGAGTTCCAGAGTCAAATAGAGCCTGCAGTTTTACCACATATAATGTTATTGATAAGTAAAGGTTACGTCACTGTAACCAGCTGTCAGGGCCATGGACTGCTTAACCACATACTAAATAATACTATCAGGAGAAATGATGGTCCACAAATTACAGTGAGCCTTGATGAAAATAAAAGATTTTGTGAAATACTTAATTCCTGGATAATAAGTTGTAAGCCTAATAAAACAATGGAAAGCAATGGCCTTGTTAGCATTCGCTGTCGTTACTCTTTTCTTCCCAACAGTATTCAAAGAATGTTTATATATAAAGCTTTATTAAAGCTATAACCTCTCTTAAAAGTCAAAGTCAAAGTCATAATTATGCGTATTTATATTTTAGTGGAATCAATTTCATCTATTATCCTAGATCCATGTTTCTTCACAAACGCATCATACATAACTTTAAACCGAGTTCTCTCAATTTCTTTCTGTTTTTTAGTCCAATTATTAACCTTAAGACCTTTTTTCTTGAGTGAATTTAAAAAGACTTCTGTTTGAGCTACCGCCAACTCTCTTTCAAACTGACCTGCTAATTTTGCCTCTTCCAGAACAATTTCTTTTAGATCAACAGGTAATTTTTCCAAAAATTTGTTGTTTATAAAAATAATTCTGGAAATAACTCTATGCTCGGTTCTATTTAAAATTATTCTATCAAGGTTTGGAATAACTTCCATTTCGTTCAAAGTAGAAGCGATAATTTCTGTAAAAGGAGCCATGTTTTCGTTACTATCGCGCTCAACAAATTTGACATGAAGTAATTCCTCAAATGTTTTTTTATAACTAACTGAATAAGATTCATGAGAAACTTCCTCATCCTTTAAATCCTCAAAGCTATTCATCTTATTTCCATGAATATTTATAAATCCACCAGAATAGGTATATTCAATAGCACTTACGCCGTGAGAACCTAATCGCTTTAAAAAACCTACAGCTATCTCAGACTCGGTAAATTTAAAAAATTGATATTGTCCCAAAACTGTAGCGTTTATTCTTCACTTGAGTTCAAGACTTGATTAATAATATAAATAAATTCTAAGCGATTTCTAGATCCAAAAATATCAATTTGAATTTTTTTCAACTGAGCTGTC
>JBLIAG010000038.1:0-41795 GCA_047634375.1 Bacteriovoracaceae bacterium
ACGTCGTAAACTCATGATGGCCTTCCTTAGTTAAGTATTATGATTTGTAGTAAAACCATTTTTACAAAACTAAGCCTGAAGGCCAACTTTTTTCTTAATTATCAACTTTTTTGATAAAGATCCCAGTAATTACAGAACCTCTAGAAAAGGTCCTTTATTTCAATATCACTCAGAAGTCTCTGACCACCCCTTGCATCTGTCACAATCCCGAAAATTTCTTCATTCGTAAACTTATAAATATTATAAGTATTTTCATCATCTTGTAGAGTATCTACTCTAGATGCCTTCTTAAACCTTTTAATGGCGTCTCTAAAGGCCAGAAGACGGTTAACGTCTCCATTGGATTGAACCTGTGCCAAATTCACATTAACTGTGACATTAGATACCTTTGAAACCTCAATTATTTTCTTTTCTTGCTCTTCAAAAAGATTATTCAACTTATCAAATCCGCCATCTCTATTGGGAATAATTTCATCCTTAGAAGTTTCGGAAACACTAGCGATTTCTCTTTTATTTTCTCCAGCTTCTTTATCGGCCCCTTGATTTTTTAATACATCTGGATGGTAAGTGCCTAATGCATGTACTTCCTTCTCTTCAGATTCCCGGGATTCAAAATAGACAGGAGAATTAATTTCTGGGCCAGTTGATCCTAAGCTTGAACTATTTGTTCCTCTATATACGACTCTTGGTTCAATAGAGCCTTTCTTGGTCTTAGAGACAGGAGATTTCGAACTTATACTAGAACCCTCATATTTGGCCTTTATGTTAGCAAGTTTTTGTTGATCAAGTTCTGTTATTTGTCCTCTCAGTTCCCGCACTTCTGCGGCCAGGTCCTGGTCAGAAATACCACTTTTTTTCGAAACATTTTTTGTCGAAGTAGAATTTTGGTTAAATTCTTTCGGAACTTCATTTTGATTATTAGTTTTTACGACCTCATTTCGTGAGGATTTTTTTTGTGTAGTAGAAGTTGCTTTTAAAAATTGGTTTGCCGATTTTACTTGGGCCTGTCTTTGATCAAATAATCGTTGAGCATCTTCCCTATTTAAATTCTCATTTTGTGCTTGAAGACTCTGAACCATTCTTGATCTATTATTTTCTGAATAAATTTGAGAAAGAGTTTCCGCTTTCTCTCTGGCCGTATCATTATTTTCGACTAGTCCACTATTACCTAAACCTGAGAGTCCAAGTACATTATGAAGTTGGGCTTCATTTTCAATTTCAGTTTTTCCTAACCGTTCTTCAATCCGAGCTCTCATCTCATTAGAGGTTTCGGCCTTACTCTTGCTTTTATTCTTATTTAAGTTTGTATCTTTATTACCATTTGAAACATAAGCTCCTTGAGCCTTCCCACCACTTTTGCTTTGACTTTGGCGTGCGTCTTCTTTTTCTGAGGCATCCTCCATTTTCTTAGAGATATCTAGACCTACACCAGTTAAACCAATACCAACCAATTGCCCTAAATTAAGGCCATTTCCCTGAGCTAGAACTCCACCAAGAGTCCCACCCCTTACTGGCCTTTGTGAATTAGATGCATGTTTTTCCTCATCTTCTTCATGATGTTTCTTCGAACTCTCTAAATTAGAATCCTTATCTTTTTCTTGTTGTTTATGCTCAGAGATTTTTTTAGATTCTATTTTACTTCCTGATCCAGAATCATTGGTCCCTTCTTTATGATTAGTATTATGGGCCAAATCATTATGATTTCCAGAGTTACTTGTGTCTTTTAAGATATCGTTCTGCTTAGATGTTTTGGCCTTAAGCCCCTTGACACCTTTATGAATTTTTATTGTTGAACTGACTTTTGAAGGTCTTGTTTTTTCTTTGATAACAGTTTTTCCACGTTTGCCCCTTTTCTTAGCAACCTTAACTGTTTTGATGTCTTTTTCAGCTATCTTTGCCATGCTCTTTGGGCCCATACTTGATACAACTTTGTTAGAAGCTACAAATGTTTTTTCAGCTACCACTTTACCAATTCGAGTTGGATCAGCAATAATATCAAGAGTTTTACTTGCAACTCTTCTAGCAACCTTGACCCCTCGAGATTTTTGAACATTGCTTAAAAAGTCTTTCACACTTTTTAATTTTTCCTTAGCTACTTTAGCGGTAATGCTTATAGCACCAGTAGTCTTTGTTACTATTCCAGCAACAATTGGGTTTTCCATTAATTTTGTTTTTTTAATATTTAAATCTATATTGGGACTTTTAATTTTTATCTTAGTTGCAGCTTTCTTAGCTATAGCACGCATAGATGCTGCTCCCGCGCGTACCCCGATGGAGGCAATATTTCCGGCTCCGGCGGTTAGGGCCATAATTCCGATCTCAGAAATAACAGCTCCTGCCACAGAACAAACAGCATTAACCTGACTCTCACAATCGATACAATCATAGCTTGCCAATGGAGTAACACATTCAGATAAATGAGGTTCTCCACTCCATTCCTGACAAAGTACGCTTGATTTAACCCATGCATTCATGGAGCTGGACATCGAGCTTAATAAGTCCATAATCCACTCACCTGGCGAATCAAGAAAGCTTTTAACACTTTCGGTATTTTGGACAGCAGCAGTATGCATACTTTCAGATTTACTTGAAAACCAATCACTGACATTAAAGATAGAACTTGCTCCCGCCTTTGCGAGCTCCCACAAAGCCTTTCCTGTGTCTAGTAAACTTCCAGCAAGAGTATTAACTAGTTCTTGTAAGCAATCAGATTTCCCTTCATCCATACACCCTCCCTGTATGGATTCAGTTTTCTCTTTGACAAAGTTTCTAATCGGTTTTGCTAATATTTTTGGAACAACAGTTTGGGTTATTTTAAAAACAGACCTAAGAGCATTACAAGTCCAAACTTTTCCACAAGAATCATTATTTGCCTTAACTTCTTCCGGAGTACAACTTACCTGGGGTGTTACTTTATCTACTATATTAATAAGATTCGAGAGTTCCTGGTTTTCTGTATTTGGTTTACACGTGGACATATTTTCAAGTTCTTCACTTTCTAGTACGGCTTTTTGGTAGAGATTTATTTGTTCTTCTAAATAGTGCGCTTCAGTTTCGCAATCAGTTAGGCTTGTAAAAAGAATTTTAGTTTTTAAAAGTTGTTCTTGTTTTCCAATACATGACTTTTCAAAATCTTCGATTTCACGCTCAAGTCTTATTGAAAAATTATCTAAAGGTTCTTCATTATTAGAAGAATAAACATTAGAAAGAATGAAACTAGAGATTAAGAAATAAAATATGGAATAGGTTAATTTCATCTAAAGTTTTCCCCAATAACTGGAACTAATGTCCTAACAATCACTTAATTATTATTAAGTAGGTATTATATCGGGGGTTTAAACTTTTATCTTAAGTTATATTAAGTTAATTTTTAATTTACCGAAGTTATATATGTAATTCTTCAGAAAATAGGTACTTAATGAAAGCAATTAAATATTTTACATTTACCCTCTCTATTATTTTTGTTTTGTTAAATAAAGAATGTTTGGCAGATATATCTGTCTATGAGGTCAATAAAATCAAATTTAGTATTGATAGTCCCAGTGATTGGCAAATGGCGCCAGACTTCCTTGGCTCAGATCTTACACTCCTCGGGCCATTCAAAAATGACAGAAGGCCAATAATTACTTTTTCGTCTATTCCTTTAGATGATTATCATTTTGACAGTGATGATTTAAAGAAGAATGAAGCCAACTATCACTCAGGTCGGATTTCTTGGCTTAAAAAGAACAAGGGAACTCCTATCGATTTCTATAGTTATAAAAAGCTCAACTGGAGTTCACTTAAAGATGTTCATGGCATTGGATATAAATACAAAATTGGGAAAAATACATTTGAGGAGATGAGTTATTTTTTTAAATGTCGAAGTAAAGTCTTTAATATATCAACTCTAATAAGTGAGAATCAACAAAAAGAAAACAAGTTTAAAATTGAAAGTATTTTAAACTCGTTAACTTGTTTACCCAAGAAGTAATTTATAAAAAACGGTTTATCATTTTTTATTTTTTTCTATTGTTTCAACGGCATCTTTAAAATAATCGACTAATTCAGGGAAGTGATCTCCCTCGCGTAAATAGATAGGTCCCACCTCTTCGTTATTCTTTAATTGGGATAACCATACTTTAATTTTATATATAGGTCCGGCCACTTTATGACTTTGGAAAATACAGACTATAAAAATGATGCCACACAAACATAAATGCATTAGCCCTAAAATTAAATATAACTTCCACTCTTGTGCCATCAAAGCATTTACCAATTCAACAGATTCAATTTTTTCTAATAACAAACTATATATGTAGTAAATCGAAACCGGGTAAACAAGACTTGGTATGAAAAACATTAGAACTACAAATGAGCTAAATTTCATTTGATAAACTTTATCTACGATGAAGAGACTTCGACTGTACTTATAAGGCATATTATTTCCCTTCCAATGGCCTAAGGCTTAATTGATTAACTTCTTTTAAGAATGCTTTCGATACAAAGGTTTTTTTACTAGAACCACTAGTAATACGAAATAGCCCAGTGTCATTCCACTCAATTTTTCCAACCGTGGAATTACTGTAGTAAACTTTTGCGAGATAATTAAATCTTTCTGGATTATATATATGTTGATCGATTAAGGTTTCAACTTGAATAGTACAGTTTTTATCCGCCCATAGCTTAATCACTTCACCTTCTCTAACTCTCTTTCCAGAAATTTTTGTGATTTTTGTGTCACACCACGAGATATCATCTTTATTAAACATATTTCGGCCAGAAGCGAATAAATAACTATCACCTGCAGTAAAGCGTCCGCCTTCACCTTTAAAAGGACCTACCGTCCAACGAAAATAAAATTGATTAAATACAGCTTTCCAAGTTTTTCCATTACTAAATTTAAAACTGATTGCACCGGAGATATTTTTAAATGGCTCAATCATCTCTCCTTTGAGTTTTGAAATATACTCCAGCCTTTCATTAATAACCTCTGAATGAAATGAACTCTCCCAAAGGAAGTTCTTTCTTGAGCGTGTTATAATTTGTTTACTCCCATTAACTTCAAGAGTGATTGAAAAAATACTTTCCACAGGGAATTTGGATTCCCCGATACTAAGTTGTGGAAGAGAGTCTTCAATTTTATCGATATTCACAAAAGAGTTACCTAAAAGCACAATGACTACTAAGAATCCCGTTGAAAATAAAGTAAGTAAGAGTAATAATGTTTTCTTCATTTAAATCCCTAAATTATTTAATTACTTCAACACCTGAGGCAACAAGTCGATATTCAGTTTTTGCAATGGTGACCTTTGAGGGATCCCCCCCTTCATCTTTTATATAATGTTTCGTTTCTTTTAAACTCATTTCTTTTTTAATTATTTTTCCTTCAACGAAAACCATTTTCCCTATCAAGGACATGGGAACAAAAAAGTCATAATCTTTAAAGGTCACTCGGTATTCTTTTGAAGATCCCGTTAGTGTCATCCAGCAACCTTTTTGTTTACAAACCTTTCCAACTTTTGCCTTCACCAAAACATTTGTCCCATTACTATGATTTTTAATGGCGTTATCAAGAGAAATTGATTTTTTCATAGTGATGGCAGAACCAAATTTATCTGCGGCAAAAGGGCCCAGTGAAAATAATAAAACTGTTAAGAAAAGAATAATCTTCATGGGAACTCCTTAAAAGGTTGTTAAATATATACTTATCTTATTTTTATAATATGCCTTTGTAAAAGACTATTAAACTAGTTGTCGGAATGGGCCAAAAAAGCCTCCTCTTCTTTTCTAATTATAAGGAGCAGAAGAATGAAATTAATTGAGGAAAAAATAATTCCTGCGATATAAAAGCTACCAATACATGGTAAAGAAATCACTTGAAGAATCACCCCGAAGTAGTAAGGATGTTTTGTAAACCTAAAAAGCCCTTTCTCTATGAGCTTCTCTTTTGGAAGATTTATTATCTTCATTGTCCACCGATGCCCCAATGTTTTAATAGCACTGATTTTGAACAAAAAACCTACTGAGTAGATAAATAGCCATGGAAAAAAATCCATTAGAAGTATCTGGTGATTTGAAAAAAAGGATAATAAAAATACTGTTATAACCCAACATGCGTGTAGAAGGATCATTAGAAAGTAAAATCTTTCTTCGGTAACAATTCCCCCATTTTTAATTAGAGCTTTTTCATTTTTTTTGGCTAAAAAAAACTCAGCTATTTTTTGTATTGCAGTAAAAGTAATTATACCTAAAAAAAGAAACTTCAGATTCAGCAAAGCCTACCTCTCTAATAAAATAGTCTTAGCCCAATATTGGATGACTCCGAATTCTCTCCATCCTCATTTGGAAAAACAGTATAATCAAAAAACAATTGAAGCTTGTTCATTGTATATCCAAGGCCGGCACCATAATATTGGCCACGACTAGTAATGATCTCATTCTTAAGAGATGATAAGGCACCACTCCCTTTTAAATGAGGATTATAATCTGTCTTAATTCCACCATACCGAATATTAAATGAGTCAGCTAAGAACCATCTAAATCCTAGATTGATAATACTCATTTCCCCATCCGTCTCATATCCATAAGCAACTGGTGTTGATTCACTTATGCTCATTTGTTTTTGCTTTACACTCGTGTACCCAAGTTCAATCGCAACTGAGTTAGTAAGGAAGTGCCCAACTTCAATGCCAAAGGTTGATCCTGGTAGTTTCTTTTTTATTTCTTCCCCCGAAGAATCAAATGAATCTACTTCCTCTGAGATACTACCGTTTTTCATTCCTAAATAGGATGCACTGAAAGCACTAGAGCATATTGTGATAATAATGAAGCCAATTAGAGTATGAAATCTTAGTTCTCTATCCATTTAAAAATAATAATATATGCATTGCAATAGCACACGGAAAATTTTTGAAATTTTTTGGAATGACTTATCTGATGTTTTTGGTAAAGTAACTTATCATACACTAAAGGAAAAATCCCATGCTGATTAAGCTAGACTCTGGACAGACTTTTTATACAGACAACAAAGTCAATACTGATAAAAAATTAATATTTATTCACGGAAACTCACACGACCATAAGACTTTTAAAAACTTACTCACCCGCCCTGAACTCACTAATTATCGATTAATTTCATATGATTTATATGGGCATGGAAAATCTGAAAAGAAGAATGATTATAATTTAGATCTTTTTGTGCGTCAGCTTGTTGAACTAACAAAGGCCCTGGGTTTAGCTGATGTATACCTTATCGGCCATAGCCTTGGTGGACATATAGCACTGCAAACTTTTGAGAAGTTGAATGGCTGCAACGGTATTTTAACCCTTGGCACACCACCTCTAGAAAAACCTCTCAAAAGCTCACCATTTAAACCTCACCCTGCTTTTCAACTTATGGCGACGGAAAAAATAACTGTGGAGGATGCTCGGGAAATTCAAAAAATGCTTTACAACGAAATTGGAATTGATCTTGAATACGAAATAGAAACTATCCTTGGTACGGATTCTCATTTTAGAACGAGCTTCCTAGCTTCTGTCATCAACGGTGAATACGAGGACGAAGTAGAAAAAATCAAGGTTCAGACTCCACGCATAAAACTACTTCTAGGTGAAAATGATGCAATCATTGAAAGAAGCTATATTGAGCTTAACTTCAAAGATTTTCTTACCATTATCCCCTCTGGACCACACAATCTACACTTGTCTAATACATGTCTAGTTACAAGAGAGGTTCTTAGTTTTACAAACTAACTTGACTGGATAAAGATAAAATATCTTAGCGATTTTGACTTAACTTGTTCTTGTAAATTCATATGTCTACATGTAACCTTTCAATAATATTAAATTAAACTTAATTGTTTTACATTTAAAATATATATGCCGGAGGCAATTTGAAGCAGGATTATAATTTCACCCTAGGTGAACTAGTATATACAGTTAGAAAAATAAACAAACTTACCCAAGTTCAATATTCAAAACAATTAGGAGTTGTACAATCAACTATCTCTAAAGTTGAGAAAGATATTTTTGATGATGTACCTTTTAGTCTTATTTCAAAAATTTCAAATGACTTTAAAATTCCTCTACAGCATTTTCAAATTGGTCATTTACCCATTAGAAAATCCACAAGCCTAACTAAAACAATTCCAAAAGAGTACATCACTGATGGGATCTTTAAAGCAAAGACAATATATTATATTTTAAAGTGCCTTGAAGTAAGCTATGGACCTCAAATTTATAAAGAATTAAAGCTTCCCTACCAATTACTATCATTAAGTAATATTACTTATAGTTTTGATTTTATAAATAAACTTTACTCTTTAACTAAAGACAAACTTCCTCAGGCCATTGACCTTATTCAATTAACTGGTAAAGCCGAGATAAGCTTAGAGAATATCAAAAAATACATGACTGAGTTTTACGGTATTTCTCTTGTAGGAAAAGCTATAGAGGTTCCAACAGGATTGAGTTTCACAATTAAATTTAATAGTGAACTTCATGAACTTGATCATATCTATCTAACTATCTTAAAACTAGAACTGAACCTATTATTCAATACTGGAATGGCATTGACCTCAAAGAAAGTTGGCGAATTTTTTGAAATTAACTGTGAGCTGGCCTAAATAATCATAGATTTTCGTAATTTATCTGTCGGTACACTAATTCCAAAAATGGTATTTTTACCTTCGATATATTTTAATTTCATTCCCATTTGATTAAGCTCCGTTGTACAGAAATTTAACCCGAAACCAGTACCTTCTTCTTTAGGTTTGGTTGTAAAAAGTGGGTCAAACATTCTCTCCTGCACTTCAGGACTTATCCCATGCCCTGAATCTTCAATAATTAGAGTAATGCCGCTTTCAGATGTTTTTATAGATATATCAACCCATTTCTCATCAAAATCTTTAATTGCATGAAAAGCATTGGATAGAATATTCATAAGAACTTGTATTAATGAGACATCATTACAATATATAAAAAGATCTTTTGGGATACATTGGGTTACTTTTATCTGACTTGAAATAATTTCTTTATTAATAAATTCAATTGTTTCTTCAACAATGGCCTCAATATTAAAAAAATCTGAAACTGTGTCTTCTTTAGAATATAAAAATTTTCGGTACTTCCTAGAGAGGGCATTAATCATACGACTCCCCTTAAGTCCTTTGGTTACAAGAAAATCAATTTTTTGATCTTTATAAGTTCTTTCATTGATCAATCTAAGACCATCGAGAGCAGTCATACAAACTGTATTATAATTATTAAGGTCATGAACAAGGGAACCAGTATATTGCCCCAGAGAAGTGATTTTCATAAGATTACTCTTATACTCTTCAAGGGAGTTTAGATCGTTTTCAAAGGAACCTTTAATCTTACAATGAGAAATAATATTCAAGACATCAGATTGCTCCATCGGTAATACAATATAACCATCCCCAGAAAACTCAGTTACACCAATTTTGTTATCAGTAGAATCAACTAGAAAAACATAAAACTTTGCCACCATTAAATCTAAGATTTTTTTATCAACAATGGAGTTATGTATCTCACTAGAAATAAGTAAGATGCTTTTTTTATCAATCTTTTTGTTTATTATTTCTTGATCTACGAGGTTAGAACTAAAACCAAATTCTTGAAACTGACTTCCGATAATATCGGCTTCATCTTGAGTTTGAGCTAGAATGTAAAGAGTCTCATCACAAAAATTATTGTGTTTTTTTTGACTTCTATTAAATTCAAATCTAACCATTCTTTATACTCCAAACATGTATTAATGTGAACATATGAATTGTGTATCCATCTTGTTCAAATAATATTTAAACTCAGGCACCACAACCTTTTCTTAGGAACTGAACTAAGTCCTTATTGGATGGTAGCTTCCTTTTGACTTCACCATTCTTCTTTACAAAAATTTGATTATTCTTTTTTACACAAGGTAATTTAAGTGATTTATCAAAGAACTGAAAAGTCCTATTCAAATCCCATATTGGGGCGCCACCAAACTTAAAACCAAAATCAATAAATGCAGCTTTGGATGAATTAACTTCAATACCACCTAAGTTATTAGGAGTAATCTTTCTTTCTTCAATAATTTCCAAGCCAACTGAAGAAGAAACATAGGATGTATCTAGATCAAAGTTAATACTCATTCCATGAGCTAACTCAATCTTTAGCTGATCTTCGTTTAAGTTAATTTTTAGATTGTTTTTTATCGGTAAAAAAGAATACATTCTGGCCCCTGTTTGTTTAGAGCTAGATCCATCTCCGAAAGAATTAAAAATCATATATTGCCCAAGGGTATCGAAATAATGTGTTCTATAAACAAGACTTGAATATTCGCTATTCGTGATATAAACAAAACACTTTTCTCCATTATTGATACTTCCTGTTTTAATAATTGTATTCTTTATTTTAATTTGTTTAAAATCACAGATATCCGCTGCATAGGAGTATTGAGCAAAAATAAGTAGTGCAATAATAATTTTCATTTTGTCCTTTAATTAATAAAGAGAATTAGTAAAATTATCGCTCTTTTTCCGTTCATAATACACACGACAAATCTTACCTAGATGCACCGTATCAACAGTAATTCTTTCAAAATATACTTAAATTTCTTGGTGAAATGACAAAGCGTGCTAACTCTATTGGTGGCATTATCAATCGGGGAAATTATGAAAAAACTATTCTTTATTATAGGTACGGTCACTATGGTCCTAACCGCACAAGCAAAAGATATTGGTGAGTTAGTGAAAACTCGAACTGGTCTTAAGGTTAATATTAACCAACAGTTTTATGAAATTATTGCGAATAAAAATATTTCGAAATACATTGAATCTTATGAAATTAATCGTTCAAAATTTATATTCTTTGGAGAAGTTAAAAATAACAAGTACCACATGTCAAAAACTCCACAGATTATAAGTTCAAAAACAGAGCTAAGTGGTCTCCTTACAAAAAATGAAAATAAGCTTATTCTTCAAACTGAAAATCAAGCCTATAATATAAATTTCACGACACCTGTCAGTTATTACGGAAATCACTTTGATGATAAAAGTATCAATTTTTTCCTGGGCAAAAATGTAAGAGTTCTAGGGAGTCAAAAAGAAAATGAAATCACTGTCTCGGCCATCTTAGAGCAGCACCTTTATTCCGCATCTAATATTGAAGGCGACCTTCTACCAAGTTCTCAAATTAATGATTATAATAGTAATAGACTCTCCTATATTTTCGAAAATATGCAGACTAATGAGCTCGCACAGTCCTTAAGTTCTTTCCGAGAAGTTCTAATCGGAGATAACGAAGTTGTCTCTCCTGGAGAAAAGGCACTAGTTGTAACCTATGCTGGAAGACAAGGAGATGACCTTGCAGCCGCTGGAGGCCATTTTGCGGTAGGAAGCGCATTAGTAAAAGGCGATTTATCACTAGATATGGAAATCCAAAATTTTTACCCAAGAAAAAATGAAAAAGATATAATTCCAGGACATATTCATCACCTCGACTACTTTGGTGGTGTAAGTACTGGACAGGCAAACTACAGACCACAGTGGACGATTATTGCCTATGGTATCGATAAAGATAGACTTGACCGAATGAGAGCCGCTGTTGATTTCACTTATGATTTTATTAGGAGTAATGACAATGTCTTTAGTACCTTTCTAAACTGTACTACATCTTCTTGGAACGCACTTAAATCGATAGGTATAAACGGAGTTCATAATAGAGGTACACTAAGAAGATTAAGATATCTGGCATTTTTAAACCCTATGTACCACCTAAGAAGTACTACCAGTACTCCAAGGCAAATAAGTTATGTCCTGGCAAAGAGTAAAGGTGAGTTTCTTCCTAGAGCAGCATTTGAATCAGCAGTATCTGATTACAAATCTATAGGTGCGAAAAGGATTGATATCATCTTTCACCAACAACTTATTTCGGGAAGACCTCAAGGCGGAACTGCCTATAATGAGCTAAAAGAATATTTTTGGTGGGAAAAAGCTGAAAAGCAAAGAATTCTAGAAAGCAGATCTGTTGAGTGGGTTAAAGAGCAGCTTGACAATAATATCGATTAGTACGCAAAATATAATTATCTCACACATAAAGGATAATTAATGAATTGGTTATTAATAAGGGGACTAGGGAGAGATCAAAAGCATTGGTACAACTTTCCTAAAAAATTAAACGAACAATTTACGAATGGAAGAGTTATAACAATCAATTTACCAGGTTTGAATGGTGAAGCCAATCCACCAATGTCTATTAATGAAATTACGGATTTTCTAAGGACCGAGTGGCTAAAAAGAAAAGAATCAATCTCTGGAGACTGGTCAGTTCTAGCAATCTCTTTAGGTGGAATGTTGGCACTGGATTGGTGTGATCGCTATCCAAAAGATTTTAAAAAGGTTTCAATTATCAATAGTTCTTCTAAAACAACATCTTCTTTGTTCGAGAGGATTTCTCCCCTTGCAATAAAAACGATACTTCACAATTTCATGATAAAAGATCTTTTCAAGAGAGAAACACAAGTTTTAAAATTAATTACGAACAAAACCGAAATTACGAATAAACTTTTAAACGATATGGTCACCGTGTCAAAAGAAATGCACTTAACAAAAGAAATATTTTTCAAACAACTTTTTGCAGCGTCTAAATTTGTTCTCCCAGAGAAAATAAATATCCCGTTAGTCGTTCTAAGTTCAAAAGCTGATCGATTTACAAGCTATAAGTGCTCAGAGGCCATTGCAAAAAAATACAATGTACCATTTCATCTACATCCTAGCGCAGGTCATGACCTACCAATGGATGATCCGGCTTGGGTTATATCAAAAATAATCTAGCTTTCATCTTCCTCTTGGGACTCTTGAAACATTAAATCGACGAGTTCGTTTACATCATTCCCAATAATTGATTGTTGAATGCTAGTGTTTCTTAGCAAAAACCTTCTTGCCATTTTTTCTAGAATAGAGTCGACAACCTTTCGGGTTCCTTTTTCAGCTTTTAAGATCCCTACAGATTTCAAAAGAATTTGCCTGGCCGTGAATGGTTTTACAATAATGTGTTTTACATCTCGCTTAACACATTTAAGAGTCATATCGGCCGTCAGGCAACCTGATACGACGATGACTTTTTGATTAAAGTATTTTGGAATCCTTCGAAGAGAGTCTAGAAATGATAAACCATCCCTCTTCGGTAGAATCAGATCAGTTATGATTAAATCAAAATCTTGATTGCTTAATTTTTGAAGTGCTTCAACTCCATCTTTTGCCCAAACAACATTTTTAAACTTTGGATAGAGCTTTAAATATGTAGTTAAAATTTTTGCAATTTTTTCTTCATCTTCTACAATCATTATTGAGTATTGATCTTGAGGCTTTTGCATTTAACTCACCATCCCTTTGATCAAATCGATACATTTACTATCGTCACCGGTAGGTAGCGAACTATATTCATACTCTTCAGTCGTAACTGCATCATCAAAACTAAATGCATAGTCAACCATATAAGAATCACAAAGATCTTCAAATTGCTGAGCATCCCCTGTTAAAATCAGAACATACTTCTCATTTTTGAAATGTTGATAAAGATTATCTAGTTGTTTTGAGTCCGGTGAATAAATAATAATCTTGGGATCTTCATATTCACACTCACCAAGAAGATATCTATTAGTGGAAGTAAAACATTCGAGATCCAGTTTTGGTAGTTCCAATTGAAAATGAGCTCCATCATCATGCGCTAGAGTTGTAATTTGTCCATGGAATGATTGCATTATTTTTTGAGAAATAGCAAGGCCAAGTCCTGTCCCCTCCCCATATTCTTTTGTCGTAAAGAACATATCAAAGATTTGGTCTTTATCCTTAATTCCGTGACCATTGTCTAGAACATGGATGCTGACAGTTTGATCGTTACATTCGAGTTTAATAGTAATCTTTTTATTCTCTATTTGTGCCAGTGCATCGATGGAGTTTTTCAAAAGATTAATTAAAACTTGTTGCAGCTTACCTTCATTACACAGTGCTAATGAATCATCCTTACAATAATCAATTTCGATATCACCCATAATCCCAAGATCTCTTACAAAACTCAGAGCATTTTCAACAACATTATCCAATCTTAAAACATTAAGGTCTTCATCTCTATTTTTGGCCATGGATTGCATATTAGAGACAATTTGTTTTATACGAGAAAATTCATCCTGAAGATCATTCAAATCAACTGAAACACATTCATAATTCTTTTGATGCAAATTTTCAGTAATGGATAAAAGTTTGTCACTTGCAACAGTCAAGGGCGAGCTTATTTCATGGGAGATTCCAGCAATCAGTTCACCAAGTGCCGTGAGCTTGTCTGATTTCACAATCTGATCGTGAGTTTGTTTAAGTTCAATTATTTGTTGCTTATATTTCTCATGAAGATGTTTTTCAATAGAAAAATCCTGTATATGAATTAGGAGTTCGCCTTCAAAAGGAATAAGTTTTAAAATCACTGTAAACTTTATATTATTAAGATGTAAACTAAGCTCAGGACTAACTGTAGGGGTCTTACTGTCTAGTGCCTTCTTGATTTCTTCAACCAGTGAATAATTGTCGACATCTAGTAGTTCAATTATATTTTCAACTGATTTTAACTTCCTTGGAGGTAGTTTAAAAAACAATGAACAAACAAAATTGAAATATAAAATTTTTCCATCTTTATCAGTAATAAAAACAGGATTTTGTAAATGATCAAACGAACTATGCTTCATACTCATATCCTATTTTCTTAAAAAGTTAAAATACTGTGCTTCAATATCATCAAACTCCAGCTCTCCACCTTCTTCATCAATCCTCACAGGAGCCTTCCCATCAACAACATCACTTGGTTTTAACAAAAGCTTAAATTCCTTATCTATTGCCTCTGAGTAATAGGGAGCATAAAAAGATTCAATAATCCCATTTTTGTGAACAAAGCCAGAAACAATATTCATTTGTTCAACAATAACCTGTGGACATTCTTGGTATATCACTTCTTCTGAATGAAAATATTCTTTTTGAAATTCAATCCACTCTCTGATTCCACATGAATTGATATGAGAAATTCCCTTAAGATTCAGAATCATTCGCTTGGAGCTGAGCCCTTTTAAAGAATCAAAGTTTGAATCTTCATTAATCTGACCTTGCATAACGACTTCGACTGTATTTTCAACTTGAGTGACTGCAATTGTTAAACTAGACATTCATTATTCCTTTATATTAAAAAAGATTGCTGTTTGTTTTTCTTTAAACTGCTTTAATCTTTTATACTTATTTATTCGACAGATAACTTCAGTTTGAATACCTGGGGTAACATTAAACTCAATAGTGTTCACAGAGTTGATAACCATAAATAAGCCAAGCCCTGCACCATATGCTTTTCTTTCGTAGGTCCCACTCATAGCGACTTCCTTAAGCCTACGTGTTATATCTTCACTTTTAAGCCTTCCAAATTGATCCGTGACCTTAACAAAAATATTTTCTTCACCCTCGTCAATATCCAGGAAAACTTCTTTTTGTTCTTTTTCCGAATCTTGACTTAGATTTAAGATAATTCCATTTCGCACGAGCTCTGAGCTCACGGTAAGAAGATAATGTGAAAGATCACTAAAAGATCCGTCCGATTTAATTCCTTCTAGCGCAATACTTATTTGATCAATGACCTCAGATGCACTTTCATTTAAGAATTTTAATGTGGCTATTTTATTTCCATTCACTTCAACTTTACTTATACCAAATTGTTTATAATGCTCTAAAGGAATAAGCTTTTCAATTCGCGCAGGAATATTGCGAAGATTTTCGATTAACGCTTGATCATAGAGAATATTAGCACCATGTCTATTATTAGTTATAAGTACATCAGTAATTAAGCCGAGTTCCCCTTCGGAAATATTAGAAGACCAAAACTCTGGTTGTCCAACTATTTCGAAACATACAAATGTTATATCGTCCTCTAAAGGCTCGTCTCCAGAAAAATCAAAGAAACTCTTCATTATTCCGTCCGAAAAATCTTGAACTGATCCATTTTGTAACCTTAAAATTTCTTTTATAAATTTTCTCTGCCCATAAACTTTTTTATCAGCATTAACACCTTCAAGTATTCCGTCTGTATAGAGAATAATTTTATCTCTTGGAGCTATACTTAGTAGGACTTCATCGTATTTTACATCCTTCTTTTCCCCTAACCTTGGCCCGATCTTTTCTAGAAGTGGTCGAACCCCGGCCTTATCAAGAGTCTTTCCCCCTCCAAGTTCTAGGTAATAGGGTGGATTATGTGAAGCATTCGAATAATTAACTGTACTCGTTTGATGGTTTAAACACATTACAAATGCAGTGGCATTTAGCTTATTGGTACTCTTAAAGAAACTATCATTTAAGAAACCCATAATTTTTCCGGAGCTTTTAGAAAACTGCTCATCAAGTTTAGATAAGTATTCAAGAGAGTTTAATGAGCTATGGAGAACGGCAGTCATCAAAGCTGCGGGTGTTCCATGTCCTGTAACATCTGCAAGGATCACCACTGTTGTATCTTTAGTTTCAAAAACACCCCACCAATCTCCACCACACTCAGAAGCTGACTGATAAAAACCAGAAACCTGACAATGAGAATTTTTAAATACGCTTTGGGGAAAGAATTGTGATTGCACAATATTAGCAGTTTGTAATTCTTGCTCTATTTTAGCCTTGTGCTCCATCTCTACAATATATGCATTGATATCATCGGCCATTTTATTAAAAGAACTTGCAAGAAAACCAATCTCATCAGATGTCTTCACTTCTGAACGAACCTGGAAATTAGAGGACAAGAACTCATTTACAAGTTTAGCTAGTTTATTTATCGGTCCAGTTACAATTTGTGAAAAGATTAAAACCAAAATCATAACTATACCAGCAACAAGTAAACCAAAATAAATAGAGTTACTTTTTAGTGTTGCCGAAGCACTAAGTGCTTTAGCGTAGTCTGTACTAGAGATTACAAAAATACCTTTAGCCAATTTACGAGCACTAACTATATAGTCCTCAATGTCTGAAACAAGAAAAGTTTGTGAGACTTGCTCTTTGGAGTTTAAATACTCTTTGATTTTAAGTTCGAGATTGTTTTTTGGATTATTCCAGTATAGAAACTGGGTTGTGTATAGTGAGCTTTCAGGTTTCAGTAAAAAATTGTTAAGTTTGGCCACAACCGCGATACTTTTTTTACTCTTTCCAATTTTAGAAATAATAAAAAGTTTATTTTCAATAACAAGTAAACTTTCGGTAGATGCCTTAAGCTTCTCAAAAGATTCATTTATATATGAGTCCTTATTAGCCCCTTCTAACGTTACAATTTTTGAAATACCGGTAGAGTTAAACTCAAAGTAGCTATCAATATCTGGGTTCTGTCTAAGATAGTTAAAGACAAACTCAGAGTCATAGTTGAGAGTTTCAATTTGAATTAATGATTTTAAAACGGACAGTTGTTTGTTTGTGTATTGCTCAGTTATTTTTTCGTTATAATCATCAACTGCTTCATATACATAGGATATCTTATCATTTTGAAATAAATTGACCGCATAGTATACATAAGCGCTTAGACTTGCCCCCAATATTAAGAGAGTAAAAAAAACGAGTTTTAAATAAATTGGGACTGTAATTTTCCGCATTTAACTAATATAACCTGACAGAAGTTTTTTATTATAATATTATATAATTATAATGTTCTTTTACTGAAAATTAAAATAAATGAAAGAAAATAAGCAAATAAAAATTATTAATTCCTTAGTGTTTATGACAGGTATATTTTTAATATGCATAAGCGTCCAACACCTCTTCTTGAAAAAGAGTATTTACCAGTCAACTGGTAAAGGTATTGGTTCTATTAGTTTTTTTGAGAATGATATCCGTTTAAAGCGAACCAATCACTTTGAATGGCTAAATATTTTTTCGCCTAATAATAAACTCAATATAAATGATAAGATCTTTTCAAATAATAACTCCAACGCAACTATAAGTTTAACAACTGGCCATACCATAGAAGTTAAGGAGGAATCTTTAATAAAAATAAAAGATTCAAACTCAATCAAAATTCAACAAGGTCTGGCAGTAATAACTCTTAAAAAGGGACAAAAGCCCTTAAATATCTTTCTTGGTAAGAAGAAAATTCAAATAAAAACGAATTCCAATAGCACAGTCTCGATTAACCGTGGTGTAAAGACAACTATTGAGGTTGATCAAGGTGAACTTGAAGTTACGACTGGATTAAAAACTTTTAAAGTACAAAAAAACAAACCTGTTTTTATCAGTTCAAATGAAGCTCTTGTCCAAACTCAGCTTGAGTTTCCTAAGAATCAAAATCTTTATAGTCCAAAAAGCACAATGGATATTAATTTCAAATTTTCACCAAAGTTGGAAAATAGTAAAATTCTCCTTTCCCAAAATGAAAACTTTAGCGATATAAAAACTCTAGATGGAATGGGTTCTCATAACTTAAAAGCTGGGACATATTACTGGCGAGTTAGAGAATCAATTCCTAATCAATTCAAAATCATTCAAATGGTAGAAGCTCCGTTAATCACCAATAATAAGGAACGAGAAGAAATCCTTATCTACTCTGATAAAGCCCAACTTTCTGTCATGATTGAAAACCCATATCATAGGACCCTGCTTGCTCTATATTCGGCACAACATAAGTTAATCAAGGAAGTTCAGACTCAAAAAAAAGTATATGTCTTCAACGATCTTTCTCCAGGTGAATATGTAATTAAAGCCAAGCAGAATCAAAAATATCTCCAGTCTGAGTGGAGTAAAGAGTATCACTATAATATCACTAAGCTAGAGGAAACTATTGGTCAGGCCTTGGTCATTGAGTTAAAAAAACCTAATCAGAAGGTTAGATTTGAGTGGATGAAAGACCCAAAAGATTTAAGTCTATTCGAGGTTTCTAGCACTCCAAAATTTGACAAGGTCATTATCTCAAAAAGGATAAGATCAAAGAATTTCACACATATTGAATTTCCTGTTGTCGGTACATTTTACTGGAGAACTCATAAATTAGCCAAAGATGGTACAAGGGTAAAGCAAAGACCGATAAAAGTAATTATTCGACCTACGCCTGCTCCCACGAAGCCTAAATCCCTTCCCGGTTTAAAACTTAAGATGAAATTTAAAAACAAACAAACAACTATACTAGATAAGCTTCTTAACTTTTTTATTTCAAGTGCTTTTGCAAGTGAAACTCAATTCGTTGAACTGAAATTTCCAAAAATTGAAAATGCAAAAACCTACCATATTCAAATATTTAAAGATAAGAACTCTAAACATCTCGTGAAAGAAATTAAAACAACCGGGAACACTCTTAACTGGACTCCACCTCAGGCCGGAAATTACTTTTGGAGAATTAGTTATACTGATCACTGGGGAAGACAGTCTCCCTTTTCAGATAGCTCCCCCTTAAATATTGTAATTGAAGTTGTAAAAAAGAAGATAAAGCCCAAATTAAAACCTACAAAAAGCTTAATACCTAAAGTTGTTAAGACTCAAAACCATTCAACAAAAGAAAAACTAGCTAAAACAAAAGTTCAGTTTTTAATAGGCCCAAGCTCTATGAATTACTCTCAAAAATTAGAGAATAAGATCTCTATAGCTGGGGAAGTTTATGATGCAAGAAAACTCTCCATAATTCATGAGATAGACTCAAGATTTTTCAAAAAAATCTTTTCCTCTTACTTCACACAAGGAGGAAAGGTTTTTAAAAATCAAGATTATCAGCATAGAAAAATTGAATTCGGAGCACTTTCACATTTCTATAATATCGCTTTTTTAATAAATCTTAACCAGCTTACAGCTTACCAAATTCAAAACGAACAAGTAGAAAATGATAAGCTGATCCATGAGCTGTCTTTAGGCTGTAATTATGAAAAGGCATTTAAAGTTGGCAAGAAACACAGTTTTCACGCAAATATTGGGCTGAGTGGTCTAAAAAACCTAAATTACTCAACTGGCCTAAGTTATGAATATAATTACAAAATGAAACATAAAATTTTACTGTCAACTCAGTATTTAAATGGCCAAATTGATGACAATGATTTTGACATAAATTATCAATACTTTCAGCTACTTGCGGGCTTTAGTACTTCTTTATAATCCCTAACAATTTCTAAATATTTATCTTTTTTCTCAAGTATTTCTACATTATTTCGAATAGTTAGTCATAAAAACTAATTAGGTCAACTACACTAACAATGGGATAATACCGCATGATTTACAAAACTTTATTTCTGACAATTTTTATTTTCTCAATGACTGCTTGTAATGATGACGGCGGTGGCTCTCCTGAGGTTGAAGCTGGACTTGGCGAAGTCTTTGAGATTGATCCCACTGCTTCAGGACAAGTTAAGGTTGGACTTTGTCATGAAGACCAATACGCACCAGTTGCAGAAACTATTACTAGAAAACTAGATATCATTGTTGTTATTGATACCTCTGGTTCCATTAATGCTGAGAGAAGTAGTATCGCTAGTGGGTTTACTTCATTTATAAATAGTCTACCAGCAGAAATTGATTATAGAGCTGGAGTTATTTTGGCACACGGTCCTGGCTCAGCTCATATGGGAGCTCTCTATAAAAAAGGTAGTGAAGACCTTGTTCTAGATTCTCAATTGATTGATACACCTACCTTTATTGCTGGTTTAAATTCTAAACTTACTTACCCTGCAGGCCAAAGCTCCACTGATGGTGGAGAGATGGGAGTTCTCTCACTAACCAAGGCCATCACAGATAATTTAGAAACCATACAAACCCAAGGTCTCTTCAGAGAAGACGCAGCTCTTGCAATTGTTTTTATTGCTGATGAACAAGATATTTGTGCTGAATTCCCAGTAGGTGTAATTCCAGTCCCGGATCCACAAGGCAAAGAGACAAGTGCTTACAATAGTTATTGTGTAGACGGTAATGGTGAATTGATTTACTCCCCAGAACAGCTTTTAACTGATCTAGAAAATATGCAAGGTGAAAGACCTCTTGTTATTGGTGGGGTTATTTACAATAATGCGCTGACAGTTCCCTTTAATGGAGAAAATGAAATTGGTTATGGCTATAAAGAAATCATTGAAATGGCAAATGGAGTCAGTATTGATCTTGCCAGTGGTGATTACGGAACTGGTTTAACTAATCTCGGGAAACTTGCGAGAGTTTCTGTAAAACCAGAAAGTGAATTCAAATTAAACACAGATAAAGTTGACCCTACGACAATAGAAATTTTAATTAACAATGAACCTGCCCTTTATAGCTTTGATTCAGAGCTTAATTTAATTTCTCTAACAAACGAGAGAGATCCTTTTGATATAGTTAAAGTAAACTATTGTGAAAAAGCTGAGCTTCCAATTGAAGTTTCTAGTATTTTTTCAGGTGGTTCTCATACATGTGCACTTATTCATGATGGAACATTAAAATGCTGGGGATCGAACTCCTACGGGCAATTAGGCTATGGCCATATGGAGACCATTGGAGATGATGAAAAACCAAGTTCAATGGCCGCCCTAGACTTTGGCCAGGACGTTGTTGGTGCAGCGGCAGGACTTAATCACACCTGTGTTCTTCTTCTGGATGGTTCGGTTAAGTGTTTTGGAGATAACTCTAAAGGACAACTTGGACAAGGTCATATGGATAACTTAGGTGATAATGAAACAATTGATACCATTGATCCGGTTCCCCTAGGAAGAAAGGCCACTAAGATTTATGCAGGAACAAAATATAATTGTGCTCTACTGGATAATCAAAAAGTTAAATGCTGGGGTGAAAATAACTTCGGCCAACTAGGATATGGCCATACAAATCACTTAGGAGATGATGAATTAATCTCTTCCTATGGTACTGTTGATCTAGGAGATAGTGCTGTTCAACTTGATATCTCAACTGTTAGTTACCATACATGTGCTGTTTTAAAAACAAGCGATGACCTTAAGTGTTGGGGTCTTAATATTAAAGGACAACTTGGCTACGGCCATACAAATAACTTAGGTGATGATGAGGTTCCATCAAGCTATGGAAGTGTTTCTTTTGGAAACAAAGTTCTTCAGATCGCCACAGGTTTCTCTCATACATGTGCATTAAGTGATGGACAGCAAGTTCGTTGTTGGGGAGCAAATAACTATGGCCAGACAGGTTATGGATCAAACATCTCCATTGGAGATGATGAAGCCGCCGACTCTGCACCCTACCTAGATTTTTTAACTGCAGGATCATCAATGGTAGCAGCTGGGGTAAATCATAGCTGTGTTATTGGTGTAGACGAATCTTTATACTGTTTTGGTAGAGCATCTGTGGGTCAAATAGGTCTTTCAAATACAAACAATATTGGTGATGACGAATCAGTTACAGGAAATTCAAAAGTGGCCATAGATCTTTCTTTAACTCAAGTTGTAGCCGGGAAGGATCACACTTGTACTCTTACAAAAGATGAAGGAAAGGTTATTTGTTTTGGCCTGAACTCAGGTGGTCAACTAGGTCTAGGTAATACCGAGACTATTGGCGATAACGAAGTCCCTTGGGAATTTGTAGAAATCCTACCAGTAGTAAACCCATAAGAAAATTAAGATAAAAATCAAAACTAGGTGCTTCTTTATAAACACATGAATACTCAATATCGGATTTTAAATTACCAGGTGTACTTACCAATGGATCAATAATCGTTGGTAAGTTTTTCTGGTAAGCGGTAGGGTTCGTTGCAACCCCAGTGTAAACACTATTAGAAGTATCAATTCTTATTCTTCCTGAACTGCCGTTGCCACCGTCCCCACCAGTTTCAACGGACGATCCACCAGAACCACCTGTCCCACCAAGAGCAGTAACCAAACCAGTGATATCTACTTGAGCGCCTATAATATAAATGGCCCCACCAGAGCCACCGGCACCTCCACCTCCACCAGCAAGCCCGTTTCCTGTAGCTTCACCGTTAACACCGTTACCACCATTAGAAATGATATTTCCAGAAACACTAACCTGACCTTTTGCAATAATAATAAGACCACCGCCGCCGGCTCCACCTTGGCCACCAAGTTCTAATCCTGAATCAAAACCAGTTCCTCCAGCTCCGCCACCAGCACCGCCCGTGAAGCTATTTTGAAAATTGTTTTCTGGGAAATATCCAGCTCCTGGTATATTTGCTCCGGCCCCTGGTGTTGTTCCTGTACCTATGGCCCCAGCAGTTGGAAGTGTGACATTGCCAAAGCGTGCTCCAGATCCACCGCCACCACCACCATCAACAGCGTTAGAACCAGCAATACCTTCCCCACCATTATTTACAATACCGCTAGCTGTTCCACCTGGCCCAGCTGTTACACCATTTGCACTAACGTTGAGAGTCCCTAGGATATTCACATCACCTTGAGAGCGAATAATAATGTAATCTAAGGCACCGCTAAAGGTTATTGTCTGACCGATTGAAACCGTAACAGATTCACAATTGTAAATCCTTTGAGTCATATTCGTAGATGAACTCCAATTACATGTCTCACTTCCATCACCATAACTTAGCTGGGCATAGGAATTAAATGTTGTTAAAAGAAATGCTATAACTATAAACATAAGAAAATGTTAACAAGCATTCAATAAAATGGAAATATTTAAAGGATATTGAGTTTTTTAAGCATATGCTCTGGATTTATTTTTACTGCAGGTTCATCATTTTTCACCCACTGTATTGAGCTTTGAAGATCATCAAGTTCTTCTGCCTTAGCAATTCGTTCTTTTTCTTTAACTTTGTCGACTTGGCCATTAATTTTTTCAAGCTCTTTATTGTTTTTTTCGACAACACTTCTGTGAGTTTTGAATTCAAGCTCTAAATCTCTAAGAGATTTGCTCAAGTCACGTGTATCTGAAATGCTTTTTACATATCTTCCCATGTATTTCTTATCGGTAGCGATGAAAAACACTCAAGTATAATAAGTAGTTTCACTATAATGTTAACTACTTACACTCATTCCTATCCCGCTTCTCCTGTAAACACTGCTTATAAAGGGAATTTGTATATATCTTTACTCTTCTATCTTCATCACTCGTTAATTCGAATTTTTGCATATAATCAGATAATCGATCAAATCTTTTATAATACACCTGTCCTTTTTCAATATAAAAGTAGCTCTGGCAGTCTTCTCTATAACCTAGAACTATATTAGGATCCCTCGCACAAAGTACATCTCTATTTCCAATGTACTCTGTCTTGTAGATTAAAAGTGCATGACTTCCAGTTAATCTTCCTATCACGCCAACATAAGGTAATTGCCCTGAGTTTGTTCTTGCTTCCAATTCATAAAAAACATTAAGAGCTCTACTTGTAAAATGCCTATTTCTAACTTTTCCAGGACCCGCATTATACCTATGATCTACAAATTTAATATGATCATAAATATACTGCTGAATTTCAGGGACAAGAGATAGATCATAGAGGCTCCTATACCCATTAAAAACATGAGGTTTAAATTCAATAATTTTTTGAATCCCAGTGAGCAAATTTTGAATACAAGCTGGCTCATTAACATCACAACCCCCACTTGATTTAAATTTTCCAAGAATGCTCATTCGTTGAGTAAATAATGCATGTCCTCGGCATCTTCCTACTCCTCGATAACCAAAATTTGCAAATCCAAGATAGGAAAATCCACGGATATTAGATTTAATAATAGAACTTTTTTTATCACAAACCTCCTCACAAATGGGAAGGCTCATAGGTGGGCCCCCTACAGGAGGTTTAGGCTCAGCAGGAACTTCCACTGTAGTTGGAGCTGGTGGCGAGTCTTCTTCGCTATCCCTTTCTTGCTGCCTATTTGGTTTTACTTTCTTATCATCGCCTGAACCCTTATCAAATTCACAAGATACAAAAAACATTGTTAAACATAAGAATAAAACAATTTTCACACTACCATCCTTGACCGCAAAATTATTCAAAGTACATTTTAAAGCTTAAGCCTAATAGAAGGAAAGTATGTTTGAAAGTGTTATTATTTTGACTCTAAGTAAACTGAATTGTTAATAACCTAGCTAAGTATATGCATTAAGGGCCTAATCAAGAAAATTACTTTTTAAGTTTTTTAATGAACTCAATTTTTTGAAGAAAGCTTTTCATCTCAAATGGCTTAGGAAGTACATCAAGAATATTACCTGTCTTTTTTACTTCATCAATATTGAGTTTTGCTACTGTGCCCGTATAAATAATGATTGGCGTATTAACTAACTTTGAGCTTTGAACTAACTTAACAATATCTGCAAATTCACCATCCCCCAGTATATTATCGGAGACTATAATATCAAAATCTTCATCTAAATAACCTTTAACATCTTCAACTGAGCCACAAACAACAAGATTAATATAGTCAATTTTTGATAGCCACATAGTTATCATCTTTTGAACAAAACGATCATCATCAATGTATAATAAATTTATTTTAGTTTCCGCATCCCCTGAATTGATAGCTTGATAAGCCTTTTCAAATTCAACCATAGTCTCTTCATCTTTTTTTATAATAAAATCAGGCTTCGTTTCATCTGAAAATAACAGCTCTACATCTTCACCACTTGTAATCAAAACAATTGGTGTTAGGCTATTAACCATCTGAGAGCTTTTTACAGTACTTATCATTTGAAAACCATCTAGTTCTTCAACAATTAATGAAGAAATAAAAAGGTCAAATTTAGTATTAAACAGCTCGCCCATTGCTTCAGAACCAGTGCGTACGTGAACAATCTCATCCCCATGTTTTTTACAAAAGGCGATAATTGATTTCGTGACTATATTTGTTTCCGATACAATAAGAATTTTACTCATTCCCAATTATAGCAAACTTTTAAAAATAAAATACTACTCGAAGCATAAAACTTAAGGTCTTTTTGCAAATTATCTTTTTATCTTTAAATAAGCTGTTCAATGGCCCTAAATACTGAAAGAACACGGCGCATCAACAGCCAAATTACATGGCCTTTTACCCTGAAGTTATATAGGCTTTAAAGATAAATAAATTAAGAGGAGTCCAGACATGGGTGGTTTAAATAAAGTTGTAAATTCTTATGAAGAAGCCTTAGAAGGTTTATCAGATGATATGTTACTTATGGTTGGAGGTTTTGGCCTTTGTGGAATCCCAGAAGGTCTTATTCAAAAGGTGGCAGACTCTGGGGTGACCGGTCTTACTTGTATTTCAAATAATGCAGGAGTAGATGGCTTCGGTCTTGGTAAGCTTTTAGAAAAAAGGCAAATCAAAACGATGATCGGATCTTATGTCGGCGAGAATAAACTTTTTGAAGAGTTATTTTTGAGTGGGGAGATGGAAGTTATTCTCACACCACAAGGAACTCTTGCTGAAAAAATAAGGGCCACTGGTGCTGGGATACCTGGCTTCTATACAGCAACAGGTTATGGAACACAGGTGGCCGAAGGTAAGGAAACAAAAGAATTTAATGGAAGAATGTATGTTCTTGAGGAAGCTTATCCTAAAGCAGATTATGCCTTGGTTAGGGCCTGGAAAGCTGATACTTACGGAAACCTCATTTTCAGAAAAACAGCTAGAAACTTTAACTCCATGATTGCAACTGCTGGAAAAATAACTATTGCTGAAGTTGAAGAGATTGTAGCTCCAGGAGAACTAGACCCTGATCAAATTCACGTGCCTGGTATTTTTGTAAACAGAGTTATTAAAGGTAGCTTTGAAAAAAGAATTGAACAGAAAACTATAAAAAAATAGGAAATAAAAATGGGTTTATCTAAAGAGCAAATTGCTCAAAGAATTGCACAAGAACTAAAAGACGGATATTACGTAAATTTAGGAATTGGAATACCAACATTAGTTGCAAATTATATTCCTGAAGATATAGAAATTATGCTCCAAAGTGAAAATGGACTTTTAGGTATGGGAGAATTCCCCACAGAAGAGAATGTTGACGCGGACTTAATTAATGCTGGAAAACAAACTGTTACCATGATCCCAGGTGCTGCTTTGTTTGACTCTGCCGACTCATTTGCAATGATACGCGGTGGCCATGTTGACCTTACTGTATTAGGTGCATTCGAGATCGATGAAAATGGAAATATCGCCTCATGGATGATCCCAGGAAAACTAGTAAAAGGAATGGGCGGAGCAATGGATCTTGTTGCTGGAGCTGAAAATATTATTGTGGCCATGACTCATGCAAATAAACATGGTGTTTCAAAAATTTTAAAAAACTGTAGCCTTCCACTAACAGGTGTTAGCTGTGTTAAAAAAGTTGTTACAGACTTAGCTTACATGGAACTCATAGATGGAAAATTTCATTTATTAGAACGAGCACCAGGTGTAACAGTAGAAGAGATTCAAGAGAAAACTGAAGCTGAACTCGTAATTAATGGCGACGTTCCTGAAATGAATTTCCAATAATCACAAGGATAGCTTTGCAAACTGAATCTTTTTATAAAGAAACTACATTATTGAATGATGAGAAAACTTTAAAAAAGGTTCAGTTAAACTATAAACGAAACAAACGACAAGATAATACAGAAGAACTAGATCACCTTGCGGAAACATTTAAATATGCCGATGCAAAGGATGAGTACTGGAACCCAGAAGAGTTTTCCCTACTCTATGGAACACCCCTTTGGGACCAATCAACTCCTCACCAAAAAAAAATATTAAATCACTTATATTGGGTAGGCTATTACTCACAAATTATATCAGCAGAGATCGCGACTATTTACCTAAACCAAACATCTGCTGCAGGTCTCTATGGCATTGAGGATTTTAAAATAGTATGTGACACCCTTGATCTTGAATCCCAACAAGAACGAACACATATAAATACATTTAAAATTGTGTCTGAAGATGTAGAAAAAGAACTCTTTGGAAAAAGAATTTTCACTTCTCCAATGAAAAATTTCGCAACGGAAACAATGATCTTCCAAGATACCAATAAGTTGAGGAAACACTGGAAAAGATTTCAACTACACTGCTTTAGCCAGTTATCTTCATCCAATGCATTTATAGCAAGTCAATACTTAACAGTTCGTGGGATGCGAACATTGAATGGTAAAATCGTTCAACACCAATTAGCACAATATTATCAGAAGCATGAAGACCAAGAGAATGCCCCCATTCCAGCAAAGATCTCCCATCATCATTTCTTAGATGAGTCTTACCACTTTAATAGTTCCACACTTATAGGACATGAAGTTGTCAAAAGCCTAAAACCACCTACAAAGTTTGAAAAGATGGTCGCAAATATGGCCATCAAGGGATGCCAAAACGATCACTTTAATTTTAACTGTTCTGTAAATGGTATTTTTTGGTACGAGCCTGCAATTTTCCAGACCATTTATAAAATTCTACGTTCAAAGCATTTTGACCTTGAACACACGGATGCCCTTATAATGATGGAGAAATGTTTCTGCTATGAAAATCAGGGAATTGATCTCGCTTACAAGACCCACCGGATTGCGCGAGAATCATACGAACAATATCTTTCAGACCTAGACTTCATATCTGATGAGAATAAAAAAATGAACTTAATGAAAGGTTCAACCATTCAAAACTATTTAAAAACAAATAACCAAAAGTTTAATCAATTCAAAAAGCGAGTTAAACTTGAAATATAATATCCATTTCACCAATGGTGAAACAATAGAAATTGAAGAGGGATTAGCATTAAGTGAAGCTCTTGACATAACCTCCTCTCCTATTCTTTTTGGCTGTAGAACCGGCATATGCGCCACTTGTTTAGTAAAGGTTCATAGTGGAGCTGAAAACCTTCCTGAAATAACTGAAGATGAACAAGAAGTAATTGAACTATCAACCGATGAAAAAAATTGTCGACTGGCCTGTTGCTTAAGCTTGAAGGGAGATATTACTCTTGAGTACATTGGAAAATAAATTTTGCTACAAGAACTTTTGGTATATTGCGTGTGAATCACACCAACTTAAAAAGAACGCCCCAATTCAAAAGACTATTCTTGATGAGTGGATAGTTCTTTTCAGAGATGAAAATGGCTCCCCTGTTGCCCTTAGAGATAGATGTCCTCATAGAAATTTTAAACTCTCCGACGGTTATGTTAAAGATGGACAACTTCAATGTCCTTACCACGGATGGGTTTTTGATAAAACCGGTGAAGTAACGGCAATACCTAGTGAAGGTCAAAACTTCAAAAAGGTAAAAACACGCTGTGCCCACAAATTTTCAATAAAGGAACAAGATGATCTTATCTATGTAAAACTTGAAGATCACCCCGAGTTTGAACACCAACCATTTAAAATGCCATTCTATAAAACCAAAGGTTACAAAACTGTTCGCCTGTTTAATAGTTTTAAAAATAATGTAACTAACTGTGCTGAAAATTATATTGATGTTCCCCACACCGTATTTGTTCATGATAAAATTTTCAGAGTTAGCCGTAATGAAAAGATTGAAGCAACAGTAGAAAGAAAAGACGGATCTGTAATAGTTAATTATAAAAATGAAACGGACAATATGGGATGGTTTTCATTTTTCTTAAATCCAAAAAAGACTCCCATAAAACATATTGATTATTTCCATGCTCCTAATGTGACAACAGTTGAATATGAGTTCTCACCGGGAAAAGAGTTTTACATAACTTCCCAAAGTATCCCCATTAATGATCAACTAACTCATGTTTATACAGACCTTACTTTTCGCTTCGGCTTTCTCAACCACTTCGCAGGTCCCATTGTTAGGTACCAAGGCCAAAGTGTTATTGCCCAAGACATTAAGGTGCTAGACACTCAAATGGAAGTTATCAGTAAATATGGAACTGGGTTCTCCAACTCAAAAGCAGATATTGTACATATATTTATAGAATCAATAAGAGATGCTATTTCAGAGGGCAAAAATCCTTTTGAGTTAACGCATAAGAAAAACGACTTTGAGTTCTGGATTTAAATTATGTTTGTAATAGTTATATTTACAATGCTTATTATTGCATTACTTTTAAATCCTATTTCTAAAAACTTTTTAAGAAATAAGACTCCAAGGGAATGGATACTCGACAGTTTGAATCTAGGTATTCAGGGAACCTTTATTCCATTATTGGTTGCTATCTTAGCTTCCTCAGGTTTTTCTTCTATAGTACCAGAGCTTCAGGGAAAACTTGAAGTCCATCCCATCTTAAGCTTTCATCTGAATTTTATTTTCGTAGATTATTTGTACTATTGGAACCACAGGTTATTTCATAGTCAAAGGCTTTTTCCAATTCATATCGTCCACCATACCGTGACCCAAATGGATGTGTTTGCGACTTCAAGGAATACCCTCTGGACAAGCTTCCTTATCATTTATTTATGGGTTAATGCATTTTTTATATTTTGGCTAAAAGACCCATCCCCATATATTCTTGCAATGAGTATAAGTGCTTGCCTAGATTTATGGAAACATTCAACGG
Organism: Bacteriovoracaceae bacterium; assembly: GCA_047634375.1. Lineage (GTDB taxonomy): Bacteria > Bdellovibrionota > Bacteriovoracia > Bacteriovoracales > Bacteriovoracaceae. Next base: position 30,373 of record JBLIAG010000038.1, read on the forward strand.
CTTTAATTTCAAGAACCAAGTCCTTAAACTTCATCTCAAAAATATTTTGTATCATGACTCCTCTTGAACATGCTTGGCACCACTCAAACAAGGTAAATGTTAATTTCGGTGCCAATTTAAATCTATTTGATAAAATTCATGGAACTTATTACCAGAGTGATACTTACCCAAAATCACTGGGACTAAAAACAAAATTAAAATTCTGGCAAAAATTATTTAATCCCTACTAAAGGAGTCTTAATGTCATTTATGTCTAAGCTCATGGCCTTATTCCCATTTACAGTTTACCTCCTACTAGCAGGTAGTATTTATAATCTTTGCTTTAATCCAAGTCTATTTGCACTACTTGGGCCTATCTTTGTTCTTTATCTATATCCGGTTATAGTTTACAGAATCATAAATATTCTTTCCCCTCTCAAGGAGGGTGTTTCTGATATAATGGCAAAAGGATATAATCCATGGTGGGGCTCACACATGATTCAAAGTATCTACTTTGCATGTCCATGGCTTGAAGGGATTTTAAGGACAATACCTGGTGCTTATTCATTCTGGTTAAGACTTTGGGGAGCAAAGGTTGGTAAAAATATTTATTGGACTCCCAATATAGAGATTGATGATCGTCCCCTAATTGAAATTGGATCCCACTGTATAGTCGGACATAAACTTCATTTCCTTCCACATGTTATTACCCCTCGAGATGGCATCATGAGCCTTTATGTGAAAAAAATAAAAATTGGAAATGAATGCTTTTTAGGTGCAGGCTCAAGGTTGGGACCGGGAGTAATAATAGATGATAAAACGAGTATTCCTATTTTGACAGATGGCCAGATAAATCAACACTTTTCAACAGGGAATCACATAAAGACATAATGAAAATAATACTAAGCCTTATAAAAAAATTCTTTGTTCAAGACTATATAGACCTAGAAAAAGGTCTAGAAACGCCTTTGGAAACCCAGAAAAAAACCCTTTTTAAAATTTTGTCCTATACAAAATACTCAGTAAATGATTTTTCAAAATTACCAATTAGAAGATACGAACAATTCCATAATATTAAAGCACTTACTAAGAACCCACCTAAATTTTTTGAAACTACAAGTGGCTCAAGTGGTTCAAAAAAAAGAATTCCCTATACTAAAGAGCTTATTGACGACTTTACCACTATGTTCAAAGTCTGGTGTTACGATGTACTTGCTTTTGGCCCAAAGCTAAGTGGAGGTAAAATTTATTTTTCAATCTCCCCACAATTCACTAAAAACCAGCATATTAATGATGATAGTGATTATTTAAGTGGATTAACAGGGTTAATTTTTAAGAGATTCGTTCTCATCCCAAAAAAAGTCAAAATGATTACCGATCCAGAGGTTTACAAAAAAGTAACGGCCATGTACCTAATCTCTGCAAAAAACCTAGAAATTATTTCGATATGGTCACCTAGTTTCTTAATTGTCTTACTGGATTCAATTGTGGAATCTCATGAGGAGATCGAAACAGCACTACTTTCAAGAGAATACGAATGGAATGGCTTAAAATTTAAATTTCCTAAAACTGAGAAATTCAAAATTCATGAATTAAGAAAGGCCAATTTAGACTTCACAAATCTTTTCCCCCAATTAAAGTTTATCTCTTCTTGGGGGGCCCTGAACTCAAATCAGGATTTTCTTTGGTTAAAAAAAACCTTCTATAAATCTCTTGTCCAGGAGAAAGGTCTTTTAGCGACGGAGGGTGTTTTATCAATCCCTTCAATAAAATACAATCACTTCATCCCAGCTTTAACACAAACCTATTTCGAATTTCTTGATTCAAGTAAAAACATACTTCCTATTCATAAATTAACAGTCGGCTCTAAGTATGAAGTGATCATAAGTCAAAGCTCAGGCCTTTTACGCTACCAACTAGGCGATATGATAAAAGTAACAGCTATGGTTAAGAATACACCGTGTTTTGAGTTTCTAGGAAGAGCGTCCAACGTATCAGACTTAGTTGGAGAAAAATTAAACGAAATTTTTCTAAATGATGGACTCCAAGAATTAAATTCACCACCATGTATCTTCATTCCCTCACTTTTAACAAAGCGCTACTACTGTGTCTCAGAGTTCAATTTAGATAAAGGCTTTATAGATGCTCTACTAATGAAAAATCCCCATTATGAAAATGCGATAAAACTTGGCCAATTACACCCTCTCGAATTTTTAACAACAGGAAATCTTAATCAAAAAATTAAAAGATATTTCACTGAAGAAAAAGGAATGGTCTTAGGGGATATTAAAGATCAAATTCTATACAAAAATGAAAGCGACAATAAACTTCTTGATTATTTATTTTAACAATCGTTTAAACTGCTCATCATTATTACCTTGCAAGATTTTAGTCAGTTCTTGCGAAGCTCTAACTCCTTCATATCCATTTCCAGTAGCATGATCCCATGCAATACCTAGTCTCATATTTTTATTGTCTTTACTAAACCCACAAACACATATGCTCATGGAACCTGGTCCTTTAGCAATAAAGGTTGAATTTGTATTTTCATGATCAAGGTTTAGTAATGAAGAAACACAGATAGTTGCGATTTTCATTCTATTTTGAATACTTGGTAATTTATTAACTATAAAGTGAATGAATTTTAACCGACTTCGATTAAAGATATTATTGGATTTCCCAATCAAATACTTACCAATTGGAAGTGTCTTTGGATCTTTTCCTAAATGTTTCTTTAAGTCTGATTTGATTTCACTGATATTCTTTTCGTTTGCATTACTTATACACGTAACTGACATATACGGGTCTGTTGTTGAATTCAAAAGAATAGGGACATTAACAGCGTAATTATCACATTGGTAAAGCTTATACCCAAAAAGTGTTTTAAAAATCTGTTTATTAATATCAGGACACTGTTCTTGCCATAGTCCACAAGCTTTAATAAGGATAGAGGTCATCGGGATTTTAGTTTTTGTGTGTTCAAAATGATCAATAATTTTGGAGATATCTACTTCTACAAATGCATTCAAGTGGTTATAATTTTGATCAATATAAGATAATTGATATTTAAGAAACCATTCGGCCAAAGTTAAATGTCTAATCATTTTTCCCCCAATCAGAGATGTCACATTTATTAATTAATTGAATAAAGCGCCCAAGGGATTTATCTTCTGCAATTAATCGGTGTGCATTAAATCTCATATTAGGAAAGGCTTCGATATCTTCGTCTCTTAACATCATAAGAAGAAAAAAGGTAAAAAAGTAACTGATCCAAATTTTAATCTTACCGAAGACACCTGAGTGTTTTTCACTCACAAAGAATATCCTCACCTTACTAATTCCATTAAGCTGAGGAAGGCATCCCCATAATACATTTAGACTAGGTATTTTAAAACCTAAGAGCTTGGCACCTACACCATAGCTGATGGTAATAACTGATCCACCAGCAAACTTAACATGGTACTCAAACTCATCCCCAAATAAAAACTTTACGACCTTTCCTTTCAGTGTATCTGTAGGAATTTGACCTTTTAATTTCCAAATAAAGGTTCCATCCGATTTTTCATCTATTTCATAATCAAATTTAATATCTAGAGCATGTACTGTAGCAAAGTGTTGAAGGTCTACACCATTGGCCATCATGACATGATGGTGTGCAAATAGAGTTATTTCTTTAAGATATAAAGCCGTTACTTCTTTATTCTCTAAACCCGTTGGTCTTAAGACCTCATGGGGTGCGCATTCACCTGAATACACCCATATATGTCCATAAAGTTCTTTGACAGGGTAAGAGTTTATCTTTGTTTGTTTCAATGATTCATCTATGTTTTCCTGACATGGAATTTTTGCAAGGCTTCCAGTTTTATCAAATTCCCAACGGTGAAAATAACACTGTATATTTTTGCCTACGACTTTTCCATTTCCAAGGTCAGCTCCGAGATGAGGACAAAAAGCATCTAACGCTCTTAACTCTGCCCCCTTATCTCTAAAGACTACAATTCTTTGTTTGTATATTTTAAAAGATTTTGCTTTTTCAAATCCTATTTCTTTACTAACACAAACTGGATACCAGCCAAGTGTCAGTACTTCGTCATTATTAAAAACTCTTTGTTTTACATGGGGTTGAGAGATCAAATTCTCATGTCTTGAAACACCATCTTTTTCTCTGTACTTAGCCTTCATACTTGGAGCTCCACTTAGATGGTTTTAATTTATTTATATATTGAATATACTTTCCAACGGGAGCATCAATCTTCAGAAGGTTCTGAGTATTAAAGCGTATGTTCTCATAAACCTTTCCATCCTCCCCTTGAAGAGCATAGAAGGCCAATACTGTAGCCTTTAGCCAGAACCAATTGAGCATTTTTCCAATTAAACCTGATCGATCTTTCGTTAAGAATATTGGCGTGACCTTAATTCTACCTTTTTCAATAAGTTGATATGCAAATATCATATGTAGTGTTGGTAATACTCCTGCCCGCCCAAAGAACAAAATATCTTTCATAACACTTAGTCCGGCAACACAACCATCTGCATATTTCATTGAATAAGCGTAATTATCTCCCAGAGTTTTTTGAATAATTTTTTCAATAAATGACTTACAAGGGATTTTTCCTTGAAGTTCAATATTGATACTCGTCTCCTCAGATTCTTCAATCTCGACATTCATGTCCATATGAATATTATGAACAGTACTCAAATGCTGAGGATCAATCCCGTTGATCATCGTAATATGGTAATGACAACTTCTAAAGTACTCTTTTCCCAAGTTAAATTTAACAGGAAACCCTTTTAATTCAGGAATTTCAAGAACTGAGTTCTTTGCATCCTTATTGGGATTAATCCAAATTAGTCCGTACTTCTCTTCAATTTTATACTTTGTTAGACAAGCTTTTTTAGGTATTTCTTTTTGTGCAGGTATATATTCGCATTTTCCTGAATTATTAAATTCCCAATGATGAAAGAAACATCGAACTCTATCGTTAACAACCTTTCCTATTCCAAGGTCTACTCCCATATGAGGACAAAAACCATCAAGTCCAAACACTCTTAATTTCGAATCTCTAAATACACAAATTCGTTGTCCTGAGATATCAAAACTTTTCACTTGGTTTTTCTTGAGTTCACCTACTTTACAAACGATGTACCAACCATTGGTGACAATATTCCAATTGTTAAACACTTTATGAGTTAAGGATGGTTGGGTATAAATATTCTGTTCTTCTGTTGTTTTGATATCTTTCCTTCAAAATAATCATGAAAGGAAATTATAGCCTGTTTTCTAGCTTTTTTTCCACTATAATAGTAAGATTTGATAAAAAGTAAGAAAGGAATAACGCATTTCAAACAAAAAAATACTTATACCAAAAGAGGCCCGTTTTTTTCCTAACCGGAAACAAAGAACGACCTCTGCACAAAGAAATTCTCTTTATCCAAAAGAGATGTTTGAAACTTATAATGATTGGTTCTATTTTATTCATATAGACCCTGTTCAAAGGTATATACACGCTTTTGGTATGTTTTTGGGGTCCTATTTTTTTATTATGCTATTTTTGGAATGGAACTCAATGAGTGTCGCTTACTATCTTCTAGGAGTTTTCTTTTTTTATGTTCTAGGAATAATAAGTCATTTAATTTATGACAAAGGTACAGCAAAATCAGATCCCAAATATTTTATTCCAACTTTGATTCCAGTTATCAAGTTTAACCTATTCACGGTATTTGGAATGTATGATAGCTCACTTAGAGACTTCTGTGAAAAATATCCATTTACAATTAAGGCCTACGATCTTGTTGAAATAAAAGCGTTCTGCCTCATTCCATTTCTTTTAGGAAAAGTTAGGAATAAATAGTTTTTTGGATTCAAGAGTATCGATTAATTTATTAGAATTTGCTTTAATCATTAATCCTTTAATATAATTTAATTTTCTTTGAGTTTCAAAATGTGCATTTAACTCATCATAAACGCCAGAAAGTTTAGAGCTACTTATATTTTCACCTAGAACAGTCATAACTCCTACTGGCCCACAGTTAACCATTTTTAGAAACTCACTCATCATATCAGCAGTGTAGTTCATTTCAGATTCTGTAAAATCAGATTCGTTATATAGCGAAAGTCCACTCCCGTGGTGGGCGGCTTCATCTTGGAGAATCAATCTTAGCTGATTTCTAACTTTTGGATTAAGACATGTTTTTTCCATTAGGGAATAATGATCAATCCCCCATCCTTCAAGGACAACTTGAATAATAAATATGAGAGGCCTTCTTTCACCAGTAAGAATAACTTCATTAAGTAATTCAATAAATGGATCTGCTTTGTAATCTACTTTAGAGTCACTTAAAGCATTTTGAATATAATGGAAGTGAGTTGCTTCTTCTGCGCTAAACAAGGAGTAGAGCTTTTGTTCATTTTGGGATTCTGCGAGAAGACTCATTTTTGCTGTAAAACTCATCCCAGCTTTTTCAATATTATAAGCTTCTAAAAATCTTCCGATAGAAAGTTTTTCAAGAATACTATATTGTGCTTTTTCATCTAACTTTTGAAAGGAACTTACTCTGCCTAGCTCAAAGGAGGAGGCATCCCAAAGTTTACTAAAATCAATTATTTCATGCTCTGAGTTGAGTTTTTTTGCCAAAATCTGTTCAACTTCCTTGGTACTTTGTACCTCAGACTTTGATAATGAATTCGCCAATATTGATTTCAACTAAACTCCAAAGATAAATTTATTTCCGATATTCATAACTATTCTATATAAAAATTTTGGTAAGATAACTTGAAGCGCTCCAACAAACTTAGCATCAATTCCCACTAAAACACTTCTCGGCATTTTTGATGAGTGAGAAAGTTTAAGAACTGCCTTAGATACGCCATCTGCACCTGGAGCGTTTTTCCTTGCCGACAACTTATCCATCATTTTTTTAAAGCCCCTACTCATTCCAATATAAGGCGATTTATCATTAAAGCTATCTTCGCCCCAATTAACGGAGCTTACGAAATTAGTTCTATGGCCTCCAGGTTGGACAGTACAAACATCAATTCCGAATGAGTTTAATTCGTACATCAAACCTTCAGTCAGACCTTCTAAGGCATACTTTGATGCACTGTAAACTGAAGCCAGAGGGCATGAGTATCTCCCCATCAAAGATGAGATGTTAATTACTTTACCTCTAGATTCTCTCAGAGAAGGTAAGAGGTTTTTAATTAAGTTTGTTGGTCCAAAGAAATTGACTTCCATCTGATAACGGACCTGATCCATTGTAATATCTTCTAAAGCCCCATAGGCTCCAAAACCAGCGTTATTAACGAGTACATCAAGCTTATTGTTTTCTGAATTCTTAAGAAAATCTACTATCTTTTTTATTTGAATTTCTTTCGTAACATCAAGCTCTAATAAAGTAAGTCTATCAGGGTAGAGATTTAACTCTTTAATAAAAATTTCTGTTCTGTTTTCAACATTTCTTACGGTTGCTAATACCTTCCAGCCAGCAGCTAAATAGTCTTGAACCATTTTAAAACCAAAACCAGATGAAGCACCTGTCACTAATACTGTTTTCATTACTTTATTTCCTGAACTCTTACGGGAGAATTTAGAGGTGTTTTTTCATCAACTTTTAATTTCTTTCTTTTATTTAATATTTTCTTAATCACTTTGTACTGATAATAAAAAGGCATACTAAAAGTCATTTTAGCAATACATGCTAACTCATCACCTGATTGCCAGTCTGGATTTTGTTCAGCAAAGAATTTTATTCTATCGTTGGCCAATAACATCTCTTTTGTTATGGGAGTGATATCTGATTTGAGACAGTCTTTAATATTAGCTTCATGTTTTGAATAAGTAATGATCCCCTTATTATGATCATAAAATTTTCCATATAGCTCTTTTCCAAATGAATCCATAATCCATTTTTTATCATTAGGAGTCTTCTGCTCATAACGTGGGTAGTGCTCCTTGAAATTATTCGCCATAAGTAAGTACGTTTTATACCCCTTAGAAATGAGAAACCAATATAAAGGACTAAATGGTTTTTTTAGTTTTTGTAGGAATAAAAACTTCAAAAAATTGACTCCAAGAGTTCCTTGTCCCCAATATTCTTTGTCTATTACAGTATCGCCGCTAAAATAACCTCTAATGTTTCGATTATTATATTCAACATTTAACTCAGCAATTGTTGAAAAGCCTTTTACATCTAAGGTTTCCTTATCTCTCAATAAAAAGACATAATCCTTTTTATTTAAGTCTTTATAAAATTGGTCTAGAGTAACGTTGGAATAGTAACGGCAAAACAAAAGGTACATTGCTTCTTTTTCACTCTTTTCAAGTTGACTAATGCGTTGATTGAAACAGACTAATTTCTTTGCCATACATCTTCCTAATGGTTTAGATTTTCTTCACTAAAGCTTTTTATGTGTGAGCTATTATTGTTAATTATAGCTTCACCAAAGCCCCACTTACAAGTTTTTTGGGATTCTAGGTGTTGCATGAATTTAATTATAGATTCATCTTCCTTAATTGGGCGATTCATTTTAAATTTTATAGTCTTAAAAATTTCTGTATCACCTTTAGCAAAGTAATTACCCACACACTTTGTCGCAAATAGAATAACAGGATTAACACACAGTCCCATGAGGCCTTTGCGCTTCTTTGTTACAAGTATCGTAAGTCCTTCAGCATGCCCATCAACCGTTGGTCGTAAAGCAAAAATAATATGACAATGTAGAAAGTCAGGACCAACAGTTACAGAGCCGGTTGAGCCAGCTGTATAAACCATCGAATAAGTTAAGTTATTGGCGTAGAATTTTGAAAATAGTCTCAAGTACCATTTGGTCTGAGGTATTTTAGTAATATTATTAAATTGAATAGAATTATCATTAAGCGGCTTAGTATCAAATTTCACATCAACAGGAAGTCGATGGACCGATGTAAAATGGTGGGCATCAATGGCATTTATCATGACAACGTTCGGATGACAGCCTTTTAAAAATTGGTTTCCAAAAGACGAATCAAGTTCAATATTTTTTAACTCTGGAATGTAATGAACATTATGAGTAGGAGTGTCACCTGTATAAATCCAAATAGTGTTATACTTTTCTTGTACGGCGTAATGCTTAATTTTTTCATTTATTCCTGGAGCTTTTCGGCAAGGTATATCTACTAAGTTGCCTGTCTCATCGAATTTCCATGCGTGGAAAAAGCATCTAATTCCTTTACCATCCACTTTTCCCTCAGCTAGGTGAGCTCCCATATGTGGACAATAAGCAGCAACGGCACGAACGATACCATCTTCGCCTCTATAGACAGCTAAGTCCTCTCCAAGAAATTTTAAGTTTTTAATTTTACCCTTGGCGAGTTCACTGGATTTCAGCGCCCAATACCATGACTCAACAACAGCATTCCTCTGATTGAAAATTTTAGTTTCACTTAAGTTTGCCATTTAAACTCCCCATTTACTTTGAGATACTATCATAATGGTTTTCAAAGTGTAAAAAATCCAGAATTCCCTATCTATATTTCATGATTTTGAGGAAAAAACTGACTTTATGACAAAAGAAAGGACCCTAGCCGAAAGCAATGTAAATCACTCAACTATCATAAAAACATTCATCTGCTCAAATCGACTTAATTACCCTGTTCATGATTATCTAACTATGATTTAGTATTATCATAGGAAATTTTATTGAGGGAGTAATGATATGAAATTCTGGAAATTTAGTGTATTTTTCTTTGTAATAGTGGCCGGTAGTTCTATCTATTTTTGGCAAAATCGAAATATGGGACATTGGGAAAAAACGGTTCAAACTGAAACCAAAAAAATGACTTCCGGAAAGGATTTCAAAAGAACTCTTGCCTCAGCTGATCAAGATCATTTAATTCAGGCCATAAACGATAAAATCGTAGCCATAAAACATAAGTCAGAAATCATTCCATTAATTAACGAAATCAATCAAATCGCAGATAAAAAAGAAAATGAAGAAAACCATACTCTTCAATTATACAGAGCAGTTTTATCACCAGTAAAACTTCTAGAGGGTGTTGTTTGGAGATTAAGGGGCGTTGTTGAAAAGTCTGGTGTACTTCATATGCAAGCCATAAGTGTTATTCAAAAACTCTACTATCAAGATTACCTTTTTGGCCCACACGTAATTGCAATTATCGATTACTTAGTTGAACCAACCGTAAAAGAAATTAAATTTATGAGTCCTGGTAAATTTCAAGATTTCATGGAAAATAATTTAAAACCAGAATTACAAAAATCATTGGCACAAGTAGAGTCTATCCTAGAAAAATCTGATGATAATTGGAAGTTCGTATGGGATGCTCACCTAGTGACAGGGTATGATAAAGATTCAGGTAAGGTATTTATCAGTGAGACCAAAAGATTTAAAAGAAGTGTTACAAAATCCTATGTAAACTTTGTTGCATCAAACCTTCACCGTCTTATAGGTGCAATTGAATATGGAACAAACTATAATATTGATCAAATCACAGATATAACTAATGCTATTGTTAAAGAAACAGCAATAAATAGTTTAAAACAGAAATTCAGAATTAAGAGTTTACCTGAAGCAACGACCCCATTACAAGTTATTGCAATTCTTAACTCCACTAGTAAAAAAAGAGTTCAAGATCATCGAGGATCTGCTCTTAACAGAAGGGTAACGGTAAAAACTTATGCTAACTTTCTAACTCTAAGAAAAACCCCAGAAGTAGCTGCAAAGAACCTTAAATCATCAATGGAACACTTCTACAGCGCTAGAAAGCTAGAGCTGAATGGTTTTAGTGGTTCAATAGATAATACAGACCACGACCAGGGAGATAGATACATACTTAATCCTAATGTCTTAAAAATTAACCGAGAAGATACCGAACAAAGGCTGAAAGACATTATCTCACTATACGAGTCAGCAATATCAGGACAAACGAAAATCGTTACAAGTGAAACAACTGGCCAACAACTAGAGGTAAACCTTGCAGCTATTTTCACACCACACCAAGATCTAAAAATATTCCTACCTTCAGTTGATACAGGATTCAATAAAAAGATGAATAGAGGTGGAATAATAAAAGATGAACAGAATAAGAAAATAAAGCACCAAAAAACAAATGGTACAATCTTTGCTTGGAACTATAAGTACGGCTTACCAATTGCTTGGGATAATCCTACGTTCGGTGGTTTTCTACCTGGTGCTACAAGTGACAAGATGTATGAGATAGCAAGAACAATGCAACTAACTGATTCTCTAAGTACATTCAAAAGCTTTTTACCAATACCTTAGACACCAATCCAATTTATAATTCAAAAAGAAAGGCTCATTAAAATGATCTGTACCCCTTAATTGGGACACTTAAATAAAAAGCCCCATCCGTGGTAAGATGGGGTTTGTTATTTTAGGAGTACAGAATGCAAGAATTATCCGACTATCAAAGAAGGCTATTACTCAA
>JBLIAG010000039.1:0-41038 GCA_047634375.1 Bacteriovoracaceae bacterium
TAGACGCGATGTAAATGTAGCTAACACAAAAGTAAAAACATTTTGGAATGATAATTTTCCTGAGCTTGTTAATAAAGAAACTCTTAAGGTTAGTAATTCTGATACCTTGTTAGATGATGATCAAATTCCCCCAGTAAATTCAAAAATTAACCACGTTGCCCCTAGTCATAAAGAAGCAATTTAAGTACCTTATAAACTCCTAAAACTGCTCTATACTTGTATATTTCTTATGTGATATTAATGATTCTACTTTCATTTTGGTAGAATTAGTTATAAACATTATTTCACAAGAAGAGATTTTAAGGAGAAGTTATGAGCGTAAACAAAGTTATTTTACTTGGAAGATTAGGGCAGGACCCTGAATTAAAGCATACACCATCAGGAGCAGCTGTTTGTAATTTTTCACTAGCAACTAGCGAAACTTGGAATGATAAAAACTCTGGTCAAAAACAAGAAAAAACTGAATGGCATAGAGTTGTTGTTTGGGGAAAACTTGCTGAGTTATGTAACCAATACCTAGCAAAAGGTAGACAAGCATTTGTTGAGGGTAGACTTCAAACAAGATCTTGGGATGATAAAGACGGTCAGAAAAAATACACGACAGAAATTAATGCAACAACTGTTCAATTTATTGGTGGTCAGGCTTCAGCAGGCGCTGGAAATTATCAACAACAAAATGGTCCAGCTGCTTCAAATAACGAACCTGCTCAGGATTATAATGTAACAACTGATGCAAACTTTGCTTCAGACGATATACCATTCTAAATAAAACTTAAGAGTTAATCATAAATAAGGCCCGCATTTTTTGTGGGCTTTTTTTTTTGCCTAGTATTCAATTAAAAGCCTTATGTTAAAATATATCTATCTAAAAAAGGACTTAAATTGAATAAAAGAAGTTATTTTTCTGTTAGTTATGATCTGATTACAAGAGACGAAGCTGTAACCTACGATCTATTTGTAAACGCCTCATCAGTACAAGTTAAACAAAAATTTGTCAGAATTTTTCCACAAGGAGAGATTCTAACAACGGATGATTTGGTAGATCTTAAGAAAAAATATTTGCAACTCTATGTTGCTGAAGATCAAAGAAAAATCTATATGAAAAGCTTGGTCCACTCAGACAGTGTTGATGATGAAGAGGCCGTAGATTTTATTAAAGATTCTGCAATCAAATATCTTCATAATGTTTTTGATCCTAAAAAAGAATTTAGTACAGAAGTTCTCTATGAAACGATCGAAGGCTGTAAAGATGCAGTCGAAAATATGATTGATGTTTTAGATGATTATAGTATCGATGGATTAAGAGCGCTGATAGGAAACCTTTCAGGACATGACTTTTATACCTACGATCACTCTGTAAATGTCTCAATGTATTGTATTACAATTCTTAGACTCTTAAAGCCAAATGCGACTAGAAATGAGCTTGTGCACTCAGGACTAGGTGGTTTACTTCATGATCTAGGAAAAATCAAAATACCTACTGAAATTCTTAATAAACCAGATGGCTTATCTGATAAAGAGTATGACGTTATAAAGACCCATCCTGATTTAGGAATAGGACTTTTATTAGATAACGAAGAAATGAAATTTGAAGATCTAGATTTAAAAATCATTGCAAGGGTTGTACATGAGCATCACGAGAATTGGGATGGTACAGGATATCCATGTGGTGTTGCTGGAAAAGATATTCATATTCTCGCTAGAATTTGTGCTATCGCCGATTTCTTCGATGCAATTACAACGAAGAGATCTTACGCTGAGGTTATGACAATTACTCAGGCGTTAGGTTTGATGGAAAAAGCTGTGAACAAAAAAATTGATGAGAAAATTTTTAAAGTTTTTGCTGCACATGTTGGTTATACGAAAGCAAAAACAGCTCGCCAATTAAAAATTGCAGATAACTTTGATCCTTGTATGCCTCACTCAGTCTTGCCTTTGGAAGATATTAAAGAGATGTTTGAGGGTGAAGATTTTGGTAAAATTCGCATGATTGAAAACGATGAAAAAAAGAAGCAATAAATGGATTTAAAATTTGAAGGCTTTGAAGCTGCCTACGAAACAATACAGAAGCATGGACTTAAAACTCCTTTGATAAAGAATGAGTGGTTATCAAAAAAATATAGTTGTGATGTCTTTTTGAAATTAGAAAACTTACAACCAGTTGGCTCTTTTAAACTAAGGGGAGCAATCAATATGATTACGAACTTAGATGATGAAGATCGAAAGAAAGGTGTCGTGGCAGTTAGTGCTGGAAACCATGCTCAAGGTGTGGCTTGGGCAGCACAAAAGTTTGGTATTGATGCAACTATAATTATGCCAAAGCCATCACCCCTTGTGAAGATTATGAATACAGAAGCTCTTGGGGCAAAGGTCATCTTAGAAGGTGATAATGTTGACGAAAGCTTCGAGTTTGCCAAAGAGTATTTGAAACTTCATAACAAAGTTTATGTTCATCCCTTTAATCAGGAAGATATTATTTACGGACAAGGGTCAATTGGTTTTGAGCTAAAAGAACAGCTTACAGAAATGGACTACCTTTTTGGAAGTATTGGTGGCGGTGGACTCATGAGTGGTGTTGGAACCGTTGTTAAAAAGTTTTTTCCTAATTGCACAGTCATTGGTTCTCAATCAACAGGTGCGGCTTCAATGATCAAATCATTGCAGCAGGGAAAACTCATTGAAGGAGAAACTGTTACTACTTTCGCTGATGGTATAAAAGTAAGAAAACCTGAGTTTAAAATGTATGAATTATTAGACTCTGTAATCGACGAAGCAGTTCATGTTGATGATGATAAAGTGGCAATGGCCGTTCTCCAGTTAATTGAACAGGTCAGGGTTATAGCTGAAGGGGCAGGTGCAATTAATCTTGCTGCATTTAATGAGATCTTTGAAAAAAGTCCTCGAAGATTTAAAAATAAGAAAGTTGTTCTCATCATTAGTGGTGGAAATATTGATATAAATCTAATCGATAGAATTATTGAAAATGGATTAATTGAATCTAAGCGTAGAGTTAAGATGAATGTTTTGTTAAATGATTCTCCGGGAGCACTTAATAAATTAACCAGTGTATTACAACAAGCCGAAGCGAATGTTTTACAAGTTTATCACAAAAGAGATGTTCCTTTTTTACACTTGGATCAATCAATTGTGGAAGTTACGCTAGAGAGTAAAGGTGAGGTTCACTGTGATAATATTTTTAACATGGTAAAAGAAGAGTTTTATATTCTTCCGAGGGCATAGATGCAATTTATTAGAAATATTCTTATTATTGGAAATACTGAGCAACTAAATCAGGAACTGGAAGTTTCAATTAAACATATTACTAATAAAGTGAAAGTTAAGATTGTAAAAGATAAATCTTCTGTGAGTACTGCTTTACAAGATAATAAAATCAATTCAGTTTTTATGGCGTTGTCTGAATATTCAGATAGTATGTATGTCCTAAAATTGTTGGCCATGTATAAAACTAAAACTAATGAAAAATTATCAATTTTCTTTTCATCTCCAAATTTTGAAACCTTTCAAATGATTATCAATAATACGGACTTTGATGGTGTTGAAATTTCGCCTTGGCCGATAGATGTGGATGGTTTATCTCAAAAAATGATTGATACAGTTTTCGAAAAGAAAATGAGTAAACAAGTCGTAAGTGAGAAAAATAAAAAAGTAGCAGTGGACCTTGAGTTTATTCAAGTCTTTGTTCAGGCAACCAAAAAAACTCTTGAAGAGATGGGACAAGTGACAGACCTAGTTCATCAGAAACCAACTTATTTGAATCTGATGCCAAAGCCAATTGATGCAGGTATCTCATCAAAGATAATGATTCACTCCGAATATTTTACGGGTAATTTTTATGTCATTTTTCCTGAAGCTGCTTTCTTAAAACTCTATGAGAGTGCTGTTATGGAGGAATGTGATGAAATTAATGAAGATAATCAAGACTTTGCTGCTGAGTTGGCTAATATCATCTATGGTCAGTCAAAGAAAGTACTATCAGCTTCAGGATTAAACCTAGATATGGCAATTCCTTCTATCCATACTTCAACAAAAATAGAAGGGGACACTGTCATTATTATTCCATTTGAAAGTTCAATCGGGGAATTTTATATTGCTGTAGCTCCTGGAACCCTTTAATTTAGCTTATGAAAATTAACCAATATACAACGGTCAGTGAATTTTTAGAAAAATGTGAAAATGTTCTTTTAAAAAATGAAACTCAAAATAATTTAATATTAGGTCTTGCAGACTCTCTCTTAAAAAGAAAGCGGGAAGGTAATGGAACGTTATTTTTCTCTTTTGAAGATCATAGCGGGATTATTGGCGCTGCTTTACGAACAGATGTGGAAAAACCACTTTCAATAAGTGAAGTCTCTAACAAAGCCACCGATGCTCTAATCATTTATTTGATAAAACAAAAAATAGATATTGGAGGAGTTGTTGGTGAAATTATAACATCAACTAATTTCTCGCATAAATACTCAGAAAATCTTAAAAAGCCACTTAAACTAATAATGCACCAAGGTGTCTATCAGCTTGATAATTTAATCATGCCAGAAGTTAACGGATGTAACTTAAAGGTTGCAAATCAAGGTGATCTTGATGTTGTGGAAACATTTGTTCGTGGCTTTATAGTGGATTGTTTTCCTGATGATAAAAGTGCCTTAGATAATGTTAAGGCGATGTCTAAACGCCACATTGATAACAAAGTCTTATATTTACTTGAAGACTCTCAAGGGCAATTTGTATCAATGGCATGTAATAATAGAGAAACCAAAAACTCTGGTTGTGTGAGTTTAGTTTACACTCCTAAAGGTCAGCGAGGTAGAGGATTTGGTAGTATAGTCACAGCGCTTTCTTCACAGCAAGTATTGAAGAAAGGTAAGTCTTTTTGTAATCTTTTTACAGATTTATCTAACCCGACATCTAATCATATTTATAAAAAAATGGGTTATATTCAGATTGGGGAGAGTAAACACTTCTCTTTTGTCTCATGAAAATAATCGTCGTAATTGATGAAACCCCCTATTATCATCCAAAATTTATGCAAGATATAATTGATGTACTTGGAGATAAAATAGTGGGTGTTGCTCTTGTTACTAAAATACCTAAAAAACACAGTCTGGCTAAATCTTTAATTAATCAAATCTACCTTTTTAGACTTACTGAGGTTTTAAAAATATTTAGGAAGAACCTCTGTATTTTTAGGGATTACCTTCTACAAAAAGAAGAGAGAACTCATTATCGGGTAAAGTCGATTTTAAGAAAAAATAGTATACCCTTTATATGCGTTGAAAATAATATAAATAAAAAAAAGTATATAGATTGGTTGCAAGCAAGGAGTCCTGATGTGCTATTTTCATCTTGTACTCTTTATTTTAGAGAAGAGATTTTAGGTTTACCAAAGTTGTGTTGTCTAAATAGACATGCAGCTCACCTACCTAGCTATAAAGGGGTTTGGGCCATATTTCATGCTTATCGTAATAAAGAAAAAACGATTGGTAGCTCAATCCATAAAATGACATTGAAAATTGACGGGGGGGAGGTTGTTGCCCAGAAAATTTATTCACTCAATAGATCAATGTCAATTGATGATTTATATAGGCAAAGCTACAGCTTTGCTGTGAAACTCTTACTTGAGGCACTAAAAAATCTTCAGGAACCTAGTTATCAAGCGCCAGCAGCTTCTGTTAAAGATAGTTACTATTCTTTTCCAACAAAGGAACAAGTTTTAGAATTTCGTGAGTTGAAGGGGAAATTCATTTAATTTTTGGATAAAAAAAAGCCTCTTATGAAAGAGGCTTATATTTTAAAATTTACTTTTAATTATTTTTTAGCTTCAGTTTTTGGAGCAGCTGGTTGAGGTGCTTCCTCTTTCTTAGTAGTTGTTGGAACCGCTGCTTTCGCGTCACTTGCATCACTGTTAAGCGGAGCTGCTATTGGAGCTTCACCATCAAATAATGAACTCTTAGATTCTTTCGACTTTAAGATTGTTAAACTAACTGAGTTTACCATAAAGGCTATAGCTAATACTGTTGTCATCTTTGTGAAAAAGTTTCCTTTTGCAGATGATGTGAATATTGCTTGAGATGAACCACCACCCATCATTGCACCAGCTTCGGCACCTTTACCAAATTGGATTAAAACAGTGATAGTAAGTAAAATACATACAACGATGTGAAATATTATTAAGCCATTAATCATTTTTAAATTTCCTCTTTAACTTTTAGTTCAAAATTTGTATCAAATTAAAATACGTTTGTGAATACTAAAGCGAGCATGCAGCGCATAATTCTGAGAAGCTCTCAGCCTTTATACTTGCACCACCAACTAATCCACCATTTATATTCGTTTTTTCTAGTAACTCTTTAACATTATTAGGTTTTACGCTTCCACCATAAAGAATACTAATATCTTTACCTGTCTCTCCGTATAATTCAACCAAAAGATCTCTGACTTTTGAATGAACTTCTTCGGCCTGCTCAGGGCTAGCTGTTTTACCTGTACCAATTGCCCAAACAGGCTCATAAGCAACAATTAGCTCAGCTTCATTGTTGAGCTCAATAGAGTCTAGGCCCGATTTAACTTGTCCTAAGACAATATCGAATGTCTTATCAGCTTCTCTCTCTTCAAGAGTTTCACCTACACAAAGAACAGGAACGAGTCCCTTTTCAATTGCTTTAGCAACTTTACTATTAATAAACGCATCAGATTCTTGAAAATAAGCTCTTCTTTCTGAATGGCCAACCAAAGTAAAGTGAGCACCCATTTCCATAAGGGTGTCCGTTGAAACTTCACCAGTAAAAGCTCCGTGGTCTTGATCTGAACAATTCTGAGATCCAATAAGAACCCCAGTTGTAGATGCAAGTGCTAGGCATTTATCAATATGAAGAGTTTGTGGAGCAATCCAAAAATTATTTTGGTTATTTTCTAATTTAAGATCTGAGAAGAAAGAAGTAATCTCCTCACTCGTTTGATTCATTTTCCAATTACCAATCATATAATTTTTAGGCATTCTATACTCCGTACTTAAGGGCCTGAACTCCAGGAAGCTCACCCTTTTCTATATATTCTAAACTTGCACCACCACCGGTAGAAACATGAGAGAACTTCTCGGCATAACCTGATTTGTTGACTGCACTAACGGAATCACCACCACCAACAAGAGTAAAGGCATCTAAACCTGAAATGGTTTCACATAAAGCGTATGTACCTTTAGCGTAGTTAGGATTTTCAAATGCACCCATTGGACCGTTCCAAAGAACTGTTTTTGCTCTTTTTAAAACGTCTGAATATCTAACAATTGTATTTGGTCCTATATCAAGACCCATTAGGCCTTCGCCAATACTGGGGACAGAGCATTCTTGTGGTTTTCCACCAAATTCAGTTGATACAATATGATCCATTGGAAGAACTAGTTTATTGCCTCTATCTGCCTTAATTATTGAAGCTGCTAACTTAACATCTTCGTCACTACATAGAGAGTTTCCAATTTTTTGACCTTTAGCCTTTAGAAATGGGTAGGCCATGGCACCACCAATAATAAGGCTATCAACATTTACTAAAAGCTTTTCGATGGTTTTGATTTTATCTGAAACCTTAGCACCACCAACGACAGCGACAAATGGCTTCTTTGGTTGGTTTAGAATGACATCTAGAGATTCAATTTCTTTTTTAAGTAGCAACCCTGCATATGCCTGATTTGGATAGTAGTTATTGATGGCGTGAACTGAGGCGTGCTTTCTATGAGCTGCACCAAATGCATCATTAACATAGACATCACCGTAATCCGAAAGACTTTTTGCAAAGTCTAAATCATTATTTTCTTCTTCTGGGTGAAACCGAAGGTTTTCTAGAAGAACAATCTTAGTTGATTTAAGAGTTAGGAGTTCCTTTACTCCATTATCAATTGCTGAATCAGATAGAATAACTTCTTCACCAAGTATTTCAGCTAAATAGTTTGCAACTGGCTCTAGAGAATATTTCATATCTCTTTGGCCATTTGGTCTACCGTGATGACTCATAAGTGTTAACTTAGAGACCCCGCTTTCTAATATGTACTTAATTGTAGGAAGTGCCAGATCAACTCTTGAGGTATCACTAATCTTTCCATCCTTAAGAGGAACATTGAAATCAAATCTCGCTAAAACTCTTTTACCCGTTAGGTCAATCTCGTTTACGCATTTTAATGCCATGATATTATCCTTACAGTTTTGAACCGATAAAATTTGCTAGATCAATTACTCTATTTGAGAAACCAACTTCATTATCATACCAAGTAACAATCTTTGCTTGATTTCCAATAACGTTAGTTAATAGTGAATCAAAAATTGAAGAGTGCGGGTTACCTAGAAAATCGATTGAAACAAGAGGGTCTTCTTCAAAAGCTAAAACACCTTTAAGTGGACCATTTGCAGCCTCTTTCATTGCTGCATTGATTTCTTCTTTAGTAGCGGCTTTCTTAAGTGTCACGGAAAGATCAACCATAGATACATCAGGAGTAGGTACTCTTACAGCGTATCCATCTAACTTACCAGCTAGCTCTGGAAGAACAAGGCCTACTGCTTTTGCCGCTCCAGTTGATGTTGGTATAATACTCATTGCTGCTGCTCTAGATCTTCTTGGGTCACTATGAGATGCGTCTAGAATATTTTGATCGCCAGTATAAGCATGAATTGTAGTCATGAAACCTTGCTCAACACCAAAAGCATCATTAAGTACTTTTGCTACAGGAGCTAAACAGTTTGTCGTACAACTAGCGTTTGAAACAATATGTTGTGAGTCTGATTTATAGTCTTCGTGGTTAATTCCAAATACGAAAGTACCGTCAAGGTCTTTTCCAGGAGCACACATTATAACTTTTTTAACATTACCTTTTAAGTGCTTTCCTAATCCCGCTTTGTCTTTAAATATTCCGGTTGCATCGATAACAATATCAACACCTGCTGAAGACCAGTCGATTTCTGAAGGATCTCTTTGGGAGAAAAATTTAATATTACTTGATCCACATTGAAGAACATCACCGTTAAGAATTACATCACCAGGAAACTTACCGTGTAATGAATCATATTTCATTAAATGAACGAAATCTTTAGGAGATCCAGGGTTATTTACCGCTGCGATCTCTAAATTTGCATAAAGACCTTCTGTCTTTCTTTTTTCGAATTCTCTAATTACTGTTCTACCAATACGGCCAAGCCCGTTGATTCCTAACTTTATTGTGCTCATAGTCACCACCTTTATAATAAATTTCGCTAAATATGCCATATAAGGAGCAGTTTGAATATATTTAATTAAACTTTATGCAGTGCTCTTTCTGGCTTAAATCCTATTTATGGTTATAATATTTCAATTATCGAAAAGGAAAAACTGATGCAAAGAATTAATGTTAAGGACTTAGTCCCCAAAGAGGAAATAGAGTCAATTTTTGTAGTGAAATATATCGCAGTAGCTGAAGCGAGAGATGGTAAAAAATACTTAAATGTTATTCTTGCTGATAGTACAGGCGATCTAGAATGTAGAAGTTGGTCCCGAGCGGAAGAAATTTCTAAATCAGTGGAAAAAGGAAACTTTGTAAGAGTGGCCGGGAAAACAAACATATATCAGGGTAGGAAACAATTTATTCTTCAAAATATCGCTGTTGTTCCTAAAAGTGATATTGATATGAATGACTTTATTTTAAAAGCATCGCGCGAGCCAGATGACATGTTTGAAGAGTTGGTTGCCCTTGTAGATAATCTTAAAGATGTTTATATACGAGACTTATTAAAAAATATTTTGAGCGATAATGAGATTAGCCGAAGACTTAAAACTTGGCAGGCAGGAAAAACAATTCATCATGCCTATCAATCGGGACTTCTTGAACATGTTTTAAGCTGCGCAAACTTAGCAGTTAAACTTTCACCAATTTATAATGTTAATGAAAACTATGTTGTGGCCGGAGCAATTCTACATGACCTTTGTAAGGTTTATGAGCTAACAGATGATTTTAATGTTGAGTATACAGAAGAAGGAAAACTAGTTGGGCATTTGGTAAAAGGCCTTGAAATAGTGGATCGATTCTCATATCGAATGAAAGAGTTTCCTTACCAAACGAAACTTCACTTAAAACATATACTTTTATCTCATCATGGTGAGTATGAATATGGTTCTCCTAAAATCCCTCAAACAAGTGAGGCAATGTTAGTTCACATGATCGATTTAATGGATTCTAAAATGCACTCATTCGAAACTATTAAGAGAACTGATAATAATACAGGACATTGGTCAAGTTATGTTAAGCACTTGGATAGAATTGTGTATAAAGGTGAATTACCACTTCACACCGAATATTTAAGCGATGATACTCAGCCAAGAACAACAACTGAGTCACCTAAGAAATCAATACCCAAGAAGAACATGAAAAAAGAAGAAGCTAAGGGCGCAATGGCCGACGCTTTAAAAAACTTCAAAGTATAGATTAAATATATGGATAAATTAAAATCTAAAAGTAATGCTGAAAATTTTAAATTTTTCTTTCCATTGGTATTTTCTATTTTCGTTTTTATTTTTTTTCAGTGGAATTACTTTTTTGATTTTTACTTAGCACATGACCCTTCAATGTACCTATCCCAATCTCTTGGGATTAAATCATGTTTTATTAACTCCTCTGAAATAAGTTGTTACTTTGATAGATTTCTAAATGGAAATACGAAGGGAACACTCTTTCCAATATTTGGTGGGGTGGTGGCAACCATATTTAATCTCAATTATCAGTGGACAAGATTCTTAATTATAATTAGTGCCGCAGCATTTTTATATTACTATTTACTTCGAATTATCCGTTTGAAATATAATTGGCCTGAAGGAAGTCTAATCTTTGTTTTTGTAATTACTCTTTCAGGACTCTATTTTACAACAATATTTTACAGTCGAGATATTTTCTGGATTTTTGGTTTTATAGCTTCGCTTTATTATCTAATGAAAAATAAAATAGAAGAACTAACGGGGGCTGAAAGATATTATCAGTTCATCTTTATCCTTATTATGTTATTGGTACGCCCGATACTCACGCCAATCACTTTTCTTATTCCTCTTGTTATTTACTATTGGGAAGATATTGATAATCGGGATCTTAAGTTTGTAGGGTCTCTAATTTGTCTAACTCTTATTACCTTTGTTTTTTCTTATTTTGATCTAAGGGATGGCGAATCAAATTATCGAATTCTTCTTTTTTTACTACGCTCAATCCTTTTTGTTATTCCCTTAATTTATTTTCAAAGGAGGGAGAAACTTGGAAGAAAATTTTTACTTTATCTTTCACTAGTAATTTATTGTGTTTATGTTGCACCTTTTTTATATGACATGGTGGATTTCTTCTATGTAAGTATTTTTTTGGAGAGTGCAAAAGAAACGCTAGGTGTATTCTCTGGTGATTTTAGCTTGAAAAACAAAATTCTAAATTCTCAATTTTATTTTTTTATTCTGATTATTTGTGTCGTTTTAGATGGCTTTGTAAGGCGAAATATAAAAAAAACACTTATTTATTTCTACTTTTTTACCCTTATGGGAATTTACTATTATGTAATTCCTAAGACAGATTTAACTCGTTTTATGACACCATTTTGTTTGGTACTATATATTTCTGTTTTTATACAAAACGATAGATTTATAAAAAAGAATAAATGGATTCTTGGGGCACTTCTCATCTTATCTATCCTTAGTGTTAGAATTACAACTCTATTTCCTAAAATGGTTTCTCCAGAAGCGACAAAAGAGAGTTCAAATTTTATAAAAAAAATAGAGGGTGTGATTGCCTCTAATAACGCGAAAATTAGAGTTCATGATTTATACAATCAGTATGAATTTAAATGGTTGCTAGAACTTCATAGTCATAACCAAAATAAACTTTGGGAATTTGAGTATACACCACTCGTAGAAAAGCCAAATCTATTAAATGATATTTCTTGTATTGGAGTTGATTATTGGATTGTTGGCCCAGTTAGAAAAATGGAATCTTTAAAGTCTATTCAGCACGACTTTGAGATTAAGACAGAGAAAAACTTATATTTATTAAAAAAATGTAATTAAAATTTAAATAAATTCATTGAATTTTTATAACAGTATTCTTCAACTGTTTTAGGTTCTATTTTTTTTATTTCAGCTACCTTTTCTAATATATGAGGAAGGTTTGCCGGAGAGTTTTCTTTTCCTCTATGAGGGATAGGTGTCAAAAATGGGGAATCAGTCTCAAGAAGGATTCTATCGATTGGACATATCTCAACTGCCTCTCTGACATTATGAGCATTCTTAAACGTAATAATGCCGTTAAAACCAAGATAAAAGCCAAGTGATATCGCTACTTTTGCCAATTCAATTGTTGAAGTGAAGCTATGAATGACTCCTTTCATATTCATCCTAGGAGCATATTCCTTAAGAATGGTTATCATATCTTCATCTGCATCTCTAGAGTGAATGATAACAGGTTTGTTGAATTCAATAGCGATTTCTAATTGTTTTTTGAAAACTTCAATCTGTATCTCTTTTGGTGAATTATTATAATGAAAGTCTAAACCTATCTCTCCAACAGCAAGCATCTTTTTTTCATTCACCCTTGATTTAATTTTATTTAAACTTTCTTGCGTTGAAAGTTTCGCTTCATGTGGATGAATCCCTTGAGAGTAGTAAACAATTTCATTATTCTGCGCAAGCTCTTTAACAGCGTCAAAATTATCTGGCTCAACTGCAATAGTTAATATCTTCTCAACACCATTTTTTTGAGCCTCTAGAAGAATGTCTTCTAGAGGTTTGACCTTTAAGTAGTCTAGGTGGCAATGGGTTTCAATTATTCGATACATCTTTACTCGTTTTTATTTTTTTATTAATGAATTTAAGATTGCTTTAAGGTGAACTGTTGGAACTAATCCTTCCAACTTCTTACCATTAATAATAATTGTTGGTGTGGATTTCAAATTGTATTGGTTACCAGCATTAAGAGTTTGCTGAATTTGGTCTTGAATAGCCTTGTTCTCAGCACAGTTTTCAGCTAGTTCAAATTTCTTTCCCCAGTTTTTTAACGATTCTAAATTGATTTCTGACTGCTTCTGAAAAATATAGTCATGAACTTCTGCAAATTTAGTTTGATCACAAGCTGCAAGATAAGCGGCTTTACAAGCGTAAGGGTGCATCCCACCTTTCATTTGTGAATTACAGGTAGCATCTAATGGGTAGAACATATATTGGATATTAATCTTATTCTTAAACTCTCTTATAAGACTTGGCATTTGCTCAGCGACTGCCTGACAGTAAGGGCATTGAAAA
Organism: Bacteriovoracaceae bacterium; assembly: GCA_047634375.1. Taxonomy (GTDB): domain Bacteria; phylum Bdellovibrionota; class Bacteriovoracia; order Bacteriovoracales; family Bacteriovoracaceae. The sequence goes on from JBLIAG010000039.1 coordinate 13,297, forward strand.
TCTGAAAAAACTGTAATTCTAATAGGAGCGTCTTCGAATTTCTCAGTACCTTTATGAATTTTGTAAGGTGATTCAACTGCTGGGTCTCCGTAATTTTTTAGTTCATTAAATTGACCAATATAGCTTTTTGCTAGTGTAGCTTTTTTTTCTTTTTTTCCACCGATATAAAAATTTAGGGCAATTACAGGAATAATAACAAGAGCAGCAAATGAACCCGTAATTTTAGGATCAAACCCAAGTGAGGAATCCGAGTATTTATAAAAAAGTAAGTAAGCCAACAATGAGAGTACGTAGTAAGCAGTACACATTGGACAAAGACTCTTTAAAATAACTAATGAATAAACAAATAATATCAAACAAGCGACAAGGTTGAGTAATGTAATGGTTTTTGTCGTTTTTTCAATCGCTGGTGTACCAGCAAAAGCTGTGAAGAGTCCAATCACTCCCATAATAATACCAAAAATTGAAGTCGGCATTCCTGCAATTGTTCCTAGGGGAGAGTTAGTTGCTTTATCACAACCCCAAAAATTACTGATATTACAAAGACTTGAACTTTGACTTAAGCCTTCGGGATAAAAGGTACTAAAAAAATGATTTGTTAGATACACTCCAACAAAAATCATTCCTACTGATACCAATACATAAAGAAAGTTTGGTAAAACTAATCCATTTAACGTTAGTGATTTTTTTGATTCCATGATTATCCTCTAATTTATTTTAAATACATTCCAATTTCGTATTTTAGTTTTATCTCTGCGGTAACTATTATAGTGGTTATTTTTAAAAGTGCATATATCTGAGCATAAGATTTTTGCATTTGGATAGGTTGTTTTTAATTGATCCATTGCTTCTTTCTGTAAGTTGAAAAATAGTCTTCCTTTCGAAGTTAAAAAATTTTTACTATTTGGGAAGTTTTTTCTAAATTCTTCTTGAACTTCATAAGTTTGAATTGCCGGTCCAATATAGATTTCAGATATTTCAAGTGTTTTTATTTTTTCATTGCTTAGGATACTATTTTCTAGTCCCTTCCAACCTGAATGAACAAGAGCGATTTTTCTTCCTATTAATAGAACGGGTAGGCAATCAGCTGTTTTAATCGCCACAAGGTGATTAGGATATAGACCAGGGTCAATAATAATACCATCAGCTTTTATTTCAGTTAAATCATTCCCCTTAAATTCAATGACTGTGTTTGAGTGAATTTGATGACATTGAATGAGCTGTTCAGCTGGTTTATCGTCATAAACTATAAATTCACCGTCAAAATACTTTTTAGTATGAAGAACTGAACTCATATTTCGCTTCTAAGTTGAGTTAAAATATCTTGAAAAATCTGAGGTGGGTTGGTTTCAAATAATAATCTTTCTTTAGTAATTGGATGAACAAAGCCAAGTAATTTAGCGTGTAAAAAAGGATATTCATATTCTTTGAGAATTGATTTTACTTTTGTACTTTGAAAACGCTTCTCTTCTTTTGTCCTTCCGTAAGTTAAATCATTTAATATTGGGCTATTCATAAGCTCAGCTAGATGAACTCTAATCTGATGGGTTCTTCCTGTTTCCAATTTTAGTTCCACATGTGAGAAACGGCTAAAGGTTTCAAGTAGAGTCATAAAAGTAATGGCAATCTTTCCATTCTTTACCTCTGTGGCCATCTTAAGCCTATTGAACTGACTTCTTCCAATTAATGACTCCAATCTTTCTGAACTTGGTAGTCTGGAGCCTAGACAAATGGCCTCATATTTTCTTTCAATATCATGTGTACTAAATAGTTTTACGAGGCCTTCATGGGTTCTTTGATCTTTTGCAACTACCATAATCCCACTAGTACCCTTGTCGAGTCTATGAACAATTCCAGGTCGCTTTTCATTTCCAATTCCTTTTAAATCTTTGCAATGGAAGAGAATGGCATTAACTAAAGTTCCGTCAGGATTTCCGGGAGCAGGGTGAACTACAAGTCCAGCTTGTTTATTTATAATAATGAGATGTTGATCTTCAAATAAAATATCAAGTGGAATGTCTTGAGGTGTAATATCTACAGCTTCAGGTTCGGGAATAATAAACTCGATTTGTGTACCCAATTTAGGCATCTTTTTAAGTTCAAGCTTTTGATCTGATCTAAAATGATTATTTAGGAAAAGTTTCTTTATTAGCGAGCGACTTATATTTGTCGTCTTGTGAGCTAGGTAAGCATCTAATCTTTTAAATTGCTCAAGATCTTCTTGAGAAATTGTGAAATAGAGACTTTCTTCTTCATTCATCTTTTCTCTTCAGTTATTAAACAGGATTTTTTAGTTGTCTTAAATGATGAATATAAGATGTTGCTACAAGGTCAGAGTTGAGCTTTAAACATTTTGCATATTGATAAACGAAGCCTCTTGTATAAACATCAGCAGGAAGTTTGGAGAATTCATCTCCTTCTATATTACGAATATATGTTTTAGAAATTTTTGTCATTTCGGCCATGCGCTCAATAGTTACTTTCTTGTACTCTCTAATCTTATTGAGAAACTCCCCAGTAAATACAGTACAGTTTTCAATTTCTTGCTCAAATGAGGTATCTTGCTCATAGTTAAGCCCAAACTTTTTAAAAGCTTGAATCTTTGAAACAGATGCCTGAGTTTTTGCTGAGTGCTCTTGTTGATATTTAAATTCTTCTTTAAGAGCATTCTCTTGAATTATTTCATTGTGAGTATTAGTTGGCTCGGAGAGCATATCAGAAAGAGAGTGGTGAGGTTTATAATCCGGCTTTTTTGAAATTTCTTCTACAAAGCCTTCAGGAGTATGTGTTTGATTTAAACCTCGAACTTTATCATATTCTCTTCTTTTTTCTGGAATACCTAGTATTGAATAAGCTTCCTCAATTTGATTAAGAACACTATCACATTCATCTTGGCTCATTAATGAGTAAAGGGCCGCTGAATCTCCAGAGTAAGCATTCTTAGCTCTAATATATGCACTATGAATATCTTGCAGTGTGGAGTTTGTAGATACTTCTAAAACTTCGTAATAGTTATTTTTATCACTAAGGTTCATTTTATACTTCCTAATCTAGTTCTAGTAGTTTGTGTACGATTCGATCAAAGTTATTAACAAGCCTTGAATTTGGAAACTCCATTAACAATGGCTTTCTCTTTTTTACTGATTGCCAAACGGCAGAGTCGTAATCAAGATAGCCAACATAATTCATTTCGATTCCAAAATACCTTTTACAAACACTTTGAATAGAGAATCCAATATCAATATCTTGCTGGTTTCTAATTTGATTCATTATTATTTGAGGTTGGAATTTTGAAATTTCATTTTGAAGCTTCATACCCATCTCTGGATTGATTTCTATAATTCTTTTAATGAGATCAACAGGAGTACTTTTGGGGGCAGAAATTTTTGCATTCATCGCTTGATTAATTAATGGCTGAATATCTAAAAGTTCCTCGATCATTTTTAGTCGACGATGATAGACAGATTTAATAAATCTATAAGTATTCTCAATTGAAGTTGGCTCGGGAAGGATAACTAAAATACCCTTGTCTGCACTTATAAAGAAGTCGAGGGTATTATAAGTTGTTCCTGCTCCTAAATCGAGCAAGACATAATCAGCGTCGAGTTCACCAAGCTTTGAGAGAATTTTGTTTTTATGCATTTGCTTTAAATTTGCAATACCTAGCTCATCTTGCGCGCCAGAAATAATCTGAAGATTTTTAATGGGTGTAGATACAAGTAAATCTTTGATGTCGGTAACTTTTTTAGAAATATAATCAGATAGTGTTTTTTCTGGAATAGGAATACCTAGGCATGTATGCATGTTTGCACCACCAAGGTCTAAGTCAACAGTAACCACTTTATAACCCATAAGTGCTAAGCAGATGGATGTGTTTGCAGTAACTAAACTTTTACCAACGCCACCCTTTCCGCCACCAATGGCCCAGACTTTACAGTTTCTCTCTTTACCAAGTAAAGAGTCCGCATTATTTAATTGATCGCCTAAATTCATATTTTATTTCGTTATCTCAAAAGATTGATTTATTGGTGTTCATTTTTTAATCTAAAACTGCTAAAAATAAGACAAAATATATTTAAAACATTCCTATATGACATTATAGGTATAAAAGTTAGATTTTAAAGAAAAATACTGCGCTGAAGGGATATATAAAAATGGAAATAATTAATGATGATACCTTAGCGAAACGCTCTGATTTGCATATAATGAGAAGAGTCTGGCATATTCTTTGTGGTGTTGTGTGTCTTTTGACATTTTATTTAACAAAAACTCCAATTTTATATTGGGGATATATGGCCCTAGTGGTTGCTTGCCTGGGATTCTTTCTAGATTTTTTAAGACTTAAGAATCAAAAGATAAATGAAGGTCTAACAAACCTCTTTGGACCAATTATGAGAAAATCTGAAAAGGTAAGTTTCTCGGGGCTTCCGTTTTATGCATTAGGAGTCGCTTTATCCATATTTTTTTATGAAGAATCAATTGCAATCCTGGCAATTTTATTTTTAATCTTTGGAGATCCTGTTGCTTCGATTGTTGGTGTTTACTATGGACGAGATAGGTTACTTCCAAATAAAACTCTGCAAGGAACGATTGCTGCATTTTCAACATGTCTTTCTGTTGCAATGATTTACTTAATTGTTTTAGGTGTTCATTCACCAAACTTGATACTATTTGCTTTCTTTGGAGCCATTGTAGGCGCACTGTCTGAGCTTTTGAGTGCTTTTAATATTGACGATAACCTTACCATTCCTGTTATCTCAGGAGCGGCCTTAAGCGTACTTAATATCTGGCTAAACGTTCTCTAATTAATCCACATGACCATTTAGAAAACGATTAACTGCATGTTTTACAGGGGTGTCGTTTTTAATGAAATTAGTATCCAAAAAGCTTTGGATATTGATAATTCCATAGGCCAGGGCGAACATTGCAATAAGTGATGTAAAGAATTTTATATTTATCATAAACAAATTCTATAATTTATATTGTGAAAGTTAAAGAATGACGTAACGTGCTTAAAAAAAATCTGTTTTGATGCGTAATTGCACACCCTATATCTTGTGGTGTTAAGGCCGCGTTAAGGCAGTGATACCACGACATATTCCAAAAAATGAGATATTGTAAGAAAGTTTTCCTTGGCATGTCTATGCGAATTCCTTAATCTAAGTCCACAAAATGATTACCCGGTGAATTCGGTTTGAATCCGAAGCTGTCCCGCAACTGTGACGTGAGAAATGAGAGACTTACTAAGCCAGACCCCCGTTTTCATTTAATCCCGAGGAGGAAAAATTGAGAGGAAATTTCAAAGATTTCAACGACATTTAAATTGTAAAGCAGCAGTCCTAATAACACACAGCACACGGATTAAGGAGAAGCTATGTCTGTTAATGAACCTATTCTAGATAAGAGCAACGATCGTTTTGTTCTACTACCAATCAAATATGATGATATTTGGGAAATGTACAAAAAAGCGATGGCATCATTCTGGACAGCAGAAGAAATTGATTTATACCAAGACCTTGAGGATTGGAAAAAATTAAACGATGACGAAAAACATTATATTAAGCATATCTTGGCTTTCTTTTCTGCTAGTGACGGTATTGTTAACGAAAATCTTTGTTTAAGATTTTATAATGATGTTCAAATTCCTGAAGCAAGATGTTTCTATGGTTTTCAAATTGCTATGGAAAATATTCACGCTGAAACATATGGTCTATTAATTGATACATACATTGATGACCAAAAAGAAAAAGACTATTTATTTAAAGCTGTAGATAATATTCCATGTATTAAAAAGAAAGCTGACTGGGCAATGAAGTGGATCTATTCTGAAGATGCTACTTTTGCAACTAGGCTTTTAGCTTTCGCTGCAGTTGAAGGGATCTTCTTCTCCGGATCATTCTGTTCAATTTTTTGGTTAAAGAAAAGAGGCCTAATGCCAGGTTTAACTTTTTCTAATGAGTTAATCTCAAGGGATGAAGGTCTTCACACTGACTTCGCTTGTTTACTTTATAAGCATCTTAAAAATCAATTACCACAAGAAACAGTTCATGCACTTATCCGTGAAGCTGTTGAGTATGAAAAAGCCTTTATAACTGAAGCGCTTCCAGTATCACTTATTGGAATGAATTCGGATCAAATGGGTGAGTATGTAGAATTCGTTGCTGATAGACTTTTACTGGAACTAGGTTGTGAGCAAATTTATTTCGCAAACAATCCTTTTGATTGGATGGAATTAATTTCTCTACAAGGTAAAACAAACTTTTTTGAGAAACGTGTTGCTGAATACCAAAAAGCTGGAGTTATGAACTCTGTAACTGGTGACGGTGGATTCGATTTCAATTTAGATGCAGACTTCTAGAAAACTTTTAAAAAATAATTAAAAAGGAATATAATTATGTTCGTTACAACTAGGTCAGGTAAGAAAGAGCCTGTAAAATTTGATAAAATTACTTTAAGAATTTCAAAATTAACATACGGTTTAAATACTGAATTTGTTGATGCTATGGAAGTTGCAAAAAGAACCATTCAAGGTCTTTTTGATGGAATTACAACTGAAGAGTTAGATAATCTATCTGCAGAAGTTGCAGCATACATGACTTCAACTCACCCTGATTATTCTAAATTAGCTGGTAGAATTGCAGTTGCCAACTTACACAGAAAAACTAGTGATTCTTTTATTGAAACAATTGATTTACTACATGGCTATGAAGATAAAATAACGAAAGAGAAATCTTCTTTAATTTCTGAAGAGCTTTACGAAGCAGTTCAAGAACATAAAGATAGAATTGGTTCTGAAATCGCTTACTCAAGAGATATGGAATATGATTATTTTGGTTTCAAAACTCTTGAGAGATCATACCTTTTAAAAATTGACGGAAAAATAGTAGAAAGACCTCAACATATGTTAATGAGAGTTTCTCTTGGAATTCACGGAAAAGATATTGATGCTGCAATGGATACTTACCATCTTCTTTCTGAGAAATGGTTTACTCATGCAACTCCAACACTTTTCAATGCTGGTACAAATAAAGCACAAATGTCATCTTGTTTCTTACTTTCTATGAAAGGTGATTCCATTGATGGTATTTACGATACATTAAAAGACTGTGCATTAATTTCACAATCAGCTGGTGGAATCGGGCTTTCAATTCATAATATTAGAGCAAAAGGTACTTTCATTAAGGGAACAAACGGATACTCAAACGGTATCGTACCAATGTTAAAGGTATTTAATGATACTGCAAGATATGTTGATCAAGGTGGTGGAAAGCGTAAGGGATCTTTTGCTGTTTATCTTGAGCCTTGGCATGCAGATATTTTTGACTTCTTAGAGCTTAAGAAAAATCATGGTAAAGAAGAACTTAGAGCAAGGGATTTATTTTACGCTCTTTGGACTAACGATATCTTTATGGAAAGAGTTGAAGCTGAAGCTGACTGGTCATTATTTTGTCCACACGAAGCTCCAGGTCTTGCAGATACTTACGGAAAAGAATTTAGAGCGCTTTATCTTAAATATGAAGCTGAGGGAAGAGCTAAGCAAGTTGTTCCAGCAAGAAAGCTTTGGTTTGAAATTTTACAATCTCAAATTGAAACAGGTTCTCCGTTTATGCTTTATAAAGATGCAGCAAATGAAAAATCTAACCAAAAAAACCTTGGAACAATTAAATCGTCAAATCTTTGTACAGAAATTATTCAATACACAGATGATAAAGAAGTGGCAGTTTGTAACTTAGCTTCAATTGCACTTCCAATGTTTGTTGATAAAGTGACTTTTGATCATAAGAAAATGTTTGATGTTGTTTATAAAGCAACTGTTAACTTAAATAAAATTATTGATCTTAACTACTACCCAATTCCAGAAGCAGAATATTCTAATAAAAAGAACAGACCTATCGGTCTTGGTGTTCAAGGTTTAGCAGATACATTTGCAAAATTAAGAATTCCATTTGAGTCAGAAGAAGCAAGATTAGTTAATAGAGAAATCTTTGAAACTATTTACTTTGCTGCTCTTACGGCTTCAGCGGATTTAGCTGTTGAACTTGGAACTTATGATTCTTATGAAGGTTCTCCAATTTCCGAAGGAATCCTACAGTATGATATGTGGGGAGTGACTCCGACTGAAAGATGGAACTGGGCTGAGCTAAAAGCTAAGATCGCTAAAACTGGTGTTAGAAACTCACTTCTAATGGCACCAATGCCTACAGCGTCAACTTCTCAAATTTTAGGAAACAATGAGTGTATTGAGCCATTCACTTCTAATATCTATACAAGACGAGTTCTTTCTGGAGAGTTTGCTGTAATTAACAAATTCCTAGTTACAGATTTAATCAAAATGGGTCTTTGGAATGATGATATGAAAAATGAAATCATTAAGCATAATGGTTCAGTTCAAAATATTGATAATATTCCTGCAAACCTTAAAGCTCTATACAAAACAGTTTGGGAAGTTAAGCAAAAAGCTATTATTGATATGGCCAAAGATAGAGGTGCATATATTGATCAATCTCAATCTTTAAATATCCATATGGAAGATGTAAATATGGGGAAACTATCTTCAATGCATTTTCATGCATGGAGAAGTGGACTTAAGACTGGAATGTACTACTTACGTACTAAGGCTGCATCTGACGCAATTAAGTTTACTGTACGTGATGATAAGAAAACTGAAACAGTTCCAGCTGAAGCAGTTATTCAAGCTCAACCAGGTCAGTACACTGACGAAGAAGCGATGATGTGTTCAATAGACAATCCTGATGATTGTGTTGCATGTGGATCATAGTCTTAAATAAAACTTAGAAATATTAAGCCTCACAATTTGTGGGGCTTTTTTTTGTCCTTTTTTGACTATATCAACTTGCTATACCAATTGTGATGATGTTTGCTATTAGCTCACATATAATAAAAAACTTATTCAAGGAAAGAATATGAAATTACTAACTATACTACTCGTGCTGTTCTCAGTTTCAGCGATTGCTGGAAAGTCTCAGTTCTTACCTTTTTTTGATTCACTAGAAGATAGATTCTTAATGAGAACGGATCATTTAATTGATCTGTCTGAGAAAATAAAGCTCAAAAAATTTGGTATTTTTGGAAATAGAAATGCAGAGGCAACTTATACTCCTTTTACTAATACCATTTCTCTTAAAGATGAATATATGGTGAAGGTTGGAAGACAATATCGAATAAAAAAATATCAAGAGTTTTCTAGCACAAATGGGTACAACCTATTTGCAGCTCGAGCTACGACTATTTTTCATGAGTTGGCTCATGCAGATTTTGATATTTTTATAGAAAAAGATAAAAATCATCCTATGCATAAGCTTTTGATGAAAGATCTTCCAACTTGGTTTAAGCGCCATGCAGGTGGAGTTAATTCAAAAACAGCAACTCATGAGTTGTTTGGTTATACTGCCGGAGATTTTATTTTTATGCTTGAGGGAAAAATTCAAGATATCCTCATTGCTCATGGAGTTTATCATAATGAAAACAAGTGTTTCCCAAGGGCGGCCCTTGATAAAATTGCCTTAAGATTAAATTTAACTAAGAATGATTTAAGCTTTAGAGATATTTTTAGTTCAGTAGATTTTAAAGAAATGATAATTCCAAAGGTGATTTTTATTAATGGAAAGAGTGTCGATGTAAAATTACTTCCAGATAGATTCCAGAGAAAGATTCTGAATTACTTTTCTGATGAATTTGACATGTCCCTAGATTCGAAAAATTTAACTAGCAAACTCAACTCATCACACTTTTTCATTAGACTTGAAAATTGTTACAGCTTTTTAAAATAAAAAAAGCCTCACAAGTTATTGATGAGGCTTTGAAAATATTATAAAAAAATAGTTTTTAGTTATCTAAACATGGATCTTTGTCAGATAGAATGTTTCCAAATTTTGTAATACATTCAGTGGGTCTATTAAATGGACAGGCAAAGTAAGTTAGTGAGTGATGAACTAATCTTTCATCATCTTCCTCACATACTGTATCAGCAGTATATTCATAAATAGTATCTGTAACATTAACAAACTCTAAATCTTTAGCCTCGAATGTTGAGTTAGAAAGTACTTGTGGGTATTCTTTAAGTAATTCGACGATATCTTTCTGAGTATTAGCGTAATTACTATCTGTACTCACCATTTCCCAGTTAAACATTGCAAAGCTTAATGAGGTTAAAAGCAATAATGTAATTGTCATGAATCCTTTCATTTTTTCTCCCTTTTCTATTTTATTTATTTGTTAATCTTTTCAATTATTTTATCTACAACTTCGGGGTTTAGCAAAGTTGATATATCTCCAAGGCTACTTAGCTCATTACTTGCGATTTTTCTGAGAACTCTTCGCATAATCTTACCTGACCTTGTTTTTGGAAGACCTGGGACAACAAGAACTCTGTCTAGTTTAGCTATCGGCCCAATTTGATCGGTTATTAAAGTGTTTATCGAGGACAGAAAGTCTGTTTCGTTTGAACTTTCATTATAGGGAATTACAAAGGCCATAAGGGCTTCACCCTTAATTTCATGAGGTATGCCGACAACTGCACTTTCAACTATTGCCTCATGTTCATTTATAGCATCCTCTACTTCTGCAGTTCCTATTCTGTGGCCTGAAACATTTATTACATCATCAACTCTTCCTGTGATTCTGTAGTTTCCATTCTCATCTCTTCTTGCTCCGTCCCCAGTAAAGTAAGTTCCAGGGTAGGTTGTAAAGTAAGTTTCTTGATACCTTTTATGGTCCCCATATATGGTTCTCGCAATTCCAGGCCAAGGAGATCTAATACATAAGTTTCCTTCAGCAGGGTTACCTTTAACTTCAATACCTTCATTATCGACTAGAATTGGATCAACTCCAGGAAGAGGGAGTGTTGCATGGCAGGGGATTGTGGGAGTTACTCCTGCGATTGATGAAATCATAATTCCACCGTTTTCCGTTTGCCACCAAGTATCAACAATTGGGCATTTCTTTTTACCAATTTTTTCATTATACCATTCCCAAGCTTCTTCATTGATAGGCTCACCAACAGTTCCAAGAACTTTGAGACTTGATAGGTCTGCTTTATTTACGAGCTCGATATCACATGCTTGTAATGCTCTAATTGCAGTAGGGGCAGTGTAGAAATGAGAAACCTTATACTTATCTATTATTTGCCAAAAACGGCCTGAATCTGGCCAAGTTGGTACACCTTCAAAAAGAACCTGGGTTGACCCATTTAAAAGAGGAGCATAGGTAATATATGAGTGGCCTGTAATCCAGCCAATATCAGCTGAACACCAAAAGGTATCGCCAGGGTTTACTTGAAAGACATTTTTGTAAGTTTCACTTGCCCATAACATATATCCAGCTGTTGTGTGTTGGAGACCTTTTGGCTTTCCTGTTGAACCAGACGTATATAAAATAAATAAGGGATCTTCTGAGTTCATCACTTCTGGGGCACACTCTGTTGAGGCCTTATTTAACAATTCACTGAGCCAGATGTCTCTTCCAGCTTTCATTTTCACCTTTGCTTTTGTTCTTTGAAGACATAGAACAGTTTCAACACAAGGTGCCTCCTCTAATGCTCCATCGGTGATATCTTTTAATGGAATCGTCTTACCACCTCTAAATGCCTCATCCATTGTTATGACAATCTTAGCCTCACAATCAACGATTCTTCCAGCTAAAGCTTTTGCTGAAAAACCTCCGAAGACAACCGAATGGACTGCTCCAATTCTTGCTGCAGCTAAAACACCAATCAGTAATTCAGGAACCATGGACATATAAAAACAAACACGATCACCTTTTTTTACATTCTTATCTTTAAGAACATTTGCAAATTGATTAACTCTTTCTAAGAGTTGTTTGTAAGTGAAGTAGATTTCTTTTTCATTAGGATCATTTGATTCCCAAATTATTGCAGTTTTGTCCGGAGTATTTTTTACATGGCGATCGAGAGCATTGATCGTAATATTTGTTTGTCCACCTTCAAACCAAGAAATATTAGCGTCGCTAAAATTACCAGTTTGAACAGAATCCCATTTCTTAAACCAATCAAATGTTTCGGCTCTTTTAGACCAATAAGAGTTTGTATCATTTAGGCTTTCTTTATAAAATTCATCATACTGATGATTAGACTCAATTCTTAAATCCATAATTCCTCCATTCTAAATATAATAGTATTGTAGAAAATATGAACCAATTAGAATACCAAAAAAGACGAGTTAAGATTTAGTGATCTTGAACCTTTTCCTCATGTATTTCTATATGATTTAGACTTGGTGTCGTGGAGATTTTTATTAATTCGTTATGTATAAAGTCCCATAATTTTATTCTCGCTGTTAAAGCTACTTTAGCTGCATTTTTCACTTCTTCCCACTTCGTAATGTCTTCTGCACAAAGAATTTCAATCATTTGAATTGCCATTGGTCCGTGAACTTCGCCGTCAAGCTGTACATGGCGAGAGAGGTAATAATGAAAAAGTGGAGCTTTGTTATTATCAATCCCCATTTGCTCTAGAAGTTGATTAAACATTACGGGAATAATATTCTCTCGGCCAAAGCAAAAGGCCGCTGCCGCAATATGGGGTTTACTTGGATCAAGAAAGCTAAAAGTTTGATTAAGACCATCTTGAATTTCTTGAGGTAATTTATATCTCAGCATTGTTTCTTGAAATTTATCTAGAGAAATACTATTTGCAAAACTAAAAGCACTATCAGAATTTAATCCTACTTCTTTCATGGCCAAACAATACATCTCAAAATGACTCATATGTTGGCCATCGGGCGTGACATCAGATTCTTCTTCTAGAACAATATCGTTAATAAAGTGAATGATTTTTTTATTGGGTAAAGGCTTCCATGGAGTATTAGAAGGAGCAAATTCATTTTGTAGGAACTTTACTAGACTCATGAAGTCCCAAACTGAATAAACATGGTGACTCATAAATAGGTGAAGGCTTTCAATTGTGCTGATATTCTTATAAATGGGATGATTTTGTAGTTGGTTTTGAAGTTCAAGAATTTCTTTTTTTACTTGTTCAATCATTTTAAGTCCTAAAAAAAGAGGGGCTTAAAGCCCCTCATTGATATTTTTAATGACTTAAATTTATCTAATTAAAGGTTAAAAGTAAAAGGAGTATTAAGTTTTAACATAATTCCCTTTGCTGCTAAATTGATATTGAATCCGTCTAGCTTTCCTTCATTTAGAAGAGTTAGGTATTCAACTTCAAGGTTTACTTTTTCATGCATTTTAAAACCAATACCGGCTTGGTAACCAATACCAGATTCGATATTTGCTTCAACTTCTCCAGAACCATAGTACTTACCAAAGTTTAAACCACCGTAAGTATATGCTTGGTTAGTTAGACCCCAAGTTGCGTTAGCTGAAAGTCTCATATTTCTAAGATCTTCATTTTTAAGTGATAAGTCTTGGTATGTTGCAAATGCTGAGTATCCTACAACATTAGTTCTGATACTTTCCCAACCTGCAGTAAGTTGAATTTTAGTACTACTTGTTTCATTTCTTGATTCATCAATTCCTGTTTGTCTTAGACGAGAATTAAAGTCTAATGAACCTTTTGCTAAACCAACAGTAAAACCATCATTCATTTTTTTAAGCCAGTTTTTTACTGGAACTCTGATGTCAAATTTAGTTTGATTTGTAGTGTTTAAGTTTTTCTTAGATGCAGAAAATGCATAAGAAGTAGTCATTAATAGTACTAATACTAGTGATAGATTTTTCATTTTTTCCCCTCGCTCTTAATAAGGGATATATAGTAGAAAATTAAAATTGGAAAACAAAGATTCAGCGAGTCAATTTAGGATAGATTTAGATAATCCAAGCTCAGATATTAGCTAAGCTTGGGTTATTATTAGATATTTACTTTGCTACAAAATTACAAATTTTTCCAGGAATATAGATTTCTTTAACTATCGTCTTTCCTTCTAATTGTTTCGCCACTTTTGGATCTTCTTTAGCTAGTTTCATGAAGTCTTCTTTTGAGATGTCAGCTGGAACTTGGATAGTAGCTCTTGTTTTTCCCATCACTTGTACGGCCATTGTTATAAGTTCATCTTTTGCAAGAGATTCATCATACTTGGGCCAAGGAGCGTAAGTTAAGCTCTCAGTATGTCCTGTAAGGCTCCAAATCTCTTCTCCAACATGTGGTGCTAGAGGAGACATAAGAAGTGCAATGGTTGCTGCAGTTTCTTTAGAGAATTTTTTCTCTTTTGAGCAATGATTAGTAAAAATCATTAATGCTGATACAGCAGTATTAAACTTCATCTCTTCAATATCACTTGTAACTTTTTTAATCGTTTTATGAAGCTGCTTAATAGTTTCATCGCTATCTTGTCCATAGAGAGATGTATCAGCAAAAGTTTTAAATGACTTTGATAAGAAATTAAATACACCCTTAACACCATTCATAGACCAAGGTTTAGTTTTTTCTAAAGGGCCCATAAACATTTCATAGATTCTTAAAGAGTCAGCACCATACTGAGTAACAATATCATCCGGATTAATTACATTTCCTCGAGACTTGGACATCTTTTCGCCGTCATCTCCAAGAATCATTCCTTGGTTCACTAGTTTTTTAAATGGTTCATTTGTTGAAACAAGACCTAAATCAAAAAGAACTTTATGCCAAAAACGTGCGTAAAGAAGATGCATTACTGCGTGCTCCATTCCACCAACATAAAGATCTACTGGCATCCAGTATTTTTCTAAGTCTTCTTCCCAAGGTTTTTCTGTGTTTTTAGGATCAATATAACGAAGGTAGTACCAACATGATCCGGCCCATTGAGGCATGGTATTTGTTTCACGTCTTACTTCTCTTCCAGAAACTGGGTCTGTAAAATAAAGCCATTCATCAATTGTTGCTAGAGGAGATTCACCTGTTCCAGAAGGTTCATACTTTTCAACTTCCGGTAAGACAACTGGAAGTTCATCTGTATTAAGGCAACGAACAACTTCTCCAGTTTTAGCATCTTTTAAGACTGGGAATGGATCACCCCAATAACGTTGGCGAGAAAAAAGCCAATCTCTTAATTTATAATTTATTTTCTTTTCACCAATTTTCTTCTCTTCTAGAAGAGAAATCATTTTAGTAATTGCTTCTGACTTTGAAAGGCCATTGAGTTCACCAGAGTTAATAAGGTTTCCCTCTCCAGTATGAGCGGCTTCAGTTATGTCACCACCATCTAAAACTTGAACAATTTCTAGGTCATACCTTTTAGCAAATTCATAATCACGGTCATCATGTCCTGGAACCGCCATAATACAACCTGTTCCATAAGTTGCTAGAATATAATCTGCAATATAAACAGGAATTTTATTTCCATTAACGGGATTGATTGCATAGGCACCTGTGAACACACCGGATTTATCTTTATTTAATTCTGTTCTTTCTAAATCTGATTTTCCTGCAGCATCTTTTCTATAAGCTTCAATCTCATCTTTTTTATCTTCAGTAGAAATAGCATCTACAAGTTCCAGCTCTGGAGCTATTGCCATGTAAGTTGCTCCATAAAGAGTGTCTGGTCGGGTTGTAAAAACTTTAATTGATTCATCCCTACCATCAACTTTAAAATCTACTTCTGCACCCTCTGAACGACCAATCCAGTTTCTTTGCATCTCTTTCACTGATTCTGGCCAGTCCATATCTTCAAGATCATATAGAAGGCGATCAGCGTAATCGGTAATTTTAAGCATCCACTGCTTCATTGGCTTTTGAATTACTGGGTGGCCACCGATTTCTGATTTACCGTTTACGACCTCTTCATTTGCCAAAACTGTTTTTAATTCTGGACACCAGTTAACATTCATTTCTGTTTCGTAAGCTAAACCTTTATTGTAAAGCTGAACAAAAATCCACTGAGTCCATTTATAATAATCAACATTTGAAGTTGTGATTTCTCTGTCCCAGTCATATGAAAAGCCAAGCATTTTTAATTGCTTAGTAAACGTTTTTATATTTGTCTCTGTTGTTATTTGAGGATGGGTTCCTGTTTTGATTGCATAGTTCTCGGCTGGAAGACCAAAGCTATCCCAGCCCATTGGATGAAGAACATTGAAGCCTTTCATTCTCTTATAGCGCGCCATTATATCAGTTGCAGTGTATCCTTCTGGATGACCTACGTGAAGTCCTGCTCCAGACGGATAAGGAAACATATCGAGGACATAGTACTTTGGCTTAGTCGTATCATTACTTGTTTTAAAGCTTTTGTTTTGATCCCAAGTCTTTTGCCACTTTTTCTCAATATTCGTGAAATTGTATTCCATCTTTATTATTCCTTTATAGTTTGTATAAGAGCTTAAAAACATAGCAAAAATACCTCTATTATTAAACCAAATTTTACCCCAAACTTTGGTGCAATTGTTAAGAGAGTATCAAGGAAATTAAATCTCTTCTAAAGTATGTCTATTATTTGTAAATGGTGTCTAGCGTTATGTTAATATCAATAAAAATAGTTCACATAAATCTGGGGAGTGTCATGTTAACAACGATCGGAAGTATTATTCTAATAGGTATGTTTGCACAGTGGATGGCCTGGAAACAGAAGATTCCAAGTATTATTTCTCTGCTCGTTTCAGGTTTTTTAGTAGGCCCTGTTTTTGGAATATTAAACCCTAGGGAAGTGATGGGACAGGATGTTATCTTCTCTATAGTAGAAATCAGTGTTGCTCTCATTCTCTTTGATGGTGCCATGCAATTAAAGTTTAGTGAGTTTAAGCCAGTCTCCAGTGGTCTTAAAAGAATCCTAACTTTGGGTGTTGTTATTCATTTTGTGCTTATTACTACGGCAGCTCACTTTATAATGAATGTCTCCATTGGATTTTCAGCACTATTGGGTGGGATACTCGTTGTTACGGGTCCTACAGTTATTATGCCTGCACTAAGAGAAGCGAATATGAATAAGAGAGTTTCTAATTACCTTAAGTGGGAAGGTATTCTTACGGATCCTGTTGGAGCAATCGTAGCTGTTGTCGTTTTTGATGCTATTGTTTTAAGCGCAGAAACTGACCCATTAACTGTTTTGACATCAATTATAAAGATCATTTTGATTTCTTTTGCTTTCAGTTTTTTTATAAAATTTTTACTAAATGTAAGTCTGCGTAAAAAGCTTATCCCAGAGTTTTTGCAGATACCCTTTATTACATCCCTTGTAATTTGTTCGTTTGTTTTTAGTAATGAGCTTCAGCATGGTTCTGGACTTTTAACGGTCACAATTTTAGGTATCCTTATTGGTAATTCCAAAATTGATATTCTATTTAATTTAAGATCTTTTAAAGAAAATATAACAACGATGTGTATAAGCTTTGTATTTATAATTATTACAGCAAGTATTCCTTTGGAGGTCTTTAAAATGATTGAGCTACCTCATATCATCTTTATTCTATTGGTCTCATTTGTTTTGAGAATAGTGGCAATTTTAATTTCAACATATAAAAGCCAGATGGACTTTAAAGAAAAAATTCTTATTGGTTCATATGGACCAAGAGGAATTGTTGCAGCTTCAGTAGCTTCAGTATTAAGTGCTGAAATGCTTAATGAAGGGATTAAAGTTGGGGATTTGTTCTTACCTATTGTTTTCCTTGTTATCCTGACAACTGTTATCTCTCATGGCCTTATTCTTAAACCATTATGTCGAAGGTTAGGTCTTGAAGGAAATGATAGAAATGGAATCGTTTTTATCGGGACCATGCCATGGGTACTTGATTTAGCAATAAAGCTAAAAGGCATTGGAATTCCAGTCATGGTCACTTCAGCTTCATGGTATAAGTTATCTCCTTTTAGAAAAATGGGGATAAGCACATATTATGGACAAGTTCTGGATCATCTTGAAACTGGTGATTTAGATTTAAATGAATACTCATCACTGATTGCAATGAGTGAAAATGATTCATTTAATATATTGGCCTGTGAGAAATTTTCTCGTTACCTCGGTCAGGAAAACGTTTATCATCTAAAGAAAAGTCGAAACTTTATTCATGACCAATACAATATTGATAAGAGTAGCTACTGTCTTTTACTTAATAATTTTGAGCTAAGATATGAAAACCTAATGAAGTTCTACCAATATGGTTGGGCGTTTAAGGATACTAAATTAACTGATAATTATACCTTTCAAGAATTTAGGTTGGACAATGAAAAGGCGATCATTTGTATGCTTATTCGGGAAGATGGAACGATTTTATTTGATTCAAATTTTTCTGAGACTCCAAAAGCAGGAGATACTTTAATTACTTTTGCTCCTAAGCTTTCTGTTGGAAATGTAGCTGAACCAGTAGCTGCATAAGAAAAAAAAGACTGGTCGGGGAAAACCAGTCTTCTTTATTAGGGGAAAATGCACTATAGATAACTATTCCGTTTGACTACAATTAATAGGAAAAGTCATCTTATGACCTTTTGGAGATGTAATTGCCAAGAAGTCATTTTCAGAATTAAAATTACGCTTATCTGAAATATTTATTAAATGTTTATATCCATTCTTATATACAGTTTTTCTAAAACCTGTATGTGATTTTCTTGTTTTAGTTGAAAGAACTGAAGATATACTTCTTCCGTCTTGTTGTTCTTTATGAAACGCAACAGTTGATCCTTCTATTGTAAATGACTTCTCACCAAAGTTTGTTTCACATGAAATAGGCTTTACTGATGCCTGTACTCCAGAAATGAATCCAGTTAGGATCATTAAAGAAGTGATAATACCTTTTGTTAATACTTTTTGTGTTGTGGTTTTCATCGTTTCTCCCCGTTTAATTATTTTTTCTCTCACATCTATTAATACAAGATCAGTGCCAAAGTTTGAGGTATGAAAACAGCTACTTATCATCGATAAAACTGCCTAAACTTTGTACTGTAAAAAAAACTGACAGTATAAGATGGGTAATTCCTTGTGAATTAAACCCTTTACAGAGAAATTGGTAATCCCTATGATTTTATTATGAAAAAAATTATATACGCCGTAATCGCAGTAAGTTTTATCTTCTCTAGCCAAGCTGATTCTAAAATCAGAAGATTTCAAAATAAGGTTTCTAAGGAGTGTGCTAAAGAGAAAGTCTCAATGCTCCTTTTAAAGAAGTCTCTGATTGAATTAATTAAGGGGCAGGAGTGTGATGCCAAATTTACAGCGATTGTTTTAAATAAATGCAGCTCTCTTAGCTGTCAAAAACTGAACACAATATATAAAGAGATCGAACAAGTTAGATCCGGTTCAGTTGTAGGGGAGGAATAATGAAACAATTATTTCTATTAACATTATTAGCATTAGTTCCAACCTTAGGTTTCTCACAAGAATCGGATACTACAGTAGAGAGTAGACTTGAGGCAATTGAAGGAAAATTAGACGATATTGAACTAACTCAAGCTTTAAATAAATTGAGGTTCTCTGGCTCTTTCATGAACCAGTATGAAAGCTTTTATGAAACTAATAGAGACACTGGTGCATTTGATACTATTCAAGGCGCCGGCGGTGGAAACCCAGATCAAGGTCAGGACAGTACAATCTCCGCTTATATCATGAGAGTTGCGCTTAACTTTGATGTAGCTGTTTCTAAAAAATTACACTTTTACTCAACTCTTGGAATGAGTAAATTTTGGAATATGAGTGGTAGAACAACAAGAACCGGTGGTGATAATGATAATTTTCAATCACTAGGTGGTGGATACGCAATGGAAGATTCTAAGGCTCATTTTGATGTAGCCTACCTTTTATATCAGGACTTAGATAATCCATGGGCCTTTGCTCTTGGTAGAATGACAACGAATAATGGTCCTCCTTTAAATCAACTCGATGGTATTGAGAGAAGTGGAACTTATCCAGCGATGTCTTATAATGTAATATTAGATGGAGCTGCTATTATCTATGATTTCAAGAAGTACATGCCTAAAAAAAATAATTTAAAGACGAGACTTTTTTATACACCATTTCTGAATGTTAATAGAAGTAGCCGTTTTAAAAATAAAGTAGATCCATCTGGAAATGGAACCGAGGCTGTTAAAACCCACGCTTCCATGGTGACGCTACTAACTGAGTATACTAATAAGAATATATCGGGATTAAAGTCACTAGATCTATACCATTCATACTATACGTTTGATGGATTCTACGATGAGGTCAGACAAAGCCCACTTACTGCCGATGTTGACTATGAGGGTGCTGTTGCTAATACCGTTTACCTTGGACTTAAGGGAATTGGTAATTCAGGTTTAAATATAAGTTATACGTATTCTCATTTTTTAGTTCGTGGGGATAGTGTTGGGGAATTACCAAGTTTTAATCACCTATATAGTTTAAATTACAAATTTGATAATAAGCTTAATGCTGGACATATTATTGGTGCCGAATACATTCAAAATGATGATAGAAAAGTTCCCACTGATGCAACAACGATTCATGTAAATGAATTTTATAATCTAACCAATGGTATTGGAACACATTTGTTTTATACAGCACCTCTTGGAAGAACTAGTATTGTTAGGGCCGGTGTTATGTCTTATGAGCAAGGAGAATCTGATTTGTTTTATAGAGATGTTGAATCTAAGGCGACAGCGACATATGTAAGATGGAAAGTATTCTTTTAAGCCGCTTCTTTATTTTCTTTGTCATTATTTTCTTCAATAGGGTCACCCTTAACTAAAGATATTTTAAAACAAGTATTGTTCTGTTCAGTGATATAATTAAGGGAGCCTTTATTCTGCTCAATAAAGGTTCTGGATAAACTTAAGCCAAGTCCAGTTCCTTTTCCTACATCTTTTGTCGTATACATAGGAATAAAGATCTTATCGGCTACCTCTTTGGGAATGCCTTCTCCAGAATCTGTTATATAAAGGTCAACATACTTATCATTATCTTTTAATTCTAGAGTTATCCAGGGATCCTCTAATGTTTCAATTGCATCGATTGCATTGTTGAGTAAGTTTAGAATAACCTGGACGATTTGCCCTCTGTTTCCGTAAGTGGTGAAAGGTTTATTATTAAATTGGAATATAATCTTTTTAGATTTATCTCTAATCTTTGCAAGTCTGATTGATTCATCTAAAACTTGATCAATTGAAAAACTTTCGTTTTCTTCATTGGCCAACCCTCTTGATAGGTTTCTAAGCGAAGTGATAATCGCCGTGATTCTTTCTATTTGTTCTCTCGTTTTAGAAGTTAACTTATCAATTTTAGCAACATCAAATTTATCTCTCGAAATGAGCTTTTGAATAATGGTGTTATTTGAGTGGATAACAGTTAGAGGATTATTAACCTCATGAGCAATCCCAGCGGCCATCTCACCAAGGGAGGCTAGTTTGTTTTTTTCAATCAT
Source organism: Bacteriovoracaceae bacterium (assembly GCA_047634375.1). Classification (GTDB taxonomy): domain Bacteria; phylum Bdellovibrionota; class Bacteriovoracia; order Bacteriovoracales; family Bacteriovoracaceae. The sequence goes on from JBLIAG010000039.1 coordinate 34,588, forward strand.
TTGATGGGTCTGCTCTTCAATAATTTTTTCTTTATCTTTTAGATTCTTTAAATCTTTAAAACTTATGAAGTAGTTTTTTCTATTCTTAAATTTTGCTAATTTAAAACTCATTAAGAAGCTGTGGTCCTTCGAAATATTAGAGTCAAGGACGACTTCCTTTTGAATATATTCAACTTGGTTAAAGAAGTCTGATAAATTTGTATTTTCGATAACAATATCAAAACGATTAAAGAGTAATTTAAATTGATTGTTTTGAAAGATAATTTCTTGGTCTTCGTTTAAAAAGATAATGGCATCAGGTGTAGCGTTTAAAAGAACTTTTAAGTATTCAAACTCTTCAATTAAAAGAATATTTTTTGCCTTAACTTGTTGAACAAGCTCGGTTACAAAAATAAATATAATTGGGAAGAACAGAGCACTAAATTGATAAATATTCTGACTTTTCAACATGTCAAAGAGGTTACTTAAATTAGTATCAATCTCGAGTTCCCACATATCGAGATAAGCGAAAAACACAGGGATTGATAACCCAAGTGCAAATGCTAGTAAATAATTAAGAACTCGATTAAAAATGTTCATCAAAAACTTATCGACTTATAAGTAAAATACTTAAATAGGGAAGTCGGTGTAATAAGTTGATTTCATTTGAATTTTGAAATTTAATTAATAAATTTTTTTATATGTAATTTCGATTACTTCTAACTCAATGAGCCCTGAAGGAATCTTAATTTCGACTTCATCTCCGATTTCCTTATTCAATAATGATCGACCAATAGGGCTTTTCCAACTGATAAAGTTGAGTTTAGTATTGATTTCGTCAACACCTACAATTGAATATACTTTCTTTGACCCATCACCATCAAGAACCGTAATAGTTGCGCCAAACTTAATCTTGTTAGAGGTCATTTCAACTGGATCTATGATAACTGCTTTACTAATTCTTTTTCTAAGAAAATTGGAGCGTCTATCAATTTCCCTGAGTCTTCTTCGCCCATAAATATAGTCGGCATTTTCAGACCTATCACCATTCCCAGCTGCCCACTGAATAATTTTTGTTATCTCTGGCCTTTCAGTAAGAACTAATTGATTAAGCTCATCTACTAAAATTTGGTGACCTTTAGGTGTAATATAATTATCTTTTACTATTTTCAATTTTTAGGATTATTTTACTGAAGCGTGGTTAATGGCATCGGCACCCCACTCTGGAGCATCTTCCAGACTTTGGGCAATTTGTTCAACTCTATTGCATACAGACCACATTTCATTATGTATTTCATTATGAAACTTCTCTTTTTCCATTCTCAATAATAATTCCACAAGGGGATCATAATAGCCTTCAAAATTAAAAATGATTAGGGGGCCTAAGTGCTTTCCTAGTCTTTTTGCAGATAACCATTCAAAGAACTCTTCCATTGTTCCACACCCACCTGGTAAAAATAGAGTTGCATCTGATTCATTCATCATGGCAGTTTTTCTCTCCGCCATATCTGCGGTTATATGTAAATTTGTCAAATTGGGGTGCTGCCATTCAACTTTGATCATAAAATCAGGCATATATCCATGAACAACTCCTTTATGATCTAGTGCCCCATCAGCGACTTTTCTCATAAGTCCCTTGGCACCGCCACCATAAACGACCTCATGGTTTAGATTTGCTAGTTCTTGACCAACTTTGTAAGCCATCTCTAAGTATTTCTTATCACAGACATCACTTGAGCCACACATAACACCAATTCTTTTATATTTCATATGAACAATATTTCCTTAGTTTTTTCGCCGATATCTAGCACTCGGTCGTGTGTTAGGTTTTAAATTAGTTATAATAACATTTCAACTAAAAACGACTATCAATTTTAAAGGAGATATCGGTGCTAGATAAATCAATTGCTAACGATGTAATATTTGAGGCCCTTAGTTTAGGGGCAGACTTTTGTGATATTTTTGTAGAGAAAACTCAAATCGAATCATTGTCGATGAACTCTTCTAAAATGAAAGATATAAAAACGGGTGTCGACTTTGGAATTGGCGTGAGGTTAATTTATGGTGAGAAGGCCCTATACGGTTATACAAACTCGATTCAAAAAGAGGAGCTTATAAAACTAACAAGAGTTTTAGCTGAGCAATATAAAAAGAAAACTGAAATTCAGCATGCTTTGGATTTTCGTTCTAATAATGTTCATCAAATTGCTGCTATTAAAGATTTAGATGTACCTCTTGCAGAAAAAATTCAAAAGTTACACGAAGTAGATCAATTAACAAGAAAAGCAAACTCACTTGTAAGTCAGGTAAATACAGGTCTAATGATTAGAAAACAAAATGTTGAGATCTTTGACAGTGAAGGTCTTTATATGAACGACTTTAGACCTTATTGTCGTTTGTCAGCAACTGCAATAGTTAAAGATGGAGATAAACAAGCAACCGGTTCCTGGTCCCCTGGTACTAGGGGAGGATATGAATTTGTTAAGAACATAGATACAGAATGGATAGCAGATTACACTGCTAAGCAGGCCGTTAATGTTCTTAGAGCAAAGCACTGCCCAGCAGGAAAGATGCCGGTTGTTATTGATAATGGTTTTGGTGGAGTCATTTTCCATGAAGCCTGTGGACATTCTTTAGAGACGACATCTGTTGAAAAGAAAGCATCTGAATTTTGGGATAAAAAAGGTGAAATGATTGCTCACGAAGCCCTTAGTGCTGTTGATGACGGAACAGTTGATAATTTATGGGGAAGTCTCACCATTGATGATGAAGGGATGGAAACTCAAAAAACACAGTTAATTAAAGATGGTGTGTTAACTAACTTTATGTGTGATCGAATGGGAGAAATTAAAACTGGTCACCCTAGAACGGGATCGGCGAGAAGAGAGTCTTATAAGTATGCACCAGCATCAAGAATGCGAAATACTTTTATTGAACCTGGGAAATACTCTTTAGAAGAGTTATTAGAGTCAATGGGGGATGGTTTGTATGCTAAGTCGATGGGCGGTGGATCAGTAAATCCTGGAACAGGAGAATTTAATTTTTCTGTTCAAGAAGGCTACCTTGTTAAAAACGGGAAACTAACTGATGCAGTGAAAGGGGCGACACTTATTGGAAAAGGTGGCGACATAATGAAAGATATAAGTATGGTTGGTAATAATTTAGATTTTGCAGCAGGAGTTTGTGGTTCGGTAAGTGGTGGAGTTCCAGTTACAGTTGGACAGCCAGCAGTAAAGGTAGATCAAATTTTAGTTGGAGGAAAGGCCTAATGAAAACGGAACTTAAAAATACCCTTGAAAAAATAATAAACTTTTCAAATGATTTTGGAGCGGATCAATGTGATGCCATTCTCTCAAAAGGAGAAAGCTTTTCATTAAGTGCTCAAAACTCTGAAATCGATAAATATAAAGTTTCCGGTGCTCAGGTTATAGGTGTTCGTGCCATAAAAGATTCAAAAGTCGGAATTTCTTATACGGAAAGCTTTGATGAAGAATCATTAAAAATAGCCGCCAAGTCAGCAGTGGAAAATGCAATTAATTCAGAAGTTAATGAATTTGAAAAAATCAATACTACTGAAGGTGAGTTTATTTTTGAAAGTGAATTCCAAAAAGATACAACAAGTACTGAAGAAAAAATAGAATTCTGTTTGAAACTTGAAAGCGAAGTTAAGGCCCGAGATTCAAGAGTTCAATCAGTCCCATATAACGGATTATCAGAAAGTGAATCAGCTAGTTATTATTTAAACTCAAATGGTGTCCTTGGATACTCAAGTGAATATTATCAATCATGTTATACGTCTGCCCTTCTTCAAGAAGGTGCGGAGTCGAGTATGCATTACCACGGAGTTATTGGAAGAAAGTTATCAGATCTTAATGTGGATGAATGTGTAACCGAAAGCTTAACTCATGCTAGTGAATGGATGAAAGCTAAACCTCTATCAACAGGCAATTACGATATTATTTTTGAGCTTGATGCATTTTCAGAAATACTGGGTTGTTTCTCAAGTATTTTTTCTGGCAAAGGGGCCATGGAAAAAACAAATCCTTTCTTAGAAAAAATGGGAAAACAGGTCGCAGGTTCAGGAATTACTATTAGCGATATTCCAAAATATAAAGAAGCATTCTTTGTTAGTCATTTTGATTCAGAAGGAATTCCCCATAAAGACCTCACTTTAATTGAAAATGGTGTTTTGAAATCTTTCTACCATAACTCTGCAACAGCAAATTATTTTAAACTGTCTTCAACTGGTCATGCTTCTCGTGGAGCAAAGTCTGCCCTTGGTGTTGGGGGAACAACAAAAGTTATTTCAGCAGGAAATACAAGTGCATCAGATATAGTTTCGGGGGAGTATTTTGAAGTTCATTCACTTCAGGGGCTTCACTCAGGCGCTAATTCTGTTTCTGGAGAGTTTTCTTTTGCAGCCTCCGGTTATTTATGTCGTGAAGGAAAAAGAGTTCAACCTGTAAAGGGCGTGACTGTTTCTGGAAACTTTCATAAGATGCTTCTAGATATAAATATAATCGGTGATTCAGTATTATCGACCCATGATAGGGGATTCTTTTCTCCAAAACTAAGGTTTGAAAATATGAGCGTGGCCGGAGCCTAATAAGAGGAAGTCTATGAAATGGAAAATATTAATTCCTGTGCTAATTGTAACGATCCTAGTCGCAACTAAATTTGTACTGTGGGACTTTCCTGTTTCCAATGGTAAGCGGGTTGGGAATTTGACTAAAATCTCTAAAAAAGGAAAGTTTCTTCCTACATGGGAAGGAACAATCGATGAAGGCTCAGGAGATATTCTGACCTCAAAATTCTCAGTGAGAAACAGTGAGTTGGCCCAAGAGCTATATAATTACGAAGGAAAGGAAGTTATTTTATACTACGATGAATATATTTTGGGTTGGCCGAGGGATACTGCATACGTTGTAACTGAGTGGAAACCTAAGAATTTTAACTCTTTACGAGTCACAACAAGTGGGGATAATGCGTTAAAACTGTTATCTAAAACATTGTTTTGCTCACTTCTGGGCTCTTTAATAAATAATGAAGATCTTTATCAAAAAGTTAAGGCACATGTTAAAGAGAATAATTTGTACTTATTTAACCAGTTTAACGAGTGTAATAACTAGGTATTAGGATATTTTAAAGTGACTTCCTAGACCCTATTTGATACGTTGGATCACATTAAATTTGACAGGGGAATAAATTGGAAACGACTGAAGTTCAAGCGAAAGAAGTTTTAGAAGAATCTGAAACGACAGAAAAGTCTGAGAGTAAAAAACTAGAATCCGAACTTAAAAGTTTAGGTGAGTATAATAGAGAAGTTTCAAAACAAATGCCTAAAGAAACTTTTAAGCGTGAACCTACAAGGTTAAAATACACTGTGATGTACTCTGGTGGTATTCTTGCTAGTATTTATGTGCTAATGACTTTTGAGTTACCTTGGTTTGTTAAACTTCCCATCTCAATTATTATGGGAATTTTTCTTGCTGGAAATACATTCTTAACTCATGAAATTCTTCATGGTGCGATTGTTAAAAATAAAAAGTTACAAAATGTTTTAGGATTTATTGGTTTAGGACCATTTCTAATCAGTCCTACATATTGGAGATTCTGGCACAATACTCTTCATCACGGAAATACACAGTTACTTTATAAAGATCCGGATGCTTTTCCAACAAAGATGGTTTGGAAGAAAAGTAAATTTATGAAGTTTGTTTTTCCTCTGAGTCCAGGTTCTGGATATTTGAGAAGTTATTTCTACTTTTTCTATTGGTTTTCATTTCAAGCAGTTTTAAATCAAGCTTATATGAGATTTGGTAATAAAATGTGGGCGAAAATGAATCATCAACAAGTAACTAAAGAATTTGTTTTGATTGTTGGCTTAGCTCTTTGCTATATTGTCGCGGTTGGACCTTCTAATTGGTTATGGCTTGTTGCAATACCATTTTTTGCTCAGAATTATACAGTAATGAGTTATATATCAACAAATCACAATGTATCACCTTTAACAAAAGTAAATGATCCACTTGTGAATTCATTAACAGTAACAAATAGTCCTATTTTGGAGTTTCTTAACTTGAACTTTGGTTACCATACAGAGCACCATCTTTTTCCAAGTATGCCAGCATCGCAGGCGAAGAAGGTAAGTAATAAACTTAAAGAAATGTACCCTGATAAATACATGACAATGCCTAAGTCAAAAGCATTAAGATTATTATACTCAACACCAAGAATTTATAAGAATAGAGATATCCTTATACATCCTGAAACTGAGAAAGAGTATGCTACTTTGGGAAGAGAAGATAAGCTATAAATATTAAATCATAAAAAAAAGCTCCTAAATTGATCTGTACCCCTTAATTGGGACACTTAAATAAAAAGCCCCATCCGTGGTAAGATGGGGTTTGTTATTTTAGGAGTACAGAATGCAAGAATTATCCGACTATCAAAGAAGGCTATTACTCAAAAG
>JBLIAG010000040.1:0-41010 GCA_047634375.1 Bacteriovoracaceae bacterium
TGACCATCTTCAATGGTTATTTTTTTGTGAAAAGAGTTCGCAACATTTTCGTCATGTGTCACTACAATTAACGTTGAATCTATTTCTTCAGAGAGACTTCGAAGTAATTCTAGTACCGTTGATGTATTCTTTGAATCGAGATTTCCAGTTGGTTCATCACAAAGGATTAGTTTGGGATTTAGAGAGATTGCCCTAATAATATTAATCCGTTGCTGCTCCCCGCCAGAAATTTCAAATGGATACTTCTTTAGACAATGTTCTACTTGAAGAATTTTCGCAAAATTCAAAACTCTCTTTTTAACATCCTTCATTTTATGCCCACCAATTTTTGCTGGCAGCATTGCGTTATCTAGACATGTCATTGACGGTAGAAGAAAGTGAAACTGAAAAACAAAACCAATTGATTCATTACGAAATTTAGCCAGTTCTTCATCATTTAAAGTTGAGATATCAACCTTATTGATAATAATCTGGCCTTCTTCAGGTTTCTCAAGGGCTCCAAGAATATATAATAAAGTCGATTTACCACACCCCGAACTTCCTACGATTGCCAGATCTTGAGACCTTTCAAGATTAAAAGATAGGCCACGTAGAACTTCAGTGCTTCCGTACGATTTTTTTAAATTGCTTACTTGTAAAAACATTATGAAAATTCCTGTCTAAGTCCTTCGACTAAAGATTTTTTCTTCATTCTTCTCATTGTGAAGAAACCAATTAACAAAGTCCACCCTAAGGATATCCCAAAAACATATGAATAATCAAAATAATCCAAGATAACATCAAGCTCACTTAGAACGTATATGTCTCCAGGGATTTTTAAGAATGGAAGGGTCAAAATAAAGCGATTAAATAGCTGGACGAGCCCTATGGCCACACCACAAGAAATAAACCAAATAAATAATAATAAACAAAACCAAAACTGTTGAAAAGATTTTAAACTTAAGCCAAGTGCTCTTAACATAAAGAAATCTTGTGCCTTAATTTCCGAGATAAAAATTATAAATGCAACTACGTTTATTATTGCAACAATAACTATTAGTTGAAGGATAATACTGATTGAAAACTTTTCAACTTTGACCGCATCTAATAAAACTTCAAATTCACTCCAGTAGGGATCGAATGAAAAGTCTTCATAATTTTTCATTTTGAGTGTTTTTATAGATGTTTTCAAATTCTCTAAATTTTTAATTTTGATAAGACCTAGGTTTGAAACACCTTCTTTATAACTAAGGATTTTCTCTAGATTCGTTTTATCCATGTACAAAAAACGAAAATCTTTTTCATAAATTCCGTGAGTAACCACTCCATCTACTCGAAAACTTTCAAGTATAGCTGAGCCTTGGTTCCTTGCTTTCCCTGAAGCAAATGCCAGAACAATTGAGTCGCCGACATTTAGATCGTATTTTTGTTGGAATTTACTTCCAATTAAAACTCCATTTTTCAACGAAGAAAGATTCATCCCAGTAACGTCAGAAAACTCTTCAGATTTTACACCTTTTAAAAGGACACCTTTACTCTCTTCTTCTGCAAGGGCAAAAGCCTCTACCTGTAGAATAGATGTAAAACGTTCAATAAAATCTTGATTTAATTTTTCTGCAAGTTGGGCATCATCCTTAAAGAAACCATTTTTACCAACAAACTTGATATCGCCATTAGAATTGGCCAAAGCTTTTTTAAGAGTAAATTCAAATCCATCCATCAAGCCGATGGTTGATAGAATGACAGCAATAGAAAAAGAAAAGCTTCCTATCGTTCCTAATAAAAATCTTTTTGAAGATCTTCTCTCCAATATTATTTTAAATAGGGATCCGAGTGGAAGCTGAGACATTAGTCTTCTTTTTCAGTATCTACTGATTGATTATCAAAAAATGTTTCTTTCTTAAGAAGTGGAAACAAGATTACGTCTCTAATTGTAGAAGAGTTTGTTAAAATCATAACTAAACGATCAATACCAATACCTTCACCAGCTGTTGGTGGCATTCCGTATTCTAATGCACGAACATAGTCATAATCGGGGTCACAAGCTTCATCATCACCACCATCTTTCATAACAGCTTGATCAGCAAAACGTCCTAATTGATCAGTTGGATCATTTAACTCATTAAAGGCATTGGCAATTTCCCAACCATTAATAAAAAGTTCAAAACGATCAACGATTTCTGGGTTTTTATCATTTCTTCTAGAAAGTGGTGACACTTCAGTTGGATATTCTGTAATGAAAGTTGGTTGAATTAATTTATCTTCCACAAATTCTTCAAAACAAATAACCATAAGTTTAGCAGCACTTAGACCATCTAATTTATTTGGATCTACTTCTAATTCTGATTTTGATTTCAATAAAGTAATCATTTTAACTTTATCAGTTAAATCTTCTTTAGAAAGTGCAGTGTATTCAACAACGGCATCACTCATTGGAAGTACTCTAAATTTTGAAGCGAAATCTATTTCATTTTCTCCCCATGTGATTTTTTCAGAACCAATAACATCTTTAGCGATTCCATGAATCAACTTCTCTGTTAAAACCATTAGATCTTCATAAGTTGCGTATGCTTGGTAAAATTCAATCGAAGTAAATTCTGGATTATGCTTAAGTGATAAACCTTCGTTTCTAAAGCAACGATTCATTTCAAAAACTTTTTGGTAACCACCAACAATTAATCTTTTTAAGTGCAACTCAGGAGCGATTCTCATGAACATTTCCATATCAAGTGCATTATGATGTGTATTAAATGGCTTTGCAGCCGCTCCCCCCGCAATTGAATGCATCATAGGAGTTTCAACCTCTAACCAATCATCTTGGTAGAAGAATTCTCTTACATATCTTACAATTTTTGATCGAGTTCTTAGTTTTTCACGAGAGTCAGAAGACATAATCATGTCAACATATCTCATTCTGTACTTTAGTTCTTGATCCGTTAGACCATGAAATTTTTCAGGTAAAGGTCTTAATGCTTTTGTTACGACTTTAAAGTCTGAAGCTTCCAGAGATAATTCACCTTTATTTGTTTTAAAGATTTTTCCCTTGGCCCAAATAATGTCACCGTAGTCACATAATTTATAATCTGCGAAACCTTCTTCACTTGTTATGCTCTTTTTAACGTAAAATTGAAAACGAGTTGTACCATCATCAACCTGAATAAAAGCAGCTTTTCCAAAGTCTCTAACCATCATTGCTCTACCAACAAGTTCAAACTCAGGAGTTTCACCGATATCTTCTTTCGCAAGATCACCGTACTTTGCAATTAGCTCATTAGCTTGAATAGTTGGTTTAACCCCATGTTTATATGGATGAGAGCCCGCATCGTCTAATTTAGCTCGCTTCTCCATTCTAACTTTCATTTGCTCGTTATACTGATCTTCCCACTGTGAAATGTACTTTTCTCTCATTTCTATTTTCCTTAAATTTCGAATAAATATGAATCCCAGTTATATACTGAATATCATGAACGTGCCACCGAAAAAATCTCAAGAGGTTTTCGACACCCAAGCGCGTCATTCAATAAAACGATCTATGGTTTTTGCTCCAATTAAATCACCATACACATTAACCATTGTGATTGGATAATCCCAAAATCGATCGATTAATAAGTAAACTCCGATATACTCTAATGGAATACCAACCATCTCCATGACAGCACCGAACATCATTAGCCCACCACCAGGTATTCCAGCTGAACCTGCAGAAGAAGTCATAACAAAGAAAAACACCAGAAACTGTTGGCTTAGCGTTAGGCTCATTCCAGCGAATTCCCCGAGAAATAAAATAACCATTCCTTGATATAACGCTGAGCCATCCATATTTAAAGTTGAACCTAAAGGGAGGACAAAACCTGTTGTTTTCGCCTTAACTTCTCCTTCTTCGCTTAAAACTTGCGTTGATACCGGTAAAGTTGCAGTACTAGAAGCAGTGGTTAACGCAACTATCAATGCTTTTTTAATTTTTAAAATAAATTTAAATGGATTAAAGCCTCCGATAAAAAAACCGATGGCCGGTAATGTAATAAGCGTATGAATTAAAGCTGCAATGGCTATTGCAAGAAATAGTGGACCAAGTCCATAGAAAATTTTGGTCTCAGTTTTAGCGACGATAGCGGCTAAAAGAGAAAAAATACCGATTGGTGCGATTTTAACAATCCAATGAATAATAACCATCATCATTTTCTGAACAGCGTCAGAGAATGTTACTAAGAAATCTCGTTGTTCCTTCCTTATACCTAATGATGCCAATCCGATTAAAATTGTAAAAACAACAATTTGAACAATATTACCTTTCGCTAAAGCATTAAAAAAATTTCCTGAAAAAAAACTTGTTATCACGGAACTAAAAGAAATATTTGCAAGTTTACTTGGATCATAGTCTGAAACGTTCTGAAGGAGAATCCCGTCTGTAAATGAATAGCTATTTGCAATCATCAAACCGGTAAAGCAGGCTAATGAACTTGTTGTTAGGTAATAAAGAATTGTTCGACCTCCAAGGCTTTTTAGTTCTGAAACTTTCAGCTTGGCAATGGAGAGAAAAATAGAAGTTACGACAAGTGGAATGATCATCATCTTAAGCAGTAAGATAAATATTTTTCCGACAAATTCTAAGTTTAAGGCCACATCAGGTAAGTAGAGTCCTACTAAAACTCCGAGTAGAGCAAGTCCAAAAGCTAATGCCTCATATTTAAATGGCTTACTCACTTACAGCTCTCCACTGAAGAAAGCTTTTCATAAAACCATCAAGGTCACCATCGAGAACTTTATCCGCATTTCCAGATTCAAAATTTGTTCTATGATCCTTCACCATTTTGTAAGGATGAAGGACGTAGGATCTAATTTGTGATCCCCAGCCAATTTCTTTTTTATTTGCCTCTGTCTCAGCAGCTTCTGCCCTTCTTTCTTCTAAAATTTTTTCATAAAGTCTAGATCTTAGAACTTTAAATGCTGTTTCTTTATTGTGTAATTGAGACCTTTCATTTTGACAGGTAACAACCAAGCCCGAAGGAAAGTGAGTTATTCTTACTGCAGAATCGGTGGTATTTACTGACTGCCCGCCAGCACCACCAGATCGATAGACATCTATTCTTATATCTTTATCTTGAATGTCTATTTCTATATTGTCATCAATTTCTGGAGAAACAAAAATTGAGGCGAATGATGTATGCCTTCTTGCAGCTGAATCAAATGGTGAAATTCGTACAAGTCGATGAATCCCTGATTCAGATTTTAAATTTCCATAAGCATAGTCACCTGTAACCATAAAGGTGACAGATTTAAGTCCAGCAGAGTCACCGTCTTGATGCTCCATAACTGTCACTTTAAATGAGTTCTTTTCTGCCCAACGACTCACCATACGAAAGATCATACTTGCCCAGTCACAAGATTCAGTTCCTCCTGCTCCGGCATTTATATTTACGATGGCGTTATTTGGATCTGTTTCTTCAGATAGTAAAGATTGTTGCTCAGCTTCATCAAGTGCAGGTTTCAAGTTTTCAAAAACACTAAGTGCTTCTTCTATGCTTTCTTGATCACCTTCATCTGCGAATTCACATAGAGCTTCAAAGTCATCAAACATTGTCGCTACGGATTGATACTTATTTACTGATTGATTTAAAATTGATTTTTCTTTTTGAATTTTAGATGCATTATCTGCATCTTCCCAAAACCCTTCTAGTGTTTCAAGTTCTGAAATTTCGACTAGGCGTTCGCTTTTTTGATCAATGTCAAAGTGACCTCCGAATATGCTCTAATGTATTCTTTAATTGAGAAAACTCTGACTTATACTCGTTTAACTTAATTTTTCCACTAACTGACATATCGACTCCATTTGGATCTAGCTTACCAAAAGAGTCATCAATTTATCAATGTTTTAAATTTATAGCAGGAAGATCCCTAAAAAAAAAAACACAAGATTACCGCAGGGTCTCACAAGGATATGGACTCTTCCTATTAGCAGGTGAGTTAACGGCCATAATTCTTAAAACGGCTGCAAATGTCATTCTATCAGCGGAAGATATTTGATTTATTTCTTTCTTAAAAATAAATTTCACAAAATGAGCACCTTCTCTAAGGGCTTTCCAAAGTGATCTGAAGCCATCAACATCTGGCACGTCAGGAAGTCTTTTGTATTTTACTAGATACCTAAAGAATGTTTTAGAATACCTTTTTAAAAAGTTCACTGGAATTAAAGCAATAACAGCACTTTTATAAATCTTATAAGCTTCATCTACTTCCTTAGGCTCAAGAATCCCACTCTTATCGACATCAAACTTCAGCATTGATTGTTCCACCGCTAGTAAGCCTGCCCACGATACAATAAAGTCACCCTTTTTCATTGGTACTTCTGATCCATCATCAAAAGTACTACATGAGCGACTAAATTGAGCTGTTGAAATAAGGTATTCATCTACTTCTCTTAACGAGTTGAAGCTTGAGAAATATTCGCTTAACTGTGGAACAAACTCTTGAATTTCTTCACCAGAACTTATTTTGTGATTTAAAAAATCTAAAAAGTGTAATCTGTAACATGCAGGATCTATTCGATTTCTGTTATCCGGAGTACAACGCGTGAGCATGTAGGTTTGCATTTCACCCGCGATTTTTAGGGATGAAGTCATAGTAATAAGAAATTCCACAAATTCAGGTATTTCAATCCGAGCATCGCCGTTGGATTGCAAATGGAACAAAGTTGTTAATAGCGTGATTGTTTCAGCAGTATTCTTAGACCTTCCAGGAAGAATAAAGCCTTCACCTTCTAAAAGTTCTTGAAAATCAACCATAAATACTGCCAACTGTTTTTGAGAAATTATATAATCTCCCTTAGCGGTATGGTCAACTGAACCATAATAAGCAAAAGTCCTTTTAACTAGATCTTCATACATTAGAATATCAAACATACCTTTAGGATTTCGTCTAAATTCAAAATCAAATAATGGAGCAAATTTTGACCCCTGAAAATATCTATAATCTTTTGCAATACGGTTAAAATCATCTACAAATTTTTCTTCTTCATTGTTGAATGTAATTAAGTTAATAAAGCTATACCAAATCTTTTTGGATTTCTCTAAAACACTTTCATTCGTCATATAAGAACGGTAAAGAAAAACACCTTGAGAAACATTCTTCTGAAGAAAGTCTGTTACAAAGGACGACAGCTCTAAGGCCGAAAAGTACTCGCTATCTGAACCCACAAGAATCTCCTTTGCTTTCAGAAAAGAGCCTTTATACCTCACGTATTTTGCCATATCAGGAAAAAACAATTCAGCGATTTTTAAAATTTGATTATATGAAACGATCTTTTCTGTACTAGAGTTCTTGTAGTAAAAAAGTTTATAAGTCGTCTGAAGATCTTCTTTTAAAATTTTAAAAACTTCTTCTTCCTCAGTCTTTAAAGTATTAGTATCTGGTAAGTTTATAAAATCAAAAGTAACCTTACCAATATCACCCAGAGAGTCTGTAAGTCTTTTAAGTTGATTTGCTGTTAGTGTATTTTCATTACCACCTAGAATAGCTTTTTTAAGAAAGAGCAAAGCATCTACATAGGTTAAGAATTCTTTATTATCAAAGTTTTCAAATTTATCTAAAAAATTTGCGATATCAATTTGCTTATCATTAGCAATAACTTCTTCATCAAAAAGATTACTAATCTTTAGTAAACTTCCATAAATAATAGTTTTACGTTTATTATGTTCAAAGAAGTTAATTTTTTCTTTGGTTGTAAAGTATTCAAAAATATTTCCTTCTACAACAATTTTATTAAACTCTATTAGAAGTTTCGTAAGCTTATTAACATTTATTTTTTCGATATAATTTTTATCATCACCAAACAATAATGAGTTTAAATCAAAGATCCCTCCAAGAATTTCAATTGTTTGTTCATCTACTGAAGGTAGGTTTTTACGGATATAAGTTTTAAGGTCTCCCAAATGTAGAAAACCTGGTTTACTATCATTCCCCTTAACAACATCAATAAAAAGGTTAAGGTTTCTTTCCAAACATAAGATTTCGCCATTTATGTTCACTGTCATAATTTTTGTAATGGCTTCCGTGTCAAACTCACAGGTCGCGAATTGATTATAATCTTCTTTCTTCGGCTCACCTTGCATCAATAAATCACCACATGAGGTAAATGATACCAGCGCAAAGCACAGAAAAATTAAATTAAAAAGTTTAGACATGCAAGTCCTCAATAGCTTAGTTTAAAATATTAAAAAGTATATTTTAACGAACTAAAGACTGAGTCATTGTTTTCATATTTCGACCAGAAGGAATCTTTTGAATCAGAAGATCCAATCATATTCACACCAATTGTCGCAACAATACTCGGGCCATAGCTATAGCTCGTTTTAAACATTGTTAAGCGATCTTCCGTGAGCATGTCGTACTTGTAATCAAGTGCAACGAATATCTTCCGTGATAAATTTTTACTTACTGCTAAATGAACGGCTTGATTCCATCTTGGATAATTAACCAATATATCATTTTCAGTATCAAAATCACTAACTCTGGCAATGTAGCCAGCGTGACCTTTTATGTCACCATTATTATATAGTAGACCACCACTCAGGTAGTCCTCTGCTTTTTTCTTTGGCTTAATCCCAGTGTACTCAATAAAGGGCTCTTTACTATCTGGGAATTTATTAGGTGCTGTACTTATTGCTGAACCATATAGCTTTAACTCATCACTTACAGTAATCTCGATGTTTCCACCCTTTACATCATGATAGTAGAACTGAGGGGTTACAACTGCAGTAATTTTACTTAGGTCAGCTTCAGCACTTACTTCAGCAGTAACAGATATTTCGTTTTCTGGTTTTCTTAAATAAAAGCCACTTAATCGAACATATTTATTAATCTCATAACCTAGATTTAATCCAAGAGATTGCCTTAAAACAACATCTGAAACTTCAGGGTATTCAACATCGTAATAAATAGGAACATTTCGCCCTTCAATTTCAGCTGAAGGTGAAGGTGCTTCACACCACGGAGTTTTACAAACAACACTACCAGCGTCTTTATCAATAACTAAGCCCTGACTCATCTCAGGAACATAAAGAAATGATCCAAAGGCACTAAGGCTAATTCCATTACTAAATTTCTTATCGTAAAAAAGACCAATTAAACCTTCTTGATCTGGTTCAAAATAGTCAAAATTCATTCTGTTATTAACTTTACCAAGGCTCCAAATTTCATCCGCATGTGACCAATTCAAATTGGTTCTTCCCATAGCGAGTCTTGATGTCGAGTATTTAAACTCGATGAGTGCTTCTTTTATTGAATACTGAAGAACTTCTTCATCATTCACTTTGGTCGCAATTTCTAAACCTTTATAAACACCTGTATCTGAATATGATTGATATTTTATATTTAAGGATCCGTGGTGTTTATTCCCAACAACGTCCCCTACATCTTTTACGAGACCATTTGCTGTAAAGCCAAAGTCTCCTTGAAGCAAAGAATCTTTATTTGGTGATAATAGTTTTGTTTTTAAATTTGACGTTGTTGTAGTTAAGAATGAAGTTAGGTTGGACTCAGTTGATACTCCAGTATTCGATTCTGCAAAAACAAAACTCGGCGCAATAATTACGCTGCAGATGAATAATGAATTTATCAAATTTTTAGTCATTCTTTCCTTCAAGTTTGTATATCTATTCTACACAATTTCCTGTTTGTTTAGAATTTAGGCAAAATTCACTCTTATTAGTATTTTATCACTTTATCTACGCTTTCTTTACAGACAACGCTAAGCAATGAATTTTTTACGTGTAAAAACTTTTGACAGCATCAGCCTAACACACTGAAAAGACATTAAAAATAACAAAAGTTAAAAATATTGTAAGACTCTATTAGTTGCCCATTTAACCAAAAAAAGGAAGAATAGCCCCTACACAAGAGAAAAGGAAGAGAAATGAGAATCATGCTATTACTATCAATTTTTGGTTGCACACTTGCTATGGCAAGCACTCCCAAATTTGATAACACAAAACTATTCATTAAAATCAAAGAGGGATCGAATATTCCTCGATCAAAACTAATTAAATCTACAAAACACTTATTCACAAACAATTACATCGTTTCAACAACTGATGCTGTTAAACTTCAAAATGAGCTTTCTGTAAATCCAGGAATTATTTCGACCGAGAAAAACTACTTCGCAGGAAAGAGAGTTTTACCAGAAGTTTCCAATGTTAAATTTAACACTGAGCCAATGTTGAACTTTGCTGCTTTTAACGATCCACGAGTTGGAAGAGTTTGGTCATTCTCTGATGCATCAGACAAAGGTGTTTCTGTTAATAAATCCTACCTTTCTCCACTTGGAGTTAATAAAGAGGAGATTATCGTAGCAGTTGTTGATACAGGGGTTGATTATAACCACGAAGATCTTAAAGCTGTTATGTGGCATAATCCAGGAGAAATTCCAGGGAATAAAATTGATGACGATAACAATGGTTATATTGATGACGTGCACGGAATTAATACATTAAAAAGACGTGATGATGGATCCGCTTATGGTAACCCTATGGCAAGTCATTCACATGGAACACATGTATCAGGAACGATTGCAGCCGCACAGAATAACAATGTTGGAATTGCTGGTATTGCCTCAGCCGTTAAGATAATGGCAATAAGAGCTGTACCAAATAGTTCAGATGAAACTGATCTTGATGTTGTTGAGTCTTTCTTATATGCAGCAAAAAATGGTGCAAAACTAATCAACTGTTCATTTGGCAAAAGCCATAATGAGGGTGGAATGATCGTTAATGAAACGATCGATCATATCGGAAAAACTTTCGGTGTTTTAATCTTTGCTGCTGCAGGGAATGATTACGGAAGAGATATTGACTCAAACAAAACCTACCCTGCTTCTTTTGAAAGTGATTACCTACTAGTGGTTGCTTCGACAAAGAAAAGTGGTGGGCTTTCGTGGTTTTCAAATATTGGAGAAAAAAGTGTCGACCTAGCAGCTCCAGGATCAGATGTTTATTCAACTGTGAAAGACAATAAATATGCAAATATGTCAGGAACATCAATGGCCACTCCAACCGCAGTTGGTGTTGCAGCCGAAGTCCTTAGTCACTTTCCTGAGCTAGGCCCTTTAGGTCTTAAAAAGGCTTTAATGGATTCTGTTACACCTGTTAAAAAGTTTCAAGGTAAAATGGTTTCGCCGGGTAGAATCGATCTATTTAGCTCTCTTCAATTTACACTTGAGAACTATAGCGAATTATAAAAAACACATACATAAAAAAACGAAAGGAGGGCAATTGCTCTCCTTTTTTTTTACAGCTTTAGCTCTAAATAACTGTAGATTTCCGCATCTTTAATATACTCTCGGTCTCGATAAGCCTCTGAAGGCCCTGCCTTAAAATCAACCCAAAAACAGTACACTTTCCAAATCACTATTTTAGTAAATAGAAATATCAGAGTCGGCAACAAGCTTAAAAATGTCGAAAATAGTTGATTAAACCTGAGTCTGTCGATGTTTTTTTCACCTGGTCTGTAATTTAAAGTAGTCATAAGTTCTCCCTAATCTGTTCATCTGTAGTGATGATAAGGTAGAACTTGTTAATATTGGCTAAAGACTAAGTTAAGAGTTTGTCATGAAAAAGTTATTCGAGACAGTCATTCTTCAATGAACGCTTAATATCTTCTAATGAAGTGTGATTGACTCTGCTTCCATTTACCAATGATCGCCCAATTCCAACAGCTTCAAAAATTGCCTGGTTAATCCGATTGTTTCTTTCAATTACTTTTGGCTCAGATTCTGGATCCGTACTATCAACAGCATACATTGCAACAGTATCAAGGTAGTTTAAATAATAAAGTTCATCCAATAGATTGGCATTAGGTGGTTGTACATCTGGCGAACCAGAGTTCTCATAGGCCATCCCCTGGTCAGATGCCAAAACAATCACATCCTCTACATTTTCAATACAAGAATCCTTTGTGTAAACATGCTTACTTGCATCCTGATTAGCAAATGCGTGGGTATTAAGACTAAAGGCCCCAAGGACTAAAAGAATTGATAAAGATTTTTTCATATTCACACCTATAGTTATTTAAATTCAATTTATAATAACTTAGGAGAAACTTAGAATATACTAACTATGAATAAGATATATAGGGGTGTTAGAAAACTAACACCCTTCATTTTTACTCGTTATCCGCATATTTTATAAATTTCTTCTTAAATTAAATCTATTTGAGCCTCTTGAGCGCAACTCTGCCCAAAAGACTCTTTTAAATAAGTCCCATTTTGGACAATATCTTTGCGTAATTGAACTTTTGAGAGCTTGATGAACTTATCGACTATCAAATCTCTCTATTCAATTAAAATGTTTTTATTGAGTGATTCTTTCAAAGGTATTAGGAGTATTTAGTTTACTAAAAACCTAGCTATCTCTTCGTGATTTAGGTCGCAATGTCCTCCAAGACGAGGAGTCCAAGTTACTTTTCCGTCTTTCTCTTTAATCTTTTCAGCAACCATTTTTGAACTTTTCATACAGCCCCAATCATCTTTCTCTCCACAAGTAATATATAACTCGGGAGATAAGTCTGCATTGAATTGACCAATTAGATTTTGAGAGCTATTTAGCTCATGTGTTTTTTTATCAGAGTAAAATTTTTGAGACATTTTATACATCATATAAGACCTTTTAAGTGAAATATTGTGCTCAAAACTATACTTCAGTACTTTCAAAAAACCATCGTGATGAGTAATAAATGGAATGTGAGCGCATAATATTGCAGCCTTCTCAAACATTGATGAATTACTCATGGAGAGGTAAAAGGTATTTAACCCTCCCATCGAAATCCCCATAATGCTTCGTTTGATAGGGTTAAAACTTAACTTACCTTCGACTTTACTAATTATATTTTGAAGGAATATGTTAATCAATCCAGAATTATTCTTGTTCTTTAACAAAAACCAGAGCCCTCCGAACGATATAGAAATGACTGTAGGAGGATCCACTTCATTCTTGATCCATTCATTATGGATTTTTCCAGTATGGTAGTCTTTATCATTCCACCAAGAAGCATTACCTTTTCTCCCATGTAAATGATAAAGTACGTTTTGATTATTACTATTTTTAGTGCGTGAAATACAATATGACCATTCAATACTTTGTGAGATTTCATTTCCACAGGTCATTTCTACATTTTCAATAGGAGTGGCTTTGTATTCTTCAGCGTACACATTAATTGAAATAAGAAATGGCAAAATAAGTATAAGTAATTTCATATATCTAGCCTATATGAAAGAATTTAAAAAGTTGAGTAATTTATCTCTATCAACGATGTCCCAATCGATAGCGCTTCTAAACAACTGTGCCTTCTTGGGGCAACTTTTTGAACTAAATTTATTCTAATAAATATCCATAGGATATTGTTCTTAATCGATTATGAAAGAGCCCTTTTTATAGTAGAAAGTATGTCCTCTTAAAAAAAGTGCTCTTCTCCTGAAGTATTCGACGGTATACAAGAATTACGCCTAAGCTTTCAAGTTGATTTAAGTCCCACTGACTTAGACGATCAGAATCAATAATTATACGAATTCTTTTACTAACCTTAAAAATTTGCTCTAATTCCCAACGATCTAGAGTCGTCGCGTTTAGGCTAATTTTAATCATGATTCTAAGTTTTGCTAATTGCTCAATATCCCAACGATCAAATCGCCCATCATTAATAAAAATACTCATGCGTTTAGAAATTTTTCCCAATTGCTCTAGGTCCCAACGATCAAATTTTGTCGCCTTTAAGTTTATCTGTAGATTTACTTTTAGTTTTGCTAATTGCTCTAAATCCCAGCGGTCAAATTTTGAGTCATTAATAATCAACTTTATACTCTTTGATACTTTTGCTATTTGTTCTAAATCCCAACGGTCAAACTTAGTGCTGCTGTGAATATTAAAATGAGCTCCCTTCTTAGCTAGTTGTTCTAGATCCCAACGATCGAATCTATCTGAGTCTACGCAAATCAAAAGTTTTTGGGAGTTACCCAGTATGTTTTCTATATCAGAACGATCAAGTTCAGTTTGAGAAGTCCTGATATTGCAGGCAAAACTCGTCCTCATAAAAAATGATGACAGAATAATTAAAATTGATATTTTGAACATACTTTCCCCTCAGTAAGTAAAATTTTCTAAACTTAGGGTTACTTTAAATTTCTCATAACTGTCAACGGGTGCTTTTTGACACTAGACTTATCTTATTGATTCTTTATTTTAGAAATGTTTTTTATTATTTTCTCTTCAAACTTTTCCATTATCTTCTCTTCCTCAACGCTAATTTCATGGTCATATCCACTTAGATGTAAAAAACCGTGAGTTGATAAATGAATGAACTCTTCTTGAAAACTAAGCTTAAATTCAGTCGCCTGTTCAGTGCAAATCGATTCGCAAATATAAAGATCTCCCAACTCTATTTCAGGGCTAAACTTATCAAAGTCACCACTTCTAATACTTTCCTGTAATGGAAAAGATAAGACATCAGTTACTTTATCTTTATTTCTGTGGTTTCTGTTTAGGTCTTTAATTGTTTCATCATCACAAATCGTTATGTTCAAATTAAGACTAAAGTCCTGAAGCTTTAATTCAGAACGAGAAAATACGCTAAAGGCTTCGGCCATGAATTGAAGGGAATTTTTATATTCTGAAATTTGAGTTTCAGTAAAGTTAAAACCTTCGTAAAAGAAGTTTACAAAAAACTGCTCTGCCTCAATATTTATTTCTTTTTCCATACTGCCCGACTTATTGTAAAATTTCTCTATATTTAGCCTAAAATTAACTGGAGATCAAATGGAATATCAGAATCTTATAAAAGCGATTGATGTTATAGCAAAGCTTAGGGATCCAGAAAATGGATGTCCTTGGGACTTAAAGCAAGATCACCAAAGTTTATTAAAATATCTTATTGAAGAAAGTTATGAATATATTCACGCAGTTGAAGATAAAGAATCAAAAAAAATGGAGGAAGAGCTAGGTGATGTTCTCCTACAAGTTTTACTTCATTCACAGATTGCCAGTGAAACAGGAAGTTTTAATATTGATTCAGTCGCCAAAGCTCTCGCTGAAAAAATGATTCACAGGCATCCTCATGTCTTTAAAGATAAAAATACAGCAATTGATGCTGAACAAGTTCGAGAGAACTGGGAAGCACTCAAAAAGAAAGAAAGAAAAGATGAATTTCATATCAGAGTTGACGATGCTTATGCACCTTCGTTAAAAGCTGCAGAATTTATTGGTGCAAAATCTCAGGAAATAAATTTTGATTGGGATCATATAGATGATGTTTTGGCCAAAGTTGAGGAAGAACTTCAAGAAGTAAAAGATGAAATGAAAACAATGGAATCAAAGAAAAGACTTTCAGAAGAAATTGGAGACCTTTTATTTTCAGTGGCACAACTTTCAAGGCATTTAGACATTGATCCTGAAGAAGCATTAAAAAGGGCTAATTTAAAATTTGTTAAACGGGTAAATTTAGTTGAAGGTAAAGTTCGTGCAGATGGACACCAAATGGTAGATCTTCCAACGAATAAACTTGAAGAGTATTGGGCAAAAGTCAAAGTCGAATTAAAAAGTGAACAAAAAGATTAGTCCCCTATTCTTTCTGGATAATCAGTTTCAATAATATCGACATTAAAATTTTTCATTCGTTGAATATGTTCTGGTTTATGTACATCCCAGGCAATGATCTTCTTATTCTTTTTATGAGCATCAATGACTAAGTGTTTACGGATAAAGAATCTATGTACCTGAATATAATTAACAAAGTCCAAGTCATAAATAGAACCAATTCTTAACCAATCATCAATTAAAAACCAGCTTAGAACAGGGCCAATTGTAACATAAAGTGTTTCATTCTCTGGGTCTAACTTATGAAATCGCTCTAAGACTTCAGTGCCAAAAGATTTATAAATAACCTGGTTTGAAAAATTCGAATTTTTAACTAACTCAACTATTTTCTTTTCAATACCTGGATAAATATTATCGACATTTTTCACTTCAATAATAAGTTTAGCATTTTGGAAATCGAGCTCTAAGATCTCTCTTAAAGTTGGAATTTTTTCATGTAAAAACTTCTTAGAAAACCACGAACCTGCATCCAATTGCTTCAATTCGGAGAGAGTCTTGTTTTTTATTTTACCATTTCCATTTGTCGTTCTCTTAAGAGTTTCATCGTGAAACACAACTATTTCACCATCTTTACTCATATGAACATCAACTTCAATATAGTGAGAGTTCAGTTCTACACCCTTAAGTATCGCAGAAATTGTGTTTTCTGGAGCATGCCCACTCGCACCTCTATGGGCGATTATTTCAGTACTATTTGCAAAAGAAATGAAAGCCCCCCAGAAAACTATTAACTGTAAAATTTTAATCATTATGCTAATCCACTCCGTTCTAATAATGCATCTGGATTAGGTTTTTGACCTCTGAATTTTTCATAAAGCTTCATTGGATCTTCAGAACCGCCCTTCTCTAAAATATTCTCTTTAAAGCTTTTTGCAATTTCTGTATTGAAGATTCCTTTTTCTTTGAAAAAAGCAAATGCATCAGCATCTAATACCTCGGCCCATTTATAGCTATAATATCCAGATGAATAACCACCAGAGAAGATATGACCAAAAGAACAAGACATATTTCCAAACTCTTCCTTAGGAAAAAGTTCAAAGTCTTTCATGGAATTTTGCTCAAACTCAAAGACGTCTTTGATCTCTTTAGGGTTGGCCATATGCCAATTCATATCAAGTTTTGCAAAACTCATCTGTCTCATCGTTCCTGAGCCAGCTAAGAACTGCTGACTTTTCTTTATCTTCTCAACAAGCTCTGCAGGAATTAACTCTCCAGTTTCATAATGCTTCGCAAAGAGATCTAAACACTCTTTTTCCATCGCCCAGTTTTCCATTATTTGTGATGGTAATTCAACAAAGTCCCAAAAGACATTGGCACCTGCAACAGTTCTGTATTTTGCCTTTGTTAAAAGTCCGTGTAATCCATGACCAAACTCATGAAAGAGTGTTAGCACTTCATTTAAGGTTAATAAGGACGGCTTTGTGTCTGTCGGTTTCGTAAAATTACAAACATTACAGACAAATGGTCTTTTCTCCTCTCCGAATTGGATTCCACCAACTCTTAAAGTTGTCATCCAAGCTCCTGAGCGTTTTTCTTTTCTTGGAAAATAATCTCCATAAAACAGACCAACATATTCACCAGAGTCATCAGTGACTTCAAATACTTTTACATCTTCATGGTATTTTGGAATATCATTTCTTTCTTTAAAATTAATCCCATAAAGTTTTTTTGCTACTTGAAAAATACCATCAAGAACGTTTTCCAATTTAAAGTATGGTCTTAGAATCTCATCATCAAAATCTAGCTCTTTCTTTTTCAATTTCTCAGTATAAAAAGCTGCATCATACTTTCTTAACTCAGGGTCCCCTGTTAGTTCTTTTTTAAGGTCACTTAACTTCTGAACATCTTCTTTTGCCTTTAAAAAAGCTTTATCTATAATTTTGTCAACAAAAGTAAGTACTGTTGTCGTATCTTTTGCCATTCTCTTTTCTAGAACAAAAGAAGGATGGTCTTTATATCCAAGTAGTTTTGCTCTTTCGTCTCTAGCAGTTAACATATCGATAATATTTTGTCGGTTATCGAATTCTCCACTCGTAGCTTTCGTTGCAGAGGCAATCCAGATTTTCTTTCTAAGTTCTCTATTTTCTGCATATTGCATTAATGGATAATAACTTGGAAAGTCTAGCGTAAAGGCCCATTTTCCTTCATGACCTTTTTCTTTGGCAACTCCCTTTGCTGCCTCTTTGGCTCCATCGGGTAAGCCTTTAAGCTCTTCCTCAGTTTCAATAACTAAAAGGAATTCATTAGAAGACTTTCTTACATTTTCTGAAAAGTTCAAACTAAGCTTAGATAACCGTTGGTCGATCTCTCTTAACTTCTCTTTATCATTTTCATTTAACAAAGCACCATTTCGAGCAAAACCTTTAAACGCATTTTCCAAAACAACTGACTGTTCACTTGTTAAGTTTAAATTATCTTTTAGTTTGTAAACTTCATTGATCTTATTGAAAAGTTCAGCATCTAAACTCACATCACTTGAATACTCAGTAAGCTTAGTATTAAACTCTTCAGCAATAGCAGAAAGTTCATCTGAACAATGAGCACTATGGAGTGCATAAAATATCTCAACAACATGATCGAGACGATCTGCAGAGCACTCTTCTTTTAAAATAATTGAATCAAAACTTAGTTCTGTTTCTTTTTTAACTTCCTCAAGCTTTAATTTCGCTTCTTTAATTGCTTCATCCAAAGCAGGTAGAAAGTGCTCAACCTTGATACTTGAAAAGTCGACGGCCTCAAAGGGTAATGTTGAATCTTTTAATAATGGGTTCATAGAACCTCCTATTTCATTGATGATTTAATATTTTTTTGTTCTTTAAATAGTAATACAATCGCAACAACCCATAAGGATAAAAATAAGAATTGTAACTGAGAAAGTAAGTCCATCTCTATATTTACAAATTGAGCGAAACCAAATGCAATGGCTGCTTTCGAAGCTCTATAAACAAACATATCTGTGATGTACTTTGCACCAAATTTTTGTAAATTTTGAAGTGGATGAAACATAACATCTTTAGCCGCAGCAAAAATAGAATAATCAATCCCCTTCATAGTGACAAAGACCGAACCAATTACAAATAGAGATCCTACACCAAAACTGAGACCACCAAAAACAAGTGTTAAGTATAATAGTGGCACGAAAAGAAAAAGTGATCTCGTACTTACCTTAACTAGTAAAAATGGTAGAACTACAAATTGTAAAATAAGTGAGAGTCCATTGATATACGAATAAAATTCTCCAAAGTATGCAGTTCTAGCATCTTTAGTTGTAACAACTTTCTCAAAGACCATATTAAATTGAAGATCTGCGATATAGATTACAAATTGTGAAAGCGCTACAACGGCCCCTATTAAGAATACATATTTCTTAATTCCACTAATGGCCTTAATAGGTGTCACAGGATTATTGGCTTCAAGACCTTTTACTTTGGTGTGTCGAGTTGCATAAAAAGAAAGAATTGTTAAAAGGATCACAACTAAAGAAACATAGAAGACAACATCAGTGCCGTAATTTTTTGCAAGGACTGAAGTTAACTGCCCACCTAAAATACCACCTAAACTACCTGCTGCCCCAAGAGGTCCAATGAGTCTTTTAAAATCAGTTAGATTATAAAGTGCATTAGCAAAGGCCAAACAAGAGTGAACAAGTAAAACAATATAAACTTCTTTAGTCGCAAATAAAGCGTAAGCCATCCAGTGAATCCCAGCCTTGTATCCTGCAAATGATATCAAGAGGGTGATAATTGAAAATATACCGGTTGCAAAGTAAAGTTTATGAACTCCAATACTTGCCTGTAATTTATTGTTGATTCCTATAATGACAATTAATGCCATCACTCCAATAAAAGTTGCTAATGAATATTGTGCGGAGGTGTAAACATCATAAAAGATAGCACCTGTTGCAGATCTAACAAATGGATAGCTAAAAAGAACTAGGAAATAAGTTAGAAAAACGAATATGCTTGTTCGTTTTAGCTCTTTATCTAGGTCTTTAAAAAATTGAATGAAATTTTTCATCTAAAGGTATTTATCGCCTTTTTGGGCTTCAAGAAAGTCATCATGATTTTTAAATTCATCAATATTTAAATTTGTTTTGAGACTTATACTTTTTGGATTCTTTACGATTTTTTGCATGAATTTAAAAAGACCTTTTGTCGTATCATCACTTAATAAGTGTTCAACCAAACATGAGTCTTTATGTGCAATACTTTCCTTCACATCAAGAACATCTTTTAGGAAGTAGAACATAAGAGTTCGAACTGAAAGAATTCTATGAACCTCTTCGTGGCCTAGTGATGATAGTGACAAAAATTTACTTTCATCCTCAACAACGAGGTCTCTTTTCTTCAAGTTGGTTAATGCAGTAGATACACTTCCCTTAGTTAAGCCGAGTTCTTTAGCGATATCTGTCACACGTGCATAGCCTTTATCTTCTTTTAATTTATGTATCGTTAAAAGGTAGTGGGCCATAGAATGAGTCAGGTCATTATCGGAAGTATGAGAAATTGTTTTTTTATCTGCCATAACTTATAAATCTAACGGATTTCTCTAATTATGGCCATATGCGGATTTTTATTTGCACTGCAACATTAAATATGTTCCTCAAAGAAGTTCTCTAACCATTTGTTATTAAAGAGAATTCTAATAGGATTATTTATCCCTGTACTGCTTAGTTAGGGTTACATGTTAAAATAATTATATAATTTGAGGTAGTTATGAAAAAATTTAGAATTTTAATATTATTATTGATGAGCTTTTCAGTATGCTCTGGATCTTTTGCAGATGAATCTGCTTTTGATTCAGTGATGGATGAGCCTACTTCAGTAGAAGATGAAGCTAAAGGTGAACTCTATATACATCAGGGGATTGCTGATAAAAAGGTATCTGAAATGTGTGCTGACGGAAAAGGCGGCTATAAAGATATTTGTGATGAAGATCAGCACGCATTCGCTGAAGGTGGAATGAGAACTTTAGAGACTTTACTTCCAGCACTCACAAAAGCTTATGCCATGTTTAGTATGATGGGCGGAAGCGCTGGCGGGTTTACGGCCAATTCTTTAGACAAGGAAGGGAATCAAATTTACCAAGATACAGATGGTAAAACTAAAGGCGTTACCCAAGAAACAGAAGGTGCGACAGAGAAAACGGAAAACAAGCCAGACTATTGTGGATATATTGCCATGGTTGGAGAGGGAGCAAGTGCTGCTTACACTTTGGTTAAAAATGAAAAAACGGAAGAGAATTTTAAAAGTGAAAAACCAGAGGCAAGACAAGCTGCCTCTTTTTATGCCCTAGCAGATAATCATAAAACCATGGAAAAAGGCGCAAAAGTTCAAATGGGTGTATGGTCCGCTACGGCTGCATGTTATGTCGCATATGCGACCCAAGCAGCCTACCAAGGTGATTGGAAAGTTTATGCAAAAATGGCAGCAGCAGGTTTTATTGGACTTTATTATAAAAAGAAAGCTGATGCCCACGGCGAAAGAGCTGATCTCTTAGAACAAATGGCAAAAGATCTACCTAGTGCTGGTGATTGTAATCCTTTCAGTAATAAATCTTGTTTTTGTGCAGAAGAAACTTCTATAGTCTCAGATCCTATTAATTTTAGAAATGTCTGCCTTCCCGAAATATTAGCAAAACGTACAGGTGATGAAGATAAAGCTTTTGTTTGTGCTGATGCAAGTGGCAATGCCGATCTTGAATGTGACTGTATAAAGTCTAATACATGTGCTGATAGAAAACTTAAAATTGCAGGTATAAATCTAGGCTTAGGACCGACGGTCTTAAAAGATCCGCTCGCAGCAATGAAACCAATCAGTAAAGGTTTTGGTGGTGCAGATGTGGACGCAGCTGCAAACCGAAACCTTGCCCTTGCAAATAAAACACTTAAAAAGTTTAATCCAGAAAAAGCACCAAACTTAAATAATGATCAAAAGAAAATTGCAAATGAGCTATTTAAAAATGGTATCCCTAAAGCTGCTGCCGCCTACTTGGCAAAAGGTTTTGGTGGTTCCGGCTCTGCCACATTACCTTCGAGTGCCTTATCAGGTTTAGGCAGTAGTCCCTCAGGAAAATCTATCCGTAGAACAAATCTTTCAAAAAATAAAAAAGGAACTTTTAAGAGCGGTGGAACAATTAGGGGAAAATCGACGAGAGGTAGGAGTGCTTTTGGTAAATTTGGAAAAAAGAAAGGAAGTAAAAACACTCAGGCAATACATATAGAAGATTTTGCCAAGAAAGCAGAAAGAGAAGCCGAGATAGTTACTGATACATCAAAAGGTATTTTTGATATTATTTCTTACAGATACAAAGTGAGCGCTTGGCGAGAGTTTAAAGATGTTATGAAAGGAGCTCCTGTTCAAGAATCGGAAAATAAAGACCAGTAATCATTAGAATTAATTTGATGACTTAGAAATACATTTTTAAGTCATCAACATAATTTTTCTGGCGCATTCCAACTAAAATATAATCCACTCCAAAACCTTCATATTTTTCAATGACCTTCTGGCTTAGAGATTTATCACTCTCAAAGAGGAGACCTTTATCAATTGCTTGAGTTTCAAACTGACGTGCCCGTTCATTCATATTATGTTTTGAGAATTCAATAGCATGGTCATATAAATCATAAAATGATTGTGACTCTTTTGGGTCTAAGTCTTTTCCCCAAATATTTGCAACCATTGGAAAGAAGTAGCCCATAAACACCTGATCGACAGCGTCTTTTGAATTTTGATTATGCCAAATAGTATTAATCTGTTTCATCAGAGGGATATCGAAAAGCTTATCCCCTTCGTCCTCCCTAACTTCCAGCCACTTTACAACTAAAGGCTCAATACATTTATTAAACATTTTATCGGCATTTTTAACATCTGTGTACTCTTCGGCTACAGGATAAGTCGCAAGCCTTAGAAGTCCCTGTTCAGAAAAGCAATTTAGGGGACGATTAATAATTGTTTTCAGACCAAAAGTATTGGCCCTCTCAATTAAATTCTCTCCTTCAAATTGTCTTTCTAGCGCCCCCATCTCGAGGACATTCATTGGAAATTGAATATATTGAAAATGATGATTCTTTCTTACATTTCTAGCTGCTCCAACAACAATATCAAGATCAGTTGAAGTATGGTCATCCTTTGGGTCAACAAAAGTATTTGAGCTAATACCGTATGAATTAATCAAGCCTCTATCTACTAAATCTTCCATTTTATCAAAGGCTTTCTTAATACGCTTATAGTATTCTTCTTTTGTACTACCCTCTGTTTTCAAGTAATACTCAGGGTTATGCAATAAATAACAATCTATATTTTCAACCCCAAGTCTTTCTAGAGTTCTTTTTATTTGATCTTCAATAAATTCTGGGTGAATGGAATGTTTTAATTTGGGGTCGATTGAGACAAGGTCTTCGAGGGCAATTCCTTTCTCATTAAGCTCACTCATTATTTCTAAATTATGACCTTGTACATACCCTACTTTTGATACGAGAAAAGGTTTACGGTCTAGTTCTTTTAAAACTTTCCCGATTAACTTTTCAGACTCTCCATCAGTATAATTTGAAGAAGTATCAATAAGCGTAATACCTTCTTCGATGGCATGCTTTAATGCTTCTTCATGCTCTTTGGACTGTCCACTAATTCTGTACCCACCAAATCCGACTTTACTCATTATCATTTCCTAGTTTATTTTATCCAACATATCAATTCGAGTTTGATGTCTTCCACCCTCAAACTCAACCTCAAGCCACTTATCTGCCATCGCCTTCACAAGCTCATCAGAGTGCTTTCTACCTGCTAAACATAAGATATTGGCATTATTATGCCTCTTAGTCATTTCCGCGTCACCAATGTCATTACAAAGACCACCACGTATTCCTTTAAAGCGGTTTACTTGAATGCTAATTCCAATTCCTGAGCCACAAAGTGCAATCCCAATTCCATCAGAATCTATTACTGCTTGAGCTATTTTTTTTCCGAATTCTGGATAGTGAACACTATCATTTGAGTTTGTACCTAAATCTAGCATTTCATAATTTTTTGAGAGATGGATTTTTAGCATTTCTTTTTGTTCAAATGCTGCATGATCAGATGCAATATAGATTTTTTTCATAAGATAGTCTCCAGACTGGTTTGACTATCTTATACAATTTTAAAGAAGGTATTTAAAGCCCATCGCGACAGGTTTTTTGAACTCTTGGGTTATCAGCCTTGAAACAAACATGGATATGGTCACTATGTCCTGCTTGTTCACGTGCACCGATTCTCCACCAATCATCCCAATAAGCACCTTTTTGTGCATCCGGTAATACTCTTTTTCTAGTATCCCTATTCGCAAAATGGCTTATAGTTTTAGGATCATTGAAGTACATTCCAGTACCACCAGCTTTTATCGCCAGTTCCATGAATTTTTTAGTTCTTTCCCGGTCATAGGTCGCAGTCCATGTCCACTCAAGACCCGCTTTAATATCGTCTTTATTTTTTCTGAATGGTCTAATGTCGATACATTCACCGCCTGAGTGAGATTTATGTTTTCTCCACTGCTGCTCTAAATCAACATCTCTTGATACCTTATCCGGATACTTACTATACTTTTGCTGACAGGCCTTATCTGCACACTTTCTTTTATGATAAAGGTTTCCAAATTGAACTTCACAACCGACTCCAACACATTCTTTTTGAAAGGCTTTGGCCAATTGTAAGAAAGCACACCCCGCATAAGGTTGGATATAGGCATCCGTATCCCCTCTATCATCAGGGGTGTAGTGCCTTGTATTGTATGGACCGTGTAAAGTCACATCATCCATAGGCATTTTGACTAATTTTATCTCTGGTTTGTTAACAACTTTTCTATTTTTTCGTATATTGTTTTCTAAAATGATCTCAAGCGAATCAACCCCAACTTCTCGATAGGTTTGTGATGTTTCTAAATTACCTTTTAGGAGCTCAACTACTTTTCCAATAGCCGCTGTATCGGTATCTGGTATGGCCGTTAAATCTTGGTAGAAATTACAACCCAAAGAGTACATTGATGTATTATCAATTACTTTTCCATTACCATTAAGAACTTGAAAGATATGAAAGTCTCGACATAATTCTTTCTCACCGCTTCCCTCTTCAGGGATATCTTGGCAACACCGCGTAACCATAAAGTCATTATCACGCATAGCCGGTCTTAATTGATGACCATTTAATAATGTACCCTTGGGTGTCCTATAGGCAGGAGCGTGTTCATTTACAAAAAATGTATAGCCATCAATACTTTTAACAGCTCTTTTATCTAGGTAACCTATATCGTCCTTTTTAACTCTTTGTTTTCCTTTCTTTCCTCTGAACATCTCCGTAAACATAGTTCTACGAGTCTTTTTTGCTGTGTTTTCCAGCTTTTCATTAGGAACGGAAAGAACTTTAAAGGGTAACCTATAGTCCGTACTAGATTCTAAGTCATAGAGCTCAGGTGGTGTATAAATAATTGTTCCTCTTGGGATATATTTATTAGAGATACTATCATCATCTATATCTCTGAAATTCTCATATTGTTTTTTTCCTTGAAGGTATTCGTCAGAGATAAAAAATGGAGATTTTTTTGAGGATTCCAAACAACAAGTATAGCCATTTTTCTCAGTACATCCTTTTTTACCATCAAGTTCTCCTTCACCTGCACGCAGACCGAGGCTTAAAACGAAGAATCCAAATAAAAAGAAAAATTTATTCACTTACAATCACCTTATATTTTTTTGTGCATTGAAAATTTTCCACTCCAATGACCTCTATAAAAAAATCACCTATAATATTTTGTGTTTCCAATGTTTTAAATAAGTTAAAACCAACGGTTCTATAATTTCCGTCTTCAATCTTTAGGGGAATTTCTTTTCCTAATATTAAAATGGCTTTGAGTTTCTTATCTGATTTGATGACAATATTTTCAAATGCACCGAGGTGTTCTGAAATCTTTGAAGGTAAGAAGTATTTCTCTGTAACCTTCTGTATTTTATTATTAATTTTATCAAAGCTTGAAGCCTCTCCATAGATTTTTGTATTCGTATCGCAAAAGTCTGAGGCTAAAACCGGAAAACTAAATAGTAATAACAAGATTATTTTCATAGTATTCTTATCGGTTACATTTTTCTATTATTTAATAAACTTAGCAAAAAAAGCATAAACACATGAAATCACAACAAAAAAAGAGTAATATATAAACCTTACACAATAAAGACTCATAAATTGACACAGCGCACAATTCGATGTATAAATCTTCCTCTTAAACATTATATGAGAAACCAAATATGGAGATAATTATGAAAAATTTATTATTAATGGGCTTAGTTCTATCATCAACAATGGCATTCGGCGCAGAATCAATTAAGCACGCAACTTGTAATGTCGCCCAAGTAAATGTTCCAGGCTTAACGACTTCACATGCATCTGTTTTAGAAATGATCGAAAAGAAAGGTTATGTATTATCTAAAGATAAGAAGGCTGTTCTTTTAAATGAATCTGCCTATACATTTAGTGAAGATCCAACTTATAAGAATACTGATGCTGAAGTTGGAGATTTAAAAGTTAAAATCTCTGCTTACCAACAAGAGGAGCATCAAACACAACATAGCCAAATGCAACATTCATCAAGTGAAAATCAAGTGACATACTACTTAAGTGAGGCATATCAAAGATCAAAAAATCTAATTTCAAGTGCAATTGATTCAGTTCAGGGTGCTTATAGCGGTATTCTTATTCGTAAAAGTACTCAAGTAACGGGTGGAAGTGTTACCAAGATAACTTCTTATAATTCATTTGGAAAAATCAATAATGAAGCTGATCACTTAAAACATGTTGAGCAGGTTATCAACGCTAGTTTACCAAACTGTGAAATAACAAAATAGTTTAATACATTTTTAGAATAAAAAAAGGCCTCTAAACTGATCTGTACCCCAAAAATGGGACTGATTAATAAAAGGCCCTAAAGTTAAAAATTAAATTGCCTCCGATATTCACTCGGGGGCATTTTTTTGAGTCCTAACTGTGGTCGCCTATGATTATAGTAATTTATTTTCTTCGTCACTTCTTTTCTAATATCTTCTATATTTTTACATAACTTAAGATCAAGTAAATCCTTTAAATGACCAAAAAAACTTTCTATTGGAGCATTATCAATACAATTTCCTCTTCTAGACATTGATTGTGTGACTCCATTCTGTTCTAATTTTCTTCGATATGAAATATGGGTGAAATGCACTCCTTGGTCTGAGTGAATCATTAACTTCCTTTTCTCATCTACTGTTAAACGTTTTAAGGCTTTATCAATCGCTGAATTAGTTAAGTTTATATCAATTCGACTTGAGATTGAATTACTAACAATCTCATTTGTACAAAGGTCTTTCACCGCTGCAACGTAAGCTTTTTTCGTACCGTAGTTTATTTGGGTTATATCTGTAGAGTAAACCCTATCTGGACTCTCTTGCTTAAAATCTCTATCCAGTAAATTTGGAAATGTTTCGTGCTCTTGCTTTTTATTCGCAAAAACTCTGTATTTATTTCTACGTCTAATAACCGTTTGAAGATTAAATTTTCTTTTGATTCTCGCAATCTTCTTTTTATTAAAAACGAGCCCTGTTTCACGCTCTATATGCATCTTTAACTGTCTTATTCCAAGCTTTCCTTTGTACTTAACAAATATTTTTTTGATTATCTTCAAGTCTTTTAGATCCTTGTCTGGATCTTTATTTCGACTTCTAAAGTAAGATGAACTCGGTATTTTGAATTCACTTAAAATACTTCTAAGTCTAAAAAATTTATTGTTAGCTGTGGCCTTAGCAATCCTATCTATTAAGATTTCTTTTTCACTAAGGCCTTTCTATTTTTTAGCTCTTCAATAACCTCTCTCTGGATCTCAACAACGGCTCGTAACTCTTCATATGTTAACTCATCAAGGTTTTCTTTCTTTGGCCTTCCAGTCTTACTGGAACCTCTTAATTCGATATCAAATGACCCTTTACCTTGCTCAAGATACTTTTTTTCCATTTTTTAATGCAGAGTTGAGAGTATTTTGATTTAAAATAGTGAGTCTTAATTCCAGCATCTTCGAAAATTGCATTTGGAGATTTTCCATCAAAGTATAATTCAACGGCTTTGATCTTAAACTTAGAAGTGAAAACAACATGCTTATCAGTAATCTTCTCTACATTTAGGTTTTTAAGTAATTCTTTTCGTTGGTAATCTGATAATTCCTGCATTTTTGATCTCCTTAAACAAGAAACCCCATCATATCACAGATGGGGCTTTTATTTATGTATCCCAAAAATGGGGTACAGATCAAAACAATAGAGGCCTTTCTTTTTATAAAAATTTAATTTTTTATTAGTATCTGTAATGCTCAGGCTTATAAGGACCTTCAACTTTTACACCGATATAATCAGCTTGCTCAGTTGATAGTTCTTCAAGTTCAACACCAATTTTATCTAGGTGAAATCTTGCAACTTTTTCATCTAATGCTTTTGGAAGCATGTAAACTTTTGCAGCTTCGTACTCACCTTTGTTTTCCCATAACTCTAATTGTGCAAGAGTTTGATTACAAAATGAGTTACTCATAACAAATGATGGATGTCCTGTAGCACAACCAAGATTTACTAATCTACCTTCAGCAAGAATGATGATGTCTTTACCATTGATAGTATACATATCAACTTGAGGCTTAATTTCAACTTTGCTTTCGCCGTGCTTAGAGTTCATCCATCCCATATCGATTTCGTTATCAAAGTGACCGATATTACAAACGATTGCTTTATCTTTCATTCCTTCAAAATGCTTACCAACGATAATGTCTTTATTTCCAGTAGTTGTAACAAAAATATCACCTTCAGCTAAAACAGTCATAAGCTTCTTAACCTCAAAACCATCCATCGCAGCTTGAAGTGCACAAATTGGATCGATTTCAGTAACGATAACTCTTGCTCCAGCACCTCTAAGAGATTCTGCAGAACCTTTACCAACATCTCCATATCCACAAACAACAGCAACTTTTCCGGCCATCATCACATCTGTAGCTCTTCTGATACCATCAACTAGTGATTCTCTACATCCATACTTGTTATCAAATTTAGATTTAGTTACTGAATCATTTACATTGATTGCTGGCATTGGAAGTGTTCCGTTTTTAACTCTTTCGTAAAGTCTATGAACACCTGTTGTCGTTTCTTCAGAAAGACCTTTAATATCTTTAACTAATTCAGGATATTTATCAATAACCATATTAGTTAAGTCTCCACCATCATCTAAGATAAGGTTAAGAGATTTACCATCTTTGAATCCAGAAATTGTTTGATCAATACACCAATCAAATTCTTCGTCAGTTAAACCTTTCCAAGCAAAAACAGGTACACCAGTTGCTGCGATAGCTGCTGCTGCGTGGTCCTGAGTTGAGAAGATATTACATGAAGACCATGTTACTTCTGCACCAAGAGCAGTTAATGTCTCAATTAATACTGCAGTTTGAATTGTCATATGAAGACAACCAGCGATTCTAGCACCAGCAAGAGGCTTGCTCGGTCCGTATTCTTTTCTGATTGCCATTAGCCCTGGCATTTCTGCTTCAGCTAATATAATTTCTTTTCGTCCCCAGTCTGCAAGACTGATGTCTTTAACCTTGTAATTTTCGGCCATTTTTCTCACCTTTGTAGAAGTAAATTTATTGGGCCATCATACCCGGCCATCCCTCCTTCGTAAATGCCTTTTTGCCTTAATAGCTATAACTTAATAGATCATTAACTGTATGCACATCGTCATGTCCACTTCATTCCATCACATGCTTTGTGATTGCTTTCTAGCTAATTTAAAGGATTGGGAATGGCCAATTCTCAGCTAGTTTAATAAGTTTTGCTCACATAAAAATATAAATCTGGAGATCAAATGAAAGCATTACTAATTTTACTTATTACAACAACAAGCGCATTTGCAGGAACTGAAATCATCTATAAAAGAGCTCAAACTAATGCTGATTATAGTCTTAAAGCTCAAATTGCAGTATCTCAAGGTGCAGCAAAGCTCTCACTTACTAGAAAAGCAACTGGTTGTGGTTTTGGTGGAATTTGTGACTTTAAAAATAAAGTATCTATTCAGGGACTTACTTACGATAAAAGAAGTGAAACTGTTAACTTCAAAGGAACAACTTGTGGAACAGCAAGAAGAGTTTTTGTAAACTACGGTGGAAGATCTGGAAAATTTGTTCAAAAGTTTACATCAAATGGTCACTGTGAATTATCTGTAGAAAGCAATAACAGCCAATTCGAAGTTAAGCTTACACACTAAAAGATTGAAATTACGGGACCTCAGCTATCATATGAGGTCCCTATAATAATTTCATGTCATCATTGATACGCAACGAATCATGATAACGTGTTCACAAATAATGTGAATGAGGGAAATGAACGAAATATCAAATTACACAAATTATAAACTGTTTCTAAAAGATTATTATAATCTTAAGGTGGAGACAAAACACGGATTCAGTTTTTCTGTTTGGGCAAAAAGCTTAGGAATTGCTTCACCATCAACTCTTAGTATGGTCATTAATGGTTCAAGGCATCCAAGTAAAAACTTAGTAGAGAAACTCTCTCGTAATTTAAAACTAAACTCTGAACAAACAGAATATTTTAATGGTCTCATACAACTTCATAAATCTAGAGAGAACCCACACCTAACTGTTCATCTTAAAACTCAAGAATCAACTATAACTGATTCAGATAATTTTTTGGCAATATCAACATTTGTTATAAGAGAGCTCTTAAATAACAGGAACCTTGATAATCCAATTCAGTTTATTAAAGATAATCTTAAGTATAAACTGACAACCAAACAGATCACTGAAAAATATAAATTCCTAATAAACAAATCACTTATAAAAATCGATGGCCCTCATCACCAAGCAACTGGGAATATTTTTGAAGAGGTCATCGCAAGTAAAGACGGTGTTAATAATTTTCATAAATCCACGATGAAAACTATTTCTGATGCGTTTGAAGTTTGTGAAATTGAAGAAAGGGCCTTCCATACCTCTATCCTTTCTGTGAATAAAGACAAAGTACAAGAAGCCAAAGAACTCCTTAAAGAATTTCAGCACAGAATGACTGAGCTTCTCGAAGATAATGGTGGAAAACCTGGAGATCAGATTTATCTCCTAAATATGAACCTCCTTCCTGCATCTGATCAAACTCAGGAGAAAATCCTCCATTAGTCCTGAAAATTTTACCCACAAAGCTTAATAAAAATATACAGTTAGCAGTTATTTAGGTAATAAGTGTTGAAACTCATATATACAGGTAACTAAAATGGCCAAAAAAATAGACAAATTACAAGATCAGTTCTTTGCTTCGTGTCCAACAGGGCTTGAAGACTTACTCTTAAAAGAGGTTAAGCAACTTGATTGTAAGACGATTGAGAAAACTAAGGGTGGAATTCACTTTCAAACTCACACACAAAATGCACTTGAGCTAATGCTTTTATCTCGAATTGCATCTAGAATTTATAAAAAAGCTTACCAATTTGAAATTAAAATTGAAAAAGATCTCTACTTCTTCGCTAAAGAAATTAAATGGAAAGGATTAATTGACCTTGATCAAACGTTTAAGATTTCGGTTGTTCAAAGTATGTCAAAAGATGGCAAAAAAAGATCTCAGTATAAAAGTAGCATGTTCCTAGCTCAAAACTTAAAAGATGGAATTGTTGATCGTTACAGAGAAGATGCTGATGGAGAAAGACCTTCAGTGGATAAAGAAAATCCTGACATGAATTTACTTCTCCATGTTCAGCCAAATGTTAACGAGTTTTCGGTTAAAGAAACTGTTACAATCTTAATTGATATGTGTGGATCACCTCTTAATCAACGTGGATATAGAGATACAAATTTTTCGGCTCCTCTAAAAGAGAACTTAGCTGCTGGACTCGTTATGCTGAGTGGTTATACAGGTAAACAAAACTTCCTAGACCCTATGTGTGGATCAGGAACAATCATAATCGAATCATTACTTATAAAGGGAAATATCCCTCCAAGCTATTTAGCTATTCACGAAATACTAGAAAACTCTGAAGAGAACTACTGGAGTTTCATGGGCCATAATTGGTTTAAGAAAGATAAATACCTTACTGCTGAATGGGCAGAGCTTCTAAAAAAATACTTAGAAAAAGCTCGAGATGGCTTTGATAATCTTGAAAAAGCTACAGCAAAAACATTTGCTAGTGATTCAGATAAGTACGCTTTAAATGCAAGTCGATTTAATTTAAAAGCCGCAGACCTTTTTGAGTTTACTGAGCTCTCTACACAAGATGCGACTACGATTGAACTTACAGATATTGAATCAGGAATTATTGTTACCAACCCTCCATATGGTGAAAGAATTGGTGAAGATGAAGACCTTCCTCAGCTATACTATGACTTTGGTGAAAATCTGAAAAAGAATTTTAAAGGTTTTAAGGCTTATATCTTCACAGGTGAACTTCCGCTAATTAAGAAAATATCTCTTAGAACGTCTAAGAAGCATATTTTATACAATGGTAATATTGAAGCAAGATTAGTTGAGTACGACCTCTTCTAAACTACTTCAGTTCTCTCATCAATTTTCATCGCCAACCCTGGTGATGAAAATTGCATCATTGCAGTTTTGTTCTTAATCTTTTCATAATGTTTATTGGAACGACTAAAGAAATAGGACTGAATATCATTATCTTTTAGAAAGATTGTGTGTCCTTTCCCAGCAAATTTTCGAATGACAAAATCACTATCTAATAAAAGTATATCTCTCACCATAAAGTTCTTAGCAACATACATTACAACTGTGTAATCACTCATTTCAACAAGTGATCTTTTAAGCTTTACACCTTTTGGACTAGTCGTATCTTGCCAATGAATTTTAACTTCTACTTTTTTTTCATCACCAGTATAAAAATCAAACCCTCTTTGTGAAGAAGATTTTTTCTGATGTAGACCTAGAATCGTTTTTGCATACCACTCACCTAATTGAACAGGTAAGTTCTTTCCGTTAACAAGGACTTTGTGATCTTTTAAGATTCTATAAACCTGGTCTACAATCTCAACAGCTTCAAATATTTTTTTCGAATCAGGAAGATGAACAATATCAATATTCTTTCTTTCTTTTGTTGAAAGCTTTCTATTGAATGTTTCTTTAAACCAGTCATCAAATGACCGAAGGTCAAGATAACTGAGAGAACTTACAACATATCCATTTGCCTGTAAGTAAGGAACATCAGTAATTTTTTCATCTTTCTTTTTTAGGAATTCGAGTGGCACAAATTTAGTGTCATCTTCTCCACGAACAAAATATGTTCCCTTCCAATAGTCACTACTACCTTGTGATTGCGATGAAAAATCATTCGCAATTTCATTAATTAAATCTTTCACGGTAAGCCTTTAAATTTTAAATTATATTCTCTAATAGTTTACCAGAAATTTAACCTGAAATTAAGTAAGAATAATATGCAACTAAGATGATCAAGCGAATACCTGATCATCTCGTTTATAAAACTACTAAATCTTATACTTAGAAATATCGTCTTGTAATGAAACTATTGATTTTGCTATAGAGATAGAGTGAACTAAATACTGAGAGCAGTAAATTTTAAAATCGACTATTTTACTCTCTAAGAAATTTTTTTCATCACCTTGAGCATCCGCTAATTTATCACTTGCTACACTTGCGCCTTCCATCAATCTCCAGGCCACAACAATATGTGCTGAAAGATCGAGGAAATCCTTACAACTTTGAAGGACCATCGACATTTCTTTATTTTTTGCGTGTTTACCGATAAATCCCATCGCCTCTTGGGAAGCAGCAAATGCTTTTGAAAAAACACCTTTCTCAAAAGTGAAATCATCACTTAGATTATTAGACGTATGAAAAATTTCTTCTGACAAATTTTTGAAAGCTTTCCCACCATCTTTTAATATTTTTCTCATGACAAAATCAATGGCCTGAATCCCATTTGTTCCTTCATAGATGGTTGCAATTTTTGTATCTCGCACAAATTGCTCAATGCCGTATTCTGTACAATAACCATAACCACCATGTGCCTGAACTGCATCTACTGCTACATTGAAACCTTGCTCCGAACAAAATGACTTACAAATTGGTGTTAAAAGCCCAATATAGTCATGGTACTTTTCGTCAATCTCAGCTTTATCAAAAAGGTTCGCCGTATATAAAGTTATAGCACGTAGTCCTCTAGACATGGCCCTCATCTTTAACATATTTTTTCTAACATCAGGATGATTTATTATTTCAGTT
This sequence comes from Bacteriovoracaceae bacterium, assembly GCA_047634375.1. Classification (GTDB taxonomy): domain Bacteria; phylum Bdellovibrionota; class Bacteriovoracia; order Bacteriovoracales; family Bacteriovoracaceae. Next base: position 33,895 of record JBLIAG010000040.1, read on the forward strand.
TTAAATTGAACTCTCTCTGTGACATATTGTTTTGTTAATTCATAGGCAAGTGATGCTTGGGACTCACCTTGCATTCCGCAATCAAGTCTTGCTTCATTCATCATAATGAACATATTTTGCATACCTTCAAACTCATTCCCAATCATGTAACCTTCACAGTTATCATTATCACCAAAATTTAAAACACATGTCGCCGAACAATGGATTCCCATCTTATGTTCAAATGAAGTACAGTTAACATCATTTAACTCTCCACAGTTTCCATCGTCTTTAACTCTAAATTTAGGAACAACAAATAGTGAAATCCCTTTAGTTCCTGAACCACCATCTGGTGTCCTTGCCAGAACAAGGTGTATATTATTTTCGTATAGGTCACTATCTCCAGAAGAAATAAAAATTTTAGTTCCTCTTATTTTAAACCAACCCTCTCTACCTTCAATAGGCTTAGCGGTTGTTTTTAAATTACCAACATCTGATCCAGCTCCGGCTTCCGTTAAGCACATAGTTCCACCCCATGTACCTTCCATAATTTTAGGGATGTATGTCGATTTTATATATTCATCACCTACGATGCGCATAACATTCATTGCACCCTTCGTTAGACCTGGATACATTGACCATGCAGTATTAGCCCCCATTGTAAGAGAGCGACAAGCAGCTGATAAAGCTTCAGGGACAGGGCTTCCACCAATTTCTTCGGGCTGACCTAGGGCATACCACCCCATTTCGTAAAAACCTTTATTAAGTTTATGAAGACATTCTGGAACAATAATTCCTTTATCTGTTAACTTTAATCCCTCTTCATCAGACTTTTGTCTGGTTGGATAAATTTCATTTTCTACAAATTTATCACATTCAATGAGAATCTCTTTAACTGCAGATTCATCAAAACCATACTTTTCAAATTGGGATACATTAAGAATTTCGTTGAGATTAAATAAGATATCTCTTTGATCTGTTTTATATACTGCCATATTTCCTCCATAAAAATTTGCTAATAGAATAGCGTAAATACAGAGGGATTAAAATAAAAAAGGCCAGATGTTTATCTGACCTTTTCACTTCTTAATTTTATAATATTAGAATCTAATTGATCTTGTTCCTGCTGCAATTGTTTTATATGTATTGGTCATATAATCATATTGTAGATCATGGATATTTACCGAAATTGATTGAACAGTCTTATTTCCAGAGAAGCTTAATACTCCAGTTAAGTCGTTATTCTTAGTATTAGCAATTGGATTTGCCATTACTGGAAATGCTGTACTTAAAACAAATCCTTTTAATGAATAATCACTGTAAAAGTATTCAACATAATCAGCTTTTATTTGCTTTGTAGTAGTACCTTCAAGTATCGTAATTTGTGCCTCAGAAATAACAACTTTAACAACAGACTTACCTTCTAAGTTTAACATCTCTTTATAGATGGCATCATTTCGATTATAAGTTCCGGGATCAAATTCAAAACCTTGTCCGTAAACACCACTTGCAATATCTAAAGAGATAGAGTCTTTTGACAGTGTTTTAACCACTTTATATTCACCTCTACTTACAACTCCAGAAAGTTGAGTACCTTGATTATAACCTTGATTTGAATCACAGTCTCCCTTAAGGTTACCATTTATATTCATACAAAAATCAAAATTGAAGTCAAATAAATCACTAAAGTCAAAGTCTTGAATATTATTAGTGATACTACTTCCACCATAGTCAGAACCTATATGATAAACAACCATATTTTCCTGAACACCAGAAGCGAAACTCATACCAGAATAAGCCGATTTAATTTCTTCGTAAGTTTTATAGTTAACACCAGTGCTACTCACTGTCGATGTAGTAGAACTTACAGATGATCCGCCTGAGTCGTTGTCTTTTCCACATGAAACTATTGATAGTACCATGAATCCTAAAGTTAATAATTTTCCAAAATTTTTCATAATTCTCTCCAAATTCTTTTTATAATTTACACATATGTATATACAAGTTACGTGCCAACCCCCCAATGTGTGATATCATAGGCTTAATAATTATAGTGTCTGTAAAGGTGAATTATATTTAGTCACTGTCCAAAAGTTAGACAATGGGTTCAATCTTTTTTTATACTATATATAAGGAGTAATTGATGAAGGCTTTCCAAAAGATACTTATTTGCTTTTTAGCATTAGAACACTTTGCCTTTATGGTTTTGGAGATGTTTTTTTGGAATACCCCAATTGGGCATAAAATATTCAAACTTCCTGCTGAAATAATGGCCGGTTCAGAAGGACTTGCTGCTAATCAAGGTCTATATAATGGTTTCCTAGCTGTAGGATTAATTTGGTCCTTACTAAACAAAGATGATAAATTTTCTTCTCAACTTCAAATGTTTTTTGTTATATGTATTATTATCGCAGGTATATTTGGTGCAGTTACGGCAAAATCTTCGATCTTTTTTGTACAAGCGTTGCCCGCAATAATAACTTTAATCTTAACAGTCTTAACTTGTAAACAAGGATGTAGTAATGGAAATTAGTCAGTATATTGATCACACTCTTTTAAAGGCCGACGCTACTGCTGTTCAAATTAAAACCTTATGCAGCGAAGCTATACAAAATAATTTTAAAACTGTTTGTATTAATTCTCATTACATACCATTTGCACATAAACTTTTAAAAGACTCTCAAGTAGGAATCTGTACCGTTGTTGGCTTTCCCCTTGGAGCTTCTCCAAAAGAAGTTAAGGCCCTAGAAGCAAGTATGGCAATAACCAATGGTGCAAAGGAGATAGATATGGTTATAAATATTTCTGCACTTAAAGATGAACTTTATTCTATTGTTGAAAATGATATTAAGCTTTTAGTCGAAACCTGCCATAGTAAACGTGCGAAACTCAAAGTTATAATCGAAACATGTCTCTTAACGGATGAAGAAAAAATTATGGCCTGTGAACTTGCAGCAAGAGCTGGTGCCGACTATGTTAAAACATCTACAGGATTTTCCACAAGTGGAGCGACTGAGAATGATATCAAATTAATGCGTAAGGCTGTTGGTCCTGATATTGGTGTTAAAGCCTCTGGTGGGATAAGAGATAGAGCTACAGCTGATATTATGATTAATGCTGGTGCCACTAGACTTGGAACAAGCTCAGGGATTTTAATAGTAAAAGATGAGGTTAATAGAACTGATTCTTCTTACTGAATTTGAGTACTCATTGATTTATTAGTCTTAGCGCCTAAATCCTTTAGCTCCTCTGATCTAGCGATGAGATTTCCTTTACCTGTAGAAAGTTTAGATACAATATCCTCGTGGCAACTTTGAGCTCGATTTAAACTTGAGCCTAGTTTTTCAAAATCATTAATAAGCCCTACAAATTTATCGTACATTGCCCCGGCTTTATTCGCCATATCCTCTGCATTTTTAGATTGTTTCTCCAAACGCCATAGGGATGCGACTGTCTTTAAATTAGTCATGATATTTACAGGAGAGACGAGAACTATATTTTTTTTGATCGATTCATCAATAAGTTCGGGGTAATTACTTAATATTAACGAGTAAACTCCTTCTACTGGTACAAAAAGATAGACAAAATCAGGTGAGTTTAAATCTGCGATATTATGATAGTTTTTCTTTGCCAGTGAATCGATATGAGACTGAATAGAAACTTTTAACGATTTGAGTGCCTCATCTTTTTTATCGAGATTGATATAATCAAAGTAACTCTTCAAGCTTACTTTTGAATCGATTATAATATGAGCATTATTCGGAAGCTTAATGACAACATCTGGTCTTTGAATCTTACCATTCTTACCTGTGTATGACTCTTGTGTGTAGTATTGAATATTTTTCTCTAGACCAGCAAGTTCAAGAATCTTTTCAAGTGTTAGTTCTCCCCATGCTCCTTGAAACTTAACATCACTTGATAGTGCTCTCGATAAATGACTCGTCTCTGTTTCTATTCTTTCAGCAGATGAGATCATCTGATTAAGCTTTTCTCTTAAGCTCTCCCGATCTTTTAAATCAAATTTATGCATTTGATCGAGATATTCTTTATACTCAGTAACTTTTTGATTTAATGGAATAATAGCATTTGTGAAATTTTCTTTTGCTTGGGATTGGAAACGATCTGTATTATTTTGAATAATATCGTTAGCAATAATTTGAAACTTATCTGATTGAATTTTGGAAATACTTTTCACGATAAGAAAAGCCGCGATTATCGAAACGACTGCACCTGCGAGAAAACCAAACATAATTTCCATCATAAAGACCTCTCTGTCCCAAATTGATATTAGCGAGTACTACTCAGCTTTTACTTTAACTATTCGCAACTTACCAAGTTTAAGAATGTACTCTTTTCCAGCTTCTAGAATCAAACTTTCTTCTTTGTAGGCTTCACCCTCAACTTTAAATGCATTTTGCTTTAATAACCTTCTGGCTTCACCATTTGATTTTACGAACTCAACTCTATTTAGAAAATCAATAACATTTAAATCACCAGCGGGCTCGATAACAGTTAGGATATCATCAGGAATTTTATTTTTCGCAAATCTATTTTCAAATTTATTTCTTTCTTCAGCTCCACTCCCTAAAGGGTGGTAATAATCAACAATCTCAGCGGCAAGTTCTTTCTTAGCATCCATTGGATGTTTAGATTTATCTTTGATCGCACTTACAAGCTTTTCAATTTCTTCAGCTGGTCTTCTACAAAGTAACTCATAATATTTACTCATAAGTTCATCTGAGATACTCATCATTTTTCCAAACATATCTGTTGGAGTATCTTCCAAGGAAATATAGTTATCTAGAGACTTGCTCATTTTCTGAACACCATCTGTCCCCTCAAGGATTGGCATTGTTAGGATACACTGTTGTTTTTTCCCGTAAGCCTTTTGTAAATGTCTTCCCATGAGTAAGTTAAAGGTTTGATCTGTACCACCTAATTCAAGGTCAGCGTCAATGGCAACAGAGTCATATCCTTGCATTAGTGGATAAGCGAATTCATGCATAAAGATGGCTTCTTGAGCCTTGTATCTCTTGGAAAAATCATCTCTATCTAAAAGTGATGAAACCGTTACATTGGCCATCATCTTAATCATATCTATTGGTGTTAATTCTGCGAGCCAGTCATTATTAAAAACAACTTTTGTCTTTTCCATATCTAAAATTTTGGAAACTTGCTGAGTATATGACTTAGCATTTTCAATAACTTCTTGATCAGTTAACAGAGGTCTTGTTTTCGATTTTCCGGTTGGATCACCTATTCTTGCTGTGAAATCTCCGATGAGAAAATAGATTTCATGACCAAAGTCTTGAAGTAATTTAAGTTTTTGAATAACAACAGTATGTCCTAAATGAATATCTGGTCTTGATGGATCCGCTCCAAACTTGATTTTAAGGGGCTCATCATTGTCGAAAGATTTTTGAAGTTTTTTTAAAAAATCTTTTTCAGGAAGAATATCTACTGTTCCTCGTTTTAATTCTTTAAGTTGATCTTCGGGACTAACTGTTATTTTTTTCATTTCTGTTTCCTTATTATAAATCTCGTCTAAACTAGAACCCTGTCATGGCCAGTCTTATTCTCTTCATGGTTTGCTCTGCAATAGCATTTGCCCGCTCAGCACCTAGATTTAAGACTTTATCAATCTCATCTTTGTTATTCATTAATTCATTAAACTTTTCTCTTGGACCCTTAAGGTAGTCATTAACAACTTCAAATAACTCCAATTTTGCGAATCCCCAACCAATACCTTCACGGTACCTTTTTTCTAAATCTAGAACTTGTTCAGGAGTTGCAAATAAACGATAAAGCTCCATTACCGTGCAGTTATCCGGATCTTTCGGATCTTCAGGTGCAGAGCTATCCGTTGTAATTTTATTAATCGTTTTCTTTAATTTCTTCTCTGTTCCCCAAAGTGGAATCAAATTACCGTAAGACTTACTCATTTTACGACCATCTAGTCCCGGAATATAAGAACCTTCTTCTTGAATAACTTCTTGTGGTTCAATAAGGGTTGAGTCTCCATAGTATTCATTACAACGCTGCGCTATACTTCGAGCTATCTCAATATGCTGAATTTGATCTTTTCCAACAGGTACGGAATTCGTATCATATAGCAAAATATCTGCACTCATCAGAACGGGATAATCAAAGAGCCCCATATTCACTCCATGATCCGAATCTTTCTGTGCTTCAATATTTTTTTGAACTTTATCTTTATATGAATGGGCCCGATTTAAATCGCCTTTTGGTGTCATACAATTTAGCAGCCAGGTAAGTTCAAATACTTCCTTAACATCACTTTGTTTAAAAAAAATGGACTTATTCACATCTAAACCAAGAGCAATCCACGTTGCTGCAATTTCGTAGACGCAGTTGTTAAAAATTTTGGGATCCCTGACAGCAGTTAAGGCATGGGCATCTGCAATAAAGTAAATAGAGCGATCAAAATTAGCTGTATTTGCCATTTCAATTGCGGGCCTAATAGCGCCTAATAAATTACCCAAGTGCACATCACCTGTCGGCTTAATTCCTGTCAATACTGTTTTCATGATTACCTCACTAAAAGAATGCCATAAAAGTAGTTGTTCGAAAAGATTTGAATCGAGTTTAAATTGTATAACTTTCAAAAACTTGCTTATAGTTTTGAGCCTTGCTAGAATCTACAAATGGAATCTAATCAATTTTATGTATGGGAAAAGTATTGGGGTGAATTGTTTTGTGACAATGATAGCCGTTTTCCATCATATATCTATGGATTTGAGAATATTTCACAAAAAAACAAAGATAAAACAAATTACTCCTTCAATGACAGCGGCACACTTTTCGGCTTTGTTGAGAGCGGAGATCTTTTCATCAAGACCCAAAAAATAAGCTGGCCTGTGTCTACAGGACAATGGTTTTGTATTCCAGAAAAGAAAGTTGACTTAACTATCGCTAAAAACTCAAGAGTATTTATAACTCAAAGAAAAGACTATATTGGTCTACAATCTATGGGGGGTCCAGTTGAGAGTGAAGGCCGCTTGAAATATATAGACGGATGTACAGACTCACTATTAGTTTCTCCTCCTTTACTCGGAGATCCTTGCCTCAACTTATTGCATTTCCCCCCGCAGATTAATCAAACAATGCATACACATC
>JBLIAG010000041.1:0-40998 GCA_047634375.1 Bacteriovoracaceae bacterium
CTAGCATAAGCTCTCCTTTCAAATAAAATTCTTTTTAGCGAATCTATTTTATCAGAAAATGAGCTTATGCTTACTCTATCGAATTAGTCTTGATTCAGGGCTTCCCACTTTGAACCGACAAGAGCCGTTAAATGACTGGGAAGCCCGGTCCACTCAGAAAAAGTTTGTCCATCCCAAGTAGTGGTCGGGGAAAAGGAAACTTTGATTCTATCAAGTTCATCCTGAACTAACTTTATTCTATTACTGTGAGAAAAGGTTGCTGTTATTGGTCTGGCCTGCAATAAATGAAGGGTTCCACTTTTATCAATTGCCCACTCAACATCAATTTCTTTTTTTAAGTATTCTTTTATGTCATTACCAAGTTTTCGCAATTCTTCTGTATATCGATGGTTCCACTTAGTAGAAGTTGATTCATCTTTACCTGCAATAATAATTGTTGGAGTTTCTAAACCCGACACAAGAGACTCTCCGAGACCTTCTACAAACTCTATGATATCTCCAGCTTCTTGCCCACGTGGATCCAAAGAAAAATAAACACCAGCATATAATGGATCTACCATCTTCTGTATAAGAACATTCATACTACCTTGAGAATCTTGTCCTAAAAAATGTTTACGGTACGCTTTAGACGATTGCCTATTAATTGATTCGAAACAATCAAAAACTGCCTTCTTAAAGGTTTCTCTTGTCTCTATATTTAGGAAGGTCGAATTTTGTCCTGCAAAACTCACATCACCATCATCTTCATCACTAGCTGAGCTTCTTACTGCAACTTTTTGATTATCGATGCTACTCCACCAAGAAAAAAGGCTGTCCCAATCATCTTCTTTTGGAAGTGAGGTTATGATTACACCAGCTGGAACTGGAAAGCCCTTCTGTGAAAGTAACGCTAAGTTAAAGGCCTTTCCACCAATATAACCGTGCTCAGAGGTGACTTGATCAAAAAATAGTACTGCCATGTAAAACTCCCTTACGTACTTCTTGTATACGATAAATCGGAAAGTTTGCCTAGGATTAGTACTAGAATCTTGTGACTTCTAAATCAAAGATTTTCTTGTTCTATATCATGTTACGTAATTGAAAAGAGCTAAGATTTAAGCCCTAAGAATTACAAATTACCAAACTCAAAAATCTTCCACGAATCAGGAGGGTTTGTAGAAAAGCTGTAATCTCTATTTTCGAACTTAAATGTTAATTTGTGGGAGTGAAGGGCCATGTTAGAAAAAGAGTATTTCTTTTTAATTAGGTTATTAAATTTTTGGTCGCCATACCGCTGATCCCCAATAACTTGATGCTTTTGGGAGATACAATGCTTTCTTATTTGATGTTGTCTTCCCGTTTCGATAATGAGCTCAAGAAGTGTAAGGTACTTGTTTGCCTTAATCACTTTATAGTGGGTTAGACATTTAACCCTATCCTTTTTAATTCCTAGAGGATTTTTCCTACCCTCCGCTTTATTTGTTAGATCCTGGTCCCAGCTTCCTTCAGTATTTTCTTTAGAAAAGGAACCTTTCACGATCGCTAAATAGTTTTTAATTGTTGTTTTATCTGAAAGAACAGTTTGAAGTTTTTTACTCACTTCAGAATCAGAGCTTAGGACCATAATACCTGAAGTCTCTTTATCTAGTCTATTTATAGCAGAAAAGTCTTTTAGACCCTGAGCATCTAATTGCTTAATTAGATTCGTTTCATCTTCATTGTTGTGTACGCTTAAACCTGCTGGCTTATTAACAACTAACCAATTCTTACTGTTTTGTAGGATTTCAATTTTTTTCATGAGCATTCATAGCATCGAATATATCAATTAACTAGGTTTAGCTTCTCTTGTTCATAATGAGCACCATAACTTGTAATAATTACTGTTTTTCTATCTCTCGAATTGCCTGTTGGTAAAAAATGACTATGATTTGCCCTTACCTTCTTAATATATAGGATATGGAACATGAGTTATTTTGATAACACAACGGAAGAACTGATAAGCTCAGAACAGCTACAAGTATTTAATGTTATAGAAATTTTCTGTGAAATCTGTGGAGACCTAACTCCTCATCATATTGATGGTTCAAAAATCCATAATGAAGAAGATGAGATCTCACCAGATGCAATCTGCCGAGCTCCAATTTCGTCGCAAGAATGTGTTGTTTGTAGAGAGAATGAAGAGAGTCAAATTCAAGGTATGTCTTAGTATGCAAGGCCAAGATAAAAATCCCTTACATGGAATAACCCTAGAGGCCCTATTAACAAAGTTAGTCAATCACTATGGTTTTGAAAAGCTTGGGGAGTTAATTAATATTAGGTGTTTTACACATGATCCTAACATAAAGTCCGGCCTTAAGTTTTTAAGGAAGACACCATGGGCCCGAACAAAAGTGGAAAACTTATTTATTAAGACTAACTTTTCTGATTAACGTTTCGATATATCTTTTTCTAATTTATTAATTCTTTTAAGCATTTCGTCGTTACCTGCTAAAACTTTTTTTGCACTTTTTATTCGAACTAAAAGCATGGATGTTTGTTTTCTTTTTTGTTTCTCTTCGGTGAGCTCTTTTACTTCAGCAAAATCTTTTTCAATCGTTTCAATCAGTTTTTCTTGTAGTGTTGACATCTACTCACCTTTTTTATTTGATGGCCCTTCTCAATATTGAAAAGGACCTAATAATTATCTATTCTTATTCACTACGTTTCTTCTTACCACCCTTTGGACCCTTACACATTAATATTTCAGGATTTCTCTTTCCTTCTGCACAAACTCCAGTAACACTTCCTTTTCTACCTTCAAAAGAACAAGTATCGTTCTGGGCCTTTCCCTCACAGGCAGCCTTTCTTAGCTCTTTTCCTTTTCCTCCGCCACCTCTAGCGAAAACTTGAACCGAAAATAAGCTCATAACAGCAACACAAAGTATTAAATTTTTCATCATTTACTCCAAGGTTAGGTGCTAGTATTTTTACTAACTAAGCTATTAGACTGGATTAGGACTAAAATAGTTCATTATTTTTAATAATAGATAAAGTTACAAGTAATTACAGCCACTTATTAAAGAGAAGATCTGAGTAACCCAATTGATACTCTCAAGTATTCGTTATCCAAGTTTAACTTAAAATGAGTGAAGATATATTAACAAAATTTGCCTACTGAGAACATTCTAAGCGTCTGATATTATAATAAAATTAAATAAAAACCTTAAACAGGAAATCTCATGCAACGTAAACCATGGCCGATAATTATTTTAACGATAATTTTTACTTTGATCCCCTTTTCAAACATAATCACGACTTACTTTATTCTCAAAGAAGATGTGAGCTTTTATCACTACTTGTATAGCCTCGTAACGATACCTGCAAATCACATAAGAGTTTTTAATCTCATGGCCCCACCTATAATCGCGACCTATGCTATTTACTCAGTAAAGAAATGGAGTTACTCACTTCTAGTAATAAGTGTTCTATGGGTATTTGGTAATTCGCTAAAAAATATCGGAGCAGATTTAACAACCCTTCAAGTATTCTTTTCTATGGTTATGCCCCTTTTATTTGGGCTTTTCGTATTAGGTTATTTTCTAACTCCAAGTGTAAGACGTACTTACTTTGATCCAAACCTAAAATGGTGGGAAGCCAAACCAAGATATATTGTGGACATACCTTTTACTGCGAAAAGTGAAACAAAAAGCATAGAGGCTTCAATAAAGAACGTATCCGAAGGTGGTGTTCTCATAGAGACAACTGAAGCGCTTGAAAGAGAAGAACAGTTTCAGATGAACTTTACTATCGAAGGGTATGAGCTTAATTCTTTAGCTAAAATTATTTTTAAAAATCCCAATAATAATGAATATGGTGTGCAATTTATCAATAATAATGAGTCTTTTAAGAACCAAGTCAAAGACAGTATTCGCCTACTTAAAGATAATAATACTAAACGTAGCAGGGAACCAATTCCTTGGAAAAGTGATTTTACCGCATGGTATGAGAAACTTAGAAAAACAGGGAAAGGCTTGACCCCTGAAATTCCATCTCATCAAAGAAAAACTAACGATTAAAAAATAACAAATATTACAAGGGAGGAGTTTCAAAACCTCCCTTAACACCCCAGAATACCTATATTTTTGAAGCTCCCCCGCAGATAAGTAGTATAAAATATACATCATAAGTACATTCACACCCGGAACTATAGTAAGTATTCCAACAGATTTACTTAAATAGGACTTATTATGAAAATTCAACTACTCCTTATGATTTCCCTCTTATCATTAAGTGTATTTTCAAAATCACCATCTCCAGCAGAAAAAGACTTTTTAAAAACGCTTAATGAAGTGCGAAGTTCATATTCTACAAAGGACATGAGTTTTCAAATAGCTAAACTTGAAAAAGCTTCTGAAGAGGGACAAATAGATATAGCGGAGTTTGGCCTCGGTAGAGGTATCTTTAAATATTGGCTAGAGGTAACAACTAAAGTATCAAAAAAATTACGTTCACAAAAATGTAAAAATTTAAAGGCCAGTTTTTCTCACAAGACTGTATCAAGTACTCATTTAAATTCTGATCAATACTTAAAATACAGCTCAAAATTAAATGATAAGTTATCAGTCCTCACAGAAAAAGATGCTCAAGAGGTTTTCAATATTCTTAGAGGATACGATAATGATCTTGTTTACTCTGAGTATGGTATGGGTTGTGAATCACGTGCTTATGCAATGAACCTTATTATGGATGAGATGTGTATAAACTCAGCAAAGGTTTTTATTGAGAGTGAAAAAATTCAACTAAAAGACCATAATTGGTCTTGGATTTATCATGTGGCCCCAATAGTTCTTGTTAAAAAGGGAAATGATGAAATTCCATATATAATGGATCCTTCTCTATTTAAAACTGCAGTTCCTCTTAAGACTTGGATTGAAAAACTAAGAGAGCAACACTACTATAATGAATATAAACTAACCTTTACAGATAAGTATATTTTGCTTCCTATGGATAAAGATTTAAAACTAACTAGTTATAGAGAAAGTGATAAAGAAGAAGCAGATGATCGTTTATTTATACGCTCACTACTCAGAATTGTTCGTCCATTCAAAAGACCTTTAAAAAATGAGTAAATAACTACTTTTTAATAAGGTATGGCTTTTTCGTTTCAGGATCAAGTGGAACCATCATCCTCGCATAAGTACTCATTGATTCATAAGGTAGTTTTCCGATAGAAAATTTAACATAGGTTTGTGTTGGTAAATTTCCACTATATATAAATCCAAGTTCTTTATCTTCAAATAGATCTTTATAAAATTGGATATCATATGATTGGTTTTCACTTAGATTGGATGACTTATATATCCCTAAACGAATTGCTCGGTGAAATTGATTCGCCCATCCAATAGAGTAAATCTTACTTTTTAAAAAGAACTCTGTAGTGGTTTGGCACTCTTTATTTGTTTTAAAATATCCCGTTAACTCTAAGAATCTTCTCTTGCTATTGATGAGTTCAAGTTCAATAAGACCATTGCTCAGTTTAGTTTCTTTAATAATTAAAGGCACATCTTCAAACTTATATTCAAATTTTGCTGAGTCACCGATTACAAATTTTTCGTAGCGACAGGCCATCTGAATTTTAAAATCAGGAATAAATGCTTCATTATCTAAGAAAAATTTCACTGAGAATGGTTCTACTGTAATTGATGCTCCAAAACTATAACTGAACGGTAAAATAGCGAATAGTGCTACAATTAGCTTCATGAATATCTCCTTATATGAGTTCTTTTACTTCTACCATATTTGCCATGTCTGTAAATAAAGTTTTTTAGTTTAGTAGCTAAAAGAAAACTTAAATATTGATCAAACTAGCCGATAAGTTGGTATGAAATTTCTGATACTTATACTCATTATTACACAGACGGCTTTTGCAGAAAGAATTGATTTTATTCTTGATATTGATGGTGTCCTAGTCGATAGGGCCAATAAAGAGACTGTTGCATACCTCTACCCTCCAGAAAAAATACAAAAGCTAAAACTACAAAATAGAGTTCTACAACTAAATGGGCACACCTATATTCTAAACGAAGGAGCAGGTGAATTTATTGACTACCTCTCAAAAATTAAAGATTCAAAAATAACTTTTTTTAGTACAGGTCCCGCTGATAGAAATAAAATATTTCTTGAAACATTCAGAACATCAGAAGGAAAGAGATTTATTGATATAGCAGAGGGACGTTTCTTTTCTTATGGTGATGCGATTAGAGTTACCGACACAGGAGAGGCTTTCACTAGTGCAAATTTCGAAAAAGGAAACTTAACCAAGCCCCTATCAAAAGATTATGCATCAAAAGTAAAAGAATTCATTGGTCCAGTAAAAAAAGATATCACTATAATTAAAGGACTCAACCTTGAACGAGCAATTCTTATTGATGACAGGCTCCCTAATGCCACCAGGGGACAAGAAAAAAATCTCCTAAACGTAGATCTCACACTTACAAGACAAGAGCCAGATCGTGTTTTACGCTACATTGAAGGGATACCGGAAAGTAGGGCCAATATTAAAGGTGCTATTGGAAAGCACTATTACTCTTGGAGCAATCGATTAATGTTAACAGCAGGAATAATCGAGCAGACAATAGAGAATGCTAAAAAAAATAAGATAAGTATTCGAGATGCACTATGGAAAATTCAGTGGAGTGAAAGCTCTAAAGGTTTAACTCCTAATTTAATTCCAAATAAGCCGGCGAGCTTATTTATGCGTGGTGAGCAAGTTTTTTCCAAAATTAATAATTCATTCAAGCCGATTAACAAAGGTATTTTCTTTTGTAACTACCAGCAAATTTTTGGCTATCGATAATTAAAGATGTTTTCTTATCTCTGATAAAAAAACCTCACCATATTTTTCACATTTACTCTCCCCAACACCATTTACCATTAGGAATTCAGATCTATCCCTGGGCATTAATTGACACATATCATGTAGGGATTTATCACCAAAAATCACATAAGGTGGAACATTATTATCATTAGCTAGAGATTTTCTAAGAACTCGTAAGCCTTCAAACAGTTCAATTCTTCCATGAGTTTGTGAAATTTCTTTTACCGATTTTTTATTTATAAAAGAAGATTTTTCAGAAGGTTCTTTTTGAACTCTCATTTCGAATACTTCCTCACCTTTTAAAACTGGTCCACTCTTCGCAGTTAATGCTAAATTACGATATTCCCAATTTTTAATAGCTATGTATTTAAGATTTAATAATTGTCTTATAACAATATTCCAATGATTTTTAGACTTCTCTTTTCCTATTCCATAAACCGAAAGATTCTCATGTCCTCGTTCCAAAATTTTTGCATTTTTACTTTCGCGAAGGACATCAATGACATAGCCCGCTCCAAAAGTTTGACCCGTTCTATAAATGACAGATAACACTTTTTGAGCATCTACAGTAGCATCCCAAGTTTCAGCTGGTTCAAGACAAGCATCACAATTGCCACAAACTTCTTTTTCACTATCTTCACCAAAGTATCCAAGTAAATACTGCCGTCTACATTTAACCGTTTCACACAATGAAAGCATTGAATCAAGCTTTTGCCTTGCAACCTTTTTATAGGCTTCTCCAGCATCGGTTGTTTCTAACATTTGAGAAAGTTTTATTACATCTTGAAGTCCATAAACCATCCAAGCATTTGAAGGTTTTCCGTCTCTACCGGCCCTTCCTGTTTCTTGATAATAACTTTCAATACTCTTGGGCAAATCCAGATGAGCAACAAAACGGACATCAGGACGATCGATTCCCATTCCAAAGGCTATGGTCGCTACCACAATAACTTTTTCCTCACGATTAAAGGCTTCTTGCCCTCTTTGTCTTTTTTCAGGGCTAAGACCTGCATGATAAGGAATTGTCTCATGTCCAAGGTCTGCTAGCTCTTGGGCCACTTTCTCGACCTTGCGTCTTGAAAGGCAATATACGATACCTGTATCTTCTGGATGATTATTCTTTATGAACTTATCAAGCTGTCTAACTTCATGCTCACGTTCAGTAATTTTATATTTAATATTGGGTCTATCAAAAGATGAGATAAAGGTTTTAGGTGAAACCATTCTTAACTGTTGAACAATATCTTCTCTCGTTTTTGTATCCGCAGTTGCTGTAAGGGCGAGCATTGGAGTATTTGGAAAAATATTTTTTAGCTCTCCTAGACGTGTGTAATCTTTTCTAAATTCATGTCCCCATTGAGAAACACAATGGGCCTCATCAATAGCAATTAGGGAAATATTGAGATTATTAAAAAAGTCAGAAAGTGATCCTGAAAGTAACCCCTCAGGAGAGACGTAAACAATCTTCACATCGCCACGTAAGATTTGTTCTTCGGCCTCTCTTCTTTCATGAACCTCTTGAGAGGAGTTTAAATAGCAAGCCGAAACCCCGTTTTCATTTAAGTTCATTACCTGGTCGTGCATTAGAGAAATAAGAGGAGAAACAACAAGGGTGATCCCTTCACTAAATAGAGCTGGTATTTGATAACATATCGATTTACCACCACCTGTCGGCATAATGGCCAGGGTATCATGACCGTCGAGAACTCGATTAATTATTTCAAATTGATCAAAGCGAAATGCTGAATGACCAAAGGTTTGTTTTAGAATTTCTTGTAGTTTTGTCTCTCTCATTTCCAGAGACTACCTTAGCAGATACCAAAAGTCTTTAGGTACCTGCTACTAGGTCGTATAGGCTTTACTTTAAATTTAAATGACTTAGGATTTCACTGTTTTTAGTTCTTTCCTTATAATTTGTATGGATGTCAGAATAAATGATTTTAGAATCTTTAACAATGAATACTGCAGGATGAGCAATCATATGATGTGTTTCCCCAGAGTCAGCTTCAATATCAATTTTATATGAATTTTTATAAGTCTTTACCAAGTTTCCATCAACCTTATTAACAATTTTGAAAGCCTTTAATGAATTCGCCATTCTATCAGATAAAACCGTATATTTTAGATCGAAGTTTCTTTTCATTTTCATCGCAACCTTTGGTCTATCAACACTGATAGCTACAAGCTGCATAGTTTTCGGATCTAATTTACCAACCACTTCTTCATTTAAACTTTTTAATTGCTTCACGCAGTATGGACACCATGACCCTCTGTAAAAAACGATGACAGTTGTTTTGTCTTGCCCAGCTAAACTAAATGACTTACCAGCTGTATCCTTAAGAGTCACTTCTGGAACCTTATCCCCTTTCTGTAAACCAGTAAGAGCAAATGATAATTGAGTAAATAATGTTAAAACAAAAATTAATGATAACTTTTTCATATTAGTTTTTTCCTTTAATAAATTTAGGGATATTGGTTGTAATTGTTAATAAACCTAATAAAAATAATAAATAAGTGTAGATTTCGTTTCCAGTAATCATGTAATTGATTAGGCCAAAGACCGCACCTGACTCTGCCAATGCCCAAGAAAGAACATAAAAAGTAAATGCTTGCTGTGGGCTTTCTGTTTTATTAGCTTTTTTATACATGAATTTTGAAACAAATGCGATAATTACACCCATTGACAAAAGAACAGGAGCTATAATCTCATTCCCACCAACGGCTTTAGGAATAAAGCCAAATTGAATTAAACCAAAGTAAATAAACATGGATGCAATGAGTGCCACCCAAATAATGATAACTACTTGCTTATTAACCTTAACACTATTGTTATTACCTTCCATAAAATTTGCTCCCTACGATTTAGTTCATATTTAGTCCTACCAGTGTATTGTAAAATACCGGGAAATACGCGACGCCACACATTAAGTATTAGTAAATAATTTAGATTTCATAGAAAAGATTAAAGTGGGAAAACGAGTTCAAAAACATTCCCGCCTTCAGGGTTTTCAGAGATGTAAATACTTGCATTATGCATATTCAAAAATGTTTTAACCAGGCTTAGTCCCAGGCCATAGCCTTTCTCTCCACTTGTTCCCACACTTGAATCTTGAGGCTCACCTGATTGAATTTTTTGAATCTGTTCTTTTGTTAAGCTGGCACCGGTATCAAATATTTTCACATGATAGGCATTTTTGTGAAAAGACTCTATCCTTACGGTCGTATTTTCTTTTGAAAACTTAACTGAGTTAGATAATAAGTTTCTAAAGATTGTTTCTACCATCGTTGGATCATGGGGAATGAGAATATCATCTAATTTAGAGACTAACTTTATATTTTTTAAATCCGCTGAATCCGAAATATATTCTATTGATGATTTAATTGTTTTTGCAATTGAGTTATTACTTTCTTCAACATGAAAAGTACTTGAGTTTTTTGTAAAGGTCCAGTCAAGAAGGTCTTTTATCAATCCTTCAATTCTATTAGTATTTGACTTGATGCGCTTGAAATGTTGTTCCATTTTTTCATTCTCAGATCGTCTTTCTCCAAGCTCTGCTCTCATTAAAATAACTGAAAGTGGTGATCGTATATCGTGTGCTAAAGTCGTTAGCATTTTAGTCTTCATCTCTCCTAGATCACGTAAATTGTTTTGATGAAGAAACTCAAGACGATTATACTTGTGTTGGTTTCGACAAAAAAACCATAATATAAAATTTGATGATAACAAGATGAAACAACTTAAAAAGTAGTTTGGGTCGTTTAAATTACCTAAGAACAAATAGATACTTGTTATAAACAACCCACTTATTAGTGAGTAGATCGCTCTGCTCGGTAACATAACATAAAATGAGGCACACATAATCATAGTGCCAATAAGAAGTGTCTTACTAAGACCTCCCGTAAATATGGTTAGTAATAAAATGATTGCAACACTGAGTAGCTTTAGGATGAAGCAATACTCATATAGAAATTTGGGGAATGTTATTTTTCTATAATAATAAATAAAGTGAATACAAACTAAAAGAAAGATAAAACGGATCCCCATAAGAAACATAGGACTTGAATGAACAAAAACTCGTTTAAAATCAAATAATCCATGTATGAAAAATAGCGCTGTACAAATGAAGTAACTGATAAAGAAGTATTGCTTCCTCTGGCTCCAGAAGTAATCTTGAAATTGCTTTTCTAAATCAATATCTTTGAATTCAGCAAATTTATTTAATGAATTTCCCAATTCCTTATTACTATGAATATTACTCATGAATTCTTTTCGGCATAAATTAAAAAACCCTTAATAAAAAATTCCTAATTACGACCACTTCCATAAAACTTTAAATAATTAATCTCAACAGAAGTTTAGAAAAGGTCTCTAATGCCGATAAACAAGTGAGGATTAAATATGAGTAAAGAGAGAAATTTAAAATATATCTTTAAGTTCAAAGATAAAACTCAACTAGATTTTGATATAGTCCTCGACAAGGATTTAAACTATATTAATCAAGATGATTCCCCTCTCAAAGATTGGGTAAAACTAGAAAATAAGAAGTGTTCCAATTGTACACTAAACTCCTCAGAGCATCCTAGTTGTCCGGTCGCTAAGAACCTAGATTTCGTAGTGGAAAAAACAAAAGATAAAATATCTTATGAAAAGGCAACCGTTTCTGTTACTACACCAGAGAGAACTTATATTAAACAAACAGATACCCAGGAAGGCTTGCTCTCATTATTTGGGCTTATTATGGCCACAAGTGGTTGTCCACATCTTGGCTGGTTCAAACCTCTTGTAAAGTATCACCTTCCATTTTCAAGTGTGGACGAGACTATGTTTAGAATACTATCAATGCATCTTGTAACTGAGTATTTGAGCTCAAGTGAAGGAAAGAATTTTAATATAACAGAAATTAAGAAACACTATACAGAAGTTGAGACAGTTAACCTGGATTTTATTAATAGAATCCGATCACAATGTAAGGGTGACGCAGATTTAAATGCTGTTGCGGCACTTGATTTATTTGCTAAACTTTTTGATTTTGAATTTGCATCCAACTTTGATTCACTTAGATCAAACTTCTTAAAATAAAGAACTAATCTACAAGCGTAGGATTATAAATTGGACCAAGTTCAAGGTTTTGATTTATTAAATTCTGCTGATAAGAGTCCACTACGAACCAAAGACCAAAGAAAGATAAGATGGCAGCTCCATATTCAATCGTTGGGTTAGCAACTCCATACTGTAGTATATGAAGTTTTTTAGTAAGTTTGTATTCGTGGTAGCAAAAATATAAACCTAGAGTGAGAATGCTAAATACAAGAACTAGCACAACTGAAGGAATCGGCTTATCTCTTGGCAATAATTCATTAACATCCCAAATTTGTCTCATTTGAACATAAAAGTTCCAAATTCCAAAAGTTAAAATTGTTAAAATAATATCTAATAAAATAGAGGATTTCGTTGCATTTAGTTTCATAGTCCTCCTTATCTCATAATTGCGACCAAAATTAAATTACTTTGTTGAGGCAACTACTCGTGCTACATCATTTTTAGTATCAATCTTTGTAAGGTGTCTTGTTACTTTATTAAAGTAGATCTTTTGTTTAGCTTTTGTTTTAGCATTATAGTGGGTCCACCAGTTCTTATCTTTTTTCCCGTACAAACCTTTATAGCGCGATAAAATCTTTGCACCGGCCTCAATACAATAGCTTGGGCTGTTGAGTAATTTATCAACCTTCAAGTCCATTTTATTAATATTGATTAAATGAATCTGCATCATACAAAAGTCAGAACCAACTCTTACTTTTTTGTACTCATTACTATCCTCATCAAAAACAAGTCCCGTTACTTTTCTAATAGCATCAGCTTTAAAGCTGCTCTCTTGAAATGCGATAGAAACCAATAAAGTAGGTGAAATCTTATACTTCTTGGCCATTTTACTAAATAAATTCGATATCTTATAAGCCTCTTTTAGGTCCATTTTTGGATTAAGCTTATTCATATTTCGACAAATTGTATTTCTTTTATGCAGACAGTCTGTTTTTTTGACAGTTGCAAATGCACTGGTGGCACCTAATACTAAGAACAATACTGATAATAACCCCAAATTACGTGTATTCAACATCCTATTCCCTCCTAACTAATTTTCTATACATAAATATAGAGCAATAACGATGCCACAAATTTTTTCTAATATAGGTCAGTTTCAACTTTGGAAAATTGAGCTATAGTGTTGAAATGTTAAAAATGATTAATAAAGCTCCTATTTTCTCCAATTCAATTAGAGTCTTTTTCCCATTGGCTGCGCTTATTGCTGTTCTGGTACCCATGTATACAGTCACCACGATTGTTAATAGTTATCCCTTTATAAACCCTCATTTTTCTATATATGAATGGCATGGCTTTGAGATGATCTTTGGATTTTTCTATACACTCTTAATAGGCTTTATTTTAACTGCAGGAGCTCACTGGACAAATAAAGAACCTACACAAGGAGCTGCTCTTATTCAATTACTTGTACTCTGGACTCTTGATCAAGTGGCAATTCTTTTTTCTTCTTCAATATACTTCCCAATGGCGACAAGCCTCTTGCTTGGGTTATTGCTAATAAAGTTAGTGGCCTCTCTTCTTTCTGGATATCGCCAGAAGTGGATTTTTATTATTGCTGTATTTATACTTACAACGCTGAAAGTTCTCTTTATCTATGGAGCCAAACAACGAGGTTTTATTTACAAAGATACTCTCTACGGTCTTGGCACATGGGTTTATGTTCTTTTAACAATTATTATTGGAGGAAGAGTTACTCCTAATTTTACAAAGAATTTCTTCAAACTCGAAAAAGAGTTGAAAGCTCCCACCCTACTTAATAAAGTCTCAATTTTATTTACAGCTTTAATCGTAGTAACCACCTTTAGTCATAATATTTATTTAAATTCTGGAATTTATTTAATTTCAGGTGTTACATCAATGGCAAAAATATACTTTTGGTTACCACTTAAGTCTCTGAAACATCCTATTATAGGAATGCTCCATATAGGTTACTTTGTTCTTAGTACCTCTCTTATCATTAAGGCATTCTCATATCACTTTGAATCACTGGACTACACAAGAGCAAGCCTTCACCTACTTCTTACTGGTGGAGTCTCCATAATGGCCCTAAACATAATGGTCAGAGCAACTCTAGGTCATACAGGCCGTCCAATAAATATGAGTATTACCATTGGTATAATGTATATTTCTATTATAGTGGGAATGCTTATTAGATTTCTTGTACCCATCATTTCACCGGAACATTTCACAAAAAGCCTTCATCATTCAATGGGTTTTTGGACTTTTGCATTTTTACTTTATCTTATAAAATTTATTCCGATCGTTTTTCGAATGAAAATCAACGATAAGTAGTTATTATCACAAATCTTAGCATAATAGCTTTTATCAATCACGCAATAGATTTATAAGATCACATGATTTCTAAAAATATCGTAATATACAACAAAGAGTTCAACACTACTTTGGAGGTAATTATGAAAGAACTAACAACTGATAACCTAGAGCAAATACTAAGCTCAAACAAAAAAGTCATTGTACAGTATGGTGCGAGCTGGTGTGGTGCCTGTAGAGTAATCAAGCCCAAATTCAGTAAGCTTTCTGAAGCTGCGAATGATGTAGCCTTTTACTATGTCGATGCTGAGGTCTATCCAAATTCGAGATCGTTTGCAAAAGTAGATAATCTTCCTACATTCGCAGGTTTTGTTAATGGAGAACTTGTTAAACAAGCAAGTGGTACAAAAGAGGAATCAATACAGGGGGTACTAAATGAAATTGCCAGTCATTAAGAACATTGTAAACTTTATTGAGGAAAACGATGAGGACTATGTTATTGAGGCCGTAGAGGTTCTGGAGCATATCTCCCAAGGCAAAGGAGTCAAAGAAGAGGAAATAGAAGTTATATCTGAGCTGCTCTCTAATATGTATGGATCTATCGAAGTCAGTAAGTTGATTAAGGCTGGAAGCACACAAAAAGATGCTTTAAATAGTTTCATGCAAAGAGTTTTAGGCTCTATAGAAAAATAAGTTACACCGCAATACCTAGTGATTAATAGTCACTAGGTACTTGTTCCTCTAAATCTTTATTTTTTAAAGAACCTCGATGAATCTTATCTTTAAGCTTTTCGTTTTTCTTTCTCATTTGGCTTTCTAACTTTGCGACAACACTATCAAGAGTACTATAGAGATTTTTATCTGTGGCATGTGCGTGAAACCGAGTCCCTGCAACATTAATTTGCACTTCACTTTTATGTTGATCATGTCCATCAACAGAACAAACCCAGTGAACCTCAAGCTTGCCACTAAAGTACTTTTTTAAATGATCAATCTTTTCTTCGATCTTTGAGCTAATCGAATCTGATGAATCAAGGTGTCTGTAACTAATTTTCAAGTCCACTCTAGTCTCCTTTAAACTAATATTCTCCACGGGCAATTTCAACCAACGCATTTAAACCGTCTATACTTGTAAATATACTTTCTGCATCACCACTCTCATCTACAATAATAGCCGAACCAATTTTATTTTCTGACATATAAAAAGCGACATCTTCGATAGAAGTTCCTCTTGGAACACAGTATGGATTTGCACTCATAATATCACCAGCTTTTAAATCGAAGTGAGTATTTAAACTTTTTAATAAGTGTAAGTCCCTAATAGAAACCATGCCTACGGGTTTTTTATTATCAAGAATAGGTAGGTGCCTATACCCGTTATCCTCTAGCATCTTACTCATCTCCTGAAGACTCATACCTGTAGTTCCAGAGGATTTTATGGGGCTAGCATATTCATCAATTGCAATATCTAATTTGGGCCTTGTCATTTTGGACTCCTATCCAATCTTTTAATTACTTCGATTATAATTGAAAACACTCCAAAAAAGACTGATCTAAATCAGGAAAATCAATTATAAAAACCAGAGACTCTCTTAATGAAAGGCTAATTGTTAAAACACAGTATATATTTTATTTGGAATTATACTCTTACCTATATTAATGATAATATTTGTCTTCAAGTATTATTATTTTAGATAAAGTAGAACTAAGTAGATGGAACACACACATTTATTGACAAAAAAGTTTAGGATAAATCTTAAGCATTTACGTAATGCGAATTATTTTTCTCAAATTAATGTTGCGAAAGAGCTTCAGATTTCCACACGGGGTTATCAGAGAATTGAGTCTGGAGATTCACAGCCAACTCTTGATCTAATTTTTAAAATCGCTAATATTTTTAATGTCGAAGTCTCTGATTTATTTAATTATTCAAACAAAGATGATTCGTTCGTTGAAATTTCAAAAGCGAAGGTTAAAGATTTAGTACACGGTCAAGAGTTCTTAAAGCAAACATATAACTTACAAAAAGATTACTTGAATAAAGAAATCACTTCAAATGAAAGTTTCCTCGACTTAGTCGCAAGGGATGATAAATTTACTTCATCAGAGCTTCCACTTTATGTTTCAGACTTATTAAATGTTATTACTAATCGGCCAAGTGCAAAAGTCCTTGCACGTAAACCTTTAATAAAGATGAGTATCGCTGCGAAATGGAAAGAACAAAAGGCGAGTATCTCAATAATTAACAGAATTTATGGGAGAGAAGAAGTATTTTTCAAGTCTACTCATGTCTATCAAGTTGATCATAAAAATACAGAGGTTAATTATTGTAATTTCTATAAATCCTTTCCAAATGGTGAAAGTTTTCTTACTGGACTAATCCTAGATACCAAAGAGCTTTAGCCTATTTTGTGCCCATAAAAGTTGTGAAAAAATAATAATCCCTTCAGAGCTAAGTTGTTGAAAAAATATAAATAAACATGAAAAAATCTAAAGATTTCAAAAAATTGAAAAAAAAAGCTTAATCCTTTCAATTCTTCTATATATTATATGTAAGTATAAAACATAAGACGCGTTGTCTTATGGACAAAAAATGAGGAAGAATATTATGAGTAACGGAACAGTAAAATTTTTTAATGAAACAAAAGGCTTTGGATTTATTACACCTGCAGATGGAGGAAAAGATCTTTTCGTTCACATCTCTGCTATTGAGCAAGGTCAGCTTAACGACGGTGACAATGTTGAATTTGAAATCGGTGAAGGTCAAAAAGGACCATGTGCAGTAAATGTAAGAAAAGTATAATTAAACTTTAAAATATATTTTGCATAGGAAAGGAATCAGGTATTGGTTCCTTTTTTTTGTGCAAAAACGGCGAATTAACCCACTAGAATATAAACCCGATTCAGTTAAAATAAACCTATGAAATTAATAAAGTTTTTAATACTGATCCAAGTTAGTTTGTTCTTAAATGTCTCTTATGCCAATGTCGACTTTCCCGTCACAGGTGAAATGGTAGGAAGGGTAAATTTCTGGACTAAAGTTTATACGGAAATATCTACAGATGAGGCATATATCCATGATAGTGAAGACCTAACTATTATTTATAAGAAAGTTTCCCTTCCAAAAGATAGAAGAACACGACATCGTTTAGTCAAAAAGAAGAAAGCTGAGATAAAAAAACTCATCAACTCTATCGCAAAGAAAAACTATCTTAAACTTAGTAAAGCAGAGCAAAATATAGCAGATATTATAGGAGAGAAAACTCATAAAGAGTTAAGAATTCTCGCCAGGAATATTAGGCTTCAATCAGGTTTAAAGGATAGGTATTATAAAGGACTAAAAAGATCCTATCTCTACCTGGATTATATAAAAGAAACTTTTGGTAAATTAAATATCCCAATGGAACTCGTATTTTTACCACATGTAGAGAGCTCTTTTAACTATGAAGCTTATTCTAAGGTTGGGGCGGCCGGTATTTGGCAGTTTATGCGCGCTACCGCTCGTATTTATAAGTTAAAGGTTTCTTATATCATAGATGAAAGAAGGGATCCTCTAAAGGCCACTGTAGCTGCAGCAAAGCTTTTAAAAGATAACTATAGATTACTAAAAAGTTGGCCATTGGCCCTGACAGCTTATAATCACGGTCCTAGAAGTATTAAGCGAGCTCAGAAAAAGCTTGGAACTAGTGATATTAATAAAATTATTCAAGGCTACAGTGGTAGGCGATTTGGTTTTGCTTCAAAAAATTTCTACGCTACCTTTATGGCAACAGTACAAATTTCGAAAGATCCAACTAGGTACTTCAAAGCTTTTAAACCACCTCAAAGAATTAAATTCTCAAATCTGATCCTTAAGAAGAATCTTACAATTGAGGATATTTCTAAAGCTCTTAAAATAAGTCAGTCTACATTAAAACAGTATAACCCAAGTATTAGGAAAATAGCGTTTCGCTCCCAGCTCTACCTTCCGAAAAATTACGAGTTAAAAGTACCACTCACTAATAAAGATCAGATAAAGAAGTACGAAACGGTACTTTCCAAAATTGAGAACAATGGAGATGGCTTTGACCTTCAACGTATGCATATTGTTTCAAGAGGCGAAAGCTTATTTGATATCGCGAGAATTTATCGTGTATCTATGAATAAGATCATAGGCTTTAATGAAATATCAAATCCTTCCCGAATATTTCCAGGAATGAAACTGAAGATTCCAGGAAAAAAGCAAAAGGTTCCAAAAAAGCTTGCCCTACAAAAAAGAAAAATTGTTCTTGAAAAGAAGCCTACTATTAAGCAGGAAGTTTCATCTAAAAAATATAGAGAAAACCAAAAACCGGGAAGTTTTGTCTCCAAAGTAAAAACTTTTTTTCCGGCCAATGGTGCTGATAATAAATTAAAAGCCTCCTTACTAAAAACATCTGAAGAAAAGATACCATTACCACTGGAGAACCTTGAGAGTTATCATCTAGATTTAGTGGCCATATCTGGCGATGTGTATCAGCTTACAATCGAAGATGAAGAGACATTAGGTCACTTTGCAGAGTGGGCCAATATAAAAACGAATTCGATAAGAACTTTAAATCAAATGCGAATGAATCAAGGAATCCACCGCGGAGAAAAGATCAAGGTACAGATCAAATCCAAAGAAATAAATAATTTTAAAGAACAAAGAAATAAATATCATATTTTAATTCAAGAAGACTTTTATAATTCATTCAAAATAATTGAACAGAGTAATTACAAAGTCAGAAGAGGTGATACTCTAAGTCTCATTTTAAAAAGAAATGGATTGCCTTATTGGTTTCTTAGAAAACATCAAAAGGATGGAGAATTAAAAGATTCCCTTTCCGTAGGGCAATTAATAAATATCCCAAAAGTTGAAGCTACGCAATAAATCATTAAAGGATTTGAAAATGAAATTTTTAACAGTAATGCTAACCCTACTTTTTTCTTTCAGTATCTATGCCGTAGATTTTAAGATTAAAAGAATGTCAGGGGAAATTTTAGTCAACACCAAGAAAATCACAAAAACAACTATCTTAAAAGTTGGAGACACTATCCAAGCAAAGGGAAAGAAGTCATTTATTCAAATTCAAAATAATCTAGGATCTAGCTTCTTAATTAAGAATGGGATAATGAAGTTAGTTAAATTTGAAAATGATGAATCTATTATTAATCTTGTTAAGGGTAAGTTTTTTCACTACTTTGATAAAAAGATTGGAAAAGGAAAATTTAGTGTCAAAACTAAGCATGCAGTCATGGGTGTTAGAGGTACAAAGTACATGATTGAAAGTAATGATAAATTCGATTACTTATGTGTTTGTGAAGGAAGTGTCGCTGCATCTAGGTCAAAGAGAGACAAAACTATTTTTGTTAATAAGGGTGAGGATCTGTTTTACTACTTAGGAAAGAAGGAAGCAAATAAGCAAAACTCTTCAGATCAGATGTTTTCAATGACTGCAAATGAATTTCAATCCATGGGACACCCCATCAAAAAATAAATTATGCAGAACTTACACAAAGTTGACATAAACTTGGCAATTTAACGTAATTGAAACAATAAGATGGTTACAGAAATAAAGAACTTATTTCTAAAACTATCTTGTTGGCCAAGACTTTGGGATTAAATATCCCACCTCATTTCCCTCCTCCGTGTAAATCCCTTTTTTCCCTTTGTTAATCTATTGGCCAACAAGATAAAGTTCTTACAAGAAAGAAATTGTAATCGATATTTAATGAATTATTCTAGATTTCGCTTTTCTACTTTAATGGTTCTTGGGCCGAAACGATCAGAAAATTTAAGGACTAAATTAGGTGCACCTTCCCCAGTTCCTTCAATATTTATATGCATGTCAAAAAGCGTTCTATGTGCGAAGAGCTCTAACCTACCATTTTTAAATTTCCAAGTTCCAAAACCATCATCTAAATTATCAAGGTTATAATACCATTTACCATCTTCATAAATTGAAATTTCAATTGGATAATCTCTGTTAATGATATGCACATCTTTTGTAAGATCAGCCCCTGTGTTAGATGACCTGGCATTTATATACTTTTGAAAACTCTCTTTCTTAATTGGATAAAAATCTAAATCTGATTTTTGATTTCCGGCGCCACAACTAAGTAAAGTTAATAATGTCCAAACATAAAATACCGTTTTCATTTAAACTCCAAATTTCTAATATATATCTATTCATGTTCTAAGAATAATCACTTCGTGTCAAAGCAGGAAAAGGATTCGATTAACAAAGGCTGCCTAAAACACCTAAATAGTTGACAAGATCGATCACCTAAATAAAGTTTTTTTTATTTTATAAAGGAATTTTATCTACTACCGAAAAGTTAAAAAAAGGAAGGATTATATGAAAAAATTTAATTTAATTTTAGCGCTAATTTTCACATCAATATTCATCTCTTGTTCAAGTGGTCAAAACTTAAAAGAAGAGAATAAAATTGAGAGTGAATTTGAAGACTCAGTAGCTCTTGAAGATGAAAATCAATATGAAGATGAAGAAAGTATTGATGAGGGTAGTTATTCTGATGATACAATTGAGGAACAAGAAGACGAAGTTGCTAGCAATACTCCAGAGCCAGTAGAGACTTTCGAAGAGTCACAACAAGCAGTCAAAATTGACGCTCAAAGTGGAAGTTTAACGGATTATACAGTTAAAAAAGGTGAGACTCTCATGTTAATTGCCTTTCAACTATATGGTGATTATTCAAGATGGAGAGAAATTAGGGATCAAAATCCACAACTAGCTTCTTATCAAAATCTATCTGAGGGGCAAAAGCTAAAAGTAGTAATGCCTGATACTAACCATTCATTTCGCCCTGACGGACTTCCATATCTAATTAAAACAAATGATACTCTACAGGTCATTTCGAATAATGTTTATGATACATCAAAGAAGTGGATGCAAATTTACAAGCATAATGATGCACTCATAAAGAATCCAAATGTTATTTATGCAGGGTTTACAATTTATTACCTTGAAGATGGTAATTATAATAGAACCCCTGCAAATAATTAGATTGATTTACAAAAATTTAAATTCATCTCTTCTAGAGGTTTATTAAAATTTGTCTTAATACTAGCACTGATCATTTTTTGGAGGGCATCTCTAGTAAGGTCAGTGTTTCTAATTTCTGTAATTTTATTAACAACACTTGGAATTGCGCCGGATTGAGACGTATAAGGTTTATAACAATTTATTTTTGCTTTCATGGAGTTAAATAGATCTCCAACAGTTGCCATTAAAATATCTTCAGAATCATAAGGGATTTCGTGTCCATTATATTCTTCAAAAAAGTCGCCTTTTATTAACTTCAAAGATGAATCTGATAACTGGTTACATATTCTTGTTGTATCGCCTTTTGTGACTGTTACTTCTTGAGCTTTGGCTTTATCTCCAAGATTAGAAGGAGTTTTAACATCGAGCTTTTCTCTAACCACAACGGTCTTATATTCGCTAATAGTCTGATTAACAGCGGCTTCAAAACATCTAACAAATTGCTTTCCGTCTAGTGCGTAGCTATTTAATGAGCCTAGGACTAGAAT
The DNA here is from genome assembly GCA_047634375.1 of Bacteriovoracaceae bacterium. Lineage (GTDB taxonomy): Bacteria > Bdellovibrionota > Bacteriovoracia > Bacteriovoracales > Bacteriovoracaceae. The sequence goes on from JBLIAG010000041.1 coordinate 21,763, forward strand.
TCCTAGAATGGCCGTTTTTTTCATTTCAAGTTTCCTCATATCTGTTTCTTCTTTCCTATAATAAGCCCTAAACCTAATATTCTGAAGAAGTATTCATCATTTCCTATATAAATTTCCTGTCCAAAGTTTATACAATTAAAACTGTCTAAACTTTAGACACAGTAGGAATTCTTTTTAAATCTAACTCTATATTTCTTTATATCTGCTAAATTATTTCTATAGATTAGAAAGTCAATTTTTTAAACATCATATAAAGGAGTATTATTATGAAATCAATTCTAAGAACAACATTGGCCCTTGGTGCAATCAGCTTATCTTTCCAAGCAAGTGCAAGCAGTATCTCATCTGATAAGTTTATCGACTGTTACATAAAGGCAGTAAATGAAACCATCCAAGAATTCAAAGAAACTTTTCCTAATAAAAAAATTTGTGAGGGAATGACAGAGGAAGAAGAAATAAAAGTAATCAACCTTTATTCTGAAACAACCGTACGGTCTGGTAGAGCATATTATACTGCAGAGGACATGGGAACTGTGAGTGTTCGAAGTCATTATGACAGATTAAAATATGAAGTTGACTGTCTTGACGGCCCTAGCAATATAATTTCCGCTTGGTTTATAGGTGCTGGTAATGCGGTAAAAGATCTTAGTGGTAGAAAAACATTTACGAATTTGCAAATTGTAGAAGACGCTCTAGGCAAAATGATTGGAAGAAAAATGTGGACTGAAAATGGATCTGATAAATTCTCAGATCATACTTTTGATTACTGTTTTGCTAATGATGAAAGTGGCGAAGATTAATATTTAAGACACATCTGGGACAGGGAACATTCCTTTAACTTCAGGAATTTCCTTGCCCAATAATGCCGCTTCCACAACTGCAACTAACTCTTCAGGAACAATGGGTTTTGTAATATAGGCCAAGGCCCCCATTGATTTACAAATATCGACAATAAATCTATCTGCATCAGCACTTATAACAATTACCTTTAAAGATTCACTCATTGGGTCGTCTTTAATTTTTCCAATGAGATCCATTCCATCAAGATCAGGCATATTTAGATCAGTTAAAACTAAATCGAATGGTTCATCACTCAAGGTTGCCTGAGCAATTGCATCCCAAGCTTCAACGCTGGATTCAGGTGTCGTTAAATTAGTAAAGCCGTGTTTTTTTAGCTTCACAGTAATGAGAACTCTAGAGAATTCATTATCTTCTACAATTATAATTTTTTTACTTAGAACATCACTCATTTAGAATCGCTTTTGTAACATATTTGAAATCTATCATATTAAATTTCGGTGTTTTGACAAGATATCTGAACTACTTTTTTACGATCTTAAGTAATGATTAGTACCCGATAGTTGGACTCAAACAAAAAAGGCCACTAAAACTAGTGACCTTATTTTATTATTTAATTTGTTATTAATTATGCATCAAGAACAACTAATCTTCTTCTTCTAGGTGGAGGTGTAGGAATATGTCTTCCTCCGTTTCCATTTCCAGATCCAATTCTTCCGTTTCCTCTGCTACCCTGAACTTCACATTGTGCTCTATATCTTCCAGTTCTTTGTTTGTATGTATTACACTGTCTAGCAGCTCTCTCACACGCTTGGGCCTGTACACCAGAACCTTGAGGTCCACTTGCTTGACCTAAGAAATGCTCTATAGTTCTTCCTCTTGGTCCAATTAAGCTTGCACTACATGATTTTTGTACCATTCGTCTTCTTGGTTGAACAACATTACAATTTAGGATCCTCGCCCTGTAATAACCAGATCTAATTGTCCGCCTACAGTCCCTCTTAGCTTCCTGGCATGCATCTTGTCTATTATAACCATAACCGTTGAATACTTCTAATATTCTCCCTCTACCATTTTCAAGCTCCACCTTACACTGCGCAGCTTCTGCACTTGATGAAGTCACCATTGTCGTCATTACCGTTAATACTAATGCTGTTAAAATTGTTTTCATTCTTTTCCTCCAAGTATTGATACCAGTGTTCCCCTAGGTATTTCGTTATAAACTTCTTATTTCATCCTGAATAATAGTATTTCCTTGTATAAAGCAATCACGATGCCAACTATCACGACCTAATTTCAGCCACTAGACGCTTTGCAAGGTGCATAAGTTCATGGCCAGTAGGATACCAGTTACAAAATTCCCACTAAAAACTCAATTCTTTAAATGAATATTCCGATCAAGAACCAAAGGATTACAAATGAATAAACTGACTAAAAACCTCACTTTTTGGGTCTTTATAGGTGCCCTGCTCGGGTATGTAAGCTCTAATATCTTTGGCAACTCAGAGTGGATTCAAATGGGTTCAAAGCCTTTGTTCTATGAATTAATTATTCTTACTAAGAACATGTTTATAAATGCTCTAAAGATGATGATTGCCCCAATAATATTTTTCTCACTTGTTGGTGGCCTACTTAGTATTGGTGAAATCACCAAGCTAAAACAAATGGGTGGAGTTACTATCACCTATTACCTCAGCACAACCATCATAGCTATTATCATTGGCCTTACTGCTGTCTTCTTCGTTCATCCATGGAAAAACTCGGATGTGACTATAAATGTTCAAGGTGGCATCAGTCAGATGGATAGCAAAATCTACAAGGCACCAAAGAAGCTAATTGATAAAGATGCAGATTCAGTAGTTATGATTATTGATTCCGTTTTTAAGAAAGCATTCGTAAATCCATTTAAAGCTCTAACGAGCGGAAATATTTTAGGAATTGTTACTTGTGCACTCTTAATTGGTTTAGCCTTGCTAACAATTGATTCTACAGGAAGCCCTCTCCATAGAATGATTTTGGATTTAAATAAGATTATTAACCAAATACTTAAATGGATCATAAAAACGACTCCAATTGGAGTGTTTGCAATTGCATTTGATTTTCAATTAAAAACTAATGGCGGTGTCCTCCAACAATTGATTAGTTTCTGTCTTCTTGTCTTTGCTGCAACCATGGTACATGGATTAGTTGTACTTCCTACAATCGCATGGTTCTTTGGTGGAGTTTCGCCAAAAGACCTTTTTAGAAAAGCTGCAAAGCCGATTCTTGTAGCCTTTTCGACTTCATCGAGCTCTGCAACTCTTCCTATAACAATGCAAACTTGTGAAGAAGAGTTTGAAATATCTGAGGCGGTAAGTGGATTTGTGTTTCCACTAGGTGCTACAATGAATATGGATGGTACTGCCCTATTCGAGGGTATTGCAGCAGTTTTTCTTGCACATCTTTATGGTATTGATTTAAGTCCTATAGCAACCTTTTCAATATTTTTTATGTCTATGCTCTCTTCTATCGGTGCTCCCGGAATGCCTTCTGCGAGTATGAGTGGAATGCAAATGGTACTATTGTCTGCAGGAATTCCACTAGAGGCCATTGGTATTCTTATCGTAATAGATAAGCCACTAGATACTTTCAGAACGGCAGTAAATGTTGAAGGTGATATTATTGGTGCCATAGTCACACAAAATTATCTTAACAAAAAGCAGGTTTCGTCATGAGTAGAAATAAACCACAAGATGTAACTCCTAATGAAATAGACGATCAATCTAAACCTAAGGCTGTGAACGTTGATGAAATTGATTTAGATCTTATGAAAGAACGAACTACCGATCTTCCAGGTCTAATTGAGTTTGCCCACACTATTGGAGGATTCTCTGTAGTTCCAAATGAACAAGGAGAGATAAAGGGTAATGCTATGATTGCCATGAAAGAGCAAACAGAAATGCATATGTCCCAAATCTATGAACAAATGCAACTGCTAGCGAAACAGGCTGCGAAACTTAAAAGAAGAGCTGAAGTTTCTTTTGAAATTTATGATGCTGATATGAGATTTAAACCAGTAATGGGAAAGATTTATTTTCTTTATGAGAAAAAAGACAATAAAAAAGTTTTATCTATGGTCTCACCAAAGGAATGGGGAAGCTCAATGCCTTTTAAAAAGTTCTTAGCTGAAGTAAAATTACTTGCGGATCACACTTGGGAAATCATAGAAGATAAAGAAAATTTCTAATAATCTTTTTTGATAAATTGCAGGAACTCTTTTTCAGAATTAAAAATATTTTCTAGATACTCTTTATTTTCACCAATATGATCAACACCCATTTCATTCATGATTTCTTCAGGCATAACTTTTTTACCAGATCGTAGGAATGCCACCTTAACTAAAGCAGCAGCTACAAGCTTTTCGCGAGATTCAAAACGCTGCTCTATAAAAAACCAACCATCGTGATAGCCTGCAAGTTTTGAGGTTAGTTTGAATTTTTGAAAAGGAGCTAAACTTTTCAGATAAGTAATACTCATTCCACCAACAACACCAAAACCCCACTTCTTCTCTAGCGATTTTTTAAACAGACCCGTTTTTATACCAAGCCTTGTCCTACCGAGATCCATCAGTGACAAAAACCTTCCATTATTCAAATGAAAGTTTAAATCAAGATCATGTGGCCATACCCTCATATAACAAGAGTCCATGTCGTTGACTGATATTTTTTTACTAAATGTCGATTTGATAATTTGGTAGAAGAATCTAAAGAGTAAGTTCATATTTTCTCAGTGTTATATTTTTTCATTTATAATTTTTCATTAGGACTCACATCATAACAGGTCCATCTAAGTCCGTCTCCATGATCCTGACAAAAACAGCTAAGCTCATCTTCCACCCTAATACCATTTTCATCAAAGTCCTTACTCTCTTCTTTAATACAAGCACCAAAGTCCCACTGGGGAGGTCCTGGCTTAGGAACCTTATAATCAGTACAAAGAGCAATCATCATATTTAAGTTCGATGAAAATCCTTCATCCATTATTACTTTTCCATCAAAACAAAAGCTCTGATCTTGGGCAGTACAATGTTTAAATTCATTGCCTTTACCATCAATACAATTATATCCATCGGTGTTAATTGAAAATTTTCCATTACAAGTTATTTCTAAACTCGCATTAGGATCAAAATTATCTGCAGAACTTAAACAAGCTACAATACTTGATATCGTATCCTCTGAGTTACCTATAAGGTTTTCACAATTAGCATTTAATGAAGCCATTGCACCTTGATTAATAATTGCGAATATCACGATTAAAATAGTTTTCACCTTACACCTATCGGCTAAATAGTTAATATCCTTAAAAAACTTCACAAATTATGGCGGTTATTGCTCTATTTATTTCAAGGGGTTACACAATTATAATAAGATGATGAAATACTTAGCAACACTTTTAACAATTACTCTTTATTCTTTTAATTCCTTCGCTCTTGAGCTTAAAGTTGAGCCCGTGTACGGTTTTGAAAGAACATTTCAACAAACCCCAAAGCCCTCTCGCTACAAAACAGAAACTTTTGTTGGCATTAGAGGAACCTATGGAACTGAACATTTTGCGGGAGAACTAGAGATAAACCAAGCTCACTCTGCTTATTCTGTTGGAGTCATCTCAACCAAAACAAATACTCAAAATGTTCTTCTTGGAATTAGACTTATGCCTTTTAACAAAGATTTTTATAATATATTTTTTCGTGGTGGTATGAGAGCAAAACGAGAATCAAGAGAGATCACACAAGAGGGAAACTCCAGCGTGGAAACAGATGCCATTCAGTATGATCCCTACGCAGGCTCAGGTATTACCCTAAACCTTGGTGGGTTATTTTCTCTGAATGCATCTGCAACATTAGTTTATAACAGAGACGCAAACCCGGGTGAACAATATGACTCGAGATATACTTTTGGTGCCGCTTTTAAATTTGGGAATAAGAGTTTTTAATTATTACCACTCACCAATACTTTCCATTGAAACCCAAGGCTCTTGAGGAGCTAACCTCTCACCTTTTTGTAAAAGCTCTACAGAAATATTATCCGGCGATTTTATAAATGCCATATAACCATCTCGAGGTGGACGGTTTATAACAACTCCTGCTTCTTGAAGCATTTTACAGGTCTTATAAATATCATCAACTGCGAATGCTAGGTGACCAAAGTTTCGTCCATCTGTATACTCAACTTCATGATCCCAGTTATGAGTTAGCTCAACTTGAGCAGAACTTCCCGCGCCTTCTAAATAAACCAAAGTGAATCGTCCCTCTTCATAATCAGTTCGTTTAACTTCTTGAAGGCCAAGGAGGCCACAGAAAAAGTGGAGTGTTTTATCGAGATCTTTTACTCTCAACATTGAATGAAGAAATTCCATAAATATCCTTTTGAATTGGTTTCTTTATATTAATATCAATAAGTTAGTATGTAAAAAAGTACTAACGCCAAAACGAACGGTCGTGCTATAATATTATTATAAAATCATTAATGGGAGAATATGTATGAGTAAGAAAGTTTGTATAATCGCAGGGAAGAGAATTCCTTTTATGAGATCAAGTACTGATTACATGGGACTTAGCCTTAGGGATCTTATGAAACCGGCCATGGACGCCCTTGTTAGTGAACTAAAACTTGAAGGACAAGAGCTTGGAGAAGTAGCAATGGGTGCTGTTAATAAGCATGCCTACGACTTCGCCTTGGCACGAGAGATGGTTATGGACTCAAAGCTAAGCCCTTCTACACCTGCTACGGATCTTCAAAAAGCTTGTGGTACTTCTTTAGAGACAGCAATCTTAGTTGCAAATAAAATAGCACTTGGACAAATCGATTGTGGAATAGCAGGCGGTGCAGATACTAACTCAGATGTTCCAATTGAATTCAAAAAGAAATTCTCAGATAGGTTATTAAAGCTAGCTGCTGCAAGAGACATTGGTGGGAGATTGAAAGCACTTGCCGGATTTTCTCCAAGTGAACTTATGCCAAAGCTTCCAGGAATCAAGGAGGCTCGAACTGGCAAGAGTATGGGAGAAAGCTGTGAGGATATGGCCAAGACTTGGAACATCTCTAGAGAGGAGCAAGACCAACTTGCATTCGACTCTCAAGCAAATGCTGCCAAAGCCTATAATGAAGGTTGGTACGATGATATGGTTGTTGAATTCCGAGGAAAAAAGAAAGATGGAATTCTACGAGAAGCTCCTCTTGAAAAATTAGCAAAACTTAAACCTGCCTTTGATAAAAAATCAGGAAAAGGAACATTAACTGCAGCTAACTCAACTGCGCTAACCGATGGAGCGAGTTGTGTTTTTCTATGCTCAGAAGAATACGCATCTGAACGTGGTCTAAAACCAATGGCCTTCCTTACAATTGGACAATCTGCAGCTGTTAATTATATTGATGATGAAGGTCTACTTATGGCCCCAGCATATGCTGTTCCAAAGATGTTAAAAAAAGCCGGTCTTACATTACAAGATTTTGATTTTTACGAAATCCATGAAGCATTTGCTGCGCAAGTGTTATGCACACTAGCTGCTTGGAATTCTGAGAAGTTTTGTAAAGATAAGCTAGGACTTGATGCTGCTCTTGGTGAAATTGACCGAGCAAAATTAAATGTTAAAGGTGGATCATTGGCCTTAGGCCATCCATTTGCAGCGACTGGTGGGAGAATTATTACTGGCCTGGCAAAAATGTTAAATGAAAAAGGAAGTGGCCGTGGATTGATTTCAATCTGTACTGCAGGTGGAATGGGTGTTACGGCAATTATAGAAAAATAAAAGCATTAAGGTGCCAGTGAATATTATCTGGCACCAACCTTTTAATTTACTGGTACTCCATATAGTGTTTATCATCAATTATTGCCCTAGCAAACAAGGCAGTATATATCGCAAATATTGCAACTCCTATTAACATAAGCAGTATTCCAATAATTTTTCCGAGTGTGGTAATAGGAACAACATCTCCATAGCCTACAGTGGAGGTTGTTGAAAAACTCCACCAAACAGCATCTATAAAGTTTGCCATCTTGGGATTCACATCTTTTTCTATGTAATACATAATTCCCGCAAAGAGAAAGACAATTGTATTTCCAAAAAATGAAAGGGTCAGGAAAGGAACCCCTGTAACTAGATTCCATACAAGCTTACAAAAGTGAATTATTTTAAAGACTAATCTATTCATTCTTAAAGCTTAGTCAATTCAAGAAGAATACTCCAGTTTTATTTACTTGAAGATCCAATGAATAAAAAACTAAAATAGTATATTCATAGGAGATTATAGATGAAAATATTTTTAATAAGTTTACTATTCATAACCACATCTTACGCAAATGAAAAATCTATTTGTGGAGATACAGATGATCGAATTCTATCAAATGAAGCTGAAGTTGGTAGGGCCTCAAAACGAGAAGGAAAGATTGGTTGTACTGCAACTATGATTAGTAAGACATGTGCTGTCTCCGCAGGTCATTGCCTTGAAGCGATATCAAAGCTATCTTTTAATGTTCCCAATACTGTTGATAATTCACCACAAGCATCAAAAACTTCGGATACCTACTTCCTCGACAAATCATTTATTAAGCATGAACAAAATGGTGAGGGTGATGATTGGGTTGTCTTTAAGTTGCAAAAAAATATTGTCACCGAATTATTTCCTGGAGAAGCTCAAGGTTTTTATAAAACAAGGTTGAATGAAACAGTAGAAAAAGGCCAACGCGTTAGAATTACTGGCTTTGGTTCAGATAAGAGTGACCCATTAAGGAATTTTTCACAGCAAACACATAATGGCATCATAAAAAAAGTAGGTGGATTCTTAGCTTCTAAATCACGATTAGGATATAATGTAGATACAATGGGCGGAAACTCTGGTTCATCAATTATTCTAGAAAGCACAAATGAAATTATTGGAGTTCACTCTCACGGATCTTGTGGAGTATGGGGTGACTACAACGAAGGCACTCTAATCTCTAAAAATAAAAAATTTAAAGCTGCAATTCAAGAGTGTATCAATAGCGAAAAATAACGAGGTTATTTTGTCTAACGATTTACAAAAAGTTATTTTACTTACCGGGGCCAGTACAGGCCTTGGACTCACAATAGCCAAAAAATTAATTAAGGAGAATTATCATCTCGTCTTAACTGCCAGAGCAACTTCAATGGAGCGCTTTAAGGAAAATGGTATAGAAGAGGCCGACAATATTTGGCTTCGTCATCTAGATGTCACAGATGCTCAACAACGAGTAGATCTAATAATTGAAATTAATCAAAGACTTGGTGGTGTGGATATATTGATTAACAATGCTGGCTTTACTTTCAGGTCTGTTGTCGAACATGTTCAAGAAGATGAAAGAATGCAACAGATGGATACTAACTTTCTAGCACCAATGGAACTCACAAGGTTAGTACTACCTTTTATGCGTGGAAAACGTGAAGGAAAAATCATCAATATTTCTTCAGTCGGAGGAATGATGGCCATGCCAACCATGGCGATCTACAGTGCTTCCAAGTGGGCCCTAGAAGGCTCAACTGAAAGTCTTTGGTATGAAGTAAAACCATGGAACATAAAGGTAACACTGATCCAGCCAGGTTTTATTAATTCTGACTCTTTTAAACATGTAAGGGATACTAAAAAGAGTAAACTTTCCAAAGAAGGAAATGATACCTACCATAATCATTATAGAAACATGAGTTCGTTTATAGAAAGAGTTATGAAAATAAGTCCTTCAAGTGCTGAAGACGTTGCAGATAAAACTCTTAAAGTCATCAAAGCAAAAAACCCTCCACTTAGAGTCGCTGGAACTCTTGATGCTCACTTATTTAGTATTTTCAGAAGAATTATTCCACGTAGGCTATATCATTTAATTTTATATTATACTTTACCTGGAATTCATAAATGGGGAAAAGAGAGTAACGACTAAGGAAGATCAAAAAAAAGAAATTTAAAATTCTTACACGATTTTATTTCAATTGTTTTTTCATTTTCAATGGCCACAGCATCACCAGGCGCCACTTCAACACCATTTATTATGGCCTCTCCTTGAATCACTTGTATCCAATATTTACGCTCTTCTTCTAATTCTTTAGAAAAATTCTGTGTTTTAAAATGGGCAAAGTAAACAAAGGCATCTTGATAAATTTTTGCAATGGAAGCCCCCCCCGTCGGAGATGCTAGTAGCACTAGATCTTCTTGAGGTTCAACAAAGTCAAATTGTTCATACCGCGGCTTAATATTTTGGATGGCGGGTTCAACCCAAATTTGTAAACTGTGAGTATTTTTAGAGTTACTTGGATTAAATTCAGAATGAAGAATTCCTGAACCGGCACTCATAATTTGAATTTGCCCAGATTTTATAATGGAATTATTTCCCAATGTATCTTTATGTTCAAGCTCACCTTCAACGATGAAGGAGATTATTTCCATATTTTTGTGAGGATGAGTATCAAAACCACCATTTGGAGCTATAATATCCTCATTCACTACTCTTAGTTTACTAAATCCCATCCAGTTAGGATCGAAGTATGATCCAAAAGAAAAGCCATGACGAGCATCTAGCCATTTCAACTTAAAATGTCCTCTCTCATTAGCTATTCTTTTAGTGATCATACAAAAATCCTTAACCTATTTTATTTATTTAACAGTAAAGTTAAAATCCACAACAACTTCGTTATGAATCATTTTATCTCCAAGGCCTTTAAAGAAGTCTCCTGAACCATAAACCATTCCAAATTTCGTTCTATCAAATTTTAATTTTCCAGAATAAGCTTTACCTTTATTTACAATATCAAATTTAACTTCGTTCGTTTTTCCTTTGATAGTTAGGTCAGCTATTACTTTGTTTCCTTTAACTGATTTAATTTTCAAAGAAGAAGTTGGGTGTTTTTTAACAGTAAAGAAATCATCACTTTTCATATGGTTTGAAAATTTTGTTGCCCACTCACCTTCAAGATCATCAACAGTAAAAGTTGTCATATCAACAACAAAGTTTCCACCTGATAACTTGCCGTCTTTCATATCAACAGAACCTTTTTTGAAATAAATTTTTCCAAAATGCTTTCCTGTTACTTTAGTTCCATGCCATTTTAATGTACTTGATTTCAAATCGATATCAGCGGCCATAGCTGAAGTTAAAGTGAAAAATGTTAGAGTTAGTAATTGAATTAGTTTCATTTTCATTTGATTCTCCTAGTTGTGTTATTTATCAAATTGTTAATATTTCTATGGTAAGTGTTCTTGGTAACCATTTCATTTCTATATCATCGCCCATTCAGATATAAAAATAAATTATTATTAATTGATAATCTATATAAATTCATATTATAATGTTTTTCATTATGACGTATGATCAAATACTTACACTAGATTTAATAGTAAAATATGGAAGCTTCAAGGCTGCATCGGACGCCATGCACAAAACACAACCCTCACTTAGTATGGCAATAAAGAAACTTGAGGATGAGTTCGGTATAGAGCTTTTTAATCGTGATGGTTATAGACCAGTTCTGACAGAACAAGGAAAAGCCTTTCATAAGAAATCTCAAAGTGCCCTTAATAAATTCAAAGAGCTTGAAAAGCTTGGTCAAGAACTTGGTGCTGGTTTTGAATCAGAAATTAGTATTTGTATGGATGCAATATTTCCTATTTGTCATATTAGCCATGTCTTCGAAAAATTTTTTGAACCACACATAACAACTACTCTAAATTTAAGTACTGATGTCATTGATGGAGTTATCAGCAAACTGATTAACCATGAAGTTGATTTCGTACTCGGTCCAAATTTTGGTTTACCGGATCATATTGAAAAAATAAAAATTATGGAAGTCACAATCGTTCCAGTTATTGGAAAAAAACATTTCTCTAGTGGTAAGGTTACAAAAGAACTCCTCGAATCCCTTCCACAAATTGTTGTTGGGAGTTCTGTTAAGGAAAAAAAAGGAATTGTTAGAGGTGCCATTAGTGATCAATTTTGGTATACAACAGACTTTTCTATGAAAGAGCAATTAATAGAGTCTGGTCTTGGTTGGGGCAGATTACCTCTCCACCAAGTCGAAGACAAAATTAAGTCTGGAAGTTTATTGGAAATAAAAAATTTAAGCGATGTAATTATTGAACCCGTTGGAATGTACTTGCTTAGATCGAAAAATAAAATAATGGGACCTAATACTAAAAACCTTTGGAAATATCTTGCACAACTAGGAGAGAATTTATGATTCAAATTCGGCTCTATAATTATGAATGTTATAAACATTTTGTTAACGATTGGATTAGAAATCAAACAAATGCTGGTAGGGGAAAATACTTAGAGATATCAAAGTTCTTAAGTATACATACAACTTTAACATCGCAAATCTTCAAAGGAGAAAGAGAGTTAAATCATGATCAAGCATTTCTTCTTTGCGACTATTTCGGTTTTAGTCAATTAGAGACTGAATATTTTTTATTGCTCGTTTCATTTAACAAAGCTGCTAATTACAAATTAGTTGATTACTACAAAAATAAAATTCAAGTTCTTAAAGATGAACTCTCCCAAATGAAAAATAGAATAAAAAAAAGAGTAATTCTTGGTGAAGAACAAAAAGCACTATTTTATTCAAACTGGCATTATAGCGCTGTTAGACTTGTAACCTCTCTTGATCAAATAAATACCAAAGAAGATATTTCGAACTATTTAAAGATACCGTTAAAAACTGTTGGTCCGATAGTCGATTTTCTTTTGAGTGTATCGCTTCTAAATGAAGAAAATGATAAACTCACTATTGGCCCAACCGTAACCCACCTTGGGCCTGACTCTCCATTAATTTCTAATCATCACGGAAATTGGAGAATTAAGGCCATGGAAAGACATTCAGAATTAAGATCAAATGAGTTTTGTTTTAGTGCTCCTTTAACCATAAATGAAAGCGATGTTGAAAAAGTAAAAGAAATACTTAAGGGAAGCATTGAGCAAATCAGTGAAATCGTGCAAGCGTCTGAAAACGTTGATTCTCTCTACTGCGTTAATCTTGACTGGTTCTCTCCCTTAAACTAATTCATTTGAAGATTCGTTTCTATTTTGAAACAATAGGATGTACTAATTTTCCAGGAAGGATCTTCAATGAAGTATTTGATTATATCATTACTAATATCTCAGTCAGCATTTGCAATATTCCCTAAATCATTAAATAAGAAAATATTTAAAAACACTCCAATCAAAACAACTAAGGGTGGTGGCGCAATGGATGGCGGCGGTTCTGGAGCAAACTTTCCTGAATCTGGTGCCGCATGGTTTTACCAAGATAATCCAAAGGGACATATTTCAATCTGTATTAAACGTGAACCTACTTTCAAAGCAAGCTATAAAGAAACTGAAGATGTAATTAAGGCTGCTTTTAAAAAGTGGGGTGACTATATTGATAGAGCGAAACTTTATGAAGAACTAGATGAAGATGGAAATCCATCAACAATGCCCTACCCTACAAAGTTAAAGATTCTTACCAAAATTGAGATTGAAGCGAACTGTTCAGAAAAAACTGATATAACTTTCTATTTCGGCCATATCGATAAGAGAGTTCAAGATGTTCTAGATAATATGGTTGCTCCTAAAGCCTTTGCTTATAGAAACTATAAAGACATAGATGCAATTAATGGTACTAGTAAGGGGATGGTTTATATTTTTTCACCAAGACCAATTCGCCAAGATGATGGCTCTTTTGACGTTACTGATATGAACACTTATGATTGGAGTCTTCCCAATAGATTACTTGCTATAACTCTTCACGAAGTTGGTCATATCGTTGGTGTTCCTCATATCGCAGGTACTATTATGGAAGATAATTTTGAATGGGTCTTTAATAGAGTACACGATCATTATGATGACCCAGAAGAAGCGAAAAGATATGCCAATTACCTAACTCAAATTAATCATGATAATCAAATACACGTCAGTACCAATATTTACAAAACCAGCGGAACTCTTGGAATTCCAGGTAGTCAGGATGAGAAAGATACGTATAAATTCTTTACCCAGAAAGAACTTGTTGGAAAATCAAAGATAGAATTTAAAACTAGTTTAAGAAATGAAACTTTCAACATTACTATTTCTGATGATGTAAACAAAACCACATTTAAAGATATGAAGTTTGGAAAGGTCACATCGACATACGCTCCAGCAGATGAACATGTTTTTAAAAGAGTAAGGAAATCTGTTTATTCAAGTACTCCATGGGGGAAAAGTTATGATTACGATTCTGACTATGAATTTAACCCTAAGGTTCTTGCTCATACAAGTATGGAGCTTAGAGGAAAAATCTTTCCTGTTGATGTTAGTATAAATATGGGCTTCAGTGCTTTTAGTGAAACATCTACCTCCTATTGGATAGACTCTCCAATGACAATGTTTTTCTATAGTCCAATTACAAACAAGAGAACCTTTCTCCTTGCAGATAGGATTCGAACATTTGACTTTGAGGGTAGTAGTAGTGACAGTACTGACTTTCCAGAACTTAATAAGTAAGAGAAATCATGGCATTAAAAAATATAACTCAGCAACAAAGGCGTGAGCTAGAAAAAGCCTACTAAGTTTAGTAGGCTCACTTATTACTTTTAAATTTCTATTATAAGAATTTAACCCAATCAACTACTTGATACATAGTTTCCCATTCAGCTGGTGCATCTGAATGGTCCTTATCAAAGCTAAACTCTGCAATTTGTCCCATAAATGGTAAACCTTGTGCCAATACAATATACATTGGAAATACTAATTCGTAGCCCTCTCCAGTATAGACCATAGAGAACTTGATATTCATTGTATTCACACCTAGCTCAGAAGAAAAGCTTTCAGTATAGCTATCAAGCTTCATAACAGTTTTATCAGAAGTCATATTTTTAGATGACATAAAGTTTTGAATCTCGTTCATTTCAATCAAAAGGTTAAATGGGTTACGATTTAACTTCTCATAAGTTCCTCTTGAAAGTGCATAGTTATTACTAAAGTATGCTGAGTTTAGTGTAACACCCTCAACTCTTGTATCAATATATGTTCCATCACAGCCTGATGAAGTGTTTCCGGCTTCATCTGTTTCACTCCAACAAGATTGAGAAAGAGCCGTAATCGCATCACCAATTTTAAACTCATTGGTAAAGCTTCTTCCTTCCTTAAAGAATTCAACTTGTTCTAGAATGGAATTTGGATCCTCAATTGTCATTGCTTGAGATAGATTTGAAAAAGAGAGAGTTAATACTGCTGTTAAAAATAGGTTTTTCATTTGTGACCTCCGTGTTGCACATATGTTGTTGTTTTGATCTGTATTCAGTATCGCCACGGTGGTTAATATTAAATAGGATATAATTATAAATTTGGGATCAACTTATTTACAATAATGTAAAGAAGCACGTCAATTCAATAGCTTAAGCAATTAATTTCGAACAAGTCTAACAATTCCTAAAAATTTACCGTTATCATAGAAGTTACCAAACAATTCAGAATCACCTACTGGGTAAACCTGAAGAAACGAACTTGGTGAGGCTTCAAGCAGGATTTCACCATTTTTGGAATCAAGTGTTTTGACTTGGCGATTGTTACCCCTACCTCTATTAACACTATAGGGAACTCCATCTCTTGAAAGGCTTAGCTCGTAAGTGCCTTTTAGCTTTTCGGGCTCTACCTGAAAATCGATATCCAGAATAACCTGGTCTACGAATCCCTTCATTTTTCCTCTAAGGATATATAAATCACCTTTAAACAGCCCAGAAACTTTATTATAGATTGCGGCACTGTTTATGGCCTTGGCACTTGAGAAGTACTTAAAAGGCTCTTTCAAGGTACTCTTTGATAGGAAGCCAAGCTTACCTTCAAAGTGTCTTGGTAGATTGTCCATACTAAGTTCAGAATCAATATAATTTAATTTTGAAATCGTTGGAGGATTTTCTTTAGGAGGAGTTTCTATTTCAATTGTGTTTGAAGGTAAAGGAGCCTTTACAGCGACTTCAATCGATTTTGGAGCATCAAAGTAATCAATAGTCTCTGGTTCAAAGTGAATAGCAATATTGGCAAGAAAGAGAATCATGACCTTTCCAAGAATTTCTTCAGCTCGTCTAAGTTTTTCATCACTACTTTCTAGCCGAACATAATCATTCAATTCTAATTTTAAATTTTGAGCTGCACTAGAAAATGCTTTTGTACTATCAGCTGTTTCTTTCACTGGAGCCGAGTTTAGCAAGTAGACAGACAAGCTACCAACGATAAGACCCAAAATAAAACCTAAGATAATTTTTTTCATAATACCAATAAACATGGCCCGGAATTTCACCGGGCCGTTTTGTTCGATTTGCAAAATTTATCACAAATCCCTGCTCAACTTCCCTCTCTTTTGAATGTCTAATTCAAGCCATTCAAACTTTTTCCCCAAAAAGTAATATCTAATTTCGTATGGGGGGGAACTTACACAAGTATTGAACAAATAGCATCCCCAATAGTAATAATTACGACTATAATAATTTCACAAATGGGGTTATATCAAAAAGAATATTTAGTTACAATCAACAGGTTTATATAGATGATTAACCTTTGCAAGTACGCCTGAACAGTCATTCGGAAGATTTACCCCCTTATCAGTCAAGGTATTTAAAAGGCGGAAAAAAGGTGGAGAATAAGGGTCTAGTCCTGTGAAATCCAGTTTTATATTTCCCAATAATTCATTTTGAATCGGAAAGGTATTACAAATTCCAAAATGATCTGGATTACCAAGAGTTTTTAAATCTTTATAAGTTTTATTTTCTAGATAATCGGCCATATTCTCATCAGAATGATAATGATCTTCGGGTAAATACTTAACTTTCAAGTTTTTATAATTAGGTATTAAATTTCTACTACCCACACATTTTCTATTATCAATATACTTTGAACTCGATTTCTTTGAAGCACTTTCCTTTGCGACTAGATCCCTAAAAACATGGCCCAATTCGTGAGCAACTGTGTGACGACCAGCTTTTGGATGCTCACAACTAAAAGCTGATATATTTAGATCATTTGTAAATGAATTATAATAATCATCACCTATAACAATTCCATTCGTCACGCCAAAACAAGAATTTGAAACAGTAGTCATAAAATCATAAGAATTGATTCCATTACTTATAAGCATGAAGTCTGATAAAGATTTGATAACTTTTTTATCAGTTTTTTTATTTTTGTACCATTCACTATTGGACTGTAAAAAATCTAGTCCATCACGCATTACAACTCCATTAGCTACTGGTAAACCACTTATTTTTAAATTTGTTAACATTTGAGCTTTAAAATTAAAAATTTGTGCAGTTTCTTGAGAGTAATTTAAATTAATAAATCTAGAAAAGTCTTGGTAAGCTTTCCCAAAATTGCTCATAACTTCCTGTGGATTATTTCTATTTCTTACTTGGTAGTTATACTCGTGCTGGTAGAAAAGAGACTTACAATCATCAATTATTTCACCTGAAGTACGTTTAGGTTCTTTAAGGTTAGCAAGATTTCTTTTCATGCCCGGTAAAATTTCATTCTTAAACTGCTTATTTATCGAACTTCTACAATTCCAAAACCTACAAAACTTCATCGGTTCTTTTTTATCGCCTAAGCCTGTATCCATTTTGAAGCTACTTTTTAAATTCTTTAAAAATAAAATATTATTTCTAAAAAATATATCAGGAGAATTAACACTGTTTTTATTTTGAAAGAAGTTTTTAGTAAGGTATTCAATTTGGTCAATAAAATATACAGAGACATTATTGGCTGAATCAATCAAAGTTTTCATTTTAGGTAATTCATCTTCCATATATTCGACATACTCTTCTTTTGATATTGGAAGATCAAACTCATGTCTTAACTCAATATTTTCTTTTGCATTTTCTTTTATCCAATCAATAACTAATCCAACAACTTTCTTCTTATCTTTACCTCTAGATTCAATCTCGTCATAAGTTATATTCATGTCCCCTGTATCAGCATTATAAATTATATTGAGGTTTGGCTTAATTGCAGAAAATAATAGTTTGGAAGCTTCCTCGTTAGAGAACTCCAAATCATCATCTTTTTCAATTCTAGAAATAAGCTCTTCTAATAATGCAATCTTTTCAATTCGATTATTCTCATAAGCTTTAACTAGACTTTCCTTCTTTTTGGAAAAATCTAGTTCTGCTGATTGAAAGTTGGTTTTCTCAAACATTTCTCCATTCAAGAAAGCTGACTTTATATTCTTAGTAGGCCCACATACTTGGGTTATACATGATCTTGCCATGGCCTGAAGTTTGGACTCTTCCTCATTACAAGCTTTCTTATCTGTATAATTTAAATTATTATCCACAACATTACTTACAAGTTGATTTGGATCAAACCGTTCTGCTTGCGAGCTAATAGGTATTATCAAAATTAAATATATAAATAATTTATTCACAATTAGTCCTCTCTTTCAATCTCAAATCCATAACATATCGATCTAGGCCAAATAAGAATTGCGCTGTCGGTGATTCTTTAAATAGGCTAAATGGCTTTCCATTAATATTAACTTGAAAGGATTTTTTTTCATCTGAACTGACGGACCAAGATCGTAATTTTTTCGTTATTAACTGCTTTAAACTATCAATATAAATTTTATTACATTGATTCTCCCAAATCATAAAACTCGAAAAGCTTGATTTGTACTCAACTCCATACTCATCAATTTTAAATGTGTAGTTTTTAAGGGGGTCGGTGAATTCGATTTCAGTGGCAAACACTGAACTCTGAATAAATAACAAAATGAATATTGCGGCTAACTTTCTCATAATAACTTATCGTCAAAAGAAGTTTGAGCGATAAGAGTTAAGCTGCTTTTATTAAAATAGGAAGTATCTGCAAATTCGCATATCTATGTAGAAATATTAAATTTTTGTAATTTCTTTGTTGCTAGCTCTTTAGCCTTTTCACGTACTTGATTAAGTCGCTCTTGCTCACCTGCGCCAATAACCTGAATAGGCGTATCCACATACTTATTTTTCCAGACGTTCATTACACGTATTTTAGAAAAAGGTATCTTTCTTCCATTCTTATATCCAAATTCTTCGAAGGCCACATACTGACCTCTTGGAGATGCACCAATTGCTTTTACCCGTACTAAGTTTTTGGCCTGAACTTGAACAGTGGCCGTACTTACAAAAATAGTAGTTATAAAAACGAAAAGCTTCTTCATTGGAGTCCTTTATTAATGTTAATTAAGTAATCGCAAGAATAATGCCTAGAAAAACCAAGTGATTTTAATAGGTTAAAAAACACAATATGTAATAGAATTAAAAGGGTGACTAAATATTGTACACTCTAGGGCCTCTATATCATTTAAGTTGAAGTTATTGATAATTCATAGGCACCCACTTCGAATTTAAAAATCCACAAACTTGAAGGATTTTAAGTTTAAAATATGCCATATTTCTGTATCCATATGCTCTTTTC
>JBLIAG010000042.1:0-37681 GCA_047634375.1 Bacteriovoracaceae bacterium
GAGAATTTGTTGTAATACTGACAATACCGGTTTTGTTATTGATAACAATGGTAATAATATAAAATTGTCAGAAATGGAAAACATACAAGATTTTTTCAACCTCAACTTCTTTAAAGAAGTTAGAAAAAAAATGATTAATGGAGATCAACCTGCTCAATGTACTAAATGTTATGATATTGAAAAGCATGGAGCTCACTCAGTACGACAAAGTTATATATCTCAATACGAGGATAATCCTGTATTCATAAAAAGTTTAGAAAACACAAAAGTGGACGGTGAGATTGAAGCGACAGTTCAATCTCTTGATTTCAGTCTTTCAAATAAATGTAACTTAAAATGTATTATGTGTTCTCCAGATGCATCCTATCTACTAAAAAAAGATTGGGACACAATAGGTATCGAATACTCAAGTGATTTCACAGAAGGTGCACATAAAAACTGGAATAATAATCCTGCTTTTGAAAAGATCATCCCAGAAATCTCAAACTCACTTGAAGATATGCTCACAACTGGTGGGGAACCATTTTTAAACAATGATCATTACAGGATTCTGGAACTAATTGTAGAAAGTGGTAATGCTCATAATGTTAACCTTTCTTATCATACAAACTGTACCGTCAAAAATGAAAAGTTATTCAAAATTTGGCACAAGTTTAAATCAATTTCTATTCACTTTAGTATTGATGCCCACGGTGAACTAAACGAATACATTCGAAAAAATACAAAATGGAGTGACGTTGAAGAAAACGTAAGAATCATGCTTGCTCATCCTAAAACGATTTGTGAAGTTCATACGACAATTCAAGTTTTAAATATTTTCCATCTACCTAAATTGTATAATTGGATTTCTCAATTTGAAGATATCCCCCAATTACCTTTTCATATCTGGATGGATAATCCAACATGGTTAAAAATCAGCATTCTCCCTATTCCTTTAAAATTGTTAGCACTCAATATTCTGAAAAATCATTTCCAAAACTCTCCAAATAATGACCTTGTTTTTTTTGAGAAGAAAGATCAAATTATTTCCTACCTTACACGTTCAATAAAAGAAAAGCAGGATAAGGAAGGATTAGAAATCTTTAGAAAGAGAATAAGAGAGTTTGAGGCTTTAAGAGGAAGTAAACAAATTCAAGACTTAGTTCCTGAGTTAACTAAAATTTTTTAATTTTTAATAAATATACATTTTTTTCAAATAATTCTTAAGTAACATTCTTCATTATTTACAGTAGTTTCTCAAAGGAAAAACTACTGTAAAAAAACTTAGGTATTAATCATTTTTATTTTGTCTCTTCATTAGAACCATCAATCTTTTCCATAGTTTTTCCAGAAGCTGCTACAAGAATAGACATGATAGGACTGATTAAGTTGAAGAATGCGAATGGTAAATATGAAAGTGTTGCTACTCCCATTACCGAACTAAAGTAGGCTCCACATGTATTCCATGGGACAAGGACTGATGTTACTGTGGCACCATCCTCTACCGCTCGTGACAAATTTTTGGGATGTAGGTTGTGATCTTTATAAGCACCTTTAAACATTCTTCCTGTTAAAACAATTGCTATGTATTGATCACTCGTAGTTAAATTTAGAAAGATTGAAGTCCCAACAGTAGATGCCACTAAACTTGTAACTCCAGAAACAGCTTTAAGTATACCTTCTGCTATCTTCCCTAGCATTCCTGTAACTTCCATCATCCCACCATAAATCATCGCCATAAGGATTAACCATACTGTATTCAGCATTCCGCTCATTCCACCTCTCGTAAAAAGTTTATCAATCATTTTATTTCCAGTTTCAGATTCAAAACCATTAAATGCCACTTTTAAAGTTATTTCATAAGCCTTAGAAAAGGTAAACTCTCCACCCGATAATCTTATTAGAAGTTCCTGTTGAAAAATTAAGACATAAATAACCCCAATGATCGTACCAGCAAGAAGAGCAGGTAGTGCTGGAACTTTTTTCTTAACTAAAATAAAAACTATAAGGGGTAAAGTAAATAGCCAAGGTGTAATGTTAAACTTTTTTGAAATAAGGCTTGTCACTGTTTCTATATCTGTGGTGTTTAAATTATCTCCAGAATAGAAGAATCCTAAAATAACAAAAAGTACTAAACTTATTATGTATGAAGGTCCTGAAGTATAAACCATATGTCTGATATGACTAAAGAGATCCGTTCCGGCCATAGCTGGAGCAAGGTTTGTAGTATCAGATAAAGGAGACATTTTATCTCCAAAATATGAGCCAGATACAATGGCACCAGCAACCATTCCTTCAGGAACACCTAATGCCTGGCCAATACCAATGAGTGCAATACCAACTGTCCCAACTGTGGACCAAGAGCTTCCAGTGGCCAGTGAAACAATTGAACATATAATTAAACTTATTGGAAGGAAAACGGAGGGGTGGATGAGTTTTATACCGTAAAATATCATTGTAGGGACAACACCATTTAAAATCCAAATACCAATCAAAGCACCAACAACTAGGAGTATGAGCATTGCTTGCATCGAAACACCTATTGATTCGATTGCCCTTTTTTCAAGGTCTTCATAACTATGCTTCAAGTGGAATACTCCGATTACTGCTGTAATTATTGCTGCAATCAATAATGCAAATTGGTTTGGACCATAAGAAGAATCATCTGAGAAAATATATACATTTAAACTCAGGAGGATTACTAAAACAATTACAGGTGCGAAAGCTACTTTGTAAGATGGTGTTTTGATCATTTTTGTCTAGCCTTGTTTAAGATTTGTAAAAAAAGCGTACCACAATAATTCTAATAAGTTGACACATTACAAGCAAAGTTTTAGCATAGATTTTAGTTTACAGAATTAAGGAAAAACTTTGTTATTTAAAATGATATTCATTCTTCTTGTTATTTTTAGCGTTAAAACGTTTTCATCTGAACCTATTGAGGTCAAGGAAAGTGTTAAACAAAGTAAACTATCTTCAAAGCAGCTAGAGATTATCAGATCTTCAATTAAAGCTAATAGTAAACTTAGAAACAAATAATACTCAACCTACTCACCTCTATATAATATACTCCTAAAGTAAATCCCAAAAAAATGGAACGTAACAAAGCTATAATGTACTTCTTACAATACTGTCTAGATTTTAGACAAAAACAATAAACTGCCTAGTTCCTGGACACATAGTTTAGAGCTCAACAACTCCAAATAAATCATAAATAGCTGTTTTTATACAGTTCATAGCCCTTCCTTGCTAAAGGTTAACTTTGGCACATGACTTGTAATAAGAAGAGTATCTATTTTTATGTATTTCGAGGAGAGAGACTATGAAAACAAAAAATTTAATCAAGATTATGGCGGTATTATCCCCCATGGTGTTTGCAGCAACATTCTCAGTAAGCGCATTGGCCACGCCAATCACAGTATTTGAGTTAAACCAGCCTGAACAGTCTGAGGTACTACTGGAGAGAGTAAGTCCTGAGGTTATTGTGGAAGATCAAAAAGAGCTTCAAGCCAAAATGGATAAAGAAGCCAAAGCTGAAATATTTGCTCAAGGTAAAATTAAAATAAAGGATTTCTCAATTGGAGCTACGCCTATAACTTATGCTCCACAAAATATTGCACAATCAGACATGTCCTTTGTGGACCTTCTATTTGCAGAAGGTTTAGATGGTAGAGCGATAGCAGACAAACAGGCACCTGTACCAGCAAACACACAGTTAGATGGAAGAGATATTAGTAATGATGGAGAGATCAGCACTATATCAATTAGTAATATTGACGAAGAAGCAGACGTTCAAGTCGACGTATCACAATTAGCGGACGAAATTATCGCTTCTTCAATGCCTACAGATATCGATCTTGTAGTAGACTCAAGTTCAGCACAAGTAGAGAGTGAAACTCCAGCCAACTCAGTAGAAGCTAAAATTGAACTTTCATCAAAATCAGAATTAGATGAGATTGATGTTCAGATTACATCAACTCCAGATAATACCATAGTTGAAGCTAATGCCCAGATTACATCAAGTATTGTAATTCCAGAAGCGTCAACACAAGTAGAAGTTATGGAGCAACCAGCTTTAGCTGAAGAAGAATTTGAATTGGTAGAAATTCAAGAAACAATAGACGAGACACAAGTTGTTGCAGCTCAAGAACCGACTACACCATCTACAATAACTGAGGATCAAACTGAAGCTCAAGAGCAAATAGAAAAAGTAACTTTAGTTGAAGGTGCACCAGAGAAGATTGAAGATAATGAAAATAGAGCATCAGGGGAATTATCAGATGTAGCTAGTATTACCTCAACTGATTTAAATACTAAACTACCAGCTGAAAAGATTGAAACCCAAGAGCAAATAGAAGAAGTTGCAGGACCATCACCATCAGGTGAACTATCAGACGCGATGGGAAATGTATCAGAAGATTTGATCGCCAGCTTACCAGTTGATGAAGTTGAAACACTTGTTGTTTCAACTCAAGGTATAGCTAGCGAAGCACAGGATTCAGAAGAACTAACAACTGAAGAAATTGCACAAGCTCTTACTGACATTGATACTGTTCAAGCTGAAGCAACAGAGATAGCTCAAGCCTTAACAACAACACCTGATTCAGTTGAGAAAACTGAGATTGAGCAAAAATTAGAGAAAGCGCTTGCAGATCTTGAGGAAGCAAAAAAATCTTTAACTGAAAAAGAAGCTAAACTTGCAGACCAAAAGGTGAAATTTGAAGAAAAATTAGAAACACAGATTGCAACATTTAACGACTATAAAGAAGAGCAAAATAAAGCATACTGTGAAAGAGAGGATCAGTTTGCTGACTTAACTGCCAAAATTGAAGAGTTACAAAATAACAATGTTAACAAAGTTTATGAAACAATGATTGCGATGTTGATGCCAAATCTCATGAATCGTATAGGAAGCGAAGGACCAAGAGTACAGAGCGGATTTGATAATAACTTTGCTCAAAACTTTTTCAAACAAAATAATCGTGGACAAGAGTATGGACTAAATATGCTTTCGCTTTCAGATTTATTTAATGCAAGAAGTACTGGTGGAATGAATTACAATGTTTATAATATCGGTGGTGACTACGTAGGTGGAAACCTCTCAAGTAACCCTATCTCTGGTGGTATTTCAAATGCTCAACAGTATAGATACAATGAGAATCCAATTACACAATACGGATTACAAACTGCAGGATTACAAGATCCAATGAGACCTTTCTCATTCAACTTTGGAAATAATGCAACTCTAGACTCTAACAGATTCGAGCAACTAAATAGCCAAAGCTCATATGCTCATAGAGATCAAATTGAGAGTAATATCCAAAGGATGAATGAAGGTAGAAATATCTTTAATAATCAATCAAGAGAGCAAAGAACAGAAGTTAGACAAACTAGAAATGGACAAATGAGTACCTAATAAACGTGGCCCCTGGAAAGGGGTCTTTTTCTTTTTATCCTACCAAGCTTAACAGAACAGAATACTCAACTATAAAATCGATCATTAATAAGCCCTTAAAAAAGCACAAATACCCGAGTAAGCAATTCAGTAATGAATTGAAATCGGCAATTTTTTCCTAAACATTTATTGCCGGTCTTACGAAATGGTTAACATCACAATTGGTGAAGAAATCAATTAAAGGGCTTATTATGAGAAATGAATTAAATAAGAAAGTTAAATCAAGACTACTTATTAAAAAATGCCATTCATGTGGACAGTTAATTGAGTCTACAACAGAACAAGAAAAGTGTATGGGATGTGGAAAATCATTCTTGCCGCTTAACTACTTCCAAAAAATTCACGATCACACAGAGTCAAAGTTCAAAGATCTTTTCGCTGAGAGTCATGAATTACATGAAGACGACCTAATAAAAGGCCTTTACGTTATTTGGTAAGCTTAATTTCTCCAGATTAACCTAATGTCAGTCTATTTGTTCTATGGTAATGTGGCCTATGAACACAATAACACAGAACACCAGTACATCTCTACACCCTGTTGTAGAAAAGATTTTATCTAAGCGTGGAGTCACTCCAGATAAGTACTCTGACTTCTTCTCTTGGAATTTACGAGACCTGCCGGATCTCGTTCAAATGAAAGACACCAATAAAGCTGCCCTAAGAATTATTGAAGCGATGGATAACAATCAAAAGATTGGAATTTATGGCGATTATGATGTTGATGGAACTACCAGTTGTGCCTTGTTTTACCAATACTTCCAAATGTTAAATATAGATGTCGAATTATTTCAACCAAGTCGTTTTGTTGAAGGTTATGGTGTTCACCCAAGCTCAATCGATAACGCAATCGAAAGAGGCGTTAAACTTCTACTTACTGTGGACTGTGGAATAACAAATTGTGAAACTGCCGATTATGCTCTAGAGAAAAATATTGATCTTATTATTACAGATCACCATAAAGATATTCGAGATGAAATGCCTAAGGCCTATGCAGTTGTAAACCCTAATCGACGAGATGAGCCAACCGACTTTCCTCATAGAGCTCTTGCTGGTGTTGGAGTTGCCTTCGCAGTTTGTTTAGAAATAAAGAACATATTAGATAAAGGAGAAAAGAAAACTCCAAGTATATATCCACTACTTCAGTATGTTGCCATTGGAACAATTTGCGATATGGCCAACCTTAATCCCATGAACATGAAATTAACCCGCCATGGTTTAAAGCAAATCATCGACACAACATATTCTGGAGTCGCTTGTTTTTTTAATGATGAAGACCGGGTGGCCCCCTTCATTGGTTCAGAAAAAATATCTTTTTACGTGGGCCCGCTTATCAACTCAAAAGGTAGACTAGATCATCCAGAAAAAGCACTAAACCTCCTTATAGCCAAAAATCATAAAGATGCTTTTGAAAACTACTCACATTTAGAAATTTCGAACCGAGAAAGAAAGATTATACAAAAAGAAGTTTTCGATGAAGCCAAATTACAGGTCATAAAAAATATCAAATCCGCTGAGCCATTAATCAATATGGTTTACGAACCACACTGGCACGAAGGTGTCATTGGAATTGTTGCTTCAAAGCTGGTAGAAACATTTGAAGTCCCTGCTGTGGTCTTTAGCGATGCTTCTGACAATGGGGTTATCAAAGCGAGTTGTAGAAGTGCTGGGGAACTCAATTTATTTGATGCTTTAAAATCTTGCGAAGATTTATTTCTTAAATTTGGTGGCCATAAAGCAGCTGCTGGTCTCTCCATGAAGAAAGAAAACCTTCCTGTATTTAAAGAACGAATGAATGCCTACTTACAAAAAATTCCAGAAATTCAAAGAACAGTTCAGGATCAATATGATATAGAGATTTCATTTAACGATATTAATAGGCAACTTGTTAAAGAACTAGAATCCATGGAACCATTTGGAATGGGAAATAATCGCCCGGTTTTTAGAGTCAAAGACTGCCGAATTGAATCATTTAAAATCCTAAAGGACCTTCATGTAAAGTGGACTTTTGTTCATAAGGATAATCCTAAAATTAAGATAGGTGGAATCAGTTTTAACTTTATTGGAAAATGGAACACCCCCTCTCCTGAAGAACTGTACAACGTACAGAACCACGAAGGACTTACTGTTCAATTCCAAATAGGTATCAACCGCTTTAGAGGAAACGAAATCATTCAACTGATGGTTGATAAAGTTTATATTGGCGAATGTTAAGAGAAAGATTCTACTACCTTATTCATTTAGAGTTTCTTGGCTTTAGATATCATGGTTGGCAAAAACAAACTGATGTAAAAACCGTTCAATACATGCTTGATAGAACCCTCACCTTCATCCTTGAACATGATAATTTTAAAACTCTTGGTTCAAGTAGAACTGACGCAATGGTTTCAGCACAACATCATATGGCCGAACTCTATATATATGAAGAACAAGATACTGATAAACTAAAATTAGATCTTAATAAAAACCTTCCTGCGGACATCAGAGTCAAGTCAGTTGAACAGGTTGATAAAAGTTTTCAAATTATTGGAAGTGAAAAGAAAAAAGAATATCATTATTACTTTTCTTTTGGAGAGAAGGCTCATCCCTATAGCTCACCATTCCTTGCTAATTTTCAAGATGTTCTCGATATAAATCTCATGAAAGAGTGTGCAAAAATTTTTAAAGGTACCCATAATTTTAAACTTTACTGCTATAGACCTCAAGGTAAAAAAGAATTTGAAAGAGAAGTACTAACAAGTGAAATTATCCCAAATACATATCTACAAGCTAACTTTTTTCCAAAAGTTTCATTTGTTTATCGAATTGAAGGTACTGGTTTTCTTCATCACCAAGTAAGGTTAATGATGGGTACTCTAATTAAAGTTGGACTAGGTGAGCTCAGTCTTACAGATATAAGAGATTCATTAAATGGAGAGGGAGACTACCCGATTGGATTCATTGCCCCCTCTTCAGGACTTCATTTATATAAAAATGAAATTAATCTCTAGTTATTCTAACACTTTTGATAACAACCTCAGTATCTGGACGATTATTATATGAGTCACAAGGTACTTTTCCGATTTCTTTTACAACATCCATACCTTTAGTTACTTTTCCAAAAATAGTATAACCACCGTCAAGATGTGGTGTAGGTGCTAAAGTAATATAAAACTGCGATCCATTCGTGTCTGGACCTCTATTGGCCATTGCAAGAATACCTTCAGAGTCATGGGATAAGTCTGCATGTTTTTCATTATCAAATTCATAACCAGGTCCGCCTGTCCCCATTCCATTTGGGCACCCTGCTTGAATCATAAATCCATTAATAACCCTATGAAAAATGATACCGTCGTAGAATGGACCTTTCTTTATATTATCTTGTCTTCCTTCTGCAAGATTAACAAAATTCCAAACGGCTTCCGATGATTTATCAGCATACAATTCGATTTCTATCGTTCCCATACTTGTTTCCAAGATTCCATTTACGGTCTTCAAGTCTTCTTTATGTGAACTCTTTTCAAACTTAGCCTCTTCGCTTCCAAACATATTATTTCCTTTATTTAATTTTTATAAATTTATAATTACCAGTTAACTCTTTTGTTTCTTCAGTACCAAACACTGTAATATTCTTATCCTGTAATAGTGAGGAGATATTAAATGAGAAGAACGGATTCTTTTGAACTTTTTCACCATAAATTGTTGAAAATTCTGCTGGCAAGTACTTTACGCCCAAGCTCTCTAGGTTTAAGCTTTGAGAAAGCTCCTCTAGTTCATAAGTACTTAAACAATGACTTAATAGAACAGGGTGACCATTCAACACATCACTTCTATTTAGGATTCTCTTTAATTTTTTTTTATCATTCAATAATGGGTCAACCCAAACAACACTAACATTCTTAAATTTGGGAGAAATAAACTCGTAACTCTCCCCTAAAACCTGCTGATAAACATTATGAAAAATATAGGAAATATCTTTTGGGGAAAGTGAATTCTGTCCTGTTGATGTTTTATAAGCGAAAAGTTTCTTATTTAACATATGCTGTAGGTGGAGTATTTGATTATATTTTAGATCATAACTTTTATTAATATTTTCAAAGTTCATATACCGAATTGGAGTTTTTCTCATACATCTACCGGCAATGGAAAAGTTGGCCCAATAAGGTATGTCAGTCAAAAAGAACTGCTCAACTCCACTTGAAATGTAAACATTATCCAAGACTTGATTTGATGATACAGTACCACTGCTTGAGCAGCCTAAAAGGGAGAATAGAGTAAATAAAAAAACTGATTTCAACTGTATCCTTTGTATTTATTAACTTAGCTATTTTACAATAATTGGGCACAGTGAAAAGACCTAAAGCATTAAGAAATGCTCTAAGCCTTGTATATTAAATTTTAACTAATATTTTTAAAGAAAATAAACTTTTGACTCACCCTTGTCGACGCAAGAGAATTCAGCAAATTTATAAATAAACTCAATAAATGGTGAAAATGCCTGAAAGCTTGGAAGTGTTTGGTCAAACTCGCCACCAAATCTTAAAAATGCATCCCCTCTCTCATCAACATATTCACTAAAGTGTTTTACTTTCACCGATAACGGTAAAAAGTCATCTTTTGTGAAGTAAATTCTAACTGTAACATATTCACTTTTCTTGAAGTGTTTAAGAGATCCTTCTGCAAATGGTATTTGAAAAAGACAACCATCTCTAGAAATATCAACCATTGTGACATCAAATTTAGTTCCATTTTCATCAATTTCTGCATAAGACCCTAGAAACTCAGAAAACAAAACCCTCTCAAAGGACCTTTTTCTTTTTTCAATAGATTCTTTTCTTTTGGCTTGAAAATCAATAACTTTAGACATGCTAACTCCTTGCATTACAATACTAACACTCTTATCGGTCCAAAGTTTTCCACCCTTAAAATTTTCCCCATTTGTTGGCACTTTCATTTTTCTTAGGCATAATGTTCCCTATCACCTAACTCGGAACTTTATATATATGCAAAATCACAATGAATACTTAAAGCAGATTGAATTTTTCTTAACCGACCTTTCTGTTATGGAAAGAGCTAAATTATTAAGTGAAATAAATGGTGAAATTCTTGAAAAAGAACTCAGCGACCTACAATCTCCCATTCTTGTTGCGAATCAAAAAAGAGCAGAGCATGGTTTTGTCTCATTTGTTGAAAAAAAGAAATTTTCTTTTGTGGCACTTTTTATGAAAGTATCTGCTCTAATGGCAATTCTCTGTATTGGCTTTTTAAGTTTTATTGTTTGGAAATTCACTCCAATTTTAAAAGTGGATGAAGAAAAAAACAGAGTGACTATTCTTGGAGGCCTGATAGACATAGATGGTGATGCTGGTAAATTTAAAATCTTTGATGAGTATCATTTTTCTAAAGATAGCTTTAACAATGACCTACAAGCTAATATCGCACTTGATCAAGACAAGGATGAAATTATTGTCAAATTTAATTCTGGTGCATTTACTCTAAAAAATTCTGAAGATGGAGAATTCAAGCTAGATTGTAAGCTTGCAACACCAGCACATAAAGACGTAATTCAACAGATCGAAGATCATGTAAAAATTGATTTAACTAAAATTTCCGGTGCAACTTGTGAGTTTGGAATCCCCGAAGATAAAAAAATCACTCTTGAGGGAAAACAAAGTCATATAAAAATTATCACTCCGATATTTAATAGTTACATAGATATTGATAGTGGAAAGGTTTCTATAACACCAGAAGAAGAGATCGATTATTTATTCAATCTAGAGGTCAAAAATGGCTATATTGGTGAATTTGAATCAAGTGAAGCAGAAGGTGCTTATGAAATCCAAGTGAATATCAATAATGGATCTGTTATAACAAAGTAACTCAAAAAAGCTTTTCAAGATCTTCAGGTGGTCTCGCTATTATGGCCTTTTCACCAATCATAACAATTGGCCTCTCCAAGAGTTTTGGATGACTCTCAATGGCTTTAGCACAATCCTCATTATTAGTAGTATCAAAACTCAGAGCTTTAAATTCATCTTCTTTTTTTCGCATAAAATCCACTACATTTAAATTCAATCTTTTAGCAAGTAACAATACATCTTTTACACAGATACCTTGATCTAGATAAGGTATTATATTGAGATTTATATCTTTATTTTCAAGTAATTCTAATGCCTTTCTACTTTTAGAACATCGTGGATTATGATAAATAGTAACCAACATCATCTTTTCCTTTAAGAGGTATTTATGGATTTAAAAGATATCAAACTTGAATATATTCGGGAAGAACTTAATCAAAAAGACCTGAATAAAGACCCAATTCAACAAATACAAAAGTGGTTTAAAGAAGCTCAGATCTCTGAAATTTCTTACCCCAATGCCGTAACTTTGGCGACCGTAAATAAGCATGGAATACCATCAACAAGAATTGTTCTTATTAAAGAAATTACTAACGATGGCATTATTTTTTTTACGGACTACACTAGTCAAAAAGGTATTGATTTAGAATGTAACAATAATGTCTCTATATTGTTTTTTTGGAAAGAACTTGATAGGCAAATACGAATATCAGGCTTGGCCACAAAATTAAGTAAAGAAGATTCTAAGGAATACTTCTACACCAGGTCAAGAGACGCTCAAATAAGTGCATTGGCCTCTAATCAAAGCTCAGCTGTTTCTAAAGAAGAACTAGTTAGCCGAGTAAAAAGTATTAACAAAGAATTTGAAGGAAAAGAGATAAAGTTCCCTGAAACTTGGGGAGGTTATATTGTTAGCTATAATTCATTTGAGTTTTGGCAAGGTAGACCGAATCGATTACACGACAGGTTTCAATACGAAAAGAAAACTGAGAATTGGAATATCCAGAGACTTTCACCATAAAAAAAGCCCTCTTATGAGGGCCTTTTCATTCTATAAATTTATTTTAATAGATTATTTTTTTGTTGGTGCTTTCTTCGGAGCAGCTTCTGGCTTTGCAGGCTCAGGATTTACTTTAAAAAGCTCAACTTCAAAAATTAGTGTTGCTCCACCAGGAATCTTAGGAGGTGCACCAGCATCACCGTATGCTAACTCAGATGGAATTACTAATTTTACTTTCCCACCTTCTTTTAGAAGTTGAAGGCCTTCAGTCCAACCTTTAATAACTCTATTAAGAGGAAAAGAGATTTTCTTACCTCTATCAACAGAAGAATCAAAAACTTCACCATTCGTTAATGTCCCGTGATAGTGAACTTCTACAGTGTCAGTTGCAACAGGAGTTTTCCCTGTCCCTTCCTTAATCATTTCGTATACTAGACCTGAAGCTGTTGTTTTAGCCTTTGGATTTTTCTTGGCATATTCGTCTAAAAATTTCTTTCCATCTGTTTTTTGTTTAACAGAAACTGCTTCCATTCTTTTCTTAAACATTTCTTGAATTTTTGGTTGATAAATTTGCATTTCAACTTCAGATTTTTCACTCTTAGCTGAAGAAATAATACCTTTGTGAAGAGCTGATAACTCATGATCATTTAGATTTAATCTTTGAAGGTTAGTCCCTAACATAAATCCCATTGCATAGAATGTTTTATCATCTTCAGTTTTTAATTTAACTGCACTAGTTCCTTTTTCCTGACAAGAAACAGTAACTGCTAATATCAGTAATGACGCTAAAATCTTTTTCATTTTAAAATTCCTTCTTTATGAAATAATTGATAATTGTCTTCTAAAAACGATAAACCTTTTTAGACCACTTTGCCAAGCCTTAAGCGCGAGAAATTTTTGTTTTTAGAACAAGAAAAATAAGAAAGATTGCACCAACAACGCTTGACACCATTCCAACCGGAAGCTCTGCTCCATAGATATCGAACTGATAACAAAATTGGTCAACTATTCCAAAGATAAATCCCGTTATATATGGGCCGATTAAAAGTTCTCTTCGCATGCTTGATTTAAAAAAACCAAAGTTTCTTAGAATATGCGGAAAAATCAACCCCAAAAACGAGAACACACCAAAGTAACAAATAACGACACCTGTTAGTAAAAACGATAGTAATAGAGCGATTCTTTGAATTTGTTGCACATCAATACCTAATCCAAGTGCAAATGATGATCCCAAATTAAGGGCTTCAAATTTTTGCGAAACACCTAAAATATATACCTTGGTTATTATAAAAATAACCACAAAAATCATCAGATAGTCTTTATCATACTGTTTCAAGCTTCCGAACCAAAGCCCTGTTGGAAATTCAAAATTCAACGCCATAAAAAGAAACTGAATGATAGAAAAAACCGCTCCCACAAAAAGATTAAAAGCTAAACCAAATAATATAATTTTTTGAATATCAAAATGTTCCCAAATATTATTAGTTTTTTTACTGAGTCCGAGACTTATAAAACTAATTATCCCAAAGGGAATTAAGAATAAAATGAATGCCGTATGAACATATGAAATATTGAGATCAACTCCAATAGAAAAGAATTGAGCCAGAATAACAAATAAAACTGCTGCCCCATCCATTCCTAAAGTTGAAGGCGAAGCAATTGTGTTATTGGTTACTAACTGACTTAAGCTTCCACTTAGGGTTAAAAAATAACCACAAAATAAGGCAAACAAAAAACGAATAAAATCGATATCAATTTCCACAAAACTCCTTGAGTTCCGTTCTATCTACTTCTTTTGTTAATACAAACCTATAATCAATATACTCTTCCAGTAAATTGAAATGGTGTTCAACTAAGCAAATAGACTTACCTTTTTCTTTTAATATTTTTAAGTAATGCTTAAATAAGGTTCTATTTTTTTGATCTAGATATTGTAGTGGTTCATCAAAAAAGAAAAAATCACCTCCTAAATAAGCCGATAGAAAGATTTTAACAATTTGATTCTGCCCTCCACTTAAGTTTTTTAGGGATCGCTCTTTAAACTCTTTTAACTCACTTAAATATTCATCAAAGAAGGAAATTGACTCATGCTTATAATCAACTAAGTTCTCTAAAATATTTTCAAAATGCACCTCATTTACTGGGTTTATTCTCATTTGATCTGTAAAGTTACACTTTATTTTAGGAAAAATATCTTTTTGATTTAATTTTAAGTATTGGAAGAAACTTGATTTTCCAACTCCATTTTCCCCAAGAATGATCGAAACTTTTCCTGGTACCATAAATAATTCCCCTAAGACTGGAGTATTATTAATAAAAAATGAGTCTTCTTTTTTTAAGTAAACATGATGCATAATAATTTATAACACGGTTTAAATCAAAACTTAATGAGTTTATACAAATTTATCCTATATAAGTGTAGACAATTAAATAAGGATAACTAATGAAATAATAATAAAAAACAAGAATTCGGAGTGCCAAGTTTAAAAAAATTCAAATCATGAAAGAATACTTATTTGAGAATTAAGGTTTGAAGTTGATCCAAAAAATATATTTGTCTTATTCCTGGAATTAAAACACCTCGCATAGAAAGGTTATATTTTCTGTCTCCTTCTTTTTTGATAATTAATTGATCACTTTTACTATCTACCAAACCAAAATGATTAAAACTTTTTAAGCTTTTCATGATTCTCTTTGACCAAGTCGAATATGATAAATCCGAAGGATAAGTTTTAAATTCAGAATTGTTTTTTAAAAATAGCACAAAACCATCATTTGAAATTGCAATATCAGGGTACTTATCCCCTATTTTACCAAGGTAAAAAATACTTTTAAAGAAGTCTGCTTTAAGTTTGTGATATTTCTTGATTGTAGATATTTTTTTATTAAGGGCTTCCACTTCTTTATGACAACTTTTCAAGGAATTCATCAATTTTACGAGTGAAAGATTGAATGCTTCAAATGGATCCTGATCCCGAGTGTCAACCTCTACCAATTGCCCTTTGTGATCCTTGGACAGTAACACCCGAAACTCTCTGCTTTTATCGAAGATGATTTTTGAATGCTGGTATTTCTTTAAGGTTTTTCTTGATAAGAATAAGCCACCTGCAAGGATTTTTTCATCATCTATCTTCCGAACTGGGTGAAATTTCGAAATTGCCAATAGGTTATTATCTGAAAGTAAATCTAGCTCTTCCAATACCATAGTCACTGGTCCAGACAATGAAACAACTTTTTCTGAAAGTTCACAAGCAATTCCCTGTGACAACATAAAAAGTGAAAGGAAACTAATAGCCGTTTTCATCTAAAACCACATTTGCCATTTTATCAACATGTTCATTTTGAGGATGACCTGCGTGACCTTTGATCCAATTAAATGACATATGACAAATATTTGATAAAGAATCTAACTCTTTCCATAGATCAACATTTTCGGGAGCTTTATTATCAGCTTTTTTCCAACCTTTCTTTTTCCAATTATGAATCCATGATCGCATACCATCAACAACATACTTTGAATCGGTAAAAATATATATTTCATTCATTGGTGAAACTTCAGTCGAAAGAAATTTTAGACCATTAATAATCGCACTCATTTCCATTTTATTATTTGTAGTTAACGAAACAGCTTCTGCGCCTTGCCCAACAATTTCACCTTCATGGTTTTGCACAATAAAGGCATATGAGCCAGGTCCAGGATTTCCACGACAAGCACCGTCTGTATATAGTGCATAAGCATTTGTCTTGGACCTAACCTCATTCGGTAATGGAAGACTTGAAGTATCGATACTCTTTTCTTGAGGCTCTTCGTAACTGGTAAGCTCCTGAATCAATATTCCAACAGCATCTAATGCTTTTTCAGATTTTAAATACTTAGAGATTTCATTTATTTTAATTTTCAAAAGTGATTTTTTCATGCCCAAATTATAGAGGTTCTTCGATCTTTACGCTAGTAGAATGATCGAAAAGAACGCTACGCGCAACAAAACAACAAAATAGAAGGCCAAAAGAGAAGAAAAACCTTTTCATAATTTTAATTTTTATATAATGTTGGGCAGTTATTTCGAAGTTATAGAGGTACTTTTTGGACTTAAACTACTCAATTAAAGTTTATAAACAATACTTTAATTTTGCATCATCACATTTTCTTATTTTTGACGACGGCTCGCGAGAACCCTTGCATGGCCATAATTATAGAGTCATGCTTCGAGGTGAAGCTGGCGAACTAAATGGTGATATGGTGTTTGATTTTCTTGATATTAAACCTATTGTCAGAGAAGTATGTGATAGCCTAGATCATAAGCTGCTTATTCCGAAAGATAACGACAAAATTGAAATTCATAACGATGAATCAAATATTAATATTAAAACTCCTTGTGGATCAAAATTTAGTTTTCCAAAAAGTGATGTTTTACTACTCCCTATACTTAATACGAGTGCAGAAAGACTAGCGATTTATATCTGTAATGAAATTAGAAGAATTACACTAGAGCGTTTCAATTATAGATTCGCAGCTTTGGAAGTTGAAGTTGAAGAAACTCCGGGTCAATCAGCTATTTATATTCACAAGGAAGAACTTTCATGATTTTTTCACCTCTTACCTCAGGGCTTTCTGTTGAAGAAAACCCAATTGAAGCATTTAAAACAGACCAAAATGCAGACAAATATCTATACCTGCTAGCGGGTACTCACGGGGATGAAGTTGAAGGCGTATACGTTTTACAACAACTTTTTGCTTGGCTTAAAGAAGAGCACTCTCTAAAAGATTTACCAATAGTTGTAGTTCCAATTCTTAACCCAGACGGATACCGTGCAGGTTCCAGGGTTAACTCTCATGCAGTAGATCTTAATAGAAATTACCCTACTAAAAATTGGACTAGTGAGTTTAAGAAAGACAAGTACAACCCAGGACCTGAAGCATTGAGTGAGCCTGAGAACGTATTTTTAAATAAATTATTTATGAAATTCAGACCTGCTTTTATTATGTCTTTTCACTCATGGAAGCCAATATTGAACTTTAACGATGATGCTGAGGATGTTGCCAATTACTTATCTAGTTATAATGAGTATCCAATTACTGGTGACATTGGTTATCCAACACCAGGTTCATTAGGCTCATATGCTCCAGAGAAGTTCCAAGCACCAGTTTTAACTTTTGAGTGTCCAGTTCTAGGTAATGACGTGTCTTTAAAAAGTATTTGGGAAGAGAATCAACTTGGTTTAAAAAGCTTTATTCAAAGTGAACTCCTTACTAAAAAATTAAAATGAAAATCGTACAATTATTAATCCAACCATTATTATATGGTTGGTTCTTCTTGGTTTTATGTATAACCATGCTTCCAATATCGATTATCGCATTACCATTTAATAAATACACTCGCCTTAAATTAACTGCACCATTTTGGAAAATATTGTTTACTCTACAATTGAAAACAGTATTTATGGCCAAAGTCTTCACTCAAGATAACAGAGATGAATTCAGTAAATCTATGCTCTCACCACCAGGGTTATATATTGCAAATCATCAAAGTTTTGCTGATATTCCTCTTATTTTTAGCCATCTAGTTATTCCACCAATCATGAAAAAGGAGATTTTATATATTCCGATTCTTGGTATTTGTATCTACTCTTCAGGTGGAATAATAGTGGATCGTAAAAATAAAAACTCAAGGAAACAAGTATTTGAGGAATCTAAGAAAAGGCTATTAGAGGGAAATAAACAATTATATTATTTCCCAGAGGGAACAAGACAAAAAAATGGCTTGGATCCTAAGCCATTCAATGAGTTAAAAATCCCCCTACTTGAATTCGCTTATCAGAATAATATTCCAGTATTTCCTGTTTCGGTGGAAGGTACTTCTAAAGTCATTACCAAACGTGGAATTCAGCTATTTAAGCCTTTAGGTATTATATTTCATAACAGTATCCGACCGGAAGATTTTAGTGATAAAAATGAGTTTATGATGACATGCTGGAATAAAGTAATCGAAGGGAAAAAGAAGCTAGGTCGCGAAATTTACTCTTGAAACAATCTCGCCTTCAACTATTTCAGCTAGACCTAATATTGTATTTTCTTCATCTCGAACCCAAAAATAATTAAAATGGAGATTTCCTTTTTTTATTTCCATTGCCCTATCTTCATTCAAACGAACACCATTTTTATATAAATGACATTCTTTAGGTCCAAATATAATACTGGAAAACTGAAGAACTTCATCAACATCTATAAACGGTATTTCTTCTGAACTCCATGTCTCTTCACCCAGTGAATTTTCGAGTTTACATCCGCCGACTTCCTCACGGATCAAAGAATCAAGAACTCCAATTGTCCCTAGTTCATTAGCACAATCAGCGAATAAGGTTCGGATATAGGTTCCAGAGCTTACTTTGAATCTAATTAATAAGTCGGGAAAACGATACTCAACGACTTCAATTTCATAAATCTCACGACGTTTTTCTTCTTTTTTTATTTCGACGCCTTCTCGGGCCCATTTGTGAAGTGCTTTACCTTCAAACTTTGCAGCTGAGTACTTATGTGGCGCTTGCCAATACTCTCCAAGAAATTTTTCACTTATTGTTTTTTGAATAAACTCTGTATCAAATTTTGCAATAACCTGCTCAAGATATTCCGATTCATCTACTTGGGATGGATCAACTGTTAAGTCTCCAGTTGGAGTTTCAAGTCCTAGCTTACCAATCGCCAAGTAAGTCTTTGGTAAACATTCATGAATATATTCATTAAGTCTTTGTGCTCCGGCCACACCTAACATTAGAACGCCACTAGCAAATGGATCAAGCGTACCAAAATGGCCAACTTTACCTAATTTCTTAAGTCTTGGTTTCCACTTTCTGATAACGTCATAAGACGAAATATCCTTGGGCTTATTTAAATTTAGGATTACAGGCTTATTAGTCATCATCTGAAGAGGATTTAGCTAATAAATTCTCAATATAGAGTTCATCTTCAATTTGTGAATCATAGAATAATTCTAAGTGTGGAGTATGACGAACTTCTAACTCTTTTGCTAAAATACTTCTTAACTTAGAAGAAATCCCATCAAGTGCTTTTTTAATATCACCCCTTTTACTAGAATCATAAGTATCCCAGTAAACTTTGGCGTGAGAGTAATCTGCAGTAAGCTCAACACGAGTCACACTGACCATCGTTAAACGAGGGTCAGCGATTGTACGTCTCAATGCTATATTGATTTCATTTTTAATTTTTTGTTCAAATAAGGCTTTGTTATGTCCCTGTTTTCTGGCCATAAGTCCTCTTAGTGTGTCGTTGTAGCTTCTAGCTTTCTTTCTTTTTGTTCAAGTATATAAGCTTCGATTAAATCTTCATTCTTAATATCGTCGTAACCCTCAAGGGCCATACCACATTCGTAACCGTTTCCAACTTCTTTAACTTCATCTTTAAATCGTTTAAGAGTAGAAAGTTTACCATCAAAAATAATCTTACCAGCACGAAGTAATCTAATATTACATCCACGCTCGATCTTACCGTCAATAACACCACAACCAGCGATTGTTCCAACTTTAGGAATACTAAATGTATCTCTAACTTCTGCTCTACCAATATATTTTTCAATACTCTCTGGAGTTAACATTCCTTCTAAGGCAGCTGTTACATGATCAATTAGTTCATAGATGATTGAATAAGTTCTAATCTCAACACCCTTCTCTTCCGCCATTTTTCTAGCAGAGGTAAGAGGTCTCATGTTGAACCCGATAATATAGCCATCAGTATTTCCGGCCATACTTACATCATTATCATTTATTGCACCAACACCGCCGGCGATTATATCAACACCAACTTCATCATTACCAAGAGCACTCAATGCTTCTTTTATTGCTTCAAAAGAACCTTGAACATCTGATCTAACAACAAGGTTAAGTATTTTCTTTTCACCTGTTTCAATATTTGCATTTGCAAAGAAATCTTCAAGAGAAGCTACTTTTGGAACTTCAACACTTGCTAGTTTCTTTCTTTCTGCACTTCTGTTTTCTACAATTTTCTTAGCTTCTCTTTCGTTTTTCACAACGTTTAGAGTATCTCCTGGAGATGGCGGCTCGTTAAGGCCTAGTATTTGAACAGGAATTGAAGGTCCGGCATTCTCTACGCTTTCACCAACAGTATCCATTAGAGTTCTAGCTCTACCGTAACACTCACC
Organism: Bacteriovoracaceae bacterium; assembly: GCA_047634375.1. Classification (GTDB taxonomy): domain Bacteria; phylum Bdellovibrionota; class Bacteriovoracia; order Bacteriovoracales; family Bacteriovoracaceae. The sequence continues at coordinate 20,443 of JBLIAG010000042.1, forward strand.
AACTACAACAGCATCGCCTTTCTTAAGAGTACCTTTTTGAACTAAAACAGTTGCAACAGGTCCTCTTCCAGATTCAATTTTGGATTCAATGATAACACCTTCAGCTTTACCTTTAGATGATTCTCTAAGTTCCATTATCTCTGCTTGTAACTTAATTGTTTCAAGAAGTCCGTCAATACCTTCACCATTAATTGCTGAAACATTTGCGAACATTGTATCTCCACCCCATTCTTCTGAAACAAGTTCAAACTCTGTAAGCTCTTGTTTAATCCTTTCTGGGTTAGCGCCTTCCTTATCCATTTTGTTAATTGCTACAATAATCGGACAGCCAGCATTTTTTGCATATCTAATAGATTCTTTTGTTTGTGGCATAACACCATCATCAGCTGCTACAACTAATACAACTATATCTGTAACATTTGCCCCACGTTGCCTCATTGAACCAAATGCAGCATGCCCTGGAGTATCAAGAAACGTAATCGTGGCATCATCAACTTTAACAGAGTATGCACCAATATGCTGAGTGATTCCACCGGCTTCGCCCTCAGTAACTTTTGCTTTCCTAATAGAGTCTAATAATGTTGTTTTACCGTGATCAACATGCCCCATAACTGTAATTATTGGATTTCTTAAAGGAAGGTCTGATTTAGCTTTGATATTTGGATCTGCAAGAATCGCAGCTTCATCAAAAGCTTTATTCTCTGCTCTATAATCGTATAAGGCAGAAATTTCAGTTGCCAATGAAAGTCCGATATCATCATCTTCATTAACTAATAAATTTAGCTTTAGACATTCATTTTTAAAGTTTTCAAATTTCTGACTTAATTTTTGAGAAAGCTCTCCGGCTTTAACTGTACCAAAGATTGAAACAACTCTTTTTGAGTCTTTAACTTCAGTTACTACCGTTTGTTTTTTATCGGAACCCATGTAGATTTTTTTTCTTTTAAGTGGTGTGTACAAAGATCTTGTTCCAACAACAGTCGATGCAAGTTTCATCTCTTCATTTGCACGAATCTGAGTGATGTCCCTTTCCTTACTAGTAGCACCTTTTTTTGAAACCATTGCTGCAAGGTCGCCAATTCTTTTCTTAGTTCCCTCCTTAGCAGTAGTAGCATCAGGATTTGTGAAAGTTTTCTTAGCGTCTGTTGCAGCAGGCTTAGCGCTTGTTGTAGTCGGCTTGTCTTTCGTTTCAGCTTTTTTCTCTGGAACAAAAATAGGAGTAAATGCATGCATTTTTTCTTTAAATACATCCTTACTCGCAGCTTCTTTCTCTGCAGCTTTTTCAGCAGCTATTTCTTCGATTTCTTTTTTCTTTCTGAGAACTTTTGTAACTTTGACTTTTTCTTCAACCACAGGAGGTGCAGCCTGTTCAACAATAACAAGTCCCCCCTTAGCTTTAACTTCTTCAATAGGAGCTTCAACAATTGGTTCAATCGGTTCAACAACAGCTGCGTCTTCAGTCGTAGTAGCTTTTTTAATTACTTTCTTAACGACTTTCTTCTTAGCAACGGCCTTCTTAACAACCTTTTTCTTTGCTTTCTTAACAGGTTCTTTTGCTGGTGCAAATGCCGCAATAACTTTTGCAACTTCTTCATCTTGTAAAGTCACCATATGGTTACGAACGTTCATTCCCATGTTTTTTAGTTTATCTACTAAATCAATGGCACCGATACCTATTTCGTTAGCAAGTTCAAATACTTTTTTAGGCATTTAATTTCTCCGTAGTCCTAAATTATTAGTCCTTAATTATTTAATTTTAAATGCAGCCAACTCTTCTCTAAGTCGTCTTTCTGCATCTGAAAATTTATCGCCGTCTTGATCTTCACCAGACCCGTCAACTTTTTCTTTAATCATACCCATTTTCGCAGAAGGTACAGCGGACGCTGATACAATTTCAGCCTCTTCTTCTGGTTCATTAGCTATTTCATCGTTCTCAATTGCTGCTGAAGCTTCAGCTATTAAAGCTTGTGCGTCTTCAGTTGAGTTATCTAGCATCTTTTGAATTTCTTCTGGCTCACTTGCACTTAGATCAACAATTGACATTATTCCTGATTGAACAAGAACTTGTGCAGTTGCATCATCAAGTCTTTCTAGTTGAGATAAGTTCTCAACTGCAAACTTAACTTTTTCTTGAAGCTTCGTTTTTGAGATAATATTTACTTTCCAACCACTCAACATAGCAGCTAAACGAACATTTTGTCCTCTTCTACCAATTGCTAAAGATAATTGATCTTCCTCAACAATTACGTCTAAAATATGATCATCATTATTTACATTAATTGAAGTTATTTCTGATGGAGCAAGTGCATTCTTCACAAAAAATGCAACATCTTCATGCCATTTAACAATATCAATTTTTTCACCTTGGAGCTCATTTACAATATTTTGAACTCTTGAGCCTTTCATACCAACACAAGCACCAACTGGATCAATATCTCTATCAACTGTATAAACTGCTATTTTAGCTCTATGTCCTGGTTCTCTTGCTGCTGCTTTAATTTCAATTGTTCCATCCTGAATTTCAGGAACTTCCATTTCAAATAGCTTTACAAGAAACATTGGAGATGTTCTTGAAAGTCTAATTTCAGGACCTCTATTAGTCATAACTACTTCTGAAAGATAAGCTTGAACTCTATCACCTGGCTTAAATGTCTCACCATAGATAATTTCTCTTCTTGTAAGAATCGCATCTGCTTTTCCAAGGTCAAGAATAACATTCCCTCTCTCATACCTTCTTACGATACCAGTAAGTAGTTCACCTTCTCTATGCTTAAAGTCTGCGAATAAGATTTCTCTTTCAGCATCTCTAACTTTTTGAAAAATAATTTGTTTAGCAGTTTGAATATCTACTCTTGAGAATTTTGGGTCTTCAATTTTAATACCAAGTTGGTCACCTAGCTCACAATCTTCGTCTAGTTCTTTAGCTGCATTAAAGTCAATCTCAACAATTGTATCTTTAGCTGCATCAACGACATTTTTGTATTGAAAAATTTCAATTTCACCATCATCTTCATTATATCTGGCTTCATATTCCCCCTGGATTCCAAACTTTTTTCTAGCTGTAACTAGAAAAGCTTGCTCAATGGCACCGACAACGATCTCTTTCTTGATCCCACGGTCTTTTCCTAATAACTCAATAACTTTACCAATTTCTGAAAAGTTCACCTTATTCTCCTTAACGATTTAAATCAGGATCTAAACTTGCTTTTTTTATTTGCTCAAAAGCCAAATTCAAATTCGTTCCCTGTAAGTCTATGTTTATTTCTGTTTCGTTTACGTCTACCAATATTCCTCTAAATTTTTTAGAGTTCTTTAAACCTTTACCTAAGCTTTCACTCTGATCGGCCGTAAGATTACCGCTAATTGTACAAGTAATAGTGTCACCTACCACAGCTTCAAAGTGTTTTAATGTCTTTAATGAACGATAAACACCAGGTGATGAAACCTCTAGGACAAAGTCATTTGGAATCCACTCTTCTGTTTCACAATATGGATTAAAGGCCCTATCAACTTTGATACAATCTTCTATTACTGCTGAGTTTGTTGCTGGATCCATTACGAAAACTCTTAATGTTGAAGAACCTGAAACGTATTCGGCATCATATAACTCTAATTCGTTTTCTTTAACAATGTTTTTGGTCAGTTCATAGAGTTTAAGCTCTACTCCTGTCCTCTTTCTTTCTAATTCCATTAAACTCAGAAGCCCTAAAAAAAAAATGGGCGGAAATTATAAAATCTGCCCAAATTACATAATATAACAATAACAGTTTGAATTCATATCAATTATATTATTATCTGACAAGTTTATTCAAAAACAAACTGCATTGCGTAAGCATTTTCACCATTGGAGTAGAACTTCTTTTTTAGGGTTAATACTTTAAAATTCAACCTTCTATAAAGACTCAGTGCGCCTTCATTTTTAGTCGACACTTCAAGGAAGACATTAGTGCACTTCAGGACCTTTAACTCTTCAAAAGCATAGGATAAAAGATCGAAGCCTAATCCTTTCCCTCTTAGCATGGGGGCAACAATTATTTTCAATAAGTGGGCCTGAGACAAATACTCGTCAAGTTGAAACAGCGCACAACCACATATATTCCCCTTATTATCATTAACTATAAAAATTCGATTTTCTGTATTTTTAAAAATTATTTCCCAGTCAAATTTTTTCCAAGGTTGCGGGAAAAATTCTTGATCCAGCTTAAAGATTCTTTCTTCAGTAATAAGATTTCTTTCTTGAATGTTATACTCACCTAGGGTTTCACTCACCAATAAACTTCTTGATCAATCTGCTTATTAATAGATTTAATGAGGTCCTTGGATGATTTAACTGCTTTCTCAAGATCTGTTCGAGTACTCTTCCCTTGTTTTTCTGTTGGCAGAAACCTAGACCTCATAAATATTTCTAATCGCAGGACTTCTTCAAAGCTTGAAACCAAATTCTTGTTCATATCGAAAACACCTAGATCACACTTTCGTTTAGTAGCCGATAAATAGAAATAACGTTTTAGAGATTTCTTTACAACAACATCATACGATCTTGAATAAACCAATAGTTTGCCAAATTTAATAACAGAATTAAAATAGTTTTTTTGCCCAATGCTAAATTGAGAGGATACAAAGTACCACTGCTCCATTTTTGGTTGAAATTCATCTCTAAAAACGTCATATAACAAGGTCTCGGGGTAAATACACTTGAGGCTTTTTAACGATTCATAATAAGATTTTAAATTATTAACTGTAAAAACCTCATTTGCGACCTTAAAAACAAATTTATCAGTTAAATAGGTCTCAGACTTAGTCTCAGCACTAGGGGGATTTCCATAAAAAAAAGATCCGCCGATAAGGAGGATCTTGAATATTGTTTTATTCATGTCTTAGATTGTATTAGACTGGTGAGTTAATTTCAACATTTCCAATAACTCTTTTATTATAAGTTTCTTCTTCTTTGTGGAAACGGGCATTAACTCTAGGGTTAAAGGTGTAACCGTCCTTCCCACGTAATATATACTTTCTGTTTGAACCTTTTGGTTCGATTAGTTTTCTTAAACGTGAAATTGAAGTATAAATCAATTTATCATGAATTAAAGGATTATACTCATCTTTCCAGATAGATTTGGCCAGGTCTTCCTTATTATAAGATTCCCCAGGGTTCTTAGCTACAAGGAATAAAATTTCTAATAAAACAAAACGATGCTTAAAATCGATTGAACCAATATCTTTTTCATGAATAACTCTATTATGCCTATCTAAGTAAAGGTCTACACTTGAGTCGTTTACATCTTCAATTTGATCTTGAATAAGTCCGGCTAATCTTCGATAACTGAGGTTTGCAGAGTTTGTGGCTATCTTAAAGTATAATAAGGCTTGGTTGAACTCACCTGATTTTTTGGCCACTGTTCCTTTGCCTAAGAGAATATATCCAAAAAGGTTCCAGCAGTTTTTTTGCTGAAGGTATTGAATTGCTGAATCATAAGAGCTATTAGCTTCAATAAATTTCCCCATATCTTTATAGATATTCCCATAAAGCATATGCATACTACCCTTAAGGTAACCTTTCTTAAGTATGTTCAGAAGTTCTTTTAATTGATTAAGATAGTTTAAAGCATCACTAAATTTATCTAAGTTATAAGAAGCTGTTGCCATTGCATAAAGGCCTTTAGCAATCAACTCTGGTTCATTTTCTTTTTGTGCTTTTTGGTAAGATAAAGTGAAGTTTTCAAGCGCTGTATCGAAATTGCCCTTATATGTACAAACCATACCTACATTATAAAAGAAATGACTACTAAGTGAGCCCATATCCTTTTGGAATAATTCAACAAGTTTTTCGGCTTCTAGAATGAAATTCTTTGCTTCATCCTCTCTAAGTGTTTCAGAGTAAATTCTAATAAGGAATCCATAGCATTTAAACATTGCAAATGAATCTCTTGGGTATACGGTCTTATCAAGAGTTTTCAGGAAGTATGACTCAGCAGATGCTAGATCAGCTTTATCGTAAAAGATTTTAGCTAGGCGATAATAACCTTCCCCTATAACTTTATCTTCTTCAGAGTTTTCGCCTTCTAAATCGGCGCCCTGAAAAACTTCAGATTTGCCCATGTAGATTTCTTGCAACTCATTCCTAGATTGATCATTTAAACCATTAATTGTTTCCATAATATTCCCTGAAAATGTTAGCTTTCCCCGGCTAAAACTTACATTAAACAATCTCGGATGTAAAATGGCTAACCTATTGTAATGACAATGTTTATTCATTTTTTTTTAGGCTTTCTTACACTTGAACAAAATAATCAAGTAAATACAAATAGTTAGGTTAATAACAAGAATGGGCAAATTTAAAATTCAATGTTTTTTTTAAAAAAGTATCTGTAATAGTTTCAAAATAAATGAACTCCCTAAACCTAACTGGTTGATAAAACACTTTAAGCCTGTTAAATTCTAACTTCGGAAACCCAAGCAATAAAGGTAGGATTTACAATGGGTAAATACAATTTGGATACATTAAGACACTCAACTGCACACCTTATGGCCCAGGCTATTCAGGAGTTGTATTCTACCGAAACCGTGAAGCTCGGTATTGGACCTACAATTGAAAATGGTTTTTACTATGACATCGATATGGAAAGCCGTATTCAAGATGAAGACTTAAAATCTATTGAAAAAAAGATGAAAGAAATCATTAAACGTGCTGACGTTATCACAAGATTTGAATCCACTAGAGAGGAAGCTTTAGCTATTTTCGCTAAAAGAGGGCAAGACTATAAAATAGAGCTTATAAATGATTTACCTGATGGTGAAACAATTTCTTATTATACTCAAGGGGATGAATTCATCGATTTATGTCGTGGACCCCATGTAGAGACAACAAAAGAGTTGAATTTTAATTTTAAATTACTTCATACAGCAGGAGCTTATTGGCGCGGGGATGAAAAAAGACCTATGTTACAAAGGGTTTATGCCGCTTGTTTTGAAAGTAAGGAAGAATTAAAAGAACATATCAATTTTCTTGCAGAAGCAAAAAAACGTGATCACCGAAAGCTCGGAAAAGAATTAGAGTTATTCTTATTTGACCCAGCTGCCCCAGGCTCCCCCTTTTTTGAACCAAAGGGTACAATTATTTACAATGAACTAGTAAGCTTCATGAGAAGAATCTACGACAAATTTGATTACGATGAAGTAATTACCCCACAAGTTCTAGACGTAAATCTTTGGAAGACTTCTGGTCATTATGAAAACTATGCCGAAGACATGTTCTTTACTCAGGATGATCATAGAGAAATGGCCATTAAACCCATGAACTGCCCATGTCACATGCTAATGTTCAAGCATAAACAGTATTCGTACAGGGACCTACCATTAAGATTTGCTGACTTTGGAAGACTTCATAGAAATGAAAGAAGTGGTGCTTTAGCAGGGCTAACGAGAGTAAGAACTTTCTGCCAAGATGATGCTCATGTATTTATAGATAAAAATGAAATTCAAGAAGAGATTTCAAAGCTCCTTTCTATGTTTGATATTTGTTACGACCATTTTGGTTTCAAGAATATTAAAATCGGGCTTTCAACAAGACCTGAGAAAAAAGTTGGTGATGATGCAACTTGGGATATGGCAGAGTCAGCTCTTAAGGCGGCTCTTGATGCCTCAGAGCATGAGTACCATGTTAACGAGGGAGATGGTGCATTCTACGGGCCTAAAATTGATATTCAAATTTCGGATGCCATCGGTAGATACTTCCAACTTGGTACTGTACAGTTAGATTTTCAACTTCCAGAACGCTTTGATTTAAAATTCAAAACAATGGAAGGAAACGAAGAAAGACCGGTTGTAATTCATAGGGCCCTACTTGGCTCATTAGAAAGGTTTTTTGGTGTTTATCTTGAGCATTGTGCAGGAGTTTTCCCATTCTGGTTAGCTCCAGAACAAATTGTCATTGTTCCTGTAAATACAGAAGTTCATGCAGACTATGCAGATGAAGTTCACACCTTCCTAAAGAAAATTGGTATTAGATCTCGAGTTGACTCTTCAAATGAAACACTTGGAAAAAAGACAAGAACTATTCAAAAAGCGAAAGTTCCTTTCATGTTAGTACTAGGTGATAAAGAAACTGAATCAAAATCCGTATCATTAAGAGCTTATGGATCTCGTGATACAAACGAAATGACATTAAGTGAATTAAAATCCCATGTAATAGCACTTAATGCGGAAAGAATGCCTGCAAAACTTAGAGACTAATATGAAGAATGTTTTACTTCTTATGGGTGGCGGTGGTTCGGAACACGAAATCTCCCTCCTCTCTGCGAAATACATTAAAGACCAGATTGATTCTACCCAGTTCAGAGTTTTATCTGTGGAAATTGATAAAAAATTTAAATGGAAATTTGAAAATTTACTATGTAGCCTGGACTTTGAACGTACCCTGAAAACATCCAATGGGGACTTCAAAGTTGATATGGCAATTCCTTGCATACATGGCTTCCCTGGTGAGACTGGTGATATCCAATCATACTTTGAATTAATTGGACTTCCCTACCTAGGTTGTAATTCAGAAACAAGTGTCCTTTGTTTCAATAAATTATCAACAAAGTTATGGTTAGAAAAAAGTGGTATAAACACGACACCTTTTATTCAAATCAATGATACTTCCTCAAAAGAGTTAATTAATGCAAATGCCTTCTTAGATCAACATAGTGTGGTTTACGTTAAAGCAACAAATCAAGGTAGCTCAGTTGGCTGTTATAGGTGTGACAATCAAAAAGACCTAGAAAAAGCCGTAACTGAGGCTTTCAAATTCTCACCATTTGTTATCTTGGAGAAAGAAATTGTCGGTCGTGAAATAGAAGTTTCCGCCTTCGAATTCAATAACGAAATACATATCACCGTGCCTGGAGAAATTGAATGTCCTGGCCAATTTTATTCTTACGAAGAAAAATACGCTGGAAATTCTCATACAAAAACTCATGTAGTAGCACCAAATATCACTGAAGAAATAAATATGGAAATTAAACGCCAAGCCTTAGCTGCTTTCAAAATATTAAAGCTAAGGCATTTATCTCGAATTGATTTTTTTCTAACAAAAGATAACGCTGTTATAATAAACGAAATCAATACATTCCCAGGCCATACAAGTATTTCAATGTTTCCTACAATGATGGAAAACTATGGAGTAAAATACTCTGAATTCTTAAATAAAGCCTTAAGCTCCCTTTCATAAAACTCAATATGGAGTATAATACTCCTATGGACTATGATAAGCTTGATTCCATTCAAAAAAATAGGTTAAGCCTAAAACTAAAGCCTGTCTTTGTTGGACAACTTGTCATTGTAGAGTCTCTACAATACCCAGCTTTCTTTTATGAGGATGGTGAGTTTAAACTTATCCTTGATGCCGATGAAGGTATAACATCAAGTTTCATAAGTGAATATGCACAAAAGTTTAGTTCAGAAATTTTTATCTTTGAGCAAGATTTTGACTTCATCAACTCTACCCTCAAACAAGAACTTACAAAGCTAACCCGGTCCCTATCAATTGGAGATGTAAAAAAGAATGCTATAAAGCATACAAACCTCCTCTCAATGCAAATGAATAATTTGTATAAAGATCCATTTAACGACGAATTACTTACAAACCAATTCCAGAATTCAAAAAATTTAAGTAATCTATTGATAAATAACAAAGATATACATAAATCTGTTTACCATAGTATAGCAAACTCAAAATACCACTTTACATTAACTCAGCCACTCCAATCATCTGTACTCCTATTGAGTTTTATTCAAAGTCTAAAACTTTTTAATGATAAAGAAATTGAAGCGCTTTTCTTAACAAGCTACTTTAAAGATATTGGAATGAGCTTTATTCCTCGAGAAAAGTTTGAATTGGCACACCTAAGTGAATTTGATAAAAATCTATTTGCAAATCATGCCAATAATTCAATGTTATTACTTGATGGAAGAGTGCCATTAAACACAACTCAATTAAACTTGATTAAAAACCATCACTACTTAAATTACAAAATTCAAGCACTCGTTACGAATACAGAAATCACACAAAATGAAGAATTTTTAACAGGTGTAGAGTCCGCGATGCTGAGTAGTATTGATATTCTCATCGCCATGATAAATCCGCGCCCCTACCGAGATTCAATGAGTTCATTCAAAGCATTAGAGCTTTTAAAAAAGGTGGTTGCTGATGAGTACCCACAAGAGTTTAAAGCTCTAGTATTTTTCCTAAAAAACTTCTTATCAAAATAATTTTTTTCTTTGCAAATGGTTTAAATTATTTAAAAATTAATTAAAAGCAAAGGATTGCTTTATACGATTTGCGATTAATTCTAAGGAGGGAATTTATGGCCTTACAGCAAGAAGTAAGCCCACTTACAGGTATTATCGCCGAAGATCATGTTGTTATTGATTTTGGTGAGCACGAAGGAAAATCAGTTTTAGAGGTAGCAGATACTTGTCCTGATTTTTATCACTATTTAATTTCACAAAGAGAAGAAGGTAATTTCTCTATCCGCAGAACTAAGGATAAAATCTTTAGGCTATACGTTCAAAATAGAACCCTTAATTAATGAAAATTTTTTTGATAGGTCTTTTCGGAGTACTTGGTGTTTACACCAGGTACTTTGTTGACCTTCAAATTAGTCAACAACAAGAATCATTTCCTATGGCTACTCTAACGGTAAATATGATTGGGTGTTTTACTGCTGGCGTTGTCTATTGTTTTATTTTTCATAAGTATCCAAGCAATTTACTTCAGCCAATTCTTATTGGATTCTGTGGAGGTTTAACGACTTTTTCGGGTTATGCACTACAATCTTTGAATTTCATGACAATGGATCAAATGCTAAAAAGCTTTTCTTACTTAATCTTAAGTCCTACACTCGGTATGTTGCTGGTATTAGTTGGTTTTCAAACAAGTCTTCATTTTTTCTTTTCACAAAATTAATAAATATTACTTTTTCACTAAACAAACCCTAATAAATATTTCTATAATGACATTATATAAAGGAGTATTGCTAAATGAAAAAAGGAATTTTTCTCACAATATTATTATCGTTAACAACACCTCTAACTTATTCGGGTGAATACAAAATTCATATTTTAAAAGATGGAGAAACCTTATCCGAATTACTTGAATCACATGGGTATAGTCCCCTATATGGTGAGGAACAGTGGGTTAGCAAAACATTAAAAATTAATCATCTTAAAAGTATTAATGCAAAAGAATTAAAAAAAGGATTCCCTGTCATTCTACCCAAAAGACAAGAATCACCTATAATAGAAATAGATAAAAACAAGATTACGCATGAAAACCTTTCAAAAAATTTGCCACTTCAAAACTCTTTTTTCAATACTATTTCAAGACATCAAGATGTTTTGTTTGGAATTCGTTTAGCTCAAAATACATTAGGTTTTAATGATACTAATCTTTATCAAAGTGAAAGTTATAAATTATCTTTAAAGGTTGAAGGTAAGAATAATTATCAAATTAGTTCCCTTATTTACAATCTTTACGCAAGCCTAAGTAGTACAACACCAGGCATTGGACGATTTAAAGATGATAGCGAGCGATCTGTCAGTTTTAAACCCACTTATAATCTCTCATCGGGAATAAGTATCAGAACTCAACACCTCCCCTTTGAGTTTGGACCTAGCTTTACTCTTGAAGAAAAAAGCCTAATTGAAGGTGATAATAATAGAGCGATAACAAGAAGGGATCAATTAGCTTGGGTTGGTTTTAATATTTCTAAAGACTTTAAGGGAATGAACCAATTATTTAAAGCAAATATACATTACCAACGTAAAGCATTTCAATCTTCTCTCACAGAATCAAAAATTTTTGAAGCCTCAAAGTTAGAAGCGGATATAGGGATTCATTTAACTCAAAATTATATAATTGGAATCAATTCTACATCAATTTCTTATAGTGCTATTGATGTAAAAAAAGAAGAATCTCTAGGTATTAACTTTAGCTACTTAGTTAAGTAAGGAAATTTATGAAGTATTTTATTTTAAGTTTATTTTTCATTGTTTTTCTATCTTGTGAAGATAAAGTATCTGAACCAACAACAACCTATGTTTCTACACCTTCAGCTTGTCCCCCTGAGAACCCAGAAACAGAGCCATCACAAATTGAATTTTTGGGAATTAAAGAAATATCAAACATCACCAAGACTTCCGCTAAGATTCACTGGGACCATGTCGAAGGTATTTCTTCTTACCATGTGATACTTGTTAGCTCCACAGATAGAAAAATCATAAAAACTCTTAGTGCTCCTAAAAATATATTCAAGCTAACGGCGCTTACACCTGATACAGATTATCGATATCTCGTGAGAGCAATGGATACCTCGGGACATCTTGATGTCAATAAAGAGATGATTAGATTTAGAACTTTGCCTTGGCCAAATTATACGAATCAAAAAGCCTTACAGTTTAACGGTTCTCAAAGTATATCCCTTGGTAGGTCAGCTAGTTTACCTCTTATGGACGATTTCACACTTTCTATCTGGGCAAAAATGTCTGAAAGATCAAATACAGATTCAAGACTTTTTACAGTTCATAAAGGTGACTTTGCGGCCACAGCTTTCAGCATTGGTTTTCAAGGTGATAGGATCAAAGTTTTTTACCGTGACAATACAGGAAGCTTAAAAAATCATTCAAAAATATTTACCTACGATGATAGCAATTGGCATCAGTACACCCTCACTTATAACAAAACCTTCATTACTCTTTATGTAGACGGACAAAAACTTTTCAAAAAGAAATTAAAAATTCTTGGACTTGGAAACCACCCAGCGTTCATCGCAAGTTATACTGGTATTCAAAAGGGCTTCACTGGAAAAGTTGATGAGGTTGGCCTCTATAAAACTTCATTCAACCAAGCTGACATAAATGAGCTCTACAACATTTCAGACTTGCGTGCTCACACTCAAGCAAATGCGCTTAGCCATTGGTACCAATTTGGAGATGACCCTTCTGATAGTCCCTCAAACATAGAGGATGTCATCGGCGGACTATCTGGTACACCACTAAATATCACCCAAGCTGACTTCACTCTAGATTCGCCCTAAGAAATTAAATCAAGTACATAGCCCCTTAAATGGGGCTTTAATTTACCAATTGCCAAATACGAACGATCGTGCTAAAATAATCTTATGAGTAAAGGTATAGATACAAAAGAAACCATTTTAAAAGCTGCCCTAGACCTAACTAGTAAATTTGGGCTTGAAAGCCTTTCAATTGGTGAGTTGGCCAAATCTGTTGGCATGAGCAAGAGTGGTTTATTCGGACATTTTAAATCAAAAGAAAAGCTTCAAATAATGGTCATGGACTACGCTGCTGAGAACTTCACAAAACAAGTAATTTTACCAGCAATAAAAGAACCAAGGGGCTTACCAAGACTAGAAGGAATTATGAAACGATGGAAGGTATGGTCAGGTAATTACATGGCCGGAGGATGTCCCTTCTTATCTTCAATCGTCGAGTTTGATGATAGACCAGGAAAAATTAGGGATCATATAAAATTGCTACAAGGAATAATGATAAATACCTTTGAGCGTTCTATTCAAATTTCTAAAGATGAAGGCCATATAAAGAAGGGCGTAAACGTAAAACAAATTGCTTACGAATTTTATTCAAACATGATTGGTTATCATATATATAGTCGATTACTTACAGATGAGGACTCCAGCCAGATGTTTAATGTAGCTTATAATAGAATTTTAAAAGATATGAAAATGTAGTTTACCTTAGGAGGTAGATATGAGTATCACATTAAGAGTTGTAGATTTACTAGACAGATTAAAAGTACAACGTTTTTTCATTGAAAGAAATCAAAGAACTTACTTTACTCCAATTCGAATTAGTTTTAATCAGGCACAACTAGAAAAGATTTCCGACAGGTTATTCAAAGTAAAAGGCAACGCCTACAAAATGAATGATCTTGAAAAAGAGATTCTAGAAGAACTAGATTTTTAAAAAAGGTCCTTCCTAGGACCTTTTATTCCCTATATCTTTACTGAGTTTTTTTAAATGTGACTCAATATTAGCTTTTGCATACTTAACAACAGAGTCCGGAATATCAAAATAAATAATTTTTAAAATTTCGTCTATACTATGACCATTTTCTGCAAGCTCTTTTATTTGTTTTTCTCTTAGCTTTCTATGAAGCAGAGTTTTTTCTAAAATATTTGTCCCTCCTAAAGGAATTCCGTGAGAAGGAATTACACAATTAGGTTTTAGGTCGATAACTCTTTGAAGGCTATTCATATACTTCGACATATCACCTTCTTCTCCACCTACAACAACTGTTCCTACACCTTGAAACAAATCCCCTACTAAAAACCAAGACATAGACTCCGGTGCTAAACCGAGATGTCCTTCGTCATGACCAGGTATTTCATAAACTCTAACTTCCTGTCCTAGCCAATTTCCAACAATATCACCTTCACTAGCTATGACAATTTCAATACCTTCAAAATAACTTACTCCATATAGGTTCTCAATTCTTTGATGACTATCCTTGGAAATATACAACGGTAAATTTAACTCTTTTGAGACTTGGGTAGCAAACTGATGATGATCTTTATGATGATGCGTAATAAAAATTTTATCAATATTATAACCTTTTACCTTTTCTAAATACTTACTTAACTCTTCTCGATTTTTTGGCGATGGATCTATTAGAATTTGGATATCATCCCCTATAATAAAAGAATTTGTTCTTGTTGCAGGCAAAATAGTATTTGATAGTGGCATAACTTGAATCAAGTTCTTTAGCGGTTCAATCGTTGGCATTGTATAATCGCGACCTTCATCAAAATCATAAAATTTACTATTTTCTATCTGAACATTTCTCTCCAGAATTTCAAAGACACTTTTTACGGGTCCCACCAATAGTCTTTTTCCACTTTTGTATTCATCCAAAATGACCTGGGGCCTTAGCCACCCGAACTCTTTAGCTTCATTCTCATCCACATCAAATTCAATTTTCTCACTTAAATTTATTAAATAAAAATATGTTTCAAACCTCAAGGGATTAAATGGTGGAGAAGTGGCCTTCGCAATTTTGACAATTGAGCTATTTGGGTCTTGAGATAGACAGAATTCTAAATCAACACCAAGTTCTTCTTTACCTTCTCGGAAAAGTGTATTGAGTAGAGTTCTTTCTTCATCTTCTTTTTTGTCAGCGGGATCAACCTTTCCGCCCGGGAATGCAGTATAGCCAGGAAAAGCTTTTAGAAAGTTTTGTCTTTTTATAAAAAATACTTCATCTTCATGCTGTAAAACAATGGAAACAGCTTTCCTTACCTTCTTATTCATCAGTTTATTATATCAAAAATGATACACTTTGCATTTAAAATCAATTTTAGAAAATGGACAAAAAAAATCCCTCCATTCGGAGGGACACTTTTATAAGCAGGTTGTTAGTTAAATTATCCAATCAATCTTAATGCATTTTGCCCTTGAGCATTAGCTTGGGCCAGGACTGAAGTTCCAGCTTGTGAAAGAATATTATTCTTAGCATTTGCTGCAGCAACTTCTGCATAGTCAACGTCTCTAATTCGTGAGTTCGCAGCATTTAAGTTCTCATTAGTGATTTGTAAGTTATTACTAGTAGAGATTAATCGATTTTGCATTGCTCCTAAAGAAGCTCTTTGCCCAGAAACTTTTTCAATGGCAGTGTCAATTGTACTAAGCGCAGTTTGAGCACCTTCTTTATTACTTACAGCGATATCCGAAATACCTAAACTATCAAGTTTAGCATTTTGTAATGAAGTATCGTAACCAATTCTATCTTGGAAATCATCATTGTTAATACCAATTTGGAAGTCTAATTCTCCTCCCTCACCAGATAATAATTTGGTTCCATTAAACTCTGTTACTTGTGCAATTCTTTCAACTTCTTGCTTAAGGTTTTGATATTCCATATCTGTAAAACCTCTTTCAGTATCACCAACAGTGTCCGAAGCCGATTGAATAGATAGCTCTCTTAACCTTGTTAAAATGTTTGAAACCTCATCAAGACCACCCTCGGCAGTTTGAATCATTGAGATACCATCGTTGGCATTTCGATTCGCTTGAGAGTTTGACTTAATGTTTGCTTTTAATTTTTCACTAATCGCTAATCCAGCTGCATCATCTGCTGCTTTTGTGATTCTTGTACCTGATGACATTTTAGCGAGTGTACTCTGAGACTCTCTGTTAGTTGTAGAGAGTGACCTTTGAGCTGAAATTGATGAAACGTTTGTGTTAATACGGAAACCCATATTATACCTCCTTGTCTAATCGTTCTTCACTCCTTGAACTCTACTTCTTTTCCGTTGAGGTAGATGAGCATTCTGCTCTAATCGATGGTTTTGTTTATAAGTCATTATTTGACTTTACGTATTACTCATCGCATAAAAACGAAAAAACTTTATAAATAAATTCACTTTCTTAAACATTTTTTATGTTTTTAAAATAATAAAGATCTTTTGAAGTAAAATTTCATCTAAAAATAAAAAGCCCCTCAAAAAAATGAAGGGCCGGTAATTATAAATTAATTCTTAGTCAGTAATTACTAACCAAGGGGTGGATTGATCCAACTTATCAGACTTAACCAATAAGTTTCAGCGCGTTTTGTCCTTGAGCATTAGCTTGTGCTAAAACTGAAGTACCCGCTTGTGCTAAAATATTATTTTTTGCATTTTCAGCTGCAACTTGTGCATAATCAACGTCTCTGATTCGAGAGTTAGCTGCATTTAAATTCTCATTAGTCGTTTGTAAGTTACTACTAGTTGAGATTAATCTATTTTGAATCGCACCTAGAGCAGCTCTTTGCCCAGATACCGTTTCAATTGCATTATCAATTGTTGATAAACTTGTTTGAGCTCCTTCCTTACTTCCAACATCAATATCCGTTATCCCTAAACCAGATAACTTTGCGTCGGTCATTTTAACATCGTAAGAAATTCTATCTTGAAAATCATCATTGTTAATACCAATTTGAAAATCTAGTTTATCCCCTTCACCTTTTAATAGCTTTGTTCCATTAAATTCTGTTACATTTGCAATTCTTTCTATTTCATTTTTTAATTGTTGATATTCCATATTAGAAAAGGACCTTTCAGTATCACCAACTGTATCCGATGCCGATTGGATTGATAGCTCTCTTAGCCTTGTAAGCATGTTAGAGATTTCATCTAAACCACCCTCTGCTGTTTGAACCATTGAGATACCATCGTTGGCATTT
>JBLIAG010000043.1:0-34723 GCA_047634375.1 Bacteriovoracaceae bacterium
GCACGATTTTCACCAGTCCAGTTACTCCCACTTGTCCACTCACCTATAAAAAATCCTAAAGGCCCATAATTTTCGATACTCATAATATTTCACCCTATTTTTAATTATTTATTTTTGAGTTTACCAGATAGTTTTAATTGCTTCAAACATTGATCCAATATCGCATTTTTGATTTATGTTCGTTGATTTCGATTGTATTCTCAAGAACACCGTTATTCTTTTCTATGGTCTTTTGTGATCCAATATTCCCCTGATCACAAGTAACAAGAATTTTTGTAAGGTAAGGGAGGTTATTTTTAATATATTTGAGGGACTCTTTCAGGATTAGAGTAGCGTAGCCTTGTCTGCGATACTCAGGGACGACTCCATATCCCACATGTCCTCCAACCATGAGTAAATGGTCATTTAATTCATGTCGAATTGATGTTCTGCCAACGATTTCATTCTTATCATTGAAGGCAAACAAGAATGTACAAGGAACGTGATCTTTAGGTATGTGCCGACCTTTTGAAAAATCCGGAACAATACAAATATAAATTTCAAAGGATTTATTGGCCAACGATTCCCAGTAATGGGCAAATTCAAATTCCCCCCAATCAGAATTGTAAGCCTTAAAAAACTGATCTTTATCTTCATTGGTTAAGTGTCTTAAAGTTATCTCTCTCATAGACAAAGATATTATCAAAACCACAGGCTATTTTGCAATATATTGTTCTTCTATAACTCCTTAACGATTTTATCCAGATATTTAAGCTTAATCTTCAATCTATTTTCTTTAATATCAATCTTAGCGAGCTTGTACTTAATCTTTAGTAAATTCCTTTTAATTCTAGCTTGCTTTTTAGAATTGGAAACTAATTCAGTTGACTCTAATTTGTTTTCAATTCTTTCCTTTGCTTTTAAAAGTTTCTTATTACTTTTATTCCATTTGATTAAGCGCTTAAGAACTCTGATCATTTCTTTTTTATAAGTTTTTTTAATTTTATTTAAAAAATTTGGTCTATCCTCAAAATACGTAGATTTATTAAGGACTACCTCAAATTTTATTAATTCTTTTATTTTGATATTATGTTCACTTGAAATAAAACTTCCATTTATGTTTAAACCAAATGGGAGTTCTCCAACAATCTCAACTTCTGGTAGAGGTAGATCTTCGTAATTACCACATAAGAATTCTTCGTTTATATTTGTTCCAATTTCAAGGGATTCATTTAAACACTCTCCTGTTTCGACATCATACTCAAATTCGGAGCCTACTTCGGGAAGAGCTGGCACTTCTTCGTTCTCATCGTAATCACCATCATCAACAACGATATCCTCCCAATTAGAATCCGTAACCCCGTCATTCTGAGCAACGATTGAAGTCCCTCCTTCATCAGAGGTATTACAACTAATTAGAGTAATACTCATTAAAAGGGCCATTAAAGTCATTAATTTAGGTTTAATTTTCTTTTCCATGAGAAAAGTTTAGCAAGAGATAGTTTGGCAAATATTAAGGATTACAAATGAAGCCTAAGTTACTAAAACCAAAGGTTCTCAAAGTAGATTTGAGATCTCATCAACAAAGAACTTTGCTCCGTTTTCACACCGGCCAAAGAATAGACTTGGTTCAATACACTCAAGTTCAATAACACCAATATTTGGAACGATATCAACTCTTGCATAAAGACATTCACCAGGAACTTCTTTTAAAACTTCCATTGCTAATATGAGCTCTTCTTTAGTAGGAGTATAAGGAATGACAGTTCCCCCATGCTCTTCTTGAACTCTAAAGTCTCCATTCTTTGGAATCTTTTTAACAGCGTAGGCAAACTTTCTATTAAAGTGAATTAATGAGATCTCACCTTCTAGTATTTCGGGATAAAATCTTTGAATGAGCATTTCTTTATATATGAGTGGAGGATTTGATCTATTAAAACGAATTAAACCTTTCGCACTTGCACTCACTGGTGGTTTGGCAACAAATTCTTCTCCACCCAGTTCATCAAGACAATTTTTAAGTGACTCTTCATCCCTTGCTAAATACAAGGGCATAACTCCTAGACCTTTTTTAAAGAACTCAACTAAGTACATCTTATTTGAATTCCATTTTACAAGTGGAAGCGGATTCCAAAGCCTGTCTTTTATCTTTTCTAAACACTGAATAAATTCATCAAAATGCTCTGTATAATTCCAGGTTGTTCGGATAATGAAAAGATCTTCTCCTTCATCTTCGAAAGTTTCCCAAGGCTTACTCTGAACTAAGAACCCACGATTTATAAGCTCATTTATTAAGAGATGATCATCATGGGTGTAGCCTTCTAGTTCTTTTGAAGTCAGTAAAGTAATTCTTTTAGGTGTTATATTTTTCATATTAATAAAATACCAAAGATTATAATGCTCTTCAAGCTAGACTTGAAGTCTTTGCTCTTCTCATAAAACTATAGGCCCATAGAATTAATAATACCTGAAGTGGTAGTCTAATAAGTAAAAAAGTAGGATCAACTGTCCCAAATTCCTCAGCATTTAAATACATATTTAAGTTAGCTGGAAAGACTGCAATCAATAAAAGGATAAGACCTTTTGCTGCTATGACTGTGGTCTTTGGTATAAGAAGCATGACACCTAAAATAACTTCTATCACTCCACTGATGTAGACG
This sequence comes from Bacteriovoracaceae bacterium, assembly GCA_047634375.1. Lineage (GTDB taxonomy): Bacteria > Bdellovibrionota > Bacteriovoracia > Bacteriovoracales > Bacteriovoracaceae. The sequence continues at coordinate 2,640 of JBLIAG010000043.1, forward strand.
AGCTCTAAATGCATTGGCAGGTATTTAGGCATCATCGGTAAATAGAAGGCCGTATTTGTAAAATGAGCGATCCCTCCCCCTATAAAAAATAGAGAGAAGAGTAACTTAGATATAATAGAAAGGTATTTTTTGAACATTTTTATTCCCAACCACAAACTTTTGCGCCTTTAATTGATGCTGGTTTTTCACTACATCTTTTATACCATGCATTTACATTTTTAAAACTATCAAGCCCAAGATATTCACTAGCTTTATAGAACTGATCGAGACAACCTACCCATGGAAAAATTGAAATATCAGCAATTGAATACTCTTCACCAACTAAGTAAGTTCTCCCTTCTAGTTTTTTATCTAGAACTGTTAGAAGTCTTTTTGTTTCCTTAGCATATCTTTCTACTGGATATGGGTGATCACAATTTTCTTTTGCGTATTTATAAAAGTGTCCAAACTGTCCAAACATGGGACCTATTCCTCCCATTTGAAAGAATAGCCACTGAAGAGTTTCAGATCTAAGCCTTGCATCTTTTGACAATAGTTTTCCAGTCTTCTCTGCGAGGTGAAGAAGGATTGCACCAGATTCCATAATAGGGAGAGGTTCTCCATCAGCACCAGCTGGATCCATGATCGCGGGGATCTTTGAATTGGGATTAACCTTTAAAAAGTCATCAGTGAATTGATCACCTTTCATAATGTTGATCGTATGAGCATCATAATCTAGACCTAATTCTTCTAGAGCGATTGAAACCTTTTGTCCATTAGGTGTTGCTAGTGAATATAATTGTATTTTAGAAGTCATATTTATTCCTTTATTTTTTTTATTTCTATTAGTAAAGTTCACCAAGCATAGCTGCATCATACTCAGTAAGGTTTTCATTATTTTTTATTTTTTTAACGTAATCTGGATTTGCAATAATTGATCGTCCAACTGCAATTAGATCAAAATCATTTCTTGTAATGGCTTCAACCGCTGATTCAGTTGTGTAACTTCCACTTGCGATAACATTTCCTCTAAAATGTTTTCTTAAAAAGCTTGTTGATGTTCCACCAAGGTAATCAAAATGAACGGTGTCATCAAAGATACCTGTATGAACATAAGCTATTCCCTTATCGTTAAGCTTGTTTAAAATATAAGCATAAGTCTCTTCATCACCCTTTGTGTGTTCCTGATGAACATAAGCACCTGGAGATAATCGAATTCCAACTTTATCCGCTCCGACAGCTTCAATAACTTGATCAACAATATCGAGAGTAAACTTCGCTCTACCTTCTAGGCTTCCACCAAATTCATCAGTTCGTAAGTTTGTATGTTGGTGCATAAACTGATCAAAAAGATATCCATTAGCACCATGAATTTCCACGCCATCAAAGCCCGCTTCTATTGCATTAAGAGCTGCCTCTTTAAATAGTTTGATCATGTCATAAACTTCTTTATTCTCTAATGCTCTAGGCATTCCATATTCAAACTCAGTACGAGAAACTTTTCCCTTTAGCTCTACAGCACTTGGAGCAACAGGAAGATCTCCGCCTAAGTATGTTGGATGAGAAACCCTCCCAACATGCCAAAGCTGACAAAATATTTTCCCACCACTTTGATGAACTTTTTCTGTAACAAGTTTCCATTGTTTAATTTGCTTATCGCTGTAGATACCTGGAGTATTCGGATAACCCTGCCCGCTTGGAGTTACAATAGTGGCCTCTGAAATGATTAAACCAGTATCTGCCCTACGCTGGTAATAATCTGCAATAAGCTCCGTCACAGCGAGATCATCATCTGCAAAACACCTTGTAAGTGGCGCCATGATAATCCTATTCTTAAGTGTAATTGTTGAGCTTAATTTAAATTCTTCTAATAATTTATCAGTTTTCATATATATCCTTTATTAGTATCTATTTCTGTGTTAGTTTCTAAAGTATACTCAGTATTAAAAACACACTATCAGATAGTATATAAAATACAAGTACCGACTTTTTTGTAAGTTAGTATCATAAAGGGAACTATCAATCTTATGGGTAAGAAAATAACTGATTCAGAGTCTATAGCAGATTGTCCACTTCAAGCGGCCATAAACGTTATAGGTGGTAAATGGAAGACAATTATCCTCTATACCCTAGCGGATAAAACCCTACGTTTTGGTGAACTCAGAAAGGCGATTCCAAAGATAACTCAAAAGATGCTAACACAGCAACTAAGAGAGTTAGAAGCTGACGGGCTTGTTAATCGCGTAGTCTATGCAGAAGTTCCTCCTAAAGTAGAATACAACTTAACAGAGTTAGCTGAGGACCTTCGTCCAATCCTAGGTCAACTTTGTGTTTGGGGTAGTGGCTTGAAATAAGGAATTAAACTTTTCGTTTATACATGCTTTATTAAGGTCTCAATCAAAGCATTTGGAAATTGCCGATAATCAAAATAGGGAGTCAAAAAAATATTTTTATATCTTAAAATCCGTCCCTCTGTATCAATCGCTTTAAATTTCTCAATAGGAATATTAAAATTCTCATAGTGTGCTTTGCCCGAAAGGATATGAATACTACTAGAGGATTCAATAACTTTCATCGAAAATGATATAACCTCTCCACCTTGTTTAGTTAAAAGAACTTCGTCCCTATATTCCTGCCAAGTTTTTTCCTGTATAGAAGACAGACCAATTGAGATTTTACTTAAAATACTAAAAATTTTTCGCCAATGATTGCCTGTAAGCTTTATAATCTTTTTGACTTCCCCATTTTGGAGATTTTTAAGACTTTTCTTTTTACTATAATTTTCTAAATCCGGCTTGTTTGGTAAATAAAGAATTATTTGAGTGGAGTTCATTTGCCTAACTTAACGCTAGAAACAGGATTTTTCAATAAGAAGATTGATACGAGACTAAATTAGATGCTAAGCTACCTACAAATATAACCAAGGAAAAAATATGATAAAGTTCATTCGACTAATAGTTGGCACCATATTAAAAGTACTGGATAAACTTACAAGTCCTTCTCCAAATAAAATTGATGATCAACAAAAAGCGGAGATAATTGAAAAATCTAAAGGTCTTGAATTATATGAATTCAGTGCATGTCCATTTTGTATAAAAGTGAAGCGCTTTATGAGAAAAAATAATATTAGTACTCCTCTTCGGGATGCTAAGAATGATGCGTCCTTTAAAAAAGAGTTATTAGATAATGGTGGAAGAGTCAAAGTCCCTTGCCTAAAAATAACAAAAGAAAATAATACTCAATGGCTATATGAATCTAATGATATTATTGAATACTTTCAAAAAAATGTTCTGACTTAATTTTCAAAACATTGTCCTTTTGATAACTATTTTTCTAAACTCAGATTCTTGATTACAACATTAGACTTTAGAGTTCTATTAACAGGGCACTTCTCAGCAATACCTATTATTTTTTCTATCTGTTCCGAAGTCAGGTCTCCTGTAATTGATATTTTTTTCGTAATATGATCTACTTTAACCTCATCACCGACTGGTCTTTCACCGCCATGGATATAAGCCTTTTCATGTTTTAGCTCAACCTTTATATCTTGAAGGTCCCACTTCTTATGATCTGCATACATTCTCATTGTCATGGCCGTACAGGCACCTAGGGAGGCTTGTAAGAGCTCATAGGGGCTCATACCTAAGTCATCGCCTTTCATTGAGGTTGGCTCATCAGCTATTAAATGATTGGTATTTGAATAAATGTCTTGAGTAAACTTATATTTTGCTCGGTTAACGACAAGAATATCTCCATCGTCTGGGGAATGAATATTATTCGTTTCCTTCTTATTCTTAATATATCTAGAAACCCAAGTTCCTATAAGTTCGGCAGCATACTCTGCATCTTCTTTTTTCATTAGTAAATGATCTGCATTATCTAGAGTTATAAAACTCTTCGGGTGCTTTACAGCTTGATAAATTTTAGCTGCATGGTCAATAGAAACAGTTTTATCACTAGGAGCATGGAGAATTAAGAAAGCTTTCTTGAGACTACTTAGGCCCTCGAGTATTGATTGTTTTGCAATATCATCTAGAAATTGTTTCTTTATATGAAATTTTCTTCCAGCAAGATTAACAAATGCTTCGCCATTTTTTTTAATCTCAGAAATTTGATCTCCAAAATTATCAGCGACGTGTTGGGTATCACTTGGCGCAGCAATTGTGACAACGGCACTCACCTCACTTAGTTTTTTGGCCGCCATCAAGACTGCTGCACCACCAAGACTATGACCTATTAGAATAGACGGTGCTTCATACTTTTCTTTCATAGCATCATAAGCACTGTAAAGATCTTCAACATTGGAAGTAAAGTTCGTATTAGAGAAATCACCTTCGCTATTCCCAAGACCTGTAAAATCAAAACGAAGAATACCTATATGGGAGTCAGTTAGCTTTTTTGAAATCCTTGAAGCAGCTAATAGATCTTTAGAGCAAGTAAAACAATGAGCCATAATTGCGAATGCAATAGGTTTTCCCAAAGGCAATTCTAATCGACCAGTTAATGTCTCTCCTGAGCTATTTTGAAAATCAAACTTAAGTGATTTTATTGACATAGAATTATCTCCTTAAAACTATTAGTGCAGATTTTTAACTTAATCTTACACAAAATAAGAAATAAAAGAGAAATATTAACGAATAAATTGAATTTGTTTTAGGAAAATATTAAAAACATTCTTGATTTGTTTCCCACGATTAGGAAGTTTACATAGACCTGAAACACCAAGAAGAATAGAGTCAAATAAATCAGCGAGCTCTTTTCCTGAGAGCAAAGATTTAATCTCACCCTTCTCAATTCCTTCAGTAAAGAATTTTTCAAATAACTCGGAGTTCTTTGTATAAGTACATTCCAGTATACGTTTAACATCTGAGTCTTTTTGCGCCATTTCTTGAATTGCAAAACTTGTAAAACAGCCTTTTGAATCAGGACACATAAAGTTGTCTTCCATCATCTTAAGTATACCTTTGAGATTATCTTCTAGATGACCATCGTTAAAAAGGTCTTCATTTAACTGTTTATAGTGTTCGTGAATATAGTACTCTAAACATTGAATAAACAAGGCATGCTTGTTACCAAAAGTATTATACATACTTTGCCTAGAGATTCCCATACCCTCAACAAGATCATTCAGAGAGGTTGATTCATAGCCTTTCTCCCAAAAAAGAAGCTGTGCTTTTTCAAGCGCTTCAAAATTGTTAAATGTTTTTGGACGACCTCTGCAAACCATGTTTTTCCCTACGCTTTGAAATTAGAAGCGGTAACTTGCCCCTATACCCAATGATACATGATCTTTGTAATCAATTGAATCATTATTTATAGAATTAATGATCCATATATCATTAAGACCAGATTCAGCAAAGAAAGACACCTCATTTCGGTAACTTAAGTCAAGCCCTAAATAGGCCAAGCCTCTAACTGATGATTGTCTATAATAGTTATTTTCCGTGGCGCCAAGTTCATGAGTTTTATATTTATTTCCAGGTACGTGATAAAGTGCAAGGCCCAAATATGTTTCTACAACATAGCTCTTATACTCCAAATGATAGAGGTGAAGATTATTTTTAAAAGTGTAAGTTTCTATTTTATTCTGAAGTTCATTTTTAGGTACAAAACCATAATGAACACTAAAAGAATAATATCTATTTATTTTTTTACCAAGACCAAATGATACTTGACCAATTTCTCCTGCATGTTGAATCACTGCTTTATTATAATCCTGTCCATAACTTTTATTTGCCAGGAGAACAAAAAGACTAAAGATTAATGAACGCATGATCCATACCTCCACCATTGATATTTAATTCAAAGAGTACATTTTTACTTGAACTTCCCGCTGTAATTTGGATTGCATCTCCAAAGAATCCCTCGCCTGGGTTATGGTCATGCCCATTGATATAATAATTGACACCATAACGGTTTACTAACTCCTTCCATTCATGAATTTGGGAGTTAGTAAACCTGTCACGGTCATCTGGAGCAACATGTGAGAGTAGAATTAGGTGGGGTTTTGAATTGCTTACTAGTTCAGATTCAACCCAGCCGAGATCGGGAATATTGGAACTACTCTCCCAGTTATTATTATTAAATAAAACAAATTTTGTATTTTTATACTCAAATGCATACGTATCTTTACCAAACATTCGACTATAAACTGTCTGTCCATCAATCAAAAGATCGTGATTTCCGATGGTAGTAATATAAGGTATCGTCAATCTATCTAACCTACGTTTAGTTTGTTCAAATTCTGAGACAAGACCAACATTAGACATGTCACCCGTCACGATAACAAAGTCATATTCTTCTGAGTGCTTATTTATATACCTTACCTGTTTTTCAAGCCCATCATAATAATCATGAGTATCGGATATCACTGCAATTTTAAAATCAACTGATTTAGCACTTGCTTGAATTGATCCTTGATTGAGAATCCTCTCAAGGTTTAAGTCATTAGTATAAGTTGACTCAATATCAAGTACGTATGGGGAATAATTAAAATCTCCACAAGCCGACAAGAATAAAAGAATGATTGTTCCAAAAGTCTTCATAAAGACAATATAGACTATTCAGTCTAAAAAGATAGTATTTTCTCATAAAATGTTAAATAGTCTTATATTTTTAATTACTTAAGATAAAATCCTAACAAGAATTGAGACAATAAAAAACATTTAAGGAATGCTCATTCTTCTATTAAATAAATCAAAGATCTAGAGGACAATGGCCAATGAATAAAGCTCTCATGTACAATATTGTTTAAAAAAAGGAAATTGATTTGGAAGTTATTAGTAATATTGAAATATTCTTAGTATTAGCTATCGCTGGTCTAGCTTACGACCTCTATCAGCTTTATAACTTTAGCCCAGAACATTTCGAACAAGGCTACACTGTTTCAAGCGGTAGTTGCCCCTGGCCTGGAAGTAAAGAATTCCCAAGTAATTATAAAATGGTCTACAAAGCTGGTGATACTATTTATAAGTTTGTTAGCCCTACAAAAATGATTTTTCGCTATAATTTTGATCCCTCTCAAATAAAGAACCTTATTATTCTGAAAGGAACAGGTGAGTTGAAAGATGGAGAAATAATATTCTCTTCCAAATTCGGTTTAATAAGTCCAGGAGTAATCTTCTTATTAATTTTTGCTAGTTTCTTTTTTATGAAGGGAGATGCAAACGCACAAGATATTGTTGGAGCAATAATCGCTCTATTTTTGGGTGCCTCCTACTTTTTATACTGTCGTTCTGCTGCTGATAAACTTCCCATAAGTGTTGTTGAAGGATTAGCAGAAACAATGAAAAAGTAATTGATCACACATTCAGTCGTAAACACGCTCTATCAACTCTAGAAAAGTGCCTTTGATCCACAGGTAACTTTGGAATAAACTTAATATTAAAGTGAGATAGTTTATGTTCATCTAGAAAATGTTTGGTTTTCTTTTCGGTTTCGATGTCAAATTTGCCTTCAATAAAAAGACATTTATTAGAATCTATAAAAGCACTTCTCAGCCCTAACAGCCGAAGTAAATCTTCTTCAAGATCATAGCAAGGAATAAGACCTTCAAGTGACTCTATTTGATCTGAGATTCTTCCAACAAGCCAAAGATTTTTATCCTCATCTAAATAACCTAAGTCACCTGTCCTGTGCCAAATATTTCCGTCTTTTGATTTAATCTTTAGTATTTCATTAGCCGGGTGATTATCAATATATTCTTTTATAACATGTGCTCCTGAAAGAATGATCTCCCCAATTCCTCCACTTACAACTTCATTTTCAACTGATGGTTTTTCGCAAAGTGTAATTATTTTTGCATCTAAAACTTCAATGATTTTCCCTAATAATAAACCTCTTCCTCTAGAGTTAATAAACCCTCGCATTTCAGCATAGGCAATGGGCTCAGCTTCTGTAGAACCATAGACAATATTACAATCAGCATTAGGGAACGCCATAACAATCTTTTCACATAATATTTTAGAAACAACAGCACCACCAACAACCAAAGACTTCACTGATTTTAATTCAATTTTTTGATCTAGAAGGTAATCTGAAATTTTTTCTATAAAATACGGTTGGGCACTAAAACGTGTAACCTTTTCCTCCATCATTTGTTTAACAATCAAGCTTGCATCCATATTTAAATAATTTTGAAAATCTACTAAGGGAAGAATAGAAGAAACACCACACCCGAGATTTTGTAGAACAATCATAGGAAACGCCGGCATATCAACTTCTTGATTTGAATGTGGCCATAAGTATTCGGAAACTATTTTTTGATTTAATAAGATTTCAATTGTTCTATTAGCTCCCTTAGGGATTCCTGTAGATCCACTTGTAAATGTGATAAGAGCAGACTCTTTTGGGCAAAGGTGAATTTCTTTTTTGGATAATACTTTATTTGCTTTTATATCTTTGAAGTCTTTAACTAAAAATCTCTTTCGATCAATACTAAAACATTTCTTCCACCATAAGGCAGGAACTAATAGCTTAAATTTAAGGAGTTTATCGACAGAAATAATTCCTTTTGCTTTAGAATTTCTTATGGATTTAATTAACTGCTTTTGTCCCATTGAAATGTCCAAAAATACAGGCACTATTCCACAGTAAAAACATGCAAAAATAGTTAAATAAAGATCAACGCTGACAGGAAACAAGATAATGACCCGATCTCCAGATCGAAAATTTTGTTTTAAAAGACCTGTTGAAATTTTTAAAGCTGAATCTTTAAATTCTTGAAAACTTAGTTCTTCATATTTAAGAATTCCATTCTCTAAATATGGATATTTAAGTGCAAGTTTGTTTGGATTGATATCCATTTCTTTTAATGCATAAAAATTTCCATTGTTTGGAATACCAGGGTGCCCCAGTTCATTTCTTAAGTCTTCGATCTTCATACCTAAACTATATCAGCACTAAATAGTGTTAGTAAAAGTCTATTTAAATAGGCATAATGAAGAAGATAATGGAGAAATACATGACCTTAGTAATCAATCAATCTGATGCCTTTTTCAACTCAGTAGAACAAATTGGTGGAAAGGCTAAAAATTTAAGTAACTTGCACTATTACAATATACCTAGCTGGGTTGTCCTACCCACAAACTCATTCGATTACTTTCTTAAAGAAAATCAAATACAAGATCAATTTATAGAAATTTTAAATAGCATTAACTCAGAATCCGATACCACTGACCTATCAAACAAACTTAAATCACTTATTGAAGAAGCTAAAATTCCCAAGATACTTCTAAATGAAATAAATAAGTTTATCAAAGAAGATCAATTTTACTCGGTCAGAAGTTCGGCCGTTGATGAGGATGGTAAAAATAATTCTTTCGCTGGTATTTTAGAAAGCTACCTTTTCCAAAAAGGAATTGATTCAATTGAGCTCGCTATAAAAAAGTGTTTTCAAAGTTGTTTTTCAGAGCGTGCGTTAAAGTATCGTCTCAACAGAAATGTCCCTATCAAAGATGCATCCATTGCAGTGATCCTACAAGAGATGATTCCTTCAGAAAAATCGGGGGTACTCTTTTGTGCAAATCCAACCACAGGTGCCCGAGATGAATTTGCAATTTCTGCAAATTTTGGTCTTGGCGAAGGCGTTGTCTCAGGCGAATGTGAAACGGATGAATACCTTTATAGTTTATCAACAAAAAGAACTCATACTGAAAAGAAAAAGAAAGATTTTTACTTCATCCAAGATGGAAATGGTAATGGGGCAATAAAAACAGAGCTTCCGGAAGAACTCAAAGAGAAAGACTGTCTAAGTACACAAGAAATTAATCAACTCATAGAAGTCTCTATTAAAATTACAAGAGATAGAAAAAGGCCTCAGGATATAGAGTGGGCCTTTTATGAAGGACAGCTTTATATTCTTCAAACAAGAGATATAACTTCCCTTCTCCCTCCAAAAAAATCAAATTCTCAAAATATTGTTTTTGATAATTCAAATATTCAAGAAAGCTATTGTGGCGTGACATCTCCCCTTACATTTAGTTATGCCAACGAAGCTTACTTTAGAGTATATCACCAAATGCTTTCCATCATGGGATTGAAAGAATCTCTTATTAAACAACACGAGAAACGCCACTGGAATATGATTAGTCTTATAAAAGGCCGGGTTTATTACAATATAAATAGTTGGTATGATGGTCTTCTTTTGTTTCCATCTTTTGAGAATAATAAAGATAGTATGGAAAAAATGATGGGACTTCAGGATCCTGTGGATTTTATAAAAGACAAAAAAATGTCTACTAGAGAGAAGCTACACCTTCTTCCAACCGTGTTTCGTTGTTATTGGAATTTAATTAAGTACTTCATACAAATTGATAAATTAGTCGAAAATTTCACAAAAGATTTTTCAAAAGAATACTCTTACTTTGATAGAAAAAACTTCTGCTTCAAAGATCTTGGAGAATTATTTGATCTCACAGATAGAATTATCAATAAAATTACTTCAAAGTGGCAAGCACCCATCATAAATGATTTCTATGTTATGACCTATCATGGTAAGGCACAAAGGTTTCTTGAGAAACATGGGATTCAAAATCCTGAAATAAAACTCAGCAATCTCTTATCTGGAGAAGAAGACATACAAAGCACTGAACCTACTAAACAGCTTTTGAAAATCACAGATCACATTCGCCTGGTACCAGGATTAAAGGAATTGATTCTAAAAACTGAAGTTCAAAAAGTATCACACCTATTAAAAGATTATACTGAGATTCAAACACTTTGCGAAAACTATATAGAAAGTTATGGTGATAGAGTTATTGGTGAATTAAAACTTGAGTCAATTTCATTGAGAGAAGATCCTACATTTATGTACCGCTGTATCTCAACTTACCTTGATCAAGGAATGAACCTTGATTCGTACTCAAGTAATGAAAAAGTACTCAGAATAAAAACAGAAAAAGAAATATTCACTTTTCTAAAAAAGAATCATGGCAGTAAGAAGTTAACTAAATTTAAATCACTTCTCAAAAACACGAGAAAAGGTGTTAAATACCGTGAGAATATGAGGTTAATTCGAACAAGAGTATTTGGCCTTTCCCGGGACCTATATCTAGAAATGGGGAGGCAATTAGAAACATACGGAAAATTAGATGATTCAAGAGACATCTTCTATCTAACACTCGATGAACTAGAAAGGTACCGAATGGGAAGGTCCGTTCAAACAAATTTAAAAAACATTATTTCTTCAAGAAAAACTGAATATAAAACCTATGAAGATGATGAACCTGCTTATCACTTCCATACAGCTGGCCCAGTGTATTTACGTGAAGACTATAAGTATCCGTATGAAAGAAGCTCCTCGGCGGATCTTAAGGGCCTTGGTTGTTATCCAGGAATAATTGAAGAAGAAGTATGCCTTATGAACGACCCAACTGAACTTGTGGATATAAAAGGAAAAATACTTTGTACTGTTCGTACAGATCCAGGTTGGGCACCAATATTCCCAATGATTAAGGGGCTTATAGTTGAGAGAGGATCAATGCTGTCCCACTCAGCAGTGATTGCAAGAGAATTAGGAATACCTACAATTGTTGGGGTTCCTGATATAACCAAAAAACTAAAAACAGGTCAAAAGATAAAAATGGATGGTGAAATTGGAACTGTCGATCTAATTGATTAGTCTTCAATCTTTTTATAAATTTTTATTTGATACATCTGTACACCTTCATCATCAATAAGCCCTTGGTACTCATTGGTAACATCTCTATACCCAGTCTCTATTGGTTGATGTGTTTTGAGATAATATCTCACAACTATGACTCCGCCCATTTTAAGATTTGGTTTAACGATTTCGAGATACTTATTCCCAAGCTCATAATCAAAGTAGGAAGGTACATCACTTATTGAAATGAAATCATACTTCTTTTTTGATTCTTTGAGGTATTCAATTATATTCTGATTTATATAACTTACTTTCGTTTTTTTTAGCCCCTCTTTTACCTTTTGAAAAGTCCCCTTTCTCGCTTCGATTGGGACACCGCTTAAAAATTCTATTTTTCCTAAAAAAGACATTTGTAAAAAGTATGAATCTTTTAAAAGTTTATTATTAAAAAGTCTCTCAAATGCTTGAACATAGAACTGCACGTAGGACTGATCGATATTTTTTTCAACAAATTTACCTTTATACAATAGGGAATTAAATAATGCTCTATTCCCAACTACAAGAAGAACTGCTTTCCATCTGACTTGAAAACCAAAGCTATGAAATATACTTAATTGCTGATCTAAATCTTTACAGTTTTTTAATTTATCAATTCTCTTGTTGCCCACAGCTATTCTTACAAGCTTATTCAATTTTTGATAAGTTCGTTCCCATCCACCATAGTAAATTGGTTCACTCCAATTTTCATTGATAAAAAGCTCTTCTAACTCAAAACTGGTTTCTTTGATAAAATTTTGGAAACGCTCTTTTCGTAACTTGGGTTCTAATTGTTCGTAACCCCAAAACTCTTTAAAATCTTCATATGTAAATTTCTCAAAGCTCTTTTGCCTAAGTTTTGCAAAGTCCAACTGCGTTTTTGACATATCAATAAGATCAAGTTCTTCGGTAGACTCAATGATTAGTGGGAAGGCCCTTGAACCACTTCCACAAACGCTCAAGATAATCTTCGATTCCATTTCAGAAGCGATTTTTCGCTCTAATTGGCTATCTTCATTGGCCATTGAATAATTTAAGCTCTTTAAAAAAAAATCTTTCGACATAAGAACATTTTATGCGTTAATCTTGTGATTTACAAAGGTTAACTACGGAGAAACTAATGAATACTTCAATTAACGACGATTTGAGTATCTCTTCCTCATTTATAAAGCGTTTTAACGCTTGGGTAAAAGAAAGATTTCCACTCGCAAACATTATTAGCGGAACTCTTTCATACATTACAATGGTTTCAATCGGAAGATTCATTGTGAATAAAGATCTTACTAATTTGGGCTTCCTTGATATCTTGGGAGCTTTGGCATTTATATCGCACTTATTGCTACTGCGAATTTTTGATGAACATAAGGATTATGAAGTCGATAAGATCAATCATCCAGAGAGAGCATTATCTAGAGGACTTATAACATTAAGACATTTAAAATTTCTTGCTCTCCCCCTTCCAGTACTCGGATTGTTATGGAGTGTTTTTAACGGAGCAGCCTCAAATCATTCCTTAATACTGTGGTGCACTTTAATTTGCTACTCATTACTTATGGCCAAAGAATTTTTTATCGGGGCATGGCTCACCAAACGTTTAGTACTCTATTCAATTAGCCATATGCTTGTTTCTCCAATTATGATTCTTTGGATTATTGTTGGAGGTAGTGGTCATTTGGAATTAACTAATATTTTATTCTTTATTTTGGCAGTATCATTTACCAGTGGTATTTCATATGAGCTCACAAGAAAAACGAGAGGTACTGACGAGGATACGGCACTAGATTCATATAATAAGAGTTTTGGTATAAATGGATCTCTCTTACTAATCACCCTTTTTAATATTGTCTCATTTATTCTTGGAGTATTAATAATCAAAGAAATAAATCAAAGCACTATTACGGCAATGGTTATTTTAGTAATAGGTTATGTTTCAACATTCTACCCAACATATAATTTCCTAAAAAAACCTGTAGAGAAATCGAGAAAAATAAACGAAGGTGGCCTTGGACTATTCTTCTTAGGTCTTTATTCTTCTATTTTAGTCGCTTTATTTATCTAGTTTTAAAATGACAGCTGGTAGGAGAACAAAATCTGTTACCAGTGCTATTAATAAAGTCAGTGAACATAAAAAACCAAATTTTATATTGGGTATAAATTGGCTTAGCATAAAGAATCCAAAGCCTATAACTAAAATAAACGAAGTCACCATTAACGCTTTACCTGTATGATTAAGTACAGACTCAAGTGAATCCTCAATACTAAGTCCTTTCTTTCTCTCCCTATAGTAATTAATCATGAAGTGAATAGTATCATCTACTGCTATTCCTAAACAAACGCTACAAACAAGGGCCGTTCCAATATCAATATAGATTCCTGAAACAGTCATAATCCCCATAATAAATGAAAGCGGTACAAGATTAGGTAGCATAGCTATAAACCCAAACTTAAATGACTTAAAGAGAATTACCATCAAAATACTTATGGAAATTATAGCCGCTCCAATGGAGGTGAAGAAAGTATTTACAACATGATCATTCATTTTCAAATAGAGTGCGTTTTTCCCAGTTATATTCATAGAAAGCCCCATTTCTTTAGCTTTCTTGGTTATAATATCTAATCTATCAAGGCTAGACCTTGTCTCGGTCAATGACCAAAGAAGCGAGAATCTTATTGATTCAAAGTCGTTACTGACCCTTGAGTTCAAATTCATTGTCCCTTTAAGTGCATCCCTATTATCAAAAATCAAATCGATAAGTTCTTTTTTTGAATCAGGAATTTTATAAAATTTAGGATCATCATTATTGAGTTTTTTATAGATTTCTTTTCCTAGATCAACAATTGAAATAGTTCTATCCGTGTACTTGTTCTCTTTAAGCCAAGCACCAAAGGAGTCTACCTTCTTCAAGAATTCTGGCTCTAAAACACCTTCTCTATAGCCTGAGTGAATAATAATCTCCGGCCCCGTAACTGCCCCAACTTTTGAGATAATAAAATCAGTTGCTTTTCGAATCTGTGTCCCCTCCTTGAAGAAAGTAATAGGATCGGTGTTAATTTTATTCTGTGTTCCTATATAAGTACCGATAATTGTCATCATAAAAAATAAGCCTAGAACTATTCCTTGATACTTTTTAGAGAAAACCACTAGTTTTTTAAAGTCGGCTTTAATGAGAATTTTTGATTTCTTGTACTTACTCTCTTTTGTGAAAGAAAGGAAAACGGGAAAAAGAGAAATAGAAAGAATCCAGGCGATAAATACTCCGATACCAGACATAATTCCCATATTTGATACTGGAACTAACTTTGAGTTAAATAAACTGAAAAAACCAACTCCTGTCGTCAAACTAGTCAAAAAGGTGGGAACAAAATTATCTTTAATAGAAGTCTTAATCGATGCGAGTTTACCTGAGTTCAAATTCATTTCTTTCTGATAAGTCATATAGATATGAACGATATCAGCAAGACAAATTGTCAGAGTAATTAAGGGTACAATAGAGAGCATATTTTCTATTTGAAACCCCAGAAGCCCAATAATTGCGTAGACGAAAGTATTTGTAATACTTATGATGGTCACCGCCATAATCACAACTTTAATAGATCTAAATAATCCATATAAAACCAAACTTAAAAATGTAAAAAGCAAAGGCATAATTAAAGCAAGATCTTTTTCAGAAACTGCACTAAAGTCATTTTGTAAAATGGGACTCCCACTTACATGAATTTCTATATTACCATGAGAATATTCATTTGAAATCGTCCTTAGTGATGATGTTAGTCGTCTATAATCAATCTCATCAAAAACTTCACTGTCTTTTATAATTGTAGGCTTTAGGTTGGCAAAAATCAGGCTGGTCTTATAGTCTTTTGAAATAAATAAGTTTGGAATTAAATCGATGCTATTAATTTTTTGAACAGTTTCTTCAACATTAAAATTTTCAAAGTCGACTAAGTCCTGAGTCTCCACAATTTTTTTTCCTGAAGAAATCTTTGGAACTTTTAAACTTGATAGAGATTGTATTGATTTCACATCTTCTAGTTCGCTAATCCTTTGAGATATT
This sequence comes from Bacteriovoracaceae bacterium, assembly GCA_047634375.1. GTDB lineage: Bacteria > Bdellovibrionota > Bacteriovoracia > Bacteriovoracales > Bacteriovoracaceae. Next base: position 18,312 of record JBLIAG010000043.1, read on the forward strand.
GTCTTAATCAGTTTTAAATTCTCTGGATTAAGAATGCCTTCTGAAGAATAAACTGCAATAACAACTGCCTCATCATTTCCAAAATTATCCTCGAAATAATTGAGTTTTTTAATAAGGTGATCTTCTGTCTCTAACCAGTACCTCATATGATAGTTTGTTTTTAAATGCTGAAAACCACCTAAGGTACCAATAAGACATACCAAAACAAGTATAATAGTCAACCATCTATTTTGTAATAAAACTTCAGAATATTTTTTAATCATTAACTTATACCTAATAGTAATTAAGGAGACAAATAAACCTATTTCCTTATTGAGTAATATATTTGAGACTGGTATCGTAACAAAGGTCTATATAACTTTCAATGGAGAGGGAATGAAAAAAATATTATCAATCACTTTAATTACTGTGTTGTTTTCAGCAACAGTAAGTGCAGAACAGTTTAAAAGAAAACAACTGAGAAAGATCTCTTCAGATGATTTAATTTCAAAAATCACTAAATCTGAAAATGAACTTACTCAAAAGTTGAACAAAATTATCAATGCTGTAAAGCCGGCAAAACTTCAAGATGGTTCGCCTAATTACGAAGCAACAGGAGAAAAAATTAAACATGCTATTACGGAAATCTTAGCTATTGCTAAAGCCAACCCAAATAGTGACGTGGCACAACTCTATAAATCCGCAGCTGAGCATATTCCGCTTTTCAAAGGATTTATCTACAGACTTAGAAGAGTTGCAGAAGTTTCAGATATGGCCTATATCTCTGCGATTTGGGCCCTAAAACAATTTAAGCAAACATCAAGCTTTAGAGCACCGTACATGGAAGCCCTATTTGATCTTGCTACTATGCCTAACCCAAAAGAAAATATCCAAGGTCAAGTTGGTATGTTTTCAGACGTTGCTGAACTCCAAGATTGGCTAGTAACAAAAATTGCTCCTAAATTTACTAAAACAATCAATTCGATGAAAAAGATTGCATATAAATCTGGAAGTGGAACACATCCTATTGCTATGATTAAGGCTGAACTACTTGTTGGTGAAGTCATTGCTCAAAAATACGAGCCTGCAAAACATTCTCATAAAGAATGGATCCTTACTTCTGGTCATTTAATCGGACTTGTTTCAGGACTAGAAAACTACATGGGGCTTATGTACTATTTAAGTTCATACAATATGGAAAAGCTGGCTGAGCTTTCAAATATATTAACAAAAGAAACTTTTATTTCAGTAAAAGGTCCTGCCTCAAGATCTGAAATTTTTTCTAAATCATCTTCTCGTGTAGAATTACTATCAACAAAGAGAGTGTTTGAGTTAACTCACCCCGACTCTGGATTATTTGGTAAAAATTCTAAAGGTAAGCAAAATAAGCAAAACTATAGAGACTTTATGACGATCAGACCGATTGCTAAACAAAAGGTTGCAGGTACTGACTACCAAAATCGACTAAAAGCAGCTCAATCATTTTTTATAGCGGCAGCAAATGATCAACTGCAATACCATAATGCAATGATGGATACATATGGCATGAGCGGTGAAGATAAGCTTATGATCAACCCAGCATCTTACAAAGCAACCCTTGACCTCACACCATATATTGACCAGGAAGAGATTCTAAGAAAGTCAATTGACGTCCTAGAAGCAAATGGTCCGGTTGTCCTTAACGATCATTTCATTAAGAAAAAATACACTGTAAATATTAATACTTTGTTTGATGTGGAAAAAGTAAAAGACTTAAGAGATTTCTTACCAAATAAGTTTTTGGATTCACTTAAGGAAAGAAACCCATCCGAACCAAAGGGTATGAACTGGCTATCTAAAAATGTAACGAAGTGGAAAACGAATTACACTTGGAACTACAGTTATAATAAAGCTACTCAGTGGAAAGATCCTTCATTTGGTGGTCTACTTCCAAATATCAATAGTGAGAGACAAGGTGATGAACTTTCTCTACATTTCATAAATGTAGGTTCTCTTCCAGAAATCCCATACGTTGCTGCTTGGCTAAGTATGTTTTACGGTTACTAATTAAAAAAATGGAGAAGTGAGAGCTTCTCCTTTGATTATTATATGATTGACATAAATATAAATGACACAAAAATTCCAAAATCATTTGTTCATCTGAGTAAACATATTTATCCAGAACAAATTTTTTCACAAGATAATCAAGAAGAAATTGATTTTCTCTTCAGTGAACAAAATCAGTTTTTTAAAACTGGAAAAGCAGCATATTCTATAATTGATCAAAAGATTAGAGTTGCTCTTTTCTTTGATGAAGCTAATATTTATCAAAATAAAAAAGTTGCCTACTTTGGCTATTGGGAAACAATAAACGAAGTAGCATTAAATAAAGAGCTTTTCGCTGACTGTGAGAAGTGGGCAAAGGAACAAGGGGCAGAACTTTTAATCGGCCCCATTAATTTCAACACCTATAATAAATATAGACTAAATACGACCATAAAAAATGATTCAAGCTTTTTAAACGAACCTCAAAATCCAGCATACTACCCTCATCTACTCAAAGAAAGTGGATTCATGGTTTTAAATGAATATGTTTCCTACATTGTGGAAACAAAAACAAAAATTGAGAAGTGGTTTGAAATATATGAAAAGAAAAAAGATTTATTAACATTTGATGATTACCACTTTGAACTAATTACCCCAGAACTATGGTTAGAGAATATCGAAGAGATCCACAAAAAGTCGGAAATAGTCTTCGGAGATAACTTTGCTTACTCCCCCGTTGATTTTAATACTTTTAAAGTAAAATATGGAACTTTCTTTCCCTATATGATCTGCTCTAAAACTTCTCTTTTCGCATTTGATAGTAATAAAAAGATAATCGGGACCATTATAAACTTTCCTAACTACCTGTCCTTAATTCAACAGAAAATGCCAATAACAAATTTCAATTATAAATCGTATTCTGAAAATGTAAAAAACAAGACATTACTTCTAAAAACTGTAGGCATGGTTAAAGAACACTCCCATATGGGCTACTTACTAATAGCTATGCTGTTAAAGATAATTCCTAATGCACTTGAGTATTACGATGATTATGTTTTTTGCTTAATGCAAAAAGGTAATTATCCCTCAATGCTGGGAAAAGAGTTTAGTGATTTCACAAAGACTTACGCACTTTATATAAAGGAACTTTAGGCTTTATGATCGATAAAAAAGATAATCCAACGAAGAAGTTTCGAATTAATTCTGGTTCAACTGAAGAAGATAGAGTTAAACGCATAGAGGCAATTGAGCGAATGACAAATAGCTCACTTACTGAACTGGCAACAACCACTTATAGTAGTAAAGAAGTTGAAGGTAATATTGAATCATATCTTGGTAGTATTGAGATTCCAGTAGGACTTGCAGGACCGATAAAAATGATACATGACAACGGTGAGCTTGAGGATATCTATGCTCCTGTTGCTACTAATGAGGGTGCCTTAATCGCTTCTATGACTCGTGGGGCATATGCCATAAGTCTTTCAGGTGGCTTTGACTCTAAGGTGATTAGGCAAAGAATGTCTCGTTGCCCAATGTTCTGTTTTAAAAATATGAGAAGTGCCACCGTTTTTTCTGAGTGGATAAACAAAAACTTTGATTCAATAAAAAAGGAAACACAGAAATATTCGAATCACGCTAACCTAGTAGAAGTAATTCCACAAATATTTGGGAAAAACATACATCTTCGTTTTGAATTTGAAACTGGCGATGCCAGTGGACAAAATATGACAACCACTTGTACTTGGAATGCTTGCTTATGGATCGAGAATAAATATAACTCCCAAACTAAAATTGAACAAAACATACTCAGTCATGCCATTGAGGCCAATGGATCTTCTGACAAAAAACTCAGTAGCCGTTCAATGATTTCAACGAGGGGAATTAGAGTTGTAGCTGAATGTCATTTCCCGGAAAGAGTTTTAAAAAGAGTATTAAAAGTTAGTTCTCAAGATATTATTGACTTGTATATCAAAGCCAACCCTATGGCCGTTAATGATGGTATGTCTGGATACAATGTTAATACAGCTAATGCCATTGCAGCTTTCTTTGCATCTACTGGCCAAGATTTAGCGTGCATTCATGAATCCTCTGCTGGGATTTTACAAGTTGAAAAAACCGAAGAAGGACTTTATATGGCGATTACACTACCTTCACTAGTTATTGGAACTATCGGTGGTGGGACAGGACTAAAAGGGCCAAAAGAAATACTTAAAATCTTAAAATGTAACGGACCTGGAACTGTACAAAGACTTGCAAAAATCATAGCAGGCTATGCTCTAGGATTAGAACTCTCAACCATGTCTGCAATTATGAGTGGGCACTTTGCCACTTCCCACGAGAGACTTGGTAGAAATAGACCTATTGAACTTTTAAAAGAACATGAACTCAACTTAGAGTTTTTTCAAAAGAATCTCAATATATCGAACATACAAAGTGTTCAGCTTAATCAAGAAATGGAAATTAAAAATGGAATTGTCTCTGAAGTAACATCAAAGGTATCTAAAAAGCCAATTGGTTTTTATCCATTTACAATGACTATAGATGAAAAACACATCGATACAGTTTTAAAATTGAAGCCTCTCGATGAGGAAATCCTACTTGGTTTCGAGATTATAGCGGGATTGGTTTCAAATGATTTAAAACTGGCTTTTTCCACATGGAAGAAAAAAAATGCTTTCATAAACTCTCATAATAAAGAAGTTGAAGCATATAAGAGTCTTAATCAATCTCACCCTCAATACATCCCAAAGCTTTATGGGACAACAAAGATTGTTGACCGAGAAATCTATGCTATAGCAAAAGAATATTTAAACTCTAAAGACATCACACACTTTAATACTGAAAACAATCCAAGTGTTTGGACTTACGATAATAAACTCAATGTGATTAAGGCCATAGCTGAGATTCACTCAGATTACTTCCAACTCCCAAATCATTTTGCTACAAGTAATCTGAATCTAGAAGAGAAGATCAATCTAATACCTTTTTATCAAGAAACTACAGAGCAAGCATTTATGGCCCTTGAGTGGTTTACTGCAGAAGAAAAAGATTGGTTTAACAAAATTAATTTAGATCTTTCAAAATGGTATAAAGATTACTTAGAACTACCTAAGACATTTATTCATAATGACTTTAGTCCAAGAAATATATGTTTGCGAAAGAATGGAACACCTTGTTTCTATGACTGGGAATTATGTGAAATAGCTCCTCCGCAAAGAGACTTTATTGAGTTTATGGCGTTTACTCAAGATGGTCAAACTGACTTTAAAGAATTCGAAAAACTTTCTAGAATTCATTTTAACGAATTTATAAATGCAACAAACTTGGATATCAACTTTCACCAGTGGCAAATGGGCCTACTTGTTAGTTCATACGACTTTCTTATTGATCGTTTAAGTTTCTATATGATTGGTAATATTATTAATCAATACAAATTTTTAAAACGCGTTTATTTTTCCACTAAGTCAATTATTCAATATTTGGAGAGCACATATTGCAAAACTTAATTGATATAATCAAAAAGAATATTCATCTTGAACGTAAAGTTTGTCATTTTTATGATCAATACGAACTTAAGCATGCATTTTCATATTCAGAGATTCTGAATAACTCAATCATATACGCTAAAAATATTAAACAATGTGTTCCCACCACCAAAGAACCTATTCTTATTTCTTTAGAGACAACACCAGAGTTTTTATTTTGTTTTTTTGGAATTATCATTTCGGGTAATATACCAGTACCAGTTACTTCTTCAACACTAACCCTACCAAGAGATTATGCAGAACTTATCAAACAAATAAGTGAGAGTTGTCAGGCAAAATACATTATTGCTCCAAATAACTTTAAATCAAAGAGTCTTATTCATTTAAGAACAGATTCCTTATCAAAAGAAAACCCGGATAATATAGAACTCAATTTTGATCTACGAAATGATGATGTTTGTTTTATACAATATTCATCGGGATCTACACAAGCACCAAAGGGTGTTTCAGTAACACATAAAAACATTCTCGCTAACTTAGAACAGATTAAGACAGGAATGGAGGTAACAAATAAGGATATCATTTGTTCATGGTTACCTCTCCATCACGATATGGGTTTAATTGGGGCTTTACTTGCCTCTCTCTACACTCAAGTTGATTCCCACCTCTTATCTCCTCTAGATTTTTTACTATCTCCAAAGTCGTGGCTACAGCTTGTTTCAGATAAAAAGGTTTCTGTAATTGTTGCTCCTAACTCGGCTTATATGGCTTGTGTAAAAAAAGTAAAAATTAATGAACTTGACTCTCCAAATTTTGAAAATTTAAGATTGGCTCTTTCGGGAGCTGAACCTGTAAATAAAGATATTTGTGAGAAGTTTACCAATCATTTAAGTAGTGCTGGTTTCAAAGACAATGTAATGTTTCCTGTCTACGGCCTTGCAGAATGTACACTGGCCGTATCATTTAATAAGGTCGGTGAAAAACTTCATCATCTGACAGTTAACTATGATAAATTAACATCAGAGAAAATAGTAGAAATAATCGAAGAGTCCGATCTTTCAACAAATATTGTCTCTTGTGGAAAGCCCCTGCCTGGAATTACTTTAGAAATAAGAAAAGATAATGGAAAGGTACTCCCGGAATTAAATGTCGGTGAAATTTTTGTAAAAGGTCCTGCAGTAGTTTCCAATTATTATAATCAAAGCTCTCACCTACAAAACGACTGGCTTGCCACTGGTGATATTGGTTTTCTAAATAAAGAAGAGCTCTTCATCATTGGAAGAAAAAAAGATCTCATCATAATGAATGGTCGAAATATTGCAGCTCTCGATATAGAGACAAAGGCTTATGAGAATAACACCTTCAATATTCGTCGAACAGTGGCATTTGGTTTCCGAAATAAGGAATTAGAAGAGCAAGTACGAATTGTCGCTGAGATCTGCGAAACAGATCCAAACAAAAGAATTAAAATTAAAGAACATATCTGTGAACAGGTGAGAACTCTTGTTTCTCTAAAACCAGAGAATATCTCACTTATACCTCCTCTACTCATTAAAAGAACAACGAGTGGCAAGGTTAAACGCTATTATATAAAGCAAATGTACCTTCTAGGTCGTGTTAGTAAATGGGAGAAAAACTATATGAGTCTCTACTATAGATCTCAATTTCTCATTGCGAAGATCAAATTTACGTTTATTGCCAAAAAAATATTTTACAAAATCACCAAGAAAAATAAAATTAAGACGACGGTACAAAAACAAATCAAAGTTAAAAGGATTCAAGATGGAATTAAATAGTAAATTAAGAACTTTTTTAATTAAGTGCCTTGAAGATGCAATCGATGAAGAGACGGTTAACCCAGAAAAAGACTTTGCCCTTCTAGGTCTTGACTCTATTACTGTTTTTGAATTCACCTCACAGCTTAGACAGGCCATCCCTGACGTACCACTAACTATTTTTCTAGAATGTAAAAACTTTAAGGAACTTCAAAAGTATCTCCTTTTAAATCACAATGATTAATTAACAACTTATTTTTCTAAAACTTAGGAATAAAATGGAAGCACACCTTATAACAAAACTTGAGAATATAAATGAACGTAGCGAAAAACAATTCTATTCAATAGATGAACTTGATTGGGACACACCAATTGATCCTAAGCTAAATTGGGTTCCTGAAGAGATGAACTATATAGCTTACCTTCCTAGCTACAAAAGGTTAACTGAGCCACAAAGGTTAAGGCTTAATCAACTTTATGCGATGAGTATCTGTGAGCAGTTTGTATGGCTTGAAAATAATTTACTCGCAGGAATCCTAACGGACGGGTTTCAAAACGAAACTCTTCATCCTGAATTCAGAAAAAATATGAATACCTTCTATACTGAAGAAGAAAAACATTCCGAGATGTTTTGGCGTGTATTAGAAAAATCTGAGCCAACTTGGTACAAGGATGATCGCTCTTTTAAAATATTTAAAACTAATAAAATTCAAAATCTTTTTTTTGATGCCATAACCAAATACAACAAGACATTTCTCGTGTGGATCTGGCTTGCACTTTTCTTTGAGGAAAGAACTCTTGATTTCTCTAAGAAGTATCAACGTGCATACCAAAAAGATAAATCACAACTAGACTTCAATTTTTGGCAAGTTCATTTTTACCATATGAAAGATGAAATCAGACATCATCAGATGGATGAAATCTTCCTTGCGGCGTTTTATGACAAGGCACCTTCTTGGAAAAGAAAGATCTGTGGAAAAATGTTCTTCAAGTTAATGAAGGCCTATCTTGCACCTAAAAGAAATGCTAAACGAATCCTAGATATTCTAGAAGACGAGTTTCCAGAGATCATTAAAAACAATGTTTCCAACGATCTTAGAATTGAGCTTCCACTACTAGAGAAAAATTCTGAGTATCAGACAGTGGTATTTGGAAAAGACGCGATTGGTAGAACACTAGAGCTTATGGCCAAGTATGATGAGTTCAATCCAATTTGGGACCTCTTTTTAAAACAAAAACGCTCAGATTTTCTCTGATATTTAATGGAATAAATAAAGGCAATTATTAAATGAAACTCTTATTTACTACTATTTCTATTTTAATATTCTCAACCAAGGTATACCCAATGAAGCCAGCCCTTCCCCTAATCATTAAGACTAAAGTCGATAATTATCAAATAGTCTCCGAACCACGCTACCTTTCAGGGAAAGATATCACAAAGGTTTATAAGTCTAATTTACTTATAGATGAACTCCTTTGGAGCTTTGATGATTATACGGGGATGAAACAATTATTTATTTCCCCAGATGGAGAAAGTCTGGTTCTTTTTGGAAATGTTCATTTTGAATCAGCAATCAAAGATGATGATGAGTCTGTTATATTAGAAATAAGAAGTAAAAGTAGAGAAACTATTTCCTTCACATACAAAGATATTACCGGAAACGCCATTTTAGCCGATGCAAAGAAACATGATATCTCAATTAAGGGTGGTGGTTGGGTCAGTAAAACTAAATTACTAACGATAGAGTCAGTCGATTGGAAAAGTAAAATTGTAAAGTTTGAACAGCTTGAAAAAAGTTGGTGATGAATTTTTCTAGACTCATCACCTACTGTCTACTTTAAGCCTGTGAGAGAGTTGTTAAGATTGCTTGCTTAGGTTGGTTACCAACAAGTGTCCCCTTAACTTCACCATCTTTAAATATAAGCATCGTTGGCATTCCCCTAACTCCATATTTTGAAGCAAGATCTTGGGAAGCATCTACATCAACTTTTACGATTATTGTAGTTTCACTTTGCTCTTTAGCTATTTCATCAAGAGTCGGTGCAAGTGCCTTACAAGGTCCACACCAATCAGCATAGAAATCTACTAAAACTGTTTTGTTTGACTTAAGAACTTTTTCATCAAAGTCAGCGCTTGTTACTGTGTGTAATGTGCTCATGTATTCTCCTTTAAGGTTTTTAAAAAACCACTGATTGTCCTGTTTCCCCAGAACGATATTTTTTTTGTTTTGCTAATTCACTAATTGCGATTTTAAAACTGGCCCTGTGTTCTTTGGGAACACCTTCCAGAAAAAAATCTTCTACTCTTTTTTCATGTTCTATAATACTGAGAATCTCTTTCTTAAATTTTACAGCTATTGAGACAAAGCAAACTCTCCTGTCATCACTGCAACGAACTCGGTTTACCATATCCTTGGCCACTAGCCTATCTATCAATCTAGAAGCAGCTGCAACGTCTATCTCAAGCACTTCGGCCAACTCTTTAGGCTGAAACCTATCCTTTGTAGTTAATGTGTTCAAAATCCGAAATTGAGATGATGTTATTCCCCAACGCTTGAGACTTTGCTCAAGCATAAGTTGAAATCGAGAATGGGCACGGTCAAATTCACATAAGAAACTCATACGACCACATTAATTGACTAGTCAATTAATGTCAAGTCAATTTTTTTATATTAAATCCTTTAACAAGATTTAATTAATTCAACTAATTGAATTTACTTGTTTCATCCTCAACTGAACGCCGCTGCTCTTTAATCCCTAAATATAGAAAACAAGATAAGATAGCAGCAAAAAAACACCAAGTTGAACCAAAAGCTTTAAAAAAGAAGATATTGGATGCGATCCACGTAATACAAAGTAGTAAACCAAAAACTTTTACCGACCTAAAGGAGCTAATAAGAGCAGGTGCAGCAATAGTAAAAAGGTACAGATATCGCAATACACTTGTATAAGGTGGAAAATTAATTAGGTAGGCTAACCCGCCGCAACCAGGATTACAAAATTTATGAATAGCAACCTCACCTTGAATCATGTAGCTCCCCCAATACAAGGAATAACCAACTCCTAATACTACAAGGCCCGCTTGAAACTTCCTTCTTAATTTCTCTTTACTAGGTTCCATAAAATAGATTGCAAGGGGAATAAACACAGGCCAGAAGGTATATTCAATATAGGCATATAGACGAGTAAAAAATATTTTCCAAAAACTTTCCTCCTCAGAAAACAAAACCCAATTCATCCCCTCGGCGAATTGATGAAGCGAAAAGATAATTGGAATATAAGAAAACAATCTTGTCTTCTTACTATTCTCTATAATAGTTTTTGTTCCTATTGCTAATAAACCGGCACTAGCAGCAAAACTTACTTCTGCAGAAAAACACATACTTTTCTCATAAGGTTATTATTGTTTTAAATTATATTCCTAAATATCTCTGAAATCTATTATACACTCTTTCTTCCGTAGATTTATCAAGATTTCGCTCTTTCCAAATCTCCCTTGCAACTTCCCAGATAAGCTCATCAGAATCAAGCTTCTCTTCTCTAAGAAGATTTTCTCCAAGCCCATACATTTTTAAGGCAAAGTCTTCATCTGATTTACATAGTAATAATATTTTTTTTATGTCTTCTTTCATACTTCCTCTTTTTGTTCGGATAAGATTATCCTAATACTCATCTCTTAGTTTGTAATAAATATTTTAGAGCTACTACTTTCTTGATTTGGCAATACATACATTAAGACTCTTCTAATAAATTAACAAAAAATTAATTCATCTTATTTCTACCATAAACAATTAGTCCGAAAGGAATTTTTGATTATAATTTAAGAACTCTATATTAAATTTTTGAAATAAAGGAAATTATGAAATCACTAATTTTAACATCCCTAACCTTTGCCTTAATTTTTATATCTGGCGTGACTTACTCACAAAATAACAACCCCCAAGTAGACCCGGCCGACTTAGAGAAATTCGAAGAGTTTAAGCGGTTTGAAGAATTTAAAAAGAAACAAAGTGCATTAAAAGAAAATAAAGATAGCGAAGTAAAGCAGTTAGATGAGAAAAGTGATCCTAATAAAAAAGACTCAAAAGAAACAACAATAAATACTCTGCCCCTCTACTCTCCCGAACACCTTTTTAACATTGGGTATGACTTCAAAACAGTTGCTAGCTTTGAGGATGGATGGATTTCAACTAGCCCCGGAGTTTCTTTAGATAATGAAATGGAGTTTGAAACTGGTTTGGCCATTGGATATGAATATAGAATATCCACTCCCAACTCTTGGGGAAAATCCTTCGGAATCAATTATCATACTGAGCGCGATTTAAAAACATGGGAAATTAATGGCATAAAGGCCGGAAAGGTGGACATCAGTGTAACAATTCTCTCTATCTATGCAGACTTAATATATCGCTGGGAAAGTTTTTATATCCCCTTTGGTGTTAACCTTAGTTCTATTAATTATAAGGTACCAACAACTGACTCTGGCTCCATAGAAACTAATGGCTCTTTTGGAGTAAACTTAGGATTTGGTTGGAAAATAGATCAAAAGAAATCAATTGAATATATAACAATGAACACAGCACATTTGCCAGAGTACGATGATGGTATAGATCTTTTATATTTTGGAGATGGCTACTTAACAACTTCAACAATTCTATTCAAATACCAATTTAAATAATCGATACACGTGGTAGGACTTAAAACTCTCCTACCACTAATTACAAGCTTCACCAAAAAAATCAGAGGCCCCAAGAGTTGGAGGATCGCAGAAAACAGTCAAACCAATATTCGTTGAGTTTAGAATAGCAGTACTTGATGGACCACCACTAATATCCCAACCATTTACATCAAGGTTAAGTAGTGAAGACGTCCCCTCGAACATAGAATCCATGTCTACCACATCCCTAGTTCTAAAACTTGATAAATCTAGTGAATTAAGCGCAGCCGCTCCATCAAACATTTGGGCCATTGTTGTAACGGAACTTGTATCGAAATGAGTAAGAGTTAATGAAGAAATATTTGATACATTTTGAAACATATAACCCATATTTTGAACATTAGAGGTATCGAAGCTTGAAATATCTAAACTTGTTAAACTTGTCATATTATAAAATAAATCATCCATACGAAGTACATTACTCGTGTCAAAACTTGAAAGATCAAGATTTGAAATCATACTAACACCTGAAAACATTCCAGCGAGAGTAGTTGCACTAGTCGTTTTAAAATCTGTAAAATCAACACTAGTCAAAGATACTGTATCCTGAAGCATATAAGAAAAATCAGTTACACGAAATGTTCCCCCACCACTAAAGGATTCTAAGTTTGAACAATCATAAAATGCATCTTGAAGATCAATCCATCCCATATCACCGAAATTATCTACAGATATAATATTATCTTTGGAGACACTTGTAGAATTAAAATCCCAACCTTCCATGAGTCCAGAGATAGTAACAACATAATCTCCTGAGCTGGCATAGGTATGAGCGACACCACTATCAACGGTGTAATTCTCAATTGGAGTTCCATCTCCCCAATCAACATCGAAGTTATAATTAAGTCCTGATTGAATAGGTAATGTTATAGTAGTTGTTGGTGCAAAGGTTCGCCATGTAGAAACAAAGTCTTCCCTTATTATTTCAATAGAAAAGATTGTTGAATCAGTTTTACTACCATTATCAGCTGTGATTTTAAATTCGTAATTTCCAAAACGTCCATACCTTGGAGTCCAATCTAGGATTCCAGTAGCTGGGCTAAAAACAAGCTCTGAAAGAGTAGAACAATTTGTAACGGTTTCAACATTCGAATCAATATCTTGATCATAATAACAATTATACGTGATTGGATTACCGTCTGTATCAATATCTTTACCAGATATATTGGCATCAATCGTTTGAATCTCAATACCTTCTCTTGCAGTTGTTTGATTCGGAATTGACGAAAGCTTTAGGACTTGAGAATATGTACTATTTATCTTAGGGTTCGAAACCTCTATTTGAGAATTACAAGAAGTAAGAATGAGGGATAAAAGTATATATTTCAAAGAAGTATCTCCATACAACTATAGTATATATCCCCACCTTAGCTTGGGTCAAAGCCTTTATTCTAGAGTGTCTAGCTTAAGTACAGCCTTTGTATAACTTAGCTTAAGCTGACTATTTACATCCAACTGTAACAGCTGAGAATTGCTCTAATTTTTTTAGGGATAATGCATAATCGCGGCCATCATATCCATTACTTTCTTTAACTATAAAAGTAGACATAAGGTTACCGGATCGGCTATCCCAACTTGTTTCAGATAAAATAGATAAAGGAGCATCTTCAGAATAGATAAGATTTTCAAATTGAACTAATTGAAAATCAGATAGTTTTCCCCAATTTACAATAACGCGATACTGGTGAAGCTTAGTTACGCCACCTGCATTTGCATAGTATGCATTCTCACACTGAGACCTCAGGTCACTTGCAAAGATATTAGCACTTACCAACAACATTAACGTTAAAATCATCTTTTTCATATATATCTCCATTAACTTATATTCAGTGGATCTATACACCACAAATGTTCTTATTTGTTACTGTAACGTGGAAATTTTACATGGGTTTTATAAGCAATATACTTACTTAACTACTCTTTAAGAACTTTAACCTTAATTGAGAGTGCCCTACCCGAGTTAATCAAAGACTCTTTCATAAGTTCACGCTCACTATCGTCAATATTGATTCCCTCAAGAACACGTTTAGATGCGATATTTTCAATTTGATATATTTCCCCTTCAGTCAATCCTGAATTTTGAAATTGCCTATAAGAGATGTCATTTGAATTGAAATTATCACTTCCATATAAAACTCTATCTAGACCAAAATTCACCCAACTGTCTTTCAACTTTTTTGGTTCCGCAGCTGATGTTTCTAAAAAGAGATTTTCTAATCTTTTTCCATATCTCTTTTCCAAAGAAAGGAGATATTCAATACTACTGGCCCTGTACATCGAGTGAGCAATTATAAATTTAGAATCTGGGTACTTAAGGGCCATTTGAAATAAAATATCAATCTCTTTATTATTCTCTAAAGTTGGTTTTATATGCCAAAGAATAATAGGTTTCTTTGCTTTCACTTTATTTAAAGTTGCATCGATAACCTTTTCAACTTTTTCAACTCTAAGTGGCAGTTCTTTAGTAGTTGAAAAAGAGTGCATTTTAATTCCCTTCATACCAGGAAGATCAAGACACTCTTTAACCCTTTTTTCGGCACTAGAAGGTGTCCATGTATAATTAAGTCCGCAAAAGCCTATAAATCTTCCAGGATATTTTTGACTGATATCAGAGACCTGTTTGTCCATTACTGGGATATATTTTTCTTGAAATGACCAAGTATCAGAGAAATCCTCACCACTTAAATCTATATCTCTATTGCGCATAGTAAAGCTTGGGGAAATAAGAAACGCAGTTTTAACATTATTATCCTTAAGTAAGTCTAGATAGTTTGTAGTCCAAGTATCATCACCTTCCATATCACAACTTGAAACTTGATAACGTACTCCATTTCTTATCTCAAAAGTGGGTTCACAAGTATAAGGTTGAATACCCAAAAATTCATCATGCTCAGGCCAGTAATGTAGATGAGCATCAAGTGGGATTCTATTATCGTTAGCTGAAAGAATAGTAGAGAATGCCATAAAACTAATAATTAATAGAATTGTATTCATCTCCTACTCCTGTCCAAATAGCTGACAAACGAAGATCTAAGATCCTTGCAAGCTATTAAAATTTCGTTATTTTCTTATTATGTACTATATTAGAAGCAAGTGAGGTGCCATTTCGACTAAAGAGCATTAATTTTTTTTGAAATAGCTTCATTTCTAAACTCCTAAAAATGTACCTTACTTAACTGAATGTTTCTTTACCTCAAAATGTAAAATATCGTCATCTTCTTTAGGCTTTGTAACTTCTACCATTCCTATCTTTTTTAGAACTAAGATTGAGGAGGTATTAATCCTGTCAGCAGAAGCTATAATTTTCTCTATTTTTAGATCATTGAAAGCGTGATTTATAAATACTCGTGAGACCTCAGTAGCAAAACCTTTCCCCCAATGATTCTTGTGAATCATAAAGCCCAACTCTGGTGCATTGTGTTCCGTTATTTTTAACATAAACCAACCAATACAACTTTTCGAATCTTTTTCTTCAACACACCAAACACCAAAGTCATAACTAGTTTCAATCTTCCATTTAAAGAAGAGTTCATTAATCGTCTCCTTGCTTTGAGGCTTTCGAAATCCAGTAAACTTCATAACTTCGGGAGAAGACATCATTTCTTTAACTTTATCGAAGTCCTTATCTAGAAAAGGTCTTATCAGGGTTCGCTTTGACTCAAGTACTTTTATAAATGCCCCTTTAGAAAATGTATTTTTTAACTATTAAAAATATTCCAACACAGAGAAGTATTCCTACTGCAATAAAAATAAGAAAGTAATTATCCCACCACATGTCTCTTTTATAAGATTCAATGTGAAATAAATTAGTTATCCAGTGCGTTTTTTCAGAATCAAATAAAAGATAAACCGAATAAATGATACCAAAGCTTGTTGCACATAAACTAGACTTCCATATCTCAGGTTCTCCCCAGCGATTAAAGAGACATAAAAGGGAAACAAGGGCACCAATTAGAAATATAATTCCAAGCCCCCCGATAGATAGAAAAGCAACTAATCCGTATAATTTGATGAAGACAATACCTCTCTTTTTTTAATTTTAATAAAAACCATTCTCAATTTTCTCTAAACTTAAATCCCAAATTAAAGAACTGATGAATAAATCATCGCCCTACATTAACGGAACATCTTTTGTTATTGGCATTGGAACAAAATTAGGAAAGAAAAAGTCTGCAATAAGAATTCCATTTAAATGATCATATTCGTGTTGAGCAACTATTGCCCGAAAGCCTGTTGCATGCTCACTTACAAATTCACCGTCTCGAGTATAGTAAGAAAGGTTTAGTTCCCTATATCTTTCAACTTTGAATTGCTTTCCTGGAATCGATAAACATCCCTCTGTTGAAGTCTTGGTCCCAGCACCATCAATATACTCAACGACAGGATTTATAATTGCCTCTGCTTTTTTAAATATACTAGGTTTCATAACAA
>JBLIAG010000044.1:0-29223 GCA_047634375.1 Bacteriovoracaceae bacterium
GAAAATAATTACTGATCCAAAATCATGGGAAAGTTTTTGGGATCAACAGTTGAAATTATCTGGAAATATCAGGTTAAGTTTTGAGGGGATTTCTTAGGCGAGCGCACTACAGTTTTGGGACAATATCAAAAGAGAAGTTTTAAACATTTTCATTATTATCCTTAATTGATTACTACATATCTATTTCATCAGAAAAATCAGCACTTAAATAATCTTCTGTGGCAAGTTCAGCAACACCATAACCAAGTGCTCCACCAGCCAACATATAAGCAATCATTAGCCCTTTTCCTGTTCCTCGATAACCTCTTGTTGATTGGTCAACGATTTTAATATGAGCGACAGTCGCTGCAATTCCAGCCGCTGCACCTATAACAACACCAGCGATTCTTTTTCCCCAGTTTGCAGTTTGCCGAGAATCATTCTCATCCATAAAAGCTTTATTCAAGGCTTGAGAAAGTCCTTCTTGATTTCTTATAGTGATATTTGCATCAACTAGTTGCTTCTCTTCTAATACAAGGTCTTTTACAACTTGATCGATATCTTCTGATCCAGTTATCTGCTCAACAACTTGATCAATACTTAGAAGACCATCATTATAATCTGTCAAAGTTCCTGCTTGAATATTCAGCGAGATAAAAAAGCATAATACTGCCCATAATTTCGTTTTTTTCATTGGATTCTCCTTAGGTTTAGACTCATTAACCAATTGGTACGATAAATCTTTTTAATAATACTATTTTCTTAAGCGTACAATAATTTTTACCCAGAGAGTACAATCAATAAAAAATTACTTAGTGGTGTTTAAATTTTTGACAGTTGTTTTATTCAATATTTTCGATTACTTGGATGTCTTCAAGAATCAAACCTCTTTAACATATTGGTTTTATCGTGCTATATTTACCTCCAATGATTATTCAAAGTTTAAAAGTTATCTATTCCAAACTGATCTTATGCGTATTTTTATGGGGTGGAACCTTTATCTCAGGTCGAGTTTTAGCTCAAAATTATGACCCTTTCCTAATATCTTTCCTGCGCTTTATAATTGCAACAATTGTCCTATTGCTCTACCTCCTAATAGGGTCGAATCAATCGCTACGCTTAACCCCATCTAAATTCTTTCTTGTATTGATACTGGGTGTAACTGGAGTTTTCTCCTATAACTACTTCTTCTTTAGTGGTCTTAAAATAGTTGAGGCAGGCAGGGCATCCGTAATTGTTACCACGAATCCCGCTGTGATAACTTTATTTGCAGCTATTTTTTTAGGTGAAAGTCTTAGTATTCGAAAAGCATTAGGTGCCTTCATCGCATTACTTGGAGCAGTTATTGTTGTTTCAGACGGTGATTTATTTAAGCTCTTTGGAGGTGCATTCGGACTGGGCGATGTATTTTTAATCTTTGCAGTTTGTTCCTGGGCGGCCTATACCCTCTTTGGAAAAATTGTACTCCGAAAAATGACTCCATTAATAACTACAACATGGGCCTGTATTTTAGGAACCATCCTCCTTCTTCCATTCGCCCTCCAGAATGGTCTTGTTTCTTCTATACCTAATATTAAAGGGAGTGAATGGTTACATCTAGTTTATCTTGGTGCCTTTGGAACAAGTATTTCCTTTCTACTATTCTATGAAGGCGTTAAGGCGATCGGAGCAACACGAGCAGCGGCGTTTATCAATATGGTGCCTATTATGGGAATAAGCATGGGAGCATTATTTTTTGATGAATCAATTGCCTTAAGTCTTCTCATTGGAGCTGTATTTGTTATTTTTGGAATTTACTTAGTAAACAAAACTGATGTTCAGGTGACAAAAGAGAAACCTAGGCAGCCTTTTTAAAATCATCGACCTTAGCTGCTTTTCCTTCTAATTCTGCTATAAAACTTTCCCAAAGTGTCCAATCAATAGACTTGATATAAAAACCAGCGAAACTTTTATTTTGCCAGGCCAAAGTTAAATTCATATTGATTTGAAGCTCTTCGCTAATTCTAACATCAACAGTCATACTTTCTTTAAACCCATGATTAAGAGTATCTTTAACTTTCAGCCCACTTAAAGAAACATCTAAAATATTATACTCACACATTGTCTCATCAGATATCATTGTGAGATTGACAAAAAATCTAGTTTTCTTTCTGTCATTGTTCTTTTCAAACCCATTTAAAGTTAGTTTTTTAAGGTTTTGATCTATATTATAAATATTATGAATATGTATTACCTCTTCATCAGTTAAACTATCCTTAAATGATTCTTGATTGTTTTCATAAAATTGAAAATAGGTATTTAATCTTTCTTTTGTAAAGATTCCATTATAATCATCATATGAAAAATCTGTTTTTTCTTTCCACGGGTATTCCTCATAAATATCGTTAAAATTTTTACCATCTCTTAGTTTTACTTTTTTGAAACTATTATTTAATTTTTTAAGATTAATTAACTGGGGAAATGCCTCAGCGTTATTAAGTGAATTATATAAATGACTTTTTCTTTTTAAATTCTCAGAACCACAAAAATTATTATAAAATACTCGTCCAGCAAAATTAGTAACTAAAACCAAAGAGTCCAGCCTCATAGACTTTTGAGCTAGCTTTAGACCATATAAAGTCATAGGAGCAAATATTTTTTTATTATTTTTTCTCCATCCACTAGCAATAACCAAACCACTAACTTCTGCGATAGTAATTTGTTCCTTTCTAATCTTAGAAAGGTTTGAAATTTCATCCATTGGTAGGCCGAATACAGAGTCGTCTATAATACTTAAAGTCGCAATTACTTCTTTCTTATACTTTACAATGATCACCAGTGTACTTGGAAGTAAATTATACTTGAGAACTCGCCTTAAGTTTTGAGAATCTGATGTTAGGCCCATATCAAGGTAGGTCTTTTGAATTAACTTAAATGCTCCTTCTAATTCTTCTGTCGTATTTGCAACTTTGAAATAAATATCCTCGTAGGATTTTAGATCTGTTGTTAACTCAACTTGAGAACTCAGGATTTTCCGACTAATGAACATAGGTAATTTGTCTAATACCATGTATAGAAGTTTGTGCTTAAAAAAATAAGATATTTTATTTTTACGCCGCACTTTTCTCCTCTACATCATCTAACCTAAATGTAATTTGCTCAGAAAAATCAATCATATTTTGCCATTCATTTCCAGGTATCGATTTAAATTTAAAACCCGAGCGCCCTTGATAACTCCAACATTTTGTTGCTTCAATTTGACAGCTTGAATCACTACTTAAATAGATTTCACCATCAATAGTTCCTTCTTCAGGATTACCTATCAAACAAAAACCATTAGAAGAAACCTCTGTGACCTTATATAATTTAATACCACTCTTTATTTTCATATTTACCTGAAAGCGAGGTGATTGCCTTTTACTAACGTAGTGATACTCTTCATTAGAAAAAACTTGGGTAAGATTTTCATGAAAATAAATACTTGTAAGATTTCTTCTATCCTCAGAGTTTATCCCCTCGAGAAGCTTAGGGTTATTTGTAAAAAGCCTTTCCAATTCCATACTTGTAAAATGTTTATTATTGATAATATTAAACTTCCTCCTCGATAAATCACATTGAGCCCGCCATGGAAATTTAACAAGTAGATAATAAATATTTCGATGTAAAGGTTTTTTAATTCCGTAAAGTTTTTTTAAATCACTTTCAATATTATTCATATCAAGGATTTGGGCAAAACTAGATTTATGGCTTACTTTATTATACTTTTTGACCTTGTTTTCAATTGGAAATGCTCCGTATAATGCCGTGTAAAAATGGCGAATTGATGCCCTTGTTACCATAACAGCGTAATCAACCCCTAGTAAGTCTTTACAATATAAAACGGCATAAGTTGTTAATGGAAAATAAATCCCAGAACTTCTTGACCTCCATTTTTTACTAATGGCCAAACATGAAATTTCTGAAATTCTCTTTCCATCTTTCCTAAGTTCTCCAATTTCTGTAAATGAATCTACAGGTAGCCCCAAACTAGTATCTAGAACTTGAGATACTGTTGCGATTACTTCACCTTTATACTTTGCAATAAAAATAATGGTCGTTGGTAATAAATTAAATTTACTAATCCTATAAGAGGCTTCATCATCAGCAATAACTTTGGAGTCAACATAACTGGCCTGGACTAGACTTAATGCCTCTTCCCGTTCTTCTTGAGTTTCGGCCATCTTATATTCAATTTCTGCATGAACCCCTTCGGGTAAATCAACTGAAAATTGATATCGAATCAATTTATGTTTGAAATTAGTTGGTATTAATTTAAAAGCATTCCATAGTACTTTTCGAATTGTTTTCTTAAGTTTTTTCTTCATACACCTGTATCGTCTTACCTAGACAATACTTGAGCAAATTACTTAACAACCCTTGATTTACAGGGACTTAGGCTTGAATGTAATAACAATGAGTGCTGGTAATACAAAAAGATCGAAAAGCAATGCAACGATAATTCCTATGGTTGTCAGCATTCCAAAGTTTCTCATTGGATAAAAGTCTGTCACCATCAGAACAGCGAATTGGGCAGCAAGGATAATCGTGGTAATTATTATTGCCCTACCACTCTCATTATATGTATTGGTTAAAGCTTCTTTAAGCTCTAGTTTTTTTTCTTTAAAATTGTTTAAAAAACCTTGAAAAATATGAATTGTATCATCAACAGCAATACCTACAGTAACCGATGCTATCATTGCTGTTCCAATATCAAGCCAAATTCCAAAAACTCCCATAGTAATAAACATGGCCAAAACTGGTGATATATTTGGTAACATACAGTAAAATGCACTAGAAAATGATCTCCATAAAAAAAGCATTATGACAAAAATAACAATAATACTTAAAGACACACTCGTTAAAAGATCCTTCATAATTAAGTTTTCTTGATCTGAGAATAATTTTCCTGAACCGGCCATCCCAACATCGTATTTATTAAAACCATTCTCAATTAGAACTTTTTCCATTTTTATTAATACTTCTTCAATCTCATTGGCACCATGAACATTTAAGTTCACACTCATTTTAAATCTTTTATGATCATTAGATAAAAAATCAAATATATCTTCACCGTCATACACCAATAAATACTGTTCAATCAATTCATCAGAGCTTGGAATAGAGAAAAAATTTTCCTGCTCTTCATTAAATGCCCAATTCATTTGTTTAATAATATCCGTTGCAGAAAAAACTCTTGCTAGATTTGGTATTTTTAAAAACTCCTCTTTAACTGATTCAATTCTATTATTAAATTTAGTTGTAACTAGAGATTTATTAGAATTAGTAAATAATAAATTTATAACTGTCGTACCAACGAATTCCTTCTTAATAACCTCACTGGAGACATTTACCTCGTGCTCAGGATGAAAAAATTTCCTTATATTTGATTCTGACTCCACTCTAAAAATGAACCCACTCAGTGTGATAGTTAAAAACAGAAACACTAATAAAATTTTGCCAGGAGAATTCATAGAAACATTAACTAATTTACTTACGACTGTATCCAGAATCCGTCTAAAGTGCTTATTTTGTTTCCAGTTTCCTTTGTCAAACTTAATTAAAACCGGAGGTAAAAGATAAAGAACAAAAAAGAAAATAATGAGAACACCAATTCCTCCAATGACGCCAACAGATCGAATAGGAGGAATATCACTAACAGAAAGACTGAACATCCCTGCAGCTGTTGTTAAAGCCGAAAAGAATGATGCTTTTTTTATCTTTTTTACTGAATTAATTATTGCTGTTTTAATTTCTTTTCCAGCTTCAATTTCTAGTAATATTCCATTGTAGAGATGAACTATAAAAGCAATACATAATGCCATCATTAAAGTCGGAATCATTGCTGCAAGCATATTATAAGGCCAACCAAAAAGTCCAAAAAGTGATAGAACAATAACAGCAATTAATCCATTGAAAACTGTCCCAATAAAAACTGCTGTACCCGATTGAAATAGGAAGAGTAATAAAGCACACCCAACAATAAAAGTAATTGGTACGACAAATGCCATCATCGAATTTAACTCTCTGTATTGGGCCGTATCAACACTAAACTCCCCACCATAAGCTATTTTAAACCTATTCACATCAGATGTTTTGAGTAGTTCAAATACCTCAGCTTCCAATTTTAATCTTACTATTGAATCTTTAATATCTTCTGGCTCAATCAATACACCAAAAACAGAAAGATCCTTATTTACAAATAGATCTTTCACGAACTTATCAGTTCCAACAAGTTTAAGGGTTTGATCAAAATTAAAATCTGATATTTCATCACTATTAATTATTTTTATTGTTTCAAATCCACCATCAACCGATCGAATAGATTCATAGCTAAATACACTCTGAACCTTAGTAATACCATCAAGTTCTTCAACTCCACTCGTAAAATTATTTAACTTTTCTAAAAAGGTTTTATGATCAATAGATTTCTGTAATTTAAATAGAAAAACCATCGTATCATCATTATTGAATTCACTTAATATTTTATCATTAAGTTTGAATGACTCTAAATTTGGAGGGATATAAGTACTGGGTGTATTGGATATATTCAACTGAGATAGAAAATACCCTGCCAGGATAATAATAGTACTAATAATACAAATTGATTTTTTAAAGCTATACATATAATAATGATAACAAATTAATCAAACAATTCAATTTAGAAAACATTGTATATAAATGAGTATTTGTTAAAATATATATAATTTAAAATTAATCTAGGATTAGCTAATATGAAACTTTTTTCTTTATTCTTAACTTTTTATAGCCTAAGTACTTTTGCCCTTACAGGTAAAGAAATTGCTGAAAAAGTGTACAGTAGTAATCGGGAATTCGATACCATTCAAACCAGCGAAATGAAATTGATCGATAAATCTGGCAATACCAGAGAAAGAAGCTTTACCACCTTTGCGATTGATAATAATAGATATGACTCAAAATCACTTATTGTTTTTAGCAAACCCAAAAAAGTATCTAAAACATCTATGTTAACTTACAATCAAAAAGGTGATAACTCACTTCAGTGGCTTTACCTTCCCGCTCTCAAGAAAAGTAGAAAGATATCAAGCTCAAAGAAAAGTGGCCGTTTTGTAGGTTCAGATATTTTTTTCGAAGATTTAGAGGATAGAGAGGTTGACCTTGATAACCACAAGCTTTTAAAGACAATAAAAAAGAACGGATCAATAACCTATAAAGTTCAAAGTACACCAAAAGACAAATCTAGCTCAAGCTATAAAAAATCTCTTATTTTTGTTGATGCAAAGTCTTGGCTAGTTAAGAAAGTTATTTTCTATAAAAAGGGTAAAAAGCCTTTAAAAACCCTTACTGTAAAAGAGGTTAAAAAAATTGGAAAGACCTACATTCCAATATTAACAAGTGTTACCCACCATAAACTTAAACATAAAACAATCATCAAGGTCTTAAAAACGAAGTTTAATAATAAACTAAAAGATAGTTTTTTTAAAAAATCAGTTTTAGAAAAACCTTCAAAACTAAAAAAATACCTTTAAAATAAACTTAGTAACTTCATTGAAAAATTTTATACTAGAATATATAGGAATAATTTAGGGCCATAAATGATTCATTCTTATG
Source organism: Bacteriovoracaceae bacterium (assembly GCA_047634375.1). GTDB lineage: Bacteria > Bdellovibrionota > Bacteriovoracia > Bacteriovoracales > Bacteriovoracaceae. The sequence continues at coordinate 7,588 of JBLIAG010000044.1, forward strand.
GTACCCATAAAATGAATCAGACTCTCCATTGAAATGATTATATGAACCACCTAATGTATTAGAGTCATTTATTTCATAATTAAGATATGGTGATAGATAACTCGAGTTATCATTATTATTAAAAACAAACCTTACTCCAGTCTCAAGTTTATCCGCATTAAACCTGGAACTCGTATGAATAATTGATTGAGTAAGGGTATCATTCAAGAATAATTGATCGCTACTCATAGTTTTTTCATGTATTAATTGCCAAACAATAGTTGTACTAAAAAGATTTAATTCAATATCTCCACCTACGGAGAATCTTCCTTTTTGTACCTCAATGAGGTCTAATTCCTTACTAACCACTAAACTATTTGGAATATATGAAAATTCTAATTTATATAATTGTTCCCCTATAGTTCTTACATAATCAAGTCCAAATACATCCTCATTAACAAAAAGAAGCTCAACACCACTATTTAGGCCCGAAGGAGAAATTGAATTTGAATTGATTTCAGATTTTAATTTATTAGAAAATTTTAAAATTGGTAGATCAGCATAAGCCCGCAAGTAAGTTATTGAAAAATCCCCTGCCCCAGAGTGACTTAATCTTAAACCATGCCCATTTTCAATATTATCATTTTGATGGATACTTACAAATTTAATTAAGTTTGGATCAATAATGGATGTGTCTCCTCCCCTAATAAGGCCTTCTTCCCTATCCACCCCAAACCATATTGAATCTTCACTTAAAATTTTTCCAGTTTCATTACCAAAATTAAAAAAGAAATCAACTTTCCAATCAGATAAATAGTGCTCATACCTTATGGCCGTTATAGGTCTTCGATAGTCTTCCCCTGAGTCAAAAATAAATCGCTTTAAATTTTTTATGTTAACCCTATCAAAGTTGGAGAATTCATCAAATACTCCCCATGAAAAAAGCTGTTTTCCTATTGTTATTTGACCATCCCCAATAGTACGATTTATATAGGTTTCATCCAACTCTAGCTCTGAGTCACTAAACTTATTATTTTCATTCTTTTCCGTTAGAGAACTCGCTCGAAACATTATTTTTCCTTCATAAGAATCAGAGTTTAATTCTGCTCCTGTTAAGAAATCAAGATAATTAGACTCATAATCTGAATCAAGTATATGTGTTTCAAATCTGAGTTTACTTTGTGCAATTGAATAATCTAAGGCTTTAAACCAAGTTTCATCCTTTGGTTTGTCATAACTAATTATGTATTGAGATTTTTTTTGAGAACGTCTTAATAACTTGATATGGGCAGCTTGAATGCCCCTTATCTTTAATACCTTTACTGCTTTTTGAATATTTTTTTTATTTGTTGATTCATATTGTAGAAAAAAAAGTTTTCCTTTATAAATGACTTTTCTATTTCGCCTAAATTTTATATTTTTGTATTTTTTAGAGTTTCGAAGAAGTAACTGATACTTTGTATTTCCTCTTTTAGTCACTTTTGCCTTAAATTCAACATTAAGGCTTTCTAATTCAGAAATTTTTGCTTTAAATTTATTCTTATCCCTAGTTTTAAAAACTTCAGCTTTAGCAAATGTGGTAGTAAGTAAAAAAACGAGTAAAATTTTCAGCTCGACATCTCCTGAAATTTCTTCTTAATAATCGAGATAATAATTTTTTGTAAAATATTACGATTTCCAAATGGCCTCCATATATGCTTACTACGATGTAGGTAAAAATCATAATGATGACTATGGGGAGCATACTTTAACTTTCCTCTCTGAAGGACAATTTTAACCACTTCAGAACAAATAGCAGCTGTAGCAGATATTACTCCACAATGAAGAGAAGGAACCCTTCCTGTTTTAAAATCTATTTCATTTTTATGATACAGATACTTGGTATGAATTAATGAAGGTGCTACACCTGCTAAGAAATGAGGCAATAAATCTTCGGTCTCCATATCGCAGTTCATATTAAAGTATTCATTAAAGTTCATTTTATCAGGATGAAAACTAATTATACTTGTTCCCATACCAAGAGGAGCGGCAGTGGTGACAAAGATGCCTTTCTTCAATGCTAAATCAAAAAGTTTGATTCTTAACTTAATGACATAAACATCCAGACCATCCACCAGAATATCTACTCCTTTTAGGAATTCTTCCATATTCTCTTCGTTGACACCATCTTCATAAACATCAACCTCAGCATCAGGTATTATATCAAGAACAATATTTTTCATGACATCAGCTTTATTAAGCCCAACGGTTGATACCTTGGCACCTATTTGCCGATTAAAATTATGCACATCAAATTCATCAAAGTCAGCAATCTTAAATCTCTTAAAGCCCAACCGAATCAAAGAGTGTAGATGATAACCACCAACTCCTCCCATTCCAGGAATAGCAATAACCTTTTCGGATATTATCTTTTGTTCTTCTCTAGAGAGCCAACCGAGGTTTCTAGAGAAAGCCTTATTATAGTCAAATTTTGTATTTTCCATGACTTAATTATAGGTGACTTTTAGATTGAATAGAATGAAGCAGATTTGTCCGTTAAATTACCCACTAGTTTATTGGTTCCTTGTGAATTTTACCAAACCATCATCAGGTAACTTTGGTCAAGTAATAAGGTATTCAATTATTGAGTAAGGAGCCTTTATTACAATTTAAACTTATACACGGAGAAAAAGATTTGATTTACATGCGTCTAACAGCCATTAAACTTAGCAAAAGACTTTATTTTGGCATTTAGCTTATCTAGATATTTAGTCTTATACTCAGGTTTCTCCCAATTATATGAGATAATATTAAAAGTCTTTTCTTTTCGATTAACTTTACAGTCCAAACGCGCTACGAACTTTTGGTCTACCAATACAGGTAAAGTAAAATAACCATACTTTCGCTTTGGTGCCGGAACATAGCATTCAATTTGGTAATTAAAATCAAATAAATCTACTAATTTTTTCCGCTGAATGACTAAATTATCAAAAGGAGAAAGTATTTGTAGTTTTGAGCTTTCCTTAGGTTTTAAACTTAATTGATCTTTATATATAAAGTAAGGACTCTTAACCCCTGCTACTTCTAGCTCTATCAATTTCTTATCTTCAACAAGATGCCGAGTCTCTTCCCTTACTAACTTTTTTAAATCCCCTTTTTCTAAGTAAGCCATTTCTACTTCTGAGGCAAAGATATGATGCTTTAAAGTACGTTCGATTAGGTAACGGCAATATTCTCGATCACTTGGAATTTTTAGGCTTATATTTTTAGGAATAACTCTACTTGATAAATCAAAAACTTTTTGAAAACCATCTCTGCTAGATATTTCAAGTTCACCTTCCATAAATAATCTTTCTAATGCCTTTTTAGCTGGTTTCCAATCCCACCAACCATTATTGCTATTTCCATCATGCTTAAAATCCTTAGATTGTAACGCTCCCTCTGCCTTTATTCGGTCAAGAACATAGCTCATAACCTTCTCGTCTTTAGGCCACCAATTTGATCCATCAATGGCCTTAAATCGTTCTTTTTTATATAGCGAGTACTTATAATCTTTCATTGGTAAATAAGCTGCTGCATGAGACCAATACTCAAAAGCTCTTCTTGATTTAATCAAATCATCAAGGTCACTCTTTTGATATTTTGGAAACCTAGACCAAAGCACATGGTGATGTGCCCTCTCTACAACGGAAATGGTATCAATTTGAATATAACCAAGGTTTGATAACACTTCATAGGCAGAGTCACTTGTTCGATTTAAACCCTGACCATGAATTAGTAACTTCCTAGCTTCGGATAATGTTATACTCTCTTTACTCAATGGGCCCATGACCACCTTCAAAATGTATTTATAGTTATTTTAAGGATATAGTATGTGGATAAAATAATGGTCTTAAAATTTACCGTTATTATTTTTCCATTCACTCTTGGGAGCGACTTTCTCAGTAGTATCCCTGTGCTCAACTATTTTATGATTCTCTAGTCTAAATAAATCGTAAAAAGAACTGTGAACACCATTATTCTCCCCTTCATTAACGGCCAAGACAAAATCTCCATCAGAAAGTAAACGATGTTTTCTTTTATAATTCATTTCTAGACTTTTAGTTTTCAAATCTAGAAAAGTACTATGATCATTAAAGTTTTCTTGATCTACAAAATGATTAAAGTCCATTTCAGATTTTTTGATAAATACATTTTCAATAAAATTTTGAATAGTATTTCTATTATCTTCAGTGGCATCAGGATCTCTAGCTTCAATTGACCCCCTACCATGTCCCCAACCCTCATCTGAATGTTATCCCAATGTTCGACAACTTGATCACCTTCATACTTAAAAATTTCAAAACCAATTCGTTCACTTGAGAAGTTATAAATGGTATGGCCAAAGACAAAATCTCCATCTTCAAATAATCGAACAATTTCAACTTTTGGATTAGTTTTTGCGAGCTTAGAAAACAACTCTGCTAGTCCAGAGCCTCCCTCTTTAGTTTGCGGATTGTGCTGAATATACTTCTGTTCATTTACGACTTTAACGGAGTCAGGATTACCTGTTTCGATCCCCTTTAACAAATTGTAAATTTTTAATTTTCTTATTGAATCCATGTTACTTACTTAATCATGTAAAAGGTTGGAGCATCTGGCCCTACTGGCATTCCTAGCAAGAAAACCCAAACATAGAATAAAATAGTCCATGTAATTAAGAATAAAATGGAATAAGGAAGCATCGTACTAATAATTGTCCCGATTTTAATTCGTTTATCAAAGTTTTCAGCGAACGCGAGAATAAGTCCAAAATAGCTCATCATTGGAGTGATAATATTTGTGGTACTATCACCAATTCTATAGGCAGCTTGAATCAGTTCTGGGGAGTATCCCACTAGCATTAGCATAGGTACAAATATAGGAGCTGTTACGGCCCATTGTGCAGACGCTGAACCTAACATTAAATTCACAAAACCACATAAGAGAATAAAAGGGATAAAAATAGCAGGGCCAGTCATCTCCATACTCTGCATGAGATTTGCGCCACTAACTGCCAGGATCGTCCCAAGGTTAGACCATTTAAAGAAAGCAATAAACTGTGCTGCGAAAAAGACTAAAACCATGTATAGACCCATGGTACTCATGGCCTTGGTCATTCCATCAATTACATCTTTATCATTTTTAATACTTCCCACAACTTTGCCATAAACAATTGATGGAATTAAGAAGAATATAAAAATCCAAGTCACAATCCCTTTCATAAAGGGAGACTTTAGAGCATTTCCTGTTACGGGGTCACGTAAAATTCCTGACTCAGGTATAATAGTAAAGGCCGCCACCATGGCAATCATAAAAACTGCAAGCCCAGCAAATTTAAGACCTTTTTTCTCAAGACCTGTAAGTGGGGCCATAGCATTAGATTGATCCATATTTTGTGAATGTCCAGGTTCATATTCACCAAGATTAGGTTCGACAATCCTTTCTGTGACATATGTTCCAATGACTGAGATTAATACAGTTGAAATCATCATAAAATACCAATTAATGGCAGCATGAGTAGTATATTCTGGAGCAATTAACCTTGCTGCTTCTTGAGTGATACCACTTAAAAGAGGATCTACAGTTCCAATAAATAAATTTGCAGAATACCCACCAGAAACACCAGCAAATGCTGCTGCCATTCCAGCGAGAGGGTGTCTTCCTTTGCTTATAAAAACATAGCCACCTAATGGTATTAGTACGACATAACCAAGCTCAGAAGCTGTATTTGATAAAATTCCTGCGAAAACCACAGCAAATGTTATCAGTCTATCTGGAGCTTTTAAAACTAAGCCTCGTATAAAAGCAGTTAACATTCCTGAATATTCAGCTACTCCAACTGCAAGCATGGTAACTAAGACTGTTCCTAATGGAGCAAAATTGGTATAGTTTTTAACTAGATTTACAAATAATTTCCTAATCCCTTCAGCATTAAGTAATCCAATTGCTGTTATAAGCCCGTCTGAAGCCCTATTCTTGGCACCTTCAGGCCTTGGATCAACAACTGATAAATCAAGCCATTCGGCCATCTGACTTATGCAAAGGACCATGACGCATAAAATTGCAAAAAGAGTAACAGGATGTGGAAGGACATTACCAAGTCTTTCAACGATAACTAAAAATTTTTGGATTGGATTTTTCTTTATATTATTCATGCACATTAGCTACAATATAATGCAAAGCACTGTCAATACAAATTATATGACCTTAGCCTTGTGAAGACCTAGGCCAACACAGTAATTCTAATTTAGAGTAACTATATTTCGTAATGTATTTTGAACATCTTCCTTAGTAAGCCCATCTTGTGCTTTTCTTAGGCTGGTACAAGAGATCGCTATAACCTTTAAGTCATTTTTCTTAAATTTAATTTTATAATGTGCAACAACACCAATGTAATCATGATCTACAGGTCCAGCTGATTCAACTTCAAGTACTGTTCCCTTTTCAATTTTATCAGTCGAACGATGAGTTGCTGCAACAACTTCACAATGATCTTTACCAGTTGCTTCAGTTAACTTAACTTGTTTACCTTTTACATAAACAACTGACCTCATAATCCCATCATACTCTACTTCTGATTTAAATTGAACTTCATCAATTGATGCAAATGACGACATAGAAATTATCAGTGCGAGTCCAAAAAATACTTTTTTCATGTTTTACTCCGGATCATATGATGAGATAAGTCTCAAGAAATGTTAAACTAAAATTCTTTGTTATATCTTACAATAAAGTTTTCTTTGAAAACATGGAGCCTCAAAACATTACACACTAGTGTCTAAGATTTATACAGTATTCCACTTTAATAAAGCTTATACCATCCAACAACCTTATGTTTTAGGCTCAAATTTACTCCCTATATGATATAAATAGATTATGCTGATATCGAAAAGCCCCTAGCTTCAATTCTCACCTTAAATACCATTGCACACACTATTGGTGCAGCAGGTGCTGGCGCTGAAGCCCAAAAAACATGGGGTAATGAGTACCTTTCACTTTTTTCAGCGGTGCTTACCTTTATAATTCTCTTCTTTAGTGAAATTATTCCGAAGTCAATTGGCGCTAGATCTTGGAAAACAATCCTTCCCATAAGCCATATTTTCTTAAAACCGATGATTTTTACTTCCTACCCTATAGTTTGGATCTCAATAAAAATCTCAAAGCTAATTAAAGGTAGTAAAAAAATGGAAATCTCAAGAGATGAAATACCTGCCATGGCCGAATTAGGATTAAATTCAGGTGCCATCCACAAGTCAGAGTTTGAACACCTTAGGTCTCTAATTGATTTTGCAAGTGTTCAGCTCTTTGATGTTCTCAGAGAAAATGACGAAGTAAAAGGGCTCCAATTTGAAACTCACATCAATACAGCTTTAAAGGAAATTCAAAATAATACCTTCTCTCGCCTTCTTGTTTTTGGACTAAACCGAAATGACATAAAAGGATATGTTATGCGAAAAGATATTCTTCAGTCTTATATAAATAAAGAAGATATAAAAATTAGTAAAATTACGAAAAAAATTCTCATCCTAGAGAAAGGCACAAATGCTAAAAATACATTCAATCGTCTCTTAAGTATGAAGGCACATATCGCGGCCATAATAAATGAGAATGGTGAATTTCTAGGAATAGTCACGCTAGAAGATCTTATAGAAGTTTTAACTGGAACAAAAATATATGATGAGTTTGACCAACAGAGCTAATTAAAAATAGTTTCTCAAATATTTAAGAGCTACTCTTTTATTCCAAAAGCCTCTAAAACTTCTTTCTCCGTCATATTTTTAGTTTGATTAGAGAATGAATAATTTGGTGGTTTTGAGTCTATAAAGATCTGACTTATAAAATTGAACTCTTCTTGGTTTTCCAATGTACCAAGGTTAAAATTACAAAAGTTATGCCCCTTATCTTTAAGTCTATAGAAAAGATGGCCACCACAGTTTTTGCAAAAACCTCTTTCGGCCCATTCACTTGAACTATAAATGGAAATATTCTCCTCACCTTCAAAGATAATACTCCCTGATGATTCCACGCTTAAAGCAGGCCCACCTCCCCAACTTCTACACATAGAACAATAACATGAGTCAAAATGTTTTGCTTTTATATCAAAAGTAAATTTTACTTTTTTACATAAACAACTTCCATTCGCTTTCATAAACCTTTTCCTTTAATTTACTATAATTGATATTTTTATGATTGGCACTAAATCAAAAAAAATAAACTGCCAAGTCTTTGTGGCAAACCATAGAAATCCCTATAGCTTTAAGTAGAAAAACCGATATAAATATATGAAATTATAAACTAACTTTCCATATTTGGACCAAATTTTCAGGTATGGTAAATTGAGACTATGCGATTCCTTTACCTATTAAGTCTATTCTTTTTTACAAGCTGCTTAAGCGAAGTGGATGTAACACTTATTGGAAAAGATATTCAAGGCCCAAAAGAGTCAGTCCCTAAAGTTTTCAATGCGGCTAAGAATGGAATTGATTTAGAAACTATTTCAAAGAAGGTTAAATTTAAGACAATAACTACTCTTATTTCGGGAGATGCTCTAGTTAGTGATGGGACTAATACCTATGTAAAAAATAATAGTGATGACCTTACCCAAGTTGATTGGCCAATTGAATTAACCAACAATATATCATATTATCAATCAGGGATTACTCACTATCCAACATTAAATAAGTCCATCCTGAAAATTGGTAAAAGTAGTTTAAACCCTTATACCTATCTTCCAAGTATCGATATCCATTCAGCAGACTTTTATGAAATTGACGAGAACGGAAATTATTTAGGCAAAATAAATATAACAGGTTTCGTTCAGATAAAATCTTTCGGTTTTAATAATGATGGAACAAAATTTTATGTCGTTGGATCTAAAGTACCAAATATAAGTAGACTTGCGGTTTTTACCTTTGATAGTAATGGTTTAAATGAAAAACAAATCTCAACTATTACTACCAGCCCTCTTGATTATTATGATGTGAGTTCATTTAGTACCAATGGCCTGATTTACTATCTCGCTGATTATAGTAACTTTTATCAAAAAACCTGGTATTACTCCGATTTTGAAGATACTTTCAACCTCTCCTTAGGAACAGATAATACATTTCCTTCTAATGTAACTTCAGCATACATTGCTGATAACGATCAGTGGTTTATTTACCACAGAACTAACAATGGTAACTTATACAAAAGAAGTATGAATGGAGCAGTATCCCTCACCTTGGACAGTTCTGTTGTGAATTACCAAATGAATTCAAATAAGGTTTACTACCTTAGAGATAATGGTGCCACGATTGAGGGGGATTTATATTGTTATAATTTAGATTCTTTAACAAAAACTTTACTATATCAAACCCCGACAGGGGAATCATCTCTTGATGAATTACGTGTTCTTCCCAATGGGGAGTCGGTATTCTACCTTGCAAAGAATCCCTCTAATTCAAACCAAGTTCAATTATACAAAAATGATTGTACGGATTCAAGTGATGAATTTTTCTCTTTCCCTTTTGGCCAAATAACGGACGTTAGACGATTTGATGTTACCCCAGATGGGAAAAACATTGTTTTATATGTAGAATTAGATGATAACGAATACGGACTTTACCATATAAACACTACAACTAATACTGCAAGAGATTTTAGTAGTTCATTATCTGGGAATTGGCATGAAACAAAGAACTCACTCATAGTATCAGCTGATAATAACAAAATGATTCAAACTTATTACTATGGTCAAAATAAGCGCTATATTGTTCATAACTTTCAAACCAATCAGGTTTTTGAATCCGAACATCCAATTATCAATTTTAGCATAGATTCAAATTATGCATATACTGAAAACCTTGATAGTGGAGTTATTAACCTTAATACATTTACACTTCAACCAAGTACTTTAAAAACTCACTCATCCTTTGAAAATTACAACATAGAAAGATCAACTATTTCCCAAGATAAACAATTTTTAATCTATGACAATACTACTGAGTTAATTGCAACAAATTTAATAGACGGATCAAGAATTAAAATATTCCAAAAAAAACCTGCAAGTACAACGAGTTTAAAGTGTGATAAATATTTAAGTTATATTGCCAATGATACTCCCTATATTATTTCTAAATGGAGTTCAGCAGGAAACTATGGATATTTAAAAACAACTAACCTATTAACAAAAGAAGAGGTTTACCTTTTTGATAATATATCACCTTTTTCAATTGATCTTTATGAGTTAAGCGATAATAAGATTTTATATTCCGGAGATAATGGTGATGACCTTGATCGTTACAATACTATAAATCTATCAGATAACTCTCATACAGAAATTTTTGCTCAAGAGAGAGTCGATGAATTCTTTGAAACAGAAAATCATTTCTATATTTATTCACTAAATCTTGGCTTTAACCTTCTAAGAATAGATAAAGACGGTTCGAACTCTACAACTATTCTTTCGGGGATTCAAATTGCCTCAAATACAATGAACAAAAATTTCCAAGTTATTAATGATAGGATTTACTTTATTCGTGAGAGTTCATTTGATAAATATGCCGCAACCATAGATCTTGATGGATCTTCAATGCAATCGGCTCCAGAGATACTTAGCTACATGGGGGTTAGTTTTGTACCCCTTAATAGTGAACATTTTGCTTATAAACATGCTGATGACACTACTCTTCAATACTCTCTTGAAGTCAGAGATAAGAATTCGGCAAATAATATATCAATTTTATCTCCTGGCCCTGCACAAAAAGGGGTAATCTCGTATAGCACAACCCCAGATGAAACAAGGTTGATATATACAGCTGATGAAATTAGCGACTTTGTTTTTGATAGCTATTCTGTAAATTTTGATGGAACTGGAAAAATAAAGATGTCTTCAAACAATTTAGAATTAGGGGATGTATCAATTGTTATAGATTTTTCACCAAACTCTGATTTTGTAATTATCAAAGAGCCACTAAGATCAAGTAATTGTTTTCTAAGCTACTCCGGCACAAAAACAGCTCTATTAAAAAATATTGAACTTAAAGATCATTTTGGGGAGTGTATGTTTATTGAAAAGGTTAAAATCCTGCAAGATAACAATACGGTACTCATTTTAGCTGAGTCACAAAAAGGAAAATACCAAAATCTTTATAAATACTCAGTATCTACAGATACTCTGGCACCAGTTTTTAGTAATTCTAATCATAAATTAAGAGTTGAAGAGTTTAAAGTTCAAGAAAATGTAAATCAGTTAATCTACACATCAAACAAAGGTGAAGTAAATAACGATACTTTAGACATTTATATTATGGACCTTTCTACGATATAACACTACTACATTAAAGGAATATCTTTTGTAATTGGCATAGGCACAAAATTAGGAAAGAAAAAATTAGCAATTAGAATACCGTTTAAGTGATCATACTCATGTTGAGCTACAATAGCACGAAAACCAGTTGCATGCTCGCTTCTAAACTCTCCTTCTCTCGTATAATAAGACAGATTTAATTCTCTATAACGTTTTACTGTAAACTGTTTTCCAGGAATAGATAAACATCCCTCTGTTGAACTTTTTGTACCTGCACCATCAATATACTCAACGACCGGATTTATAATGGCTTCAGCTTTCTTAAAGAAACTTGGTTTCATCACAAAGAGTCGTTTTGATACATTTACCTGGGGAGCAGCGAGACCAACTCCTCCAGCTTTCTTCATGGTTACCATCATTTTATCAATAAGCTCTTGAGTTTCTTCAGATGTAATTTCTTCAAAAGGAATTTCATCAGCAATCATTGTTAGAGTTGGATGCCCTATCTCAATAATCTCCAAAGGGGCTTCTGGATAAACTCTCAATGTATGAGCAGATAAGTTAAAGCTGAATATTGTCAATAACATAGTAAATAGTTTCATGAATTAAATCTCCTATGTAAAAATCATAAAACATTTAAAGCGAAGGTACTACACCTATTAGAAGAAATATCATATTGCCCTGTCGTTCCAATATTAGCATAGATGGCCTTGCTCAATTTCTTTTTAGGAGAAAAAAGGATCTAAAGTGTAAAAGGAATTACCTCTTTGAATATAGAGTTAAGATTATAACCAGTAACTTCTCGATATTTTTTAAACCTGACGATTCTCTTTTTCTTCATATGTTCTAAGTCAGGATCATCAACAACTGCAGAATCTACGACGCGCATTAACACAGGATATAGATTCCCATACTTATTCAGTCGCTCATCTTTCAGATATTTTTCTTTTAAATGCTCTTTAAAGCTTTCTTTTATATAAAAAGGACTTAACTCTTTTGGTGCATGGATTGGATTAAATAATATACTTTTCTTGGGAAAAGATAAATCTTCATACCAATCAATAAATTCCTGTAAATAAGTTATGTTCAAAATACTAAGTGTGCAAAAAATATTTATTTCAAATTTTGAAAAACTTGATAAATTATTACTAATAACATTCCACTTTAAGGGGAATCTAAGAGCATCATTTTTATCTTCTAAATGATCAATGCTTATATGAAAAAGAACACATGAGAACCCTTCTAACGCTGTAGAAAAGTCTAACTTTAAGGGGATTGAAGCATTTGTAAAGATTATGATTTTTATATTAGCATTAACTCTTTTAAGCCGAGTTAAAAATGGTACTAGATACTCACAGAGAAGAGGCTCCCCACCTGAAATAGTTAATTCCTCTAAATGTTTCAGTCTCTCAACATCAATATCCTGGAGAAACGCACCAAAATCCCTAGGGTGAGTTTTAATCTCTTCACCAAGGTGATATAGAGCCCATGTATTTGAACCTTGCTCTCCACACGTTAAACAGGCCAGATTACATGTATTGCCTAGGCCCAACGATAAATATTTTAGACTTAATTCACTATTTATATCGTTTATGTTCGAGAGTTCTTTTTTATTTATAGAATTGAAATACTTTTTAAATGAGTCTTTCTTATTTAGTGTACAGACCTGGCACCCTTCAACCTTCACACCAGAAAGCATTTTTTGTTTTATATCTGTAAACATATCGGAACAAGAACTTCTAAATATATCTTTAATATTTGTCGTCTTCCCAACTGACTCATCATTAAAATTATAATGCATACAAGGAGTAACTTCTTTCTTATTTCGAATTGTCAGTGAAACCCAAGGCAATATACACATTTCATTATTTTCTTTAATAATAACCTCAATCTTCAATTTTATTTTAACATCCAAATTATATTAGAATATGATAAAAAAGTAATTATATTACTTTAAATAAGTGGAGTTCGCTTGATTGGAAAAACGGTTCATGAGAGAAGGATTCTTATCTTGGCCCTGAATTAAGTTATCCCTTTTCTAAGTTAAATCTTCTCTAATTGAAAATTGTGACTTTAATGGTGCAAGGTCAGTGTCTAGTTGGTTGATTATATACTTCAATTCAGCCATGGTAAGAAAAATAGTCTGATTAACTTCCTTCTTATTAGATCCCTTACAAGATAAAAGATTGATTTCCAACCCAGCTAAACTAAGGTTTTGCTCAAAAGCCTCTTTATATACTTCCATAGTAGGTGAAATCTTTAATTTTCGATAGGATTGTTTTTGGTTTTCTTCAAAACCTGTAAAAGAATTACTATAATCGTATCCACAGTGCTGACATCTACCTTCCCAATCTGCATTCCAAGGCAATTGGGATTTAATCTTAATATACTCATCTTTTAAATGATCATACTTTGTTTCAGTTAGCGCAGGGTTAATAAGCCCCTCACATTGAGAGCACTTCGGAGATTGATTTCCTGAATAATCATCTACAGTATTATTATCAAGTTTTGCCATATGATATTCTAATACTAATTTCCAAAAAAGAAAAAAAGTAAAAAATGCCCCCGAAACTATTTGCGGAGGCACTTTTATTATTAAAAATCTATTTTTTGTTTAAGCAATTTAATCTTGGTATTTATTTCTACAATCATACTTTTCCAACGCTATAACTAGCTCGGCCATGAAATCTTCTTTTGCATCTTCTATTGATTTTTCACTGGAATAAATGCCACTCGAAGAATGAGTAATACCTCCTCCTTCATTATCGTTAAAAAGGTATGAACTAAGAAGTGTTCTAGTATCAACATGAATCTTTAGACCACACTCTTTTAAATTAATCTTAACATCTTTTCCAGTATAGATAGGTGATTTATCCTGACTTATGAGTTTCTCAATTATAATTAAACCCTTTAATTTTTCTTCCTTTTTCTTTTGTGCTCTCTTAACCTTTGTTTCAGTAATTTTACTCTCTAATAAAGTTTTTAATTTATAAGATAATTTACTGACCACGACCTTAATTTTAGAATTTATACTTAATGCTTTTTCAACTTCGTCTCTCTTTCTGTCTATATCAGAGTCTTGAAAAACTCCAAAAAATGATTCATCTGTATCTGCAATAAAATTGATTTCAAAGTCTGAGCATAAATTTTGATTGTGAGATTTAATCATGTTTAACTCAGTAAATTCTTTTGTTAGATTCTTTTTAAATTCAACTACTTCTTCCAATCCTAAGATGCCATCTATACTTCCAGCTATATCATTTCCATTTTTACAGATTTCGAATTCAGCATCATTCATCTTCCCAAGTCTTTTATCGAGTAATTTCATAAGGTAATTACTACTACTAATAGCATAGTTGTAATTAGATACCTGAGTAATTACAAGACTGTTTTGGTATGAGTTAACTGAATCCAGATAATTATCTAAAGCATCAGATGCCATCACTGTTGGACTCAAACTTGATACTAGTAAAGCCGTTGTTAAAAATAATTTTTTCATGTTGGGACCTCGTTTGTATTTTTAAAATAAATATAAGCTTCATATAACAAGAAATTCTTCAAGGCGCAACGCAATGCAAAGTACTTGCAATTTGGATCCTATTATTAGTATTTTTGTGTAAAATTAGTTGTTTTGAATATGAAATCAAATTAAAACTTCATAATTTAAACCACTTAAGGTTTTTGATAGTTAAAAAATCTAGGTGTTTTAACTTTTTTCTTTTATTAATCCCCCGCTCGCTACTACGTTCAGCTATTTTCCTTGTTTTTTGTTTTTCAGAAAAATAACAATTCCAGAGAACACCACCATAGACAGTACAATTAAAACTTGAAGCTGCATTTCATTACTGCTCACAAAATCACAGCTAATATAACATTCCTCTCCGCGATCTATTCCGCCATAACCCTCTCCCCAAATACAGTTCATAGTTGAAGGTGAGTTTTTACACGAACTAAAATCACCCAAAACTCCATGTCTAATTGAAAAATAATATAGGAAATTAGTAATGACTAAAAAAAAATAAAAATTAAATTCTCTCTTTTTATTCATAAAGATTTTCACCTTGATCTACCATATTAAGATGAAAAGTGTGTCGAGTTCAACTTCACAATAATTTGGCTGCATATACTGACAAAGATTATAAAAAGCTTTATTATGATCCTTTTCCTTAAAGTGCGCCAACTCATGAACAACTAACATTTTAAGCATTTCCTCAGGGGCACTTTTAAGACTTACAGCAATACGAATCTCATGCTTACTCCTTAGTCTCCCCCCATGATTACGACTTACGAATGTATGCGTTCCAAGAGCATTAAGAATGAGATCTTTTTGTTTTTCATATTTTATTTTATTAATCTGGGGAGACTTTTTCAAAAATTTCTGTTTGATCCCATGTGCATATTCATAAAGTTGCTTATCAGTATTGATTTCATGTCCACTAGGATACTTCTTCAAAAGATATGATTTTATTTGGCCATTCCTGATTAAAGTTTCAAAATGGTCTCTTATATTTTGGGGGTAGCCTTTAAAATAGTCGATTTTAGCCATACTTACTTTTTCACCGACCTATGGAAGCTCGGGCCTAGTAAGATAAAGAACACCGTCAATTCCAGCAAGGGCAACAGTACCAGACTTAAAATAAGGAAAGATAGACCATACACCTTCAAATTCGGCGCTATCTCTTTGTGGCAAAGTATCTAGGAAGCCAACTTCAGTTAATTTCCCTTTTACAATTTCTTTTAAAGATAAAATCCTAAGTCCTGCGCTATAGTTCGCCTGGTAAACATAATCACCCTTCACATACATATTATGATCAATAGCTTTAGTCTTATGAGTATGTACTGCAAAGTTTTTTGGGTTTTCTAAATTAGAAAAGTCCCATATAAAAGTTTTTGTATTTACTCCAAGTTTAGACTCATCTAATTCATCGCCTAATAAAAAATATGTATGATCTTCAGTTAGCCAACCTTGGTGAGTATACTTAACACCGTCGTAACTTGCTACACCAATTTGAACTGGTTTGTTTTTATCAGTTACATCGACAATATTAACTGTATCCTCATTACTTGAAATACATATTTCACGACCTAAATACCTCGCATCTGGGCCTTTATAAACAACACATTGAACATCATGGGTATAAGCTTTCCCATGCTTTGTTGGTAGTTCATAAACTCCACGTCCAATACAATTTAAAAATTTCGGAGCAAGAGGTGATCGAAGATCCATAATATGTAAACCACCATCACAAGTTGACGTTCCTACAGCATAACCATAACCCGTCTCTTCATTAATAAAAATATTATGAGCATTTCCAAAGTCTCTATATCTAAAGTCTGGTTTTAGTTTCTCAACTTTTTTCCCATTTAATTTTCTAAGACGATGCAAATCAAAAACTTGCATTCCGTGACGCCAAGCCTCACTAACAATGAAAGCGTAGTTCTTATAGATTTTCATATCTCGCCAAGTTGAAGATATTGTTGCAGTTTTCATATCAGCTAGATGAATTGGAT
Organism: Bacteriovoracaceae bacterium; assembly: GCA_047634375.1. Lineage (GTDB taxonomy): Bacteria > Bdellovibrionota > Bacteriovoracia > Bacteriovoracales > Bacteriovoracaceae. The sequence goes on from JBLIAG010000044.1 coordinate 24,368, forward strand.
TTACAGGGTCAGTTACATCTACGAATGAAGTTTTACTGTCTAATCCCATAATCGCATATTCTTTACCGGTTGATGGATCAGTCCATCCCCAAATATCATTTCCCTTTTTGGCTTTTACTGCTCCCACTCTAAGATTTAAAGCTCCTGATAAAAGAACATTGGGTGAATTCCCAACAGTAACTTGATCAGTGACAATATCACTTGCTTGGGCACTAGAAAAAAGAAGGAAAGACAAAACGACTGCGAAAAGATTCATAACTAACTCCATTTAATTATTTTTCTAATTTTCTCCCAAATGAATGAATGTTGCTAGTGATGTTAGAACATATTAGACAGATTTATCAGACAAATTGACTCCCTATTGACTATGATTTCTACACGGAGAAAAATATGAAATTACTAATTCTATCTTTAGTTCTAAGCTTTAATACTTTTGCAGCTATGTCTGACTTTAAGTCCCACTTTTTCATCAATGGAAAAGAGGTCAAAGGCATGAAGCATATGATGGTGAAGCCAAATAAACCGATACTAATTGAAATGTATTTTTCCAACCCAAAGACCGAGGAAATCTATAAGGATTACAAAGTCATGCATGGTAAATACATGCACATGGTAATCGCAAATAAGGATCTTTCAGTGTTCAAACATATACACCCATACTTTGATCCTACTACAGGAAGGTTTGCTATCACTGTAAATATGCCTTACGCAGACCCTGATAACCAAGATGCTGTTACCACCCTAAAAAGACCTGGCATGTATATGATTATGGCGGATGTAATTGTTGCGGGAGTTGGTATGCGAATGGATCACGCCATGGTGCATGTAATGGGACAATCTTCTCATACCCAACTGACTCAAGACCCGAACACAGATGGCACTATCACTAAATACTTTCAAAGAAATAATGAAACAACTCCCATGTATAAGGCGATTTTTAGCAATAGAACCATCACAGGATGCTCAGGTAATATTGTCGAGTTTGAAATTGAAATGTTTCAAGATATAAATGGTAAGTACGAACCAATTCTAGACTTCCAACCATGGCTTGATGAAGCCGCTCACTCAGTTTGGCTGAGTGAAGACTATATGAAATATATGCATAACAATATGCCATTTGCTCATATGCACTCTCCATTTATTTTAGATGATGACGAAGATGACACAAATAACAGAGTCTATGATCATATTTTAAGGTTTAACTTTCATGATCAAAAAGTAATGATACCTGGACTTCAAAAAATGTGGATTCAATTCAAGCACAAGAATAAAGTTATGAAAATCCCATTTGTATTTGATTATCAACCAGAACCCGTTCAAGGTTGTAGTGGTGATAATTAGTCTTACAAAAAAAAGAATCAAAGTATTAAGTTAGCCTGTTTTCAGATATTTTGAAAAATAAGAGTTACAAGCAAAATCAATGCTCTGCTTTGAAAGGATATTTTTCTTTGAATAATAAGAGTTAAAGTCTGAGATATGCCCAACTAGGTCCCGTGGATGACATCCCTTAAACTCAATATTATTCTTTTTATAAAAACTTTTTATAAGATAATTAAAGGCCTCCTCTGAGTATTTAATCCCAGAAACCTCACATTGCATTTTAAATATTTTAGAGAACTCTTCTTGATTAGGACTATCAATTTCGATTTTATATTTAATTCTTCTTAAAAAAGCATCGTCACCCAATTCCTGAGGAGTCATATTAGATGAAAAGATCAGCATTTGATTAAACGGCACCTCAATCTTTTTTCCAGTAACTAAGGTTAAATAGTCTAGCTTTTTTTCTAAAGGATAAATCCACCTGTTTAACAACTCTTGCGGAGAAACAATTTGGCGGCCAAAGTCATCAATTAGTAAAACCCCACCATTTGCTTTCATCTGAGGAGGTGCTTCATAATATTTAAAATCTTCCTTATATACCAGATCGAGCATTTGAAGAGTAAGTTCACCACCGACTACAATAAATGGTCGCTTAATCTTAATCCACCGAGGATCTTCACTGCAATTATTTATAACATGATGAAATTTTTCATCAAAATATTTAATAAACTGTCCATCGATCATAACACAATAAGGAATATAGATATGATCATCGAAGCAATTAATGACCTTTTCAGCAATCATCGTCTTGCCATTCCCAGGTTTACCAAAGAATAATAGCGGCCCACCAGAGTTGATCGCAGGACCTATCAGATCAAAATACTTTTTGGACATAACCATATTTTTAAAGATATCATTAATTTTATTGGATTTGATTTTGTTACTTTTAATTTCTTTTGCGTGAATCACTTCTGTATAGTTTTCAATTGTAACAGGGACTGGTCCAATATAAGAGCGTACATTGAAAATTTCTTTTCCCCACTCTCTTCCCTTCTTTGTTAAAGCAAAATCCATACCGTGATAGCCAGACAGAGCTGAACTTGAACCTGTGATGATTATCATCTCTCTTTTTTTAAGCAAAAGAAGTTCGTCCTCTAACAGTGTAAAGGAAACCTTTAGATAATTCGCAATTTCCATTCCTGCGACTGATCCCTGAACATATAATAGTTTTATAACTAACTCATGAAATAACTCACGAGAGATTCCTAAATCATCAATCTTTTCAATTTTTTTTATAGTTTCCATATAGGACATATCGGCATAAATCTATTAGATTTTAAATGACTTAGCTAACTAATTGATAATATGGTGATAACAATATGTTAAAAGCACTACAACCTAATTATATTATTCATCAAAATGTATAATAAAAGAGTTTTCAGTTCCACTTAATGCCACCGTCGCAAAGGACACAACTCTACTCGTGATATATTGCCAAATATGAAACAAAATAATTGTTAGCGCTCCTTCTCTGTATCGAGTGAGTACCGTTGAAGTTTAACAATTAGATCTATAGTGACGCTCTCAACTCGCCAGTTACGGCCTCGCGCTAGAGACTTCTGGCCTTCGCATTTAAACTCTAGAAATCGTTGTAATACAGGTGAATCCATTCGCTCAGTGTGGGCCCCCGATCCTCGCCAACAATTGTACTGAGAAGGTACATGTTATATCTTTACGCTCCGTCTTTCTATACTAACATGATCCTGTGCTAGAATAGGTATGCCAAATAGATTTTTTTTATCTAAGTAATGTATATTGCTTTGTGAGAAATATTACCTGAATTTACGAGTAGCCTTTAGTCGTTTTAAAAACCAAGACTTTCCAACTTTAATACCTTCAATCTCTTTAGATTTTACATAGTTGATTACTGATCTTGGTGTTACTCCAAGTAATTCTGATACTTCAAGAACACTCATGTCGTCATTTATTTTACTCATTATTGATATTCTGAATGTAATTTTTTAATATGGCAAATTATTCGGGAATAGCTTTCCGAATCTAAGCCAATTTCCGGAAACTGATTTCCGTATTTTCCGAAAGATTCGGAAAGCTCCGAAAAAAACACTCTCATTTCCGGAAACAACAACATTTTGAATATAAAAAATTTTCGACTGCCCTAACGGGCAGTTAAGGTTTCCAAGGGCTAAGAGCCAAGAGTCCAATCACTACCGAACCTCCCTACGGTCGGAAGACGCAACGGAACCCAATGTCCGTAAGCGTGATCGTAGGCGAATCGAACAAGTAGAGCGTGAACGCCCCCGCAAGCGTACTGTTGTCCCAACTACCGCCGCGAAGCGCCGCGCCGCCAGAGCCTCCAAAGTAATAGCCAACTCCCTCAGTTCTGGTATAACCACCATTATTTGTATTGTAGTCCGCATCAGCCAATGCTCCACAGGCTACACTTGGAAGCTCTGCACTTGTCGTACAAGTCGTTGGTCCTATCTGAAACCCTACAGTTGCAGCATCCCAGTCTGTCCACTCCCAAACATTTCCAGAAATATCAAAAATCTCTTGCCCTGTTGAAAGACTGTGTTTTGCTCTTGCATCTCTTCCAGTTCCGCTATCTGGGTCAGTTGCTGAATTATAACCACAGGTCGTATCTCCTGAATTTCCTCTAAATAAACAACCTGTACCAACGGTTCCACCTGTCCAGTTAGCATTAACATTTTCAATATCACGAGCTATTGCCATCCATTCAGGATTGGAAATCAAATGATAATTTGCTCCAAGAGATTCACATTCTGCTGCTGAGTCGTTTGCATCAATTGATCGCCATGGTTGATTGTCTGCAATTGATACGGGAACATTTGATCCAGTTGCAACACCAGTTCCATCAGTATCAACCTCACCACCGTCAATAGTTGAATTGGTATTCCCATCATTCCAAGCTTTCGCTTCGTACTTCATCACGTAAAACTCTGATAGCCCCATGCCTCCAGCATTGGCGGGGATTCGCACCCATTCATCTGTACTTGATGCTCCGATTGCATTTAGAGTAAAGTTTACACCTGATTGATTTGAAGTCGCACTATTTGCTGTCACTGTATAATTAAATGAGACTGCTCCTGTGTAGCTCGCTATTCCTATGACGCCGACTGTGCAGGTTCCACTTGAACAGGCACATGCTGTTGATTCTGTTAAATTAGATAGTCCTGATATGCTACAGCCTGTAGCTTGATCAGAATCGGCATCCGTATAGCTCAGAGTAATTATTGTTTCTATCTCTCTGTATCCATTACTTGGAGTTAAGCTTGCGCTTACTGGAGCATTATCTAGCGCTGCTAAAATATTTAAAGTTATTCTTTTTTGAACTCCGTTATCTTCGATTTGAATATACCCAACACCAGTATTCGTTGCTGTTAATTCTGCTTTTGATCCGCCTGAAGTTACAGTCATATCTCCAATATTGTTAATTAAACTCCACTTAACTGGAATATTTGAATAGCTACTATCATTACTTGATTGCATAGAGTACA
>JBLIAG010000045.1:0-27708 GCA_047634375.1 Bacteriovoracaceae bacterium
TAAGCTATTCATTCAACTGTCTATGGAATCTCAATAAAGAGATTCTTTATTAAACTTATTCCTTCTCATCTATTTCTGCTTCCCGAAGGAGGCAAAACTTTTTACTTAATTATTCAATTGTCAAAGAGCACTTTAGACGCGAACAAAACCTCAAGTAAGCATTGCTTAGCTTGTTGTTTTTGTTGTTCGTGTTTTCCAGTGAGAGCGATAATAGAGTTTCTAAATTCATTCGTCAATAGTTTTTTGCACTTTATTCACTTTTTTTTCACTTTTTTTTATTACTATAATTTTTATTTACAAAAAAGGCCTCCGATGAAGGAGGCCTGAATACTATTTATAAATATAATCAATACTAAGACTTAAGTGGGTACCCAGCTTTCGCAAGCCCTTCTACAACCTTCCCTTCGCATTCTTTGATAAAATCAGAGGTAAGAGTTTTAGTTGGGTCCTCAAAGGTAACTGTTACAGTAACTGCATTATGAGTTTCGTCTTGGGAGAATACATCTACAATTTTGGGCTCTGTAATTTCTTTAGATTTTATTTTCTTAAGAGCTGCCACTGTTTCGGCCACAGGAATATTCTTATCTACAAGTACCGTACAATCAAATCTTGATGTTGGAAATTTAGAGATAGGACTATACTTAGTTTTAGCTTTTAATTCTCTAGAATGAAAGTCAGTGAAGTCGATAACAGCGAATGAAAAGTTCCCTTTAGCTTTAAACTGTCTAAGAGCGAGAGGGTGCACAGAGGTAATTACCCCGTGAAACTTCCCCATGATCCGCACGTTAACGTTTTCGTGGGGATGCATACCAAGCCATTCTTTCGATACAAGAGGGTTAACAAACTTCCCCGTGTCGCTTGTAAGGTCATAGTTAATATTCAAGGTAGTTAATAATTTTTCAACAGTATTAATAAGTGAAACAAATGGACTTCCTTTCTTATCGAACATTCCTATTATCAACTGATGCCTTTCTGTAGAAAAGTTTTTTGCATCAGGAAGATAACTTCTTCCTAGTTCAAAGAAATTAAATGAATCAAAGTTTTTCGCGTTTACAGCGACGGTGTTTAAAGCATGAGGAACAAGAGATGGTCTCATTCGATCTGCATCTTTTGACAATGCATTTACAAGAACAAGTTCTTCATTCATCACTGGCCAATTAGCCTTGTCTAATAATTTTTTACCAATAAGTGGGTAGGTTAAAATTTCTAAAGAGTTACCATTTAAAACCATGAAGTCTTGAACTTTACGGTGAAGACTTTTTGTACTTTCAAAGCGAGTCGTTTGAATATCGGACTTTGGACTTACCGGAACGATATTATCATAACCGATAACTCTCCCTACTTCTTCAATGATGCAAGCTTCATATTCAATGTCTTTAGTTGTTCTAAAGCTTGGAAGTGTTATTTCATAATTACCGTCAGAGTTCTTAACTTTAAAATCTAGGCGATTAAAAATAGAAAGTAATTTTTCCTCTGGAACTTCATGTCCTAGAGTTGTGCATATTGTTTTCTTAGATGTTTTAATAACCTTTGCTTCGATTTTTGATAGGTCATGGCCACCGTATTCAGGTTTCCCAATAATTTTTGCATCAGGGTTTAATTGTTTTAAAAGATCATAAGTTCTAAGAAGAGTTTTATAACACTGAAGAGAGTCTAGACTTTTTTCATAACGTTGACTTGAGTCAGTTCTAAGTCCAAGTCGTGTCGAAGTTTTTCTTACTTCTTCGGCAGTCCAATTTGCAACTTCAATAAATACACTTGTCGTTTCATCAATAACACCTGAGTTTAATCCCCCCATAATCCCACCAAGGACTAGAGGTTTTTCTGAATCACAAATAACGGTGTCATATTCTAAAAGATTTCTATCAACCTCATCAAGAGTTTTAAATGTGTCTTCTTTACCAATTCTCTTTATGTGAATTGTATTATCTTTAATGGCATTTCTATCAAAAATATGAAGAGGCATTCCTAATTCGAGCATTACATAGTTTGAAACATCGACAATACTGTTTATCGATCTAAGGCCACAGGCTTCGAGTCTGTTAACCATCCATTCAGGACTTGGCCCAACCTTAATATTATCAACAGAGAGTCCCCAATAAGCCTTACAAGCTGAATCAGCTTCTACTTTCGGTGTTATAGGCGACTTGTCTTTATTGAACTGAGCTTCGATACTTTTTTTCCAAGCTTCATTGTATGGATCTGCAAGATCAACTTCATAAGCTGCAGAGAACTCACGAGCAATTCCGTAATGCCCCCAAAGATCTGGTCTGTGAGTTAATGATTTATTATCAACGTCTAGGATTGTATCAGCTTCCATTTTTAAGAATTCAATCATTGGCATTCCAATAACTGCATCTTCAGGTAGCTCCATTAAACCACTAGTTCCCTCTCCGGTACCTAGTTCAGTTTCAGAACAAAGCATTCCTTCTGAAAGAATTCCTCTAATTTTTTTAGGCTCTAAAGTTAGGCCATTCGGAAGAGTTACTCCAAGTGGTGCGTAAGGTATTTTTAAACCTTCGCGAACATTTGGTGCTCCACAAACAACTTCTTTAGTTTCTTTGCCACCAAAATCAAAAGTAACAAGGTTTAACTTGTCTGCCTCAGGGTGCTTAGTAACGGTTTTAATTTGAGCGACTCTAATTTCCTTTAGGTGACTAAAAGAAGTTGTGACACCTTCTACCTCAGCGGTAGTCATGGTGAATGAGTTTGCTAAATCATCTGCATCTATACTTGGTAATTTTACGAAGTCGTTAACCCAATTTAATGATATATTCACTGTTATTCCCTTTTACTCTAGTAAGTTTTGAATTGTTTGTTGAATCTAAGATCTCCTGAGTGTAGGTGACGGATATCTTCAATCATGTATTTAACCATCACTAATCTATCTAGACCTAGCCCAAAAGCAAATCCATTGTATTCGTCTGGATCAATACCACCTGCACGAAGAACGTTTGGATGAACCATTCCACATGGAAGTAATTCTAACCATCCACTATGAGGAGACTCACCTTTACCAGGCTTTTTCCAACGTATGTCTAATTCAAATCCAGGTTCAACGAATGGAAAGTAACCAGGTCTTAATCTAACTTCCATATCTTTTTGGAAAATTTCCTTTAAAAGAGTTTTCATAAAATAAATTAAATTACCAACAGTAATATCCTTACCAACCATCATTCCTTCTAGTTGATGAAAACACATCTCATGAGTTGCATCTGTTCTTTCACATCTAAAAACTTTACCAGGTCCTACAAATTTAAAAGGTGGTTTTCTTGTTTCCATCCCTCTTACTTGAATTGTCGAAGTATGAGTTCTTAGAAGGTGTTGCATGTCACTAAACCAGAAAGTGTCCTGCATATCTCTTGCAGGATGAGTATCTGGAATATTTAGAGCTTCGAAATTATGGAAATCATCTTCAATATGTGGGCCGTCTAAAACTTCAAATCCCATTGAAATAAAAATATCTTCGATTTCCCTTTGAATTTGAGAAACTGGATGAAGACCTGATGCTTGTAATCCTTTATCCATAATATAATCTGTTAGAGAAAAATCGACTTTGCTTTTCTCTAATTTCTCATTTACTTCTCGGGTTTCAATTTCTTGAAGCTTAGTAAGAACCATTTTCTCTATGTCTTGCTTAATCTGATTAGATTTTGGTCCGATCGTTTTTCTTTCTTCAGGGGAAGCACTTTTTAAAGATTTTAAAATTTCTGCTAAAGACCCTTTCTTACCTATGACTGATGACTTTAATGATAAAACATCGGCTTGTTTATCGAGTCCTGTAATTTTCGATTGGAAATCATTAAAGATTTGATCCATTTGTTGCAACATTCGAACTTCCTCTATTTGTTAAGTTTTCAGGGCTTAGCGTAACAAAAAGAATCTATTTAGACAATTTGTAAGGATATTTTGATGCAGTGTAAGTACCAGAAAGCTCCTGGCACCTTTTTTGGAAAAAAAAGGGGCAAATCGCGATGAATGCCCCCAGTTTTAAATAGAATAAAATATTTCGCATAAAAATTGCTCAAATTTCCAAGATCAAAGCTTGGTCACCCAAAAAATAGCCGGGCCAGCACAAAATAAATGTAGAATCTGAATGTGAAAAAACCTAAGTTAAGGTCCCACACAACCTCCTCAAAAACTCCACCTTCCACCCGTATGAAAATAAGAAGCTAGAATCTTTCCGTTTCGGTAATCCCAAGCTCATGTACCTCCTAGTGATATTTAGAGTGGAATATTGCTACTGCCCTTTTCAAAAGCAGCCGCCTTTGTCGACGGGATTTCTTAGACAACAATAACGCGCCACAGAATTCAAGGCAAGATTTAATCATTATGTCTAAGAAAAATCTGACATGTTTCATGCATATTTGGGAAATTAACATAGGTTTTCTATGTGTCCCTCAAATGTTGGGAGTTTCTTCGACTAAATCGAGGGTATTTACTCTAAATCTACTGATGAGGGAAAACTGCACAATAAATTTTATTCATTCTTAAAGATTTTATGCCAATAAATTCTGTAAATATTGGCACCATTTGAATATAAGCATTTTAAATTATTGGTTTTTTAATAGTCCAAGTTCACTGTAAAAATCTTTAAGCTCTTCTTGATTTACTAGCGCTGTACCTTGTTTCCCAATAACAACACCAGAGGCACAGTTACCAATCCAAGCAGCTTCTTCCAATGTTGCTCCAGCCGCAATTGAGGCTACAATTGTACTAATTGCAGTATCCCCGGCTCCGGAAACATCAAATACTTCTCTAGCAACAGTCGGGATTGTTTTCATCTTTCCACCATTAACATTTACATCGGTGATGGCCATTCCTTCTGAACCTAATGTGATGATTAGTTTTTCGATTGAAAGTTTATCAATTAAAATATCAGAAATCGTTTGAGTGTTAGTTTCAGTATATCCTAATGATTTCACAATCAACTCTGATTCGAGTTTATTTGGCTTGAGAAGGTTTACGCCTTTATATAGAAGCGGGTTCGTTGTACGAGATGGATCCACTGCAATAAACTTGTTATACTTTTTTGAAAGGTTTATTATTTTTTCGGAGAATGAATCACAGAATAATCCCTTTCCATAATCTTCTAAGATGACAGCACTATGACCCTCAATGAACTCAGAAATTCTATTAACAACTCTTTCAAGTGTTTCTTTCTTAAGGTTATCCTTGGTTTCGTAATCAACTCGGCAGATCTGTTGAACGTCCGTAACAACTCTTTCTTTAAAAGTAGTCATTCTTTCCTTGCAACGAACAACCCCCCAAGTACTAAGCTTATGCTCTTCAAGAAGGTTTTCAAGGATATTACCGTTTAAATCATCTCCGATAACACCACAAATAGTCGACTTAACACCAAGACTTTGAAGATTGTCTGATACGTTAGCTGCTAGACCAAGCTTATTCCATTCTTCAAAAACTTCAACAATGGGAACAGGTGCTTCCGGAGAAATTCTTTTGACTTCACCTTTAGTGTATTTATCAACACCGATATCACCCACAACCAATACAGGGTTGATTTTCTCGAATTGGGAAATGATTTCTTTAAAGCGTGCTTCACTCAACATATAGGATCCTTTTAATATAATTTATATGGAAGAAGTAGGATTGACAAAATTTAGTTGAAAAGATCTTGGGAATTTTTATATTCACTACACACAAAAGAGACAACTTCTTCAATTGTCATACTTGTTGTATTGATTTCTTTTGCATCTTCTGCTTTTACTAAAGGTGCTATGGCCCTTTGCTGATCAGATTTATCACGTTCTACTATATCTTCAAAAATTGACTCAACAGTTAAATTTGTCGTTGGGTCTTTTTCTTTAATTTGCTGTAATCTTCTTTCTGCTCTTATTTTAGGATCAGCTGTTAGGAAGAACTTTAATGCTGCATCCGGGAAAATAACTGTTCCGATATCTCTTCCCTCTAATATAGAAGGCCTTTCACCGGCAATTTTCCTCTGTAGGTTTTTTAGGTACTCCCTTACTCTTGGCACTTTAGAATAAATAGATGCAAGTTCTGAGACTTGGTGCTCTCTAATTTTTTGAGTTAAATTTTTACCATTGATTTCCACAAGGTGACTTTCATCTTTTGCGTACTGAAAATTCATATTTTCAAGTTCATTTTCAATTTTAGTTATCTCAGAACTAAGAATATTATTTTCATCTAAGTGGAAAGCTATTGCACGAAACATAGCTCCAGTATCTAAATAAATAAGTCCTAATTTCTCAGCGATTAACTTTGTAATCGTCGATTTTCCACTTCCGCTAGGGCCATCAATAGCAATAACTTTAGATTTCATCTTTTAGTAAGTCCTTTAATATCAAATTATAGTGCTTTGATAATTTTAATTTTTGGTATTCTGACCTATTTCTAATGAAGAGTAAAATCGGATTCATCATATTATTTAAGTTAAGTTCGCTATTCTCTAGATGCTCTCCAGCACTCCACTCAGGGTAGTCAGCACTAACCTTGGCCTGACTCTCTATAATTAAAGAGTAAATGAGGTCCTTTTTTATATCGGTGGGATTTAATTCATCATACTTTTTAAATAAAGAGAGTTCTCGCTCTGGAACCCAAATATTCTTTGTTGATGACTCTTTTTTAACAGTTTGAATTTGGGTAACAATTTTTTGTCGCTTATCAAGCATTTCAAGAAAGTTTAAGTTTATACTTTCTAATTCTGTTCGGAGTATTTCTAGTTCTGGATTTTTAATCATTAGATTTTTTTTACAATATGCTTATAAGCTTTTCTTACTTTATCAAGGTATTGATTGTCTGTTCCTACAGGTTGCTTTCGTCTAAGACGCCCTCTAGTCCAACCTGGTCCCATATTATAAGCGACGGTAGCGTATTTATGACTTTTAAAAGAATTAAGAAGAGTTTTTAAATAAATAACACCAAGTTCAATATTTACTAATTTTCTGATATGAGTTTTCTTATCTTTGGACTTAATTCTGTAAGGAAAGTACTCATTTATATTAAAATCTTTTTTCTCAACAAGTAATTTTTTTCCTTGTCCGCGGTAACCTTTATAGATAAATTTCTTAGTATCGGGCATAATTTGCATTAAGCCTCTAGCTCCGGCCCAACTTTTTGCAGTAAAGTTAAAATTACTTTCAGTCCACATTACAGAAAGGATCCAGATGGGATCAACTTGGTGTTTCTCAGAGATTTTGAATACCGCTCGAACATAGCTCCTAGCTTTCCGACCAAGGCTTTTGGGGAGGTTACTTAAAATTATGTGTTCAGCATCTAACTTTGAGTTCGCATCGAAGAATGCCAGTGTATCTAAATAGAAACCTAATTGGGTATCTGGGTATGAATAACTCATCGTTTGGTTTACAATCCACTGTAAATCGATTTTTTCATCGTGAGTCAGGGTAACTCTTGCTTTTGAGTTTGTTGAAAATGACTTAATACTCGACAGATTTTGGATAGAATACTTAGATGGGTTCTCGACAAGTACAATCGTTCCTAAAATCATTAGTAACGACAGGAGCTTTACCTCAACTGAGAGAAATCTCCAAAAGTCCTTTGTAGAAAAGGGATTCTCAAACGACGCATCGCCAATAATTTTTCTAATTAGTTCCATGGCCTCGGGTTTTACGTAGGCACGCTCCAAAAGTAAATAAAATTATTGTAATTGAGATAAAAATTACAGATTATACCTTGTACAAAAAATAAAGAAAGGAATGAAAATCATGACCGATTCCCATAAATACAATCATTTAAGAGATGAACCTTCATCTTACTTAAAACAACATAATAAAAATCCAGTGAACTGGTACCCCTACGGACCAGACGCACTGCAAAAAGCAAAAGATGAAAATAAGCCTATCTTTTTGTCCATTGGATATAGTTCATGTCACTGGTGTCATGTTATGGCCCATGAGTCTTTTGAGGATAAAGTTATCGCAGAGTATTTGAACGACAACTTCATTAACGTCAAAGTAGATCGTGAAGAGCTACCAGACATTGATAGTTATTATCAATTGGCTTGTCAGGTTATGAATGGTCGAGGTGGTTGGCCACTTAGTGCATTTTTAACACCAGATATGAAACCCTATTTTATTGGAACCTATTTTCCAAAAGTTGGACAAGAAGGTATTCCAAGTTTTACAGAACTTATTGAAAATCTTTCAAAAGCCTATAAGGAAGATAAGGAAACTGTTTTAAAAAATGCAAATCAAATTATAGACACACTTAAACAGCCACCAAAGGTTGAACATAAAGTAGAATTTGAAGGACATTATCCTGGCGCTGGTTCAGTGCTGAACGCTTTAAAAAATTATCAAGATGATGAATTCGGTGGGTACGGCGTTGAACCTAAGTTTCCTCACTTCTCATTTCTAGAGTGGGCCACCGAGCACATGCTTGAGGGAATGGTTGCTCAAGAATTTGGTAATCATATTATTAAAAGTATTGAGATGATGTTTATGGGTGGGATTTACGACCATGCAAGAGGTGGAGTCCACCGTTATGCAGTTGATAAGCAATGGACAGTCCCTCACTTTGAAAAAATGCTCTATGATCAAGCAGGATTATTGAAACTCTTATCAAAAACAAGTCTTATTTACCCATCACCTCTTGTTTATGATGCTCTCATTCAAACGATTGATTATTTAAATACTGAAATGTTATCCGAAGAAAATTTCTTCTTTTCAGGTCAGGATGCTGACTCAGAGGGAATCGAAGGTCTTTATTTTACATTTTCAAAAGATGAATTTATCGAAGCACTTCTTCAATTTGATGAGGCACTAACTGATAAAATGGAAACATACTTAAAATGGTTTGGAATTTCTGAAAAAGGAAATTTTGAGAGAAATTTAAATGTCATTACATTAAAAGCTGAATTTAAGGACGAATTTTATTCACCAGAAGGTTGGAACGAAGTCAGAAAAGTTAGACAAGCCTTGGCAGAAGCAAGGAAGATGAGAATTCCTCCTTCAACAGATAATAAAGGTGTTGCGAGTTGGAACTTTCAAATACTTTCAGCACTTTTAGATGTTGTTCAATACTGTAAGGTTGATACCATTCAACAAGCAGCTATGGAGTTATTTGCGAAAGTAAATGAAGGAATCCATAAAGCTTTCCTTTATGAAGATGATCAAGGAAGGACCCGAATTAAAACAACTACAACGAGAGAACATCATGTTCCTTTATTTGAGGATTATGTTTTCTTTGCAGATTATTGTTTTAGATCGTACGAAATTTTTGGAGATAAGAATTTCTTAGAAAATGCTAAAGGTACACTTGATTTTATTTTCAAAGATTTTCATAAAGATAATATCTTCTTCACTAGGGCAATTTCATTCTCTGATACAGAAGAGTATGAAAATATTCATACTCCTATTTTTGATCAATCGTATAAATCCCCTTTAGGTAACCTTATTTCATTATGTAGAAAATGGTCCACTGCTATTCCGGAATACAAAGAGCACCTAGAGAAGATGCAAATGACAATGGAGAACCTGACTCATTTAAGCCTCCAGAATCCATTAGCTTTTGGAGAGACTCTTCGCTCACTTGTTTACCCGGAAGAGGCATATAGAAAAATTGAAGTTCCTCTTAGTTGGCTAAGAAATCGATCTTTCCAACAGTTCTTTACAAATTTCTCAACAAGATTCGCTCTTTCATATCATGAAGATGAGAATGAGAAGTGGCAAATTTGTACGACGAAAGAGTGTGAGTTACAAGGTTCAGGAATTGAAGAATTCAGAAAAGTGTTTGCTACTCCTGAAGAAAAAGAATAATGAATTTTGATTATCTTGAGGATGTTCAAGTTCTAGACCTTAGTACTAGGCTTCCAGGTCCTATGGCCACGATGGTTTTATCTTCCCTGGGAGCTAAAATTACAAAGGCTGAGAACCTGGATATTGGAGCAGATCCTTTTCAAGATAATAAATACCTAGAACATGCTCCTCACTTCAAAGATTGGTATGATCAATTAAATAAAGATAAAAACATTCTTCAATTTAGCTTCTCTCAAGAACAAGTGAAGCTTGAAGAACTATTAATAGAGTCACAAATTATTCTTTTACCTGATGTTAAGTACTTTGATGATCTGCTAAAAAAACTTAATCTTAAAAATAAAGCGATTATAAAGCTATCTGGTGGAAAGGGTGAATGGAAATCCCTTCACGATCTAAATGCCCTCGCACTTACGAAGTCATTTTATTTTCACTACAAGGAAAACTCTCTCCCACCATATCTTCCTTTTGCAGGCATAGGATATGCTCAATATTTGGCAACGGCTTGCTTGGGGATTTTAAGAAGAGTAGAAAGAACCAATGAAACTCATACTGAAGTTATTTATCTAAAAGAAGTTACCGAGTATATCTTAGATGCACTTCATTCAGAGCAGGTAACATCGCCAAATAGGTTTTTACATAATGGGGCTTTCCCTTGCTATCAAATATTTAGGACGCAAGACGACAAAGCAATTTGCCTAGCAGCAGTAGAAGAAAAATATTGGCGAAACTTCGTTAAGACCTTTAATTTAGATCTTAATGATGAACAACGCTTTGATAGCAGCGGAAAAACCACTGAAATCCTCGAGAATATGTTTGCTAAACTAACGTCCGATGAGATAAGACATATGACTAAAAATACAGAACTATGTCTAACAGTTACAACTAACTAAATTAAAGGAATATTATGACTCAACAAGTTATTGGTTTTCACTATACACTTAAAGACAAAGATGGAAATTTAATCGATTCGTCAGAAGGACAAACACCTCTATTATACCTAGAAGGTAGTGGACAAATTATCCCAGGACTTGAAAAAGAGCTAACTGCACTTCCTGTTGGTGATAAGAAAAGTGTTGAGATTAAAGCTGGCGACGCTTACGGTGAAGTTATTGAAGATCTAAGAATTACAGTTCAAAAAACACAATTCCCTGAAGATAAAGAAATCGCTGTTGGTGATCAATTTCAAGTAAATGATGAACCTAATGCTCCCGTTTTCACTGTAATGAGTATCGAAGGTGATGATGTAAATATCGATGGAAACCACCCAATGGCCGGACATGATTTATTTTTTGATGTTGAAATAACTGAAAAAAGAGAAGCGACTCAAGAAGAACTTGATCATGGACATGCTCATGGAGCTGGTGGACACCACCACTAAAATTCAAATTTAATTTTAATTTTATACTTAGGCACTCAGATTGAGTGCCTTTTTTATTTCAATTTTAAGTAACCATCTTCGAGGTCAAAGAGATCCCTATAAGGATCATTACTTGTTAATAAGGCTCCGTCGAGGTCACAGTAGTCACATAAGCTCGCTAATGTATAAGCCTCACTAATCCCCAGACTAGACTCAATCATACAGCCAATCATTGTTTTTAGACCGTAAGCCCGTCCTTTCTTAATTAGGCGAAGTCCATAATGTATTCCACCTGCTTTCATAAGTTTTACGTTTATCCCGTGAAACATAAGAGCAAACAGTTCACCATCAAAATCATCTTCAATTGATTCATCAGCAATTATTGGAAATTTACTTATAGATTTAAGCTTGCGGTAATCTTCTTCCATAGAACTTTTAAAGGGTTGTTCAATAAATTCAATATTAAGATTTTCTATCAGTTTTTCAAATTTTAAGTACTCCTCTAAAGAGGAAAAACCTTCATTAGCATCAATTCGAATAGAAGAAGTGGTGTTTTTACAAACTTCGTCTAAGAGAGGAAAGTCTTTTAAACCAGAAATCTTTAATTTATAAATTTGAAATTGTTTATTAGCTGCAAGGTATTTTTCAATTTCTCCTACTTCCATCATTGGAATAGAAAAAGATGTTTTTACTTTTTGTAATTTTTTAAGCTTTAAAAAAGAATAAATATCTCCGTTGGCCTGTTCTTTTAAAAAGACATTGTTAACTGCATTTTGAAAACTATTGCACCAAGTAGATTGGACAACTCCCGGTTTAACTAGAAGTTCTTGGAATTCTTTTTCAATTCTTTCCACGGTCTCACCGTATCTAATATTAGGAGCAACTTCTGACTCAAATCCGTTATAGGTTAAAATGAAGTTGTCTTTAAATAACGATTCGTTTCTAGAAATTTTCCAGTTAACCCTTAACTCTAATTTCATTTTTTTCAATTGGTAGCTCATATTGAAAAAACATCTTTAAAGTCTAAACTTTTATTAAAATCCTCAGGTGAAGATCCGATTTCTCCCCGAGGAGTTTGACCACCGAAATATTGATCCCATAAGAGAGGATTGATATCAAAAGGCATTCTTTTTATTTTAGTCTTTTTAATCAGGTTCATTTGTTCAAAAAATTTAAACACAAGTTCACTACAATAATAAGCTTCTTCACCTTCATAAAAATTATCCCATAAGAAATTTTTATCATACGGTTTACCAATAAAGGTATTTGCCAATTTCTTGAGATTTAAATTTGATAGTTCATGACTCTTCTTAAGTCGACGAACAAGGACCTTTGAACCCTTTTTGGTTCTTTTTAAAAATTCATCCAGAGGGGTTAACTTCACAGCGCCAATTGCTTCGAGCACAAAGCCAGCTCCAGTATGTTCGATATAAATTCCTAAATGAGAATAAAGTGAATCTTCTTGGGCCTGAATTAAATTACAAGACCAGCAACTTAGAGGTTGAAGTAAAATATCGCCTGGTTTTAATTTTGCAGCCTGAAGGTTCATGCTAAAGAAAATGATTAAACTTATAATTAATTTGGCCATAATAAGAGGCTATACTCCTAGCTACTTCGTCGTGTTTTCAACAGCTTATAATCAATTTAAGAATATTGGCAAGTTCTCGAGATATCCAGCATATAATTAAATAAATACAATGGTTTAACCGATAAAGAGACTATGATGAAAAATTTAATTGTAAGCCTATTATTGATCGAAATGATCCTCCTCCCCTTCCCAAATGTGGGTTTTAATTCCACAGGCTTTGCCGAAGATAGCGACACAACTTGTACTGAGGGCCAAGTATTTGATACATCCCTGAATAGATGTGTTCTTTCTACCCAAACAGTTGAAGATAAAACTAATGCACGAAACTGTGAAGGTTTGGACGGTGATGAATTCAAAGATTGCTTTAATCAAAATGTTGATAAAGAAATGGCAGAGGCGAAATCTGATGGAGAAGTTGAGGGCGCAACTGATCCTAAAAAAAGTTATGGAATTCCAGCTGTTGTAACACTAGCATCTGCCACAATTCTACTTACAAAAAAGGACTCTCTAGAGGGTTGTAGTTCAACATCAACTTGGCTCATGCTCGGTGGTGGTGTATCAACTTTACTTGGTGAGTTTATGGCACAAAAAAAATATAAAGATAAGATCAATGGAATGTCTGATGATTATAAAAAAAGAATGTCTGAAAAATCGGAAGATGAGGAAGAGGCAGTAGAAATAATAAATGAAAATCAAACGATTGCTTTTGACTTCCAAATTGAACAAGAAAAAGCAAGGAAAGACGCTCATTCGGCACGAAAGAGTGTCTATATGCTAGGAATGGGTCTTTATACAGCTTCAACTGTTGCCGCACTATACGAAGCCTTTACAAGTTCTGGGAGTGATGGCTGTAATGCCTCTTATAATCATGATACTCACAGCACAGATCTTCTTCTTGTTGCCGACGCAAAGACCTTTTCACCTTTTTATTACTTAAATAGTCTCACCTCAGATGAAATAATTGAAGTTATTAAGAGAAAGCTATCTAACTTTCCTTTTAAAAATAGCCATGCTGAAGGAATCACAGCCTTTATATCAACGATCGGTGACAAACTTGGACCCGCTACAAAAACGGCTGGAAATGCAATTGGAAAAGCAGTTAAGAGCCCCTACGTCAGAGCCGCTGTTTCTGGAATCTTAGCACTTCATAGTAAAAAGGTTGCTGACGATGCAGGTGACCTAGCGGATGAAGCTGATAAAAGAATAGCTCTCCTAGAGGATTTAAAAGCAAGTTTTGAGGCAAATGGCGGTGCTGGTTTTGGTGTCTGTTCCGATGCTGATAGAAAATTAACATCTAAACCAGCTTGTTACTGTTTTTTAAATAATGGAGATAGAGATCCTGGAAAAACGAAAAGTGCTATTTGTGATGGTGTCTATGGCGAAGCTTCTAAACTAGCAAAGACTGATTACAACGCTAATAACAATATAAGCGAGCAAGGTGTTAAAGGATGTTTTACTAAAACAAAACAGTTTGATGCTGATTGTACGTGTAAGTCAAAAACAGATACAGGGGGTAATGACGCCTGTTTAAGAATAAATGGACAACTTAAACTTGGATCCCTTGGTTCAATTTCAGGATTAAAAGATATGATGAAGGACACAGTTGCCTTCACTCAAGGAAATATTTCAACGGGAGAGCTAAATACCTCTGGCAATGAAAACTTAGCTCTTAGATTGAGTAAGATTAAGGACAAACTAGAAGCTACTCCTAAATACAAAAAAGAAATGGCTAAGGTTAATAACTTACAAAAGAAATTAAACAAACAAATAAACGGTATAGTCAGTAAGGGCCTATCAAGTGGATCTATATCGAATCCTTTTGGCGGTGGTCTAAACGCCGCTATCAAACCTGTATCAGCAAAAGACGCTTTAAAAAATATGAAAAGTTCTATTAAAAGAAATAATGCAAAATTTAAATCTGGTGGGAACTTAGCTGGAAGTAAAAAAAGAACAGGAATGGACGACTATGACTTTGGTGCTGGAGCAAAAGGTTCTACTGGAGTAGATATTGAAGACATGGATGATGTTATGAAAAAAGAATATTCTTTTAACGATATCAATGAAAATCCAGACAATAGTATTTTCAAAATTATATCCAATAGATATCATAGAAGTGGCCTAAGGCGATTATTTGATGAAAAAGGTGTCTCTAAAGCAGATGACTCCGACGGAACTGACATAAATGAAAAGTAGTTTTAACTTACTCACTGGAAGAGAAAATAATGAACTTGTTGAACACCAAGGATTTCTTATTCATAAAGGAACTCTTGATTCATTTACCAAACTTCAAGCTCAAGCAAAAAAAGATATAAATGCAGATCTTCAAATTGTAAGTTCTTTTCGTGACTATAACAGACAAGAAATTATTTGGAATAATAAGGCCAGTGGATATAGAGCTGTTTTTGATGATCAAAATATCCAACTTCATAAAGATGATTTCAGTGAACTGGATTATGTAAAAAAAATAATGAGATTCTCTGCACTTCCCGGTTCAAGCAGGCACCATTGGGGTACGGATTTGGACATTTTTGATGCTCGTAATATAGAAAAAAAAGAAGTTCAATTGATTCATAAAGAGTGCATTGACGACGGCCCATGTTCAGAACTACACACTTGGCTGGACGAACAGATTAATCTTCAAAGTTCATTTGGATTCTTTCGACCCTATGAAAATGACTTAGGTGGAGTATCAATTGAAAAGTGGCATTTGAGTCACGCACCTATTGCAATGGACCTATTTAATGATTACACAATTGATATTTTTATTGAGAATTTACACTCGGGCGTAATTGTATCTAAAGAAGCTATTATTGAAAATCTTCAGTTTTTCTATGAAAATTTTGTAAAAAACATAAAAATGCCCTAGAATCAAAATGCACCCCCCTCCTTCTTCTTACATTTAAATTAGTTTTTCAAACATTATTTCGAAAGTGAAATCTTCTAATATAAGTAAAATCATAAACTTGAAAGTGGTTCATAATGCACCATCGCATCAATGACGCAGTAAGCTTTTTTTTCTGTTTTTATTGGATACACCTTGGTAAATAAAGATATCTTTTAAAAATAGGGGGAAGATAATGAACACTAAAATTTTAGCACTAGTTCTACTAGTAAGCATTACAGCAGCGGATGCCTTCGCTGAGAGAAATCCAAGGCGTGAAAGAAGTAATAGCGGAAATGATCAGGCAAGAGCCGACAGAACCGCAAGAGCAGAAAGAAGCAGACCTACAACTAGAACAGAAAGAACAAGGCCAACTACAACAACGACAAGAACAGAAAGAACGAGGCCGACTACAAGAACCGAAAGAACAAGCCCAACGACAAGACCAGTTGTTACAAGACCGACTAGACCGTCAACTAGACCATCAACTAGACCATCGACTAGACCATCAACTAGACCATCAACTAGACCATCGACTAGACCATCGACTAGACCATCGACTAGACCATCAACTAGACCATCGACTAGACCATCGACTAGACCATCAACTAGACCATCGACTAGACCATCGACTAGACCATCAACTAGACCATCGACTAGACCAGTTGTAACTAGACCTAATAGACCGTCTAGAAGTAACTATGGAACAAGAAACTACCATAGACCTTATAGATATACTGAACGTTCATACAACAGATATTACCACTCACCTGTATCGAGAAGAGTTGTTCACCAAAGAAGATACACTCCAAATTCTTACTACAGAACTTTAAGATCTACTTACAGAAACTATATTTACTTAAATTGGATTCTTCATCCATCAACTAGAAACAATGGTTACTACTCATCAAATGGTTACCCGTACTATATTCATAATGGATACAGACATAGATACTCTTGGGATGACACTTGTAACTACCAATTGATTGATAAAAATACACATCAAATTGTCAGAACTTACTGGAACCAGTCTTGTGTAAGCGGATACAATAGCTGTGCAATTGATCGTGACAATAGAAATGAAAGAGAATGGGATAATAGATACTTCTGTGCAGAGACGTACAGAGATCAAAATTATAACTTCAATACTCCAACGTATGATTACCAAGATGATTACGATAACTACGATAACTACGATAACTACAATACAAATAATTCAGAAAACTGTTATGACTATGACTGGGAAACTGCTCAATGTTATGACAATTAATCTTCTCCCCAAGTGAAGTAATTAGGCCCGAAAGATTCGGGCCTTTTTTATTTCTTCTATTTGGTTCCGATAGCTTTTAGCCACTCTTCAGGAGGATTCATTAATCTTCTCGCTTCTAGGTCCATAAAACCAAATGTAAAGGTTGCATCTGATGCCAAGGTTCCATTTTCTTTAAATATCTCTTGTTTCATATGGCTGATCTTACCTTTAACGTCTAAAGACTCAGACCTGATAGTGATCTTTTCTCTGTTAGTTAGTTCCCTTTTAAATCGACATGAAACATCCAGAACGATTGGCCCTTTTTTATTTTGGACAATTTCTTTCAATCCATAACCATTTTTACTTATGAAGTCCCATCTTGCTTGTTCATATAACTCAAAATATTTGGCGTTATTTACATGGCCAAAGGAATCAAGGTGATGTTCTAAAATTTGAGTTTGGTATTCGAAATGTTTAAATTCTGACATTTATAGTATCTCCTTTAAAAGATGGGTTATGATAAACCATCTTTTAAAGGAAGATCAATATAAGTCTTTTATTTAGTACCGTCTTTTTGAAGAAGGTTTTCTTTTGCAATATCTAGTCTATCTTTAGACACAGCGGCATAACGTTTAGATATAACTTCAAATAATTGAACCTTCTTAGGTAATAGTTCTTTTTCAACTTGAGAAGCAATTTTTCTATTTCTCCCTTTACCACTTAGTGCAGCAAATGGATTACTTGATTTTTTCTTTCCGCCTACGCTTCCACCAGAAGTAAATTTACCATTACTTCCCGCAATGTATTTACCAAAGGTTTTCTTTCCAAATCCTTTCTGTGGTCCTGCTCCAGCCTTAGCATCAGAGTCACCTCCGCCACCTCCGCCGCCACCGCCAGAAGCACCACCGCCTCCACCGCCGCTATCGCCACCGCCACCACCACCGGCACCAACCTTCGCAGCTCCAACTTTCTTAAAGCCTTTATCAAACTTTCCATTAGAATCAGTTGCTAAAATATTTCCTAAATCTTCTTTCGCTTTACCAGAAGGCATCACGGCATTATTAGGACTACCTGTTCCGTTAAGGCCTCCATTGTCGAGTTCATTTAAGTTTCCACCACCCTGAGGTTGGATTCCTCCAAATGAGAAATCAGCTCCTGAGTTTACAATTCTTCCCCCACCGGTACCACTACAACTTGGCAGTGTTGGATTTTGAGAACAAAAGCTTGGTCCCGCTTCAAATTGATTTTCAGGTTGATTGAAATCTGCATCAGTAAGAGCCTTTTCAACTTCACCAACGAGCTTTGATCTTTTCTTGTAACTTCCAGCGATGATTGCATGAACAATCGCCTTGGATAAAGATTCAAATCCCTTTTCTAACATCACTTGTTTCATTGATTGGTTAGCAAAGAGGTCTTCTTTTATTAAATTATTTTGTTCTGCCATATGAACAACAGAACAAGCTGCCACTCTCTTTAGCCCTAAGGTATTTTCTTCACCTGCGACACACCACTCATTAGAAACAACATCAGGTGTCGGATACATGGCCAAATTTCCAAACATAGCTAATGCTTTTGCTCCTTGAAGGGTTCCTTGTACTGCCTCTGCACCGGCCTGAGCTTGGTACTTTCTTTTTTGAGCTCTAAGGGCAGCTGTTTGCCCATCAACACCACCACTGGCCATCTCTCTTTGCATGTCCCCTTGGATATCGGCATCTTTATAAGCGTTCATTGCACTTCCAATAACTGGTGCAGCCAAATCTGTTGTTAAGAATGCCCCGTTGTACCAATAAGCTGCATCTCTACATGCTAGATAGTCGATTGCATAAACCATCGAACCTTCATTTCTTAACTTACATTTTATTTGCGAATCAATTGATTGATAACTTGTTTCGCCGTCATCAAGTGATTCATCTTGTTTTATATTTTGGGCTATAGCATTTAACCCAATACAGCCAGATAAAACTCTAGTGTAATTAGGTTGACCGTCTTCATTCGTTTCCCTAAAACAAGCAGCAACTTCTGCATGAGCTCTGTTACATGACGATTTAATTTCTTTTTCTCCAGGATTTGATTCAGTAAAAGTTGCATGTCGATTCATACAACCCTCACGCTCATCAGCTGTCTTTTTACCACCACACAAGGTATCTCTTTCAGCTTCAGCCTCCTGAAAGGTTAAAGCGGAATTTCCCTGAGGTTCAATAATACAATTATCGTTTTTTCCATAATTTTTTTGTCTAAGAAGGTCCAAAGCCTTATCACAAGAGCTCCCTTCTTCACTATTATTTATAGCTGCTTGAAGAATATCTTTACACAGTTGAACTTTGTTGAGAATTGTTAGCTTACCGCTAACATCAGTAAAGTTTTGGTTAGCAGTTTTCAATACGCTATTACAGCTCTGTGTATCAGTGTACATTACACCTATTATGCGATCTGATAGGATCGGAATATCACCTTCTTTCATCTTAAGAAGATCATTTAAAAATGTTCTATCACTAGATATTTCATTTAAAGTTAGACCTTCTTTATTTTCAGTAAACAGTTTCATACAATCTAGTTTAGTAGGGGTTAAGCGTTCACTAAGCCCAATTTCCCCATTTCTTATATTTTTAACATTCGGCATAACTTCTTCTGCTACATTATTGTCATTTGCTGTTGCTTTATTTTTGAGCTCTGTACAATATCCTTCTTCGCTATTACATGAGGCAACTGCTACTTTTTCACAGCGATTTGACTTTTTTTCCGGGTTAGTATCTTCTGCTTCATCTGGTCCTTTTAAACATTTATTCGCAGCCTCATTAATACTATTTATTGCCATACCAGGAACCATTATTGGCTCATCTTCAGATCCAACATTAAACATCTCACCAGGATCCACTTCCTTCCCATTACTAACATCGATACCTGAAATATTATCTAAAGTACTTGCATCGTCGCTACCTGTCTCTTTCTCATCTTTTTTTTCTGTTGATGCCAGGCTCCTTTCTGAATTTGTTTTCATTTGACTACACTCAGACTCCGAAAAACCAGAAGAGGAACAGGTATCATTATTAAAGATAATACTTCCTGAAGTAATCCCTTCATTATATTCAGCTTTCTTTTTCTCATTAATCGCTTTTTGATTTTGAATCGCAAGCATATTCTTACCTTCAATACTGTCTTCACCTCTAACAGCTGCAGCCAACTCTTCCTCTGTCTCATAACAAATCATTCTATCATTAACAGTCCTGCTAGTTGTACTCGGATTACAACTCCTACCTGCATTTATTGGATCATTTGGGTCAAAGCCTTTATCTCCTGGTAATAATCCAATTGAATTTCGTATTCCACCGCCAGTTGTTGCAACAACAGAACTTACTGGTGCTGCTTCTACAGATGCTACTTGAGATACGGGCATATCAATTGATGGAGCTGAACCTTGTTTTTTTACCTGTGGCGTTGATGTTTTTGCAACAGTTTGTGGCTCAGATGACTTTTCTTCTTTTTCTTTTTTAGCAAGTGCTTCTTGCTTATAAAATTCTTTTACTTCTGGAACACTATTAAAAAATGCTTCTCTTGCATCTACAATATCCGCGGCAACAGATTTAAACTTTGCACATACAGGCTTCATTGTGTACTTACCAAATTTTTTACCAGGTACATTGGTAAGATCATAGTTTGCACCGACCTTACACTCACCTGGAAAAGTACTAATCATAAGGTAACTTAGTTTTGCATATGGAGATCCAATACTCGTATCATAGAAGGTTGCTTTATAGTCGGGAATCGCTGCTTCTGTATTTTCTAGGGCTTTCTTTTGAAGCGTATTATACTTATTGTTAGACTTCAAAAGGCTAAAACTATCCATTTCCTGGTTCGCCAAAACAGAAGAACTCAACATAGAAAAACCTATGGCCAGAGTAAAATACCTAAAGAGAAATTTTTGTGTTTTCATAAATATACCTCACCGACTTATCGGCAATATGATCAAATTACTAAACTATTGTCTCACTGATTTTGAGGTAGTTAGGGTATATTCGTATTTTCAATAGGATATAGCTATTATTCCAAATAAACTGCCTATTAATTGAGACATAAATTGAATGAGATTAAGGGGTTGTAGGTATTTCAGGTTAATAAAGTGAAGTGAAGCAAGATTGAGCCCTGCTCCACTTTTTAGTATTTTTTTAGTTACAAATTTTCTTTATAGAAACATTATCAATATATCCACCAAGTGTGTCAGTATCTTGAACACCAACAAACTCTAATCTTTGAATTTCAGAAATCGATTTAACTTGAATTGAGTACGACTTCCATCCAACAGTGTTATTATTTAATCTTGCTATCTTCTTACCATTCCAAAAGACTTTAGCCTTATTCGTTTTTTTGTTGTTTGCAATTCTGGCTGAATAATCAAAAGTTAGAGAAAATAATTGATCTTTTTCAGTCACAAGATCTTGAACAATTATAACATCACTTTTTGTAAATCCATTCTTATCATGTGCATCCAATTCCACTTTAGCTAAACCGTGACTTGCGCTTATACCACCAATGCTATTACCATTTTGAACTTCAATCGCAGCATTTCTTCTTAGGGTATTTGAGTACCAACCAGGTAGACTTGCAAAAAGTCCCCATTGATTATTTCCAAGACCATGACCTTCTTCAAAACTTCCATTTACAATTAACTCATCCGATGAACAAGATACTTCAGTTTCATCATTTGTGTTTTCTTCATCGTTATTTTCTTCCTCGTTATTTTCTTCCTCGTTATTTTCTGAATCAGAATTATCTTCTAGTTCGATATTACTAATATCTCCTTCAACAAATGAACCATCTCCATAAAGGATAAATGACTCTCCACTTTCACAAGATACAACAGCAACTACGTCACCTACTTCTTGTGGATATAAAATATCACAGCCTTCTTTATCTAATAATTCAGGAAGAATTGCCTCTACAATTTCTTCAGGAGCAGGGCCTGATCCATCACCACTGTCGCCAGTGAAGTCTTGCCAGTGTGGCATATTTCCTCCACATGATACTAAGAATACTAAAACACTTGTTAACCATAGATTCTTCATATATTTCCTTTATTAAGCCAAATCCATTTAGGGCCTTTCCTACACTATATAGAGCAAGATAAATGCCAAGTTTTGCTTAAGGAAATATAGATTATTGAATGTAATATCGGATGGTTAATAAAAAGGGCCATCGCAAAATGGCCCTAGTTATGTATTATAATTCTTCAGTGTTTAAAGTTTGATTAGTTATTTAGTTCCTTTTACTCTTTTTTTCTTTTCGTTTAAAAGTGTTGGGTAGGATCTTAAATACCTATTTGAAATCAGCTTAAAAATATTAACATTCTCATCCTCATTAATTTCTCCAGAGTTAACAACAAACTGAGATAAGTCCTCCTCAGCTTTTCCTGTAGTATTAGCTGCCTTGCCTTCATCATCAATTGTTGTTCCACCTTCTCCACCTAGGTCAAAGTCAAAATCATTCTTTTGTGCGGTAGGCATGTTAAATGTTGGTATGTGCCTACTACCTACTTTTGTTTCTTTATTTTCTTTCTTTTTTAATTCATTCAGTTTCGGCAAAAATAATTTTGAATTGCCAGAGAGTTGTTGACTAGAAACTCCCGTAGAACCTGGGTCCCCTCTATATAGTTTTTTAAATTTTGACGATATTGCACCTAATGAGACTTTTTCTATTTTGTTTCCGTTCTTATCTATCATCGCTGGCTTCTTATCATACTTAGCCCTTAATGCATCTCGCTTTTTTATCAGACTATCCCTTTTAGAAGATAGACTACTAAGACTTGCCTCCATTAAAGTTGGATTACTAAATGCTTGCCCTGTCGCTGCACCGTAACCAACATCACCGATACTTTTAAGGCTGTTGCCTAGAAGCGAGCCATTACTAGCAAAATTAGCACCGTTAGTATTTATATTAAATCGTGATCTTGGAACAACAACCGGACAAACAGTCGGTGCAAAACCATCCCCCTTTGGCACAGCACAAGCCACGATTCCGCTCCCACCACTATTTTGTTGAGAGGAATTTTCTAGTGTGACCTTTGCTCCCTCTCCACCTGTAACATCATTGCTTTTAGTCACACGTGTTTTAAGGGCATGAGAATTCAAAAATGCTTCCTTTTCTTTTGCAACTCGATCGAGTCGGTCCTCAGCATCACTTTTTGATTTCATATCAAAGCTTATAATAGCACCAAAAACAACGGCCATAATCCCCCATGTAATTAATCGGTTTAATGGCTTTGGGAATGCATTATTTCTTAACCAAGAATTCATTACAAAATAAAGAAGCAGTACTTTAACACCAACATTCAGCAACTCCTTAAAAGAATTCGCTTCTGCTGACTGAATCATTTGAAGTTTAAAATCGCTAAGAATATTACCAAAATCATTTACTAGTGCGAGATTACTTCCATTATATTTGTTATTAAGCTTTTCGTATTCAAGATTAAAGTCAGTACTGTTAATTTTTTTCATTGTTTCTTCTAATAAATAGTCTGCATAACCAGTACTCGCAGCAATCGCAGAAATTTCTTTTGAAGGGTTTTTAAATTCTTTTTGCTCTATTTTAAGCATAGCAATTCGTTGAAACATATTATGCAACAACACTTTTACATATTTTAATTTCGGATCTGTTTTAATTGAGTTGAAATCTGTTACAGCTTTCAAGAGTGTATTTTCATCCATTTTTTGTGATTTATAAGAATAAAGGGGTAAAGGAGTATCCCAATCGGCTCCTTTTTCAGTTTGAACACCGGAACAAACAATTGGAATTGCTCTAAACGCTTCATTGGCAACGACAAGTGGCATGACAGCAGTTCCCGCTCCAATACAACCAGCAGAAGATATTTCAAGTTCAGTGATAAAGGGAGTCCTGTTGGTTTTGGCAGTAAGAGACATTCCGTCAATTGTTGTACCAATTGTAATATCAGCAGCCATCTCAGCTTCAGCAACACCTTCAACTGGAATACAACCTCCCGAAAAAGCACAGACACCAACAGCTGCCATAGAGCCGGTTACACTAGTAGATTGTACTTGTGTTTCAGCTAATTTTTTTGCCTTTAATACTTCGGCTTCAGCTAACTTCGATGAATCCCACAGACCTAATATTCCTGTATATTTTGCCAGATCTAAAATAGCTTTGCCACAAGAAGCACAAACTGTAGCGGCGCCAGCCCAGCTTGTTGCACAAGCAGCAGCCTCCTGAACAGCTAAAGGAGCTGCCATCGCATTAAGCTCTGCAATTGCAGCAATTGAATTCGCTGATGCAGCTTCAACTAATGCAGTTCCCTCAGCCTCGATGGATACATAATCCGTTATTTCAAAAACCTCAGCTGTGATTATTCCTATTTCAGCAGCGGTTGAAAATTGAACTTTTTTTTCCAAGCCTTCAACCTGCTTACTATAAATTTCTGCCAAGTTATCATATGCTGCTATTTGTTTATTATTAGAATCAATATTCTTTTTTGATTCTTCCCTCGATTTCTCTCTCTCTTCTTTCGTCTTTGCTTTTCGATCATACGACTCATCCTTTTTAGCAGCGAATGTTTTCTCTACAGCTATCTTTGATGCTTCTTTAAATTTTAAATTAGCGGAAATTTCACCAATCAAATAGGCCAAAGCTGAACCTTGAATAATTGGAAATGTTACCTTTGCCCCAATTTGTTGAGGACACTCTACAACTGCAGATGGAATAGGATTAGAGATTAAACTTATACCAATAAGTGCAAAAACAGCTCCTGCGAATTGTTCAATAATCCCCTTTATCCCCTCTGGATAGTGAGTCTTTAAACTAGATTTCGCAAGATCCTCATTAAACTCACACCCTGCTTTATATCTCTTATTTCCTTTATCATCTGTTGAGCCTTCGTCACAGCCCTCTTCCGCACTAACAAGATCATCCACATCTCCATCACTTGCTTGTGACGTCTCATCTGCAGCATAAGCAATATTGCTATTTCCGCTGAAGGGAATTGGCGAGAGAATAAAAGTCATGATCATCATGGCGTTTATTAAAGCAAGGGAAAGACTCTTGAAAATACTGTTCATAATTTATCCTTAAAATACTTTGTAACTCTATTCTATTCGTTTACATAAATAACAAAGGCCGGCTTATGCAATCAACTGATTTTATAAGGCCGGCCTTGTTTTATATGACAATTATTTTTGGCAAATTACGCCTTTTTACTCTTTTTCTTTTTCTTCTTTTTACCGCCACCCTTTTTAAGTTTCATTAGGGCAAAGGCCGCTGCTGCAGCAATAAGGCCAAAGATAATTAAATCTGAAGAACCATCGTCTCCGCCTTGTCTCGTTTTTGTTTTTGCAACACCAATACCACCTAAATCGTCTTGAGGAGCAAATGTAGTATCGTTAAAGTCTTCATTCGTATTTTTCTTTTTACCAAGCATGTCAGCATTAATATTGGTTTGTCTGAAAATTCTCATTGATGCGATGACGTTATCAAAGATTCCTTTGTAAGCGTTGTACATGCTTTTTGTTACAGAGAAAGTTATGGCAACACCAATGTCTGCTTTTACTGTTGCAAGATATCTAGTGTAGAATCCTGGAACCTCAGATGCTAAATGAAGGGCATCAACCCATGACTGTCCATTTATATTCTGAACTTTGACCGTCTTTGGTTCTGACCTTTGCATCTTTGCACCAGGTAATTGATAGTTCTTACTTTGATTAAGGTATTTTTGGTAATTAGCTAGATTATCTTGCGTGCCTCTTTTTTTAGCGGCCAGTATAATAATAGCTTCTTTTTTTCTATCTTTGTCCTCACTCTGACAGACCCACTCACTTCCTTCAATTACACATTGCCAACCTGGTGGTAATTCAAACTCTGTATAACCATTAGCAAATCTTTTCGCATGAACTTGTGAACTAAGTAAAAACACGATTGCCAAAATTGAAAACTTAAACATATTAGGATCCTTATCTTATCTATATAATTAAAATTGTAAGCAATTTTGAGAAATTCACAAACAAATGATTTTTTTTCCTGTGAAATTGGGTATTTGGTGGCAAAGAGAAGCCAAGTATTTCTGTCGGTCTATTCAATTCCCATGAGTTCATCGGCCCTAATAACAGTTCCCTCATCAACTCTCTTTTTAGAAAGTCTTTTCGTAATGCGAACTAGAGATTTAGATGCTCTTGCTCTAATAACAACTCCTGTTGCAATCAGCTCATTACCTCCGACAAAATCAAAATGATAGAAATCGACCTTCATTCCGTTTTTAAGACCTTTCTCAATACCTTTATCAACAACAGCTACTTTTCTAGAAGTTGCCATCTTAGTAACGATTCCTTCAATTCTGTATTGTTTAAATTTTTGATCACGTCTTGCATAGCTATTATCGGCGGACTCAACTCTTCTTATAAGATTAACTAAAACTCTTTGCCCTAAATCTGTACTTCTTCCTGTTGTGACCTGAGTGTACTCCACGCCCATTCTCCACTTGTCACCAAGCGCTACCTTCATTCCTGCATAAGGAGCGCTCCACTGCCTATTTATACTATTGTATTGGCCAGAGGCACCTTGAAGTAAAAATGGTTTATTTTCTGGATCATTTGTATAAGGATCTCCATCAAGAGAAGAAACATTTTCTATCCCAGCATACAAAGAGACATGACTCCATACAAGTCCCACTTGGACTTTGGTAAAAACCTCATGACTTAAACTCTCCCCAGGAGAACGATACAGTATTTGCGCATCAAGGATGTTTGCTGATTTCGTTCTATAGTAAAAGTTCACACCAATTCCATACTCTCTACTGTCATCCCCTAAAACTAAAACTTCAGGCTCGCCGTTTGTGTACACGTAACTTGAGTGTAGTGCTTGCCTATAATATCCTTGCAATGAATACTTTGCACCTTCTACTTCTTTAAATGAGTATTCTGCTCCAATAACTGCAGATTCAGCACCCGATCTCGTAAGTGTATAGTCTTCGAAACCTAATCCTGCATCAAAAGAAAATTGAGATTGAATTATTCGACCTCGAAGTCCAACAAGCCCTTCGAATTGATTTGTAAAACCATACTTTCCAATAAAATCGAAATCGATGACTTGATTGCTTGAGCCATCAGGCAAAGCAGTCGATTGGCTCGCTTCATCTACTACTGCAGTCGTTTGAAAATAAGTGACAGCTGTTGATATTTCACTGCCACCCTCTTTCAACGTTGTTGCAAAAGGGATATAGGAAATTTGGGCATATAAGTTTTCATGATTCAGTAGAAGAATCATTACAATTAAAATTACTCTCATAATATTATTATATGGAGGGTTCGTTCAATTGTAAAAAGTGACCAGGATTTTCCTCAAAATTGACAAGAGTTTCCTTTTCAACCCAAATCCCCATACGATTTTCATAAATACTTATACTTTCAATTGGAAGTTCACTGTAATTAGTAAATTCCTCTTTAGCATGTTCTAAAACAGTATGAAGATCATTAGGATTATGAAAAACTCCCAAAGGAAGAAACTGTTTTTTGTTTTCTTTATATTTGATTGATTTAGGAATAAAAGATTTACAAACATCAAGTATAACTTCGGAGCAATAACCTAAATCACTATCCAAGAGTGGATTTAAATAAAGAATATTTTTTCTTTTATGTTCATAAACTCCAAGACCAGTAAAACCAATTTTGGGTCTTTCATCTTTTCCATAAAAAAATGTTTCCATTTCTTCTTTCAAGGTTTCTGTTAGTTCACCAACTAACCTCTCTTCGACTTCGAAGGGGGCAAGGGCGGCCATGTGAGCAAAATTGTAATGATTAAACTTGGGGTCAAAGCGTTTACGAAAGCCTGTTATCTTTCTAGATAAAAGGCCATCACTTGAGAAATTAAAAGCAACGAATATCT
>JBLIAG010000046.1:0-27560 GCA_047634375.1 Bacteriovoracaceae bacterium
TAAAAGCAACGAATATCTTGGCCATTTACTACCTCTCTTCCATCATGGATTAAAACGAGGTTTTATGAGCTATCATTAGTTCACTACTATATTGTAAAATTCAACAGGGACTTTTAGCAAGAAAAAAAGGATGAAGGGCCAATTTGACCCTTCTGTATATGAATTATTTACTACTTTATTGGATCAAATTTAGCAGAATTTCCCATTCTTTCTTCAATTCTTAAAAGTTGATTATACTTCTCAACTCTGTCAGATCGACTTGCAGAACCTGTCTTGATATGACCTGAGCCACTAGCAATCGCTAAGTCAGCGATAAAGTGATCGGCGGTTTCTCCTGATCGGTGAGAGATAACAGTTTTATAGTTTGAATCATATGCTAATTTTAATGTATCGAATGTCTCAGTTATTGTTCCAATCTGATTGATCTTTACTAGGATTGCATTCGCCTCACCATTTTTAATTCCTTCACCAAAAATTTTTGCATTAGTAACAAAAAGATCATCACCGATTAGGACACATTTATCACCAAGTACTTTTGTCATCTCTGTCCAACCTGCATGATCACTTTCGTCAAGCCCATCTTCAATTGAATAAATAGGAAGTGTATCAACTAAGCTTTGATAATAATCAATCATCTCTTTAGTTGTGTATTCTTTCCCGTCCATTGTATAAACTTGTTTTTCTTTATTATAAAATTCTGAAGCTGCACAATCTAGGGCAATTGAAATTTCTTCACCAAATTTATATCCAGCTCTCTTAACTGCCTCTTCGATACAAACAAAAGCTTGTGCTTGAGATTCAAGGTTTGGAGCAAAGCCACCTTCATCTCCAACATTTGTCGAGTGACCTTTTTCTTCTAATACTTTCTTTAAGTGATGAAATATTTCAACCCCTGCTCTAAGATTTTCTGAGAAAGGTTTATTCATATGAGGTACAATCATAAATTCTTGAATATCTAAATTATTAGATGCGTGTTCTCCACCATTTATAATATTCATAAGTGGGGCTGGGTGTCTCATGTAACCACAAGCGTTTGGACAGTTTAAATTCTTATTTAAGTATTCATAAAGTGGAAGTTTTGCTTCAACTGCACCGGCCCTACAAGCTGCCATTGAAACTGCAAGCATTGCATTTGCACCTAAATTATTTTTAAAATCAGTTCCGTCAATTTCCAACATTTTATTATCTATGGCCCTAAGATCAGAAACTTCCATTCCTTGAACTTGTGGAGTTATTTTTTCATCAATATTTGAAATTGCTTTTTTAACTGACTTACCTAAAAAGTAAGATTTATCACCATCTCTTAACTCTAGAGCTTCCCGCGAACCAGTACTTGCGCCAGATGGTACAGATGCCATACCAATTGCACCACTTTCTGTAAGTAGCTCAACTTCAACTGTAGGGTTTCCTCTTGAATCTAATACTTGTCTTGCAATAATTTTACTAATTTTTGACATATGAATCTCCTGTTTTGAAATTATTCTAAAGGTGCTACTGAATTGTGTAAAGGTGCTTTAAATATTATTGGTGCCTACACCGCGTTATTCAATTCCATTAGTGAAAAATTAAATATTTAATGAACGATAAATCCTTATCAATTAGTAATTGGTGCTAATTCATAATTATGACACGTCCCCTACTAATCAGAACCCACTTATTTCCTTATCACATAACAACTCGAACTAATAATAAGGAGTGGTTCGAAATCCCTTTATCAGAGGTTTGGAAAATGAGTATGCATGCAATAAAACATGCTAATGAAATTTATCCAGTTGAAGTCATTTCCTTTGTCTTGATGCAAAACCACTATCATTTAATAGTTAAGACTCCTCATTCCAATCTAGATAAATTTATGTACGAATTAAACAAAAGATTAAGCCTTCTAATCAGAACTCGAACAAAGCGAATAAACTCAGTATTTGGAGGGAGATATAAGTGGAGTCTTATCCGTTCTCAAACTTATCTCTATAACTGCTATCGGTATGTTTATCAAAATCCAGTAAGAGCAAATATTGTAAAAAGATGTCAAGACTACCCTTACAGTACATTACATTATTTAATTCATAACAAGGTTATTCCGATTCAATTGTATGATACTTTTGGTTTTAAGGATGAATATGCACTTCATTGGCTAAATCAAAAGATTAATGATTCTGAAATATTAGCTATTCGAAATGGGTTAAGAAAGAGTGAAGTCCTCAATTTAAAAACAAGATCGAGGCATAAGGTGGAAGAGTTTAACGCTCCGTAAGCACCACAAAGGTCCTGGCACCTTATGAATTCTGATACCATGTAATTGTTTTTTTAAGCCCTTCATTCATTTTAATTTTTGGATTCCAGCCAAGGCCATTAATATAAGAACTATCTAGAAACTTTCTTTTAATCCCATCTGGTTTTGTTTTATCAAAAAGAATTTCGCCCTCATAGCCGAGTCTTTCTTTTATCTTCCTTACCAGTTCTTTTATTGAGACTTCTACACCTGAACCAATATTTATCAAAGAAGGATGAACACTTTCACTCTCCATGAGTTTAATACATGCGCACGCGAGATCTTCAACATATAAAAATTCTCGTAAAACATTTCCACTTCCCCAAACATTAAACTCTGGCTCATTATTTTCCATGGCCTTGGTCATTCTAGAAATGATACCTGAAATAACATGTGATTTGTCTGAATCAAACAAATCATTCGGTCCATAAAGATTTGCTGGAATGACAGTATAAAAATTATAATTAAATTGCATTCTAAATGCTTCCAGAGTTTTTATTCCTGCAATTTTTGCAATGGCGTATGGCCCGTTTGTTTCTTCAACAAGTCCAGTTAGAAGCTGCCTCTCACTAATCGCTGTATCAATTGATGATGGATAAATACAGTTGGACCCAAAGTTAATAAATTGTTTTGGAGGGTATTTCGCAACAGCATTAAAAACATTCGTCTGAATGGTTAAATTCCCAAGAATAAAATCTACAGGAGAAGCTATATTCTCTTGAATTCCCCCAACTACAGCTGCAGCAAAAAAAACAATATCAGGCCGAGTATGACAAAAATAAATTTCAACTTCACTTTGCTGAATTAGATCCAATTCTTCTTTATCTAATGAAATAATATTTTCATAACCTTGTTCTCTTAATTTTTTAACTAGTGACGTACCAACGAGACCCGCGGCACCTAAAACAAGTATTTTAGATTTCTTATTATTCATCATAATAAGTATCATCATTTATTATTCTAAAAATGGAAATGAAATTAATTGACGCAGTGTAAGTACCAAAAATATCCTGGCACCTTTTGTCTTTTGGGATTATGCGGCTTTCTTACGTTCAGCAAGAAGTTGTGGGACTGCCCATTCAGGTGGCTTAAACATTGATTTTTTTATATCTAGATTATTTGAAACAAATCGATCATAAAAAGTTGGAACATAGCCACAAGGAACCATTTCACCAATCATTTTTTTAGTTTCAGGATCTTTCCCTGTTTGTACCCAACGGAAAATATCTCTTGTTATATACCTACCAAATTGATCTACACCTAGAACTTCTGATATATGTGAAGTTCTACGTCCACCATCATGATAACGGTTACATTGAACAATTAAATCTATTGCTGAACCAACCATTTTCCTAACAGCATCTGCGGGAATTTTTGTCTCCCCCATCATACAAAGGGTTTCCATTCTCGTACATGCATCATTTGGACTATTGGCGTGGACTGTTCCCATTGAACCGTCATGTCCAGTCCCCATTGCATTTAACAAATCTAGTGCTTCAGGACCTCTAACTTCTCCGACAATAATTCTATCAGGTCTAAGTCTTAGGGCCGACTCCATTAGATCTCTAATTGAAACTGCAATTTTACCTTCCTGAGGATCAGCTTTTTGTGCTTCTAAATAAACAACGTGATTAGCATGAATTTGAAGTTCAGCTGAATCTTCTATAACTAAAAGTCTTTGAGTATCTGGCATATTAGAACCCAGAATATTTAACATAGTTGTCTTACCTGATCCGGTCCCACCACTTACTAAGGTGTTAACACCTATATACATAGTACGACTTAGGAACCTTGCTGCATCTGGAGACATTGATCCGAATTTAACTAAATCTGTAAGTTTTAATTTTTCTTGCTTGAATTTTCTGATAGCACAAATCGTCCCACATTTTGCAAGCCCATCAAGAACCACGGCCACTCTTGAGCCATCAGGAAGTCTTGCATCTAGTCTTGGATTATCGTCATCAAGATTTCGATTTACACTCCTTGCAATTGCAATCATGGCGGCTTTAAGAGTGTGTTCATCTGAAAAACGATTTGGAGCCTTTATTACAACACCATCTTTTTCAATGAACACAGTCTCGTGTCCGTTTATCATTACTTCCGATACAGTTGGATCATCAAGAAGATCCTTAATCGGAGATAATTGTGAATCAAGAAGGTCTTTTAAAAAATCACTCATTTAAATATTTATCCTTAATCGTAATCTCTAGGTAACCAATACTTTGGTTTTTCACTAGCTATACTTCTATTTATTTCTTCCTCTGCTGCAAATTTCTCAAAAACAGTTAAGTGACCAGTAAACTTTGATGACGGACAGTAAAACTTAAATCGCCCCGCCTGATCAGCAATTATCTCTGCTTCATTGATTGTCCCTTTCTCGGCAGAAACAAAGACTTCATGCTTTTGTAAAATAAAACACTGGTTCTTAGCTGAAGCTGAAGTTATGAAAAAATGAATCCTCTCACCTTGAAATGCCACTATTTTATTAGGGTAATAACCGTCGTCTGTAACAATGATTGAAACCTCTCGCAGGGGAAAGTCATATGTCTTTTTCTTAAAATTTCTTTCTAGTAAGTGATCTTGTGCAAAAGCCATATTGCAAATAGATAAAATACTGAAAACTACCAAAAGGTTCTTCACAAACTTCCTCCAGTTCATTTTCTATCTTTTCGGCATTTTATCTAAGTTCTTTAGTCAGACTTAATTAAATCTATGATTTTGAAGGCTTATCACCTCAAAAGCAGGCTCTTCGTACGGGTGAGCCTGCTTCATGGCTTCTATTGCTGCTTGAATATTGGATTCCAAACACAGTATTTCCACCCTAATCTCTGGAACTACTTCGAGATTCCCCTTATTTCCAATACTCGGCTTTGCCCCATCCAATGGCCTGAACTGCCCTATTCCTTCAGTTTGCCATGAGCACTGCGCATAATTCCCAATGCGCCCTGCTCCAACCTCAAAAATAGCGTTTTTAACTTGCTCTATATTGTCTTTTGGTACAAAAAATATGAGTTTAAACATAAAAAATCAGCTCCAGGTCGTTGAAAACAAACATTAACTTACAAGGGCTATAATTCCTAGACAGTTTCCATCAAATTAGGAAAAATTATT
Organism: Bacteriovoracaceae bacterium; assembly: GCA_047634375.1. Classification (GTDB taxonomy): domain Bacteria; phylum Bdellovibrionota; class Bacteriovoracia; order Bacteriovoracales; family Bacteriovoracaceae. The sequence goes on from JBLIAG010000046.1 coordinate 5,381, forward strand.
GAAACCTTAATATGTTCCTAACATTAAAAGAAGATGTTTAATCAATAAATAAGGCACAAAACCTATCATGGAGGATGTATGCTCAAAAAACTAATTTCAACAGGTGCAATGATTGCTACTGTTACCGGATTTGCTTGTACAATTGACGGTTCGGAAGGATTACTTCCAGAAAACAACATGTGGATTTCTACTACTAATAAATCTGCAAACACAATGACTGAAGAAAGATTTAATGCTGTTATCGATAAAGTAGTTAAGGTTTACGAACCAATTATTACTGCTAATAATGCGACATTAAAAATTGCAAGAAACTGGGACGATGGAACAGTTAATGCTTACGCATCTAGATCAGGAAGCACTTGGAATGTTGCAATGTTTGGTGGTCTTGCTAGACACGCTGCAATCACAGAAGATGGTTTTGCACTAGTTGTATGTCACGAATTAGGTCACCATATTGGTGGAGCGCCTAAGAAAGGTGGATGGTTTGGATCTGCTTGGGCAACAAATGAAGGTCAAGCTGATTACTTCGCAACTCTTAAATGTTTAAGAAAATCATTTAGAGGTGAAAACAATGCTGAAATCGTTAAATCTTTAAATGTTCCAGCTGAAGTAACTACTAAATGTTCTGAAACTTTCTCAGATATGGCTGAACAGCTAATTTGTGAAAGAGGCGCTATGGCCGGATTAAGTACTGCGAAATTATTCCAAGACTTAAGAAGCCAAACAACTGCTCCAGAGTTTACTACTCCTGATGCAGAGGTTGTTAGCAAAACAAATCATAATCACCCAGACACTCAATGTAGATTAGATACATACTTCGCAGGTGCGATCTGTAATATTAATGATACAGTTGATGTGGATCAAGAAGATGAAGCTGTTGGAGTTTGTTATAGAGCTTCAGGCGACTCTGTTGGTGTTAGACCACTATGTTGGTTCAAACCAGAATAATTAAATTTTAATTTATTTTATAAAAGGCCTCTTCTTTGGAAGAGGTTTTTTTTGGGCAATTTATTACTTACTTCCTGCTTTAACACTGAAACTAAAAGAATATCGTGTGTCATACTTCTCTGATTCATCCTCAGCATTTTTATTATAAACCATTGTCGCACCAGCATTTAATGCGAAAAATGTACTTGCAACAATCGTGATTCCAACACCTGCATAAGGATCAAAACTTAGAGGGGTATCCTCTGTTCTTTTAACACCCGCCTCCTCAATCTCTCTACTCTTTTTTTCGGCCCTTGCTCCAAATCGAACAAAAAAACCAAGCATAGAAGTTTTCGCCAAATAAGATCTAAACCCAAGAAGAGCTTTTCTTGAAAGGTAATCAACTTTTAAATCTTCATCTGGAAATTGCTCATTAGATTTAGATTCATTTAATTCAAGCTCTAAAGAAAAACCAGGAGTTCCGTAAAGTCCCCTAACCCCATAAAAGACTTCTGTTCTATACTTTGCTGGCTCTGGGAACAATCTAAGAGTTCTTTCGACCCCATAAACTGGTTCAATTTTAAGCTCCATTGCCTGGGCCTGTGGTAATATGAATAAAAGTAGAATAGTTGTGTATAGATAGTTCATCTACATATTCTAACAAACTCTCTCATTTGTTATTTTAAGAAGTAATTATCTGCCTAGCTAAGCTTAATACTCATCTAAATAGTTGAATTAAAAGTTAATTATTAGAAAAAAAGGCAGGGTTATCATCCCCCTGCCCTAGGTTGTTTGATAATTTAAGTTACTTTCTTAGTTCTTTTTGTAAAGGTGTAGGTCTGTCTGTGGGAATGGGAAAGAAATTCCTTTTCCATCAAACGCCTTCTTAACAGTCTCCATCATATCGAAGTAAACTCCCCAATAGTCTTCTGTTTTAACCCAAGTTCTAACAGTAAAGTTTACTGAAGAATCACCTAGTTCAGATAAAACAACAACAGGAGCAGGATCAACAAGTACTCTGCTTTCAGCTTTGACAAGTTCATTTAGCGTAGCTTTCACGTCATCAATATTATCGCCATAATCAACACCGAAAACGAAATCAACTCTTCTTGTTGATTCTTTATTTATATTAACAATTGGTGAGTTCGCTAAGCTTCCATTGGGAAGGCTAATCACCTTATTATCTGGAGTCTTTAAAACAGTATTAAACGTAGTTATTTCTTCAACAGAACCAGTAAATCCCTGAGCAGTTATAACATCTCCAACCTTAAATGGCTTAAGGATTAAAATCAAAACCCCACCAGCGAAATTAGAGAGACTTCCTTGTAATGCAAGACCAACAGCGAGACCAGCAGATCCTAATAATGCTAAGAACGACGTAGTCTCAATTCCAGCAGTACTTGCTGCCATAAGCACAACAACAATTTTTAATATCCAGCTTAATAATGATGTTAGAAAACCACTTAAAGACTTCTCTAAACCTTTCTTAGATAATACTTTTCCAACTGACTTAACAATAATTTTATTAACAAGTAAGCCTATAATTAAAACACATATACCAAGTAGTGCACTCGTAACGATTTGAGTAATTAAAATTTGATTAAATTCCATTTTTTGCTCCTAAAACTTAGCTAAGATAGATGTTGTAAAAGTAAAGTCAGTATACTCATTACCTTCAATATTTGGTTGGTTATCATAGATTCCTTTGTATCCCGTTTTCAATGAGAAGATATTGGATAAGACAAAAATAAGAGATGGTTCGTAAGTAATTTGATAATCTTCACTCTTTGTTAGGTTTGGAAGATATTCAAACCAAAATTTATACGAAAGAGATTCTGACACTTTATGAGTGATTTCGTAAAAGACATTACCTTTCGTATATTTAAAATGATCTTCATCATCCTCATTTCGAGTTGTTGTTCGCTCAGTAGAATATCTAAGACCTAATTGCACATAGGAGTTTATCTTGTCATCTTTATGGATAAAGTACTTAACACCGAGGTCAGTATTTTCTCTTTGACTTAACCCAGAAAATTCATCGCCTTCAACTTTGAATCCTAGTACACCACTGAATTTTTTTGTAAGTTCTTGCTCATATTTTGTATTTACATCCCAATTTCTAGCAGACTCAACTGTTTCCTTATCCCCATTTTCGTCTATCACTTCACTAGAGCTTAAAGTGTAATGACCTCCAATTGAGTAAGTTCTTTTTTCTTTAACCAGTTTCGTTTCAGTTTTTAAGTTGTTTGTCTCAGCAACTGAATTCCCTCCAGATTGAATTAATGATAACTCAGATTCATTACTAACCTTAGCTTGTAAATTTGATGTAATTAGTAGAATTAATAATAGTGGCAATCTAAAAGACATGAGTTCTCCCTGTATAAAATATTTTTATACGTAATAGGATTTATGTCTTGTTAAGTAAAGCGTTATTTCTTCTGGGCCCACGAATCTCTAAGTGTTACAGTCCTATTAAACACAGGTTTTCCATCTGAAGAAAGTTTATTATCAACAGTAAAGTATCCCATTCTTTCGAATTGAAATTGCTCACCGGATTTAGCATTAGCTAAGAATGGCTCAACCTTCGCAGTAATAATTGAGAGAGAATCAGGGTTAATTTCTTCAAGAAAGTTATCTACAGAACTAGGATTCTCATGCTTAAAGAGTCTGTCATATAATCTAACTTCAACATCTTTAGCATCTTTTGCATTTACCCAGTGGATAATTCCCTTAACTTTCTTTTCTAGCGCTTCAGGCTGAACGCCACCAAATGAATCTTTATGATAAGTACATTTAAGTTCAACGACTTTATCCCCTTCCTTAATAAATTCGTCACAAGTTATAACATAACCATAACGAAGCCTGACAGATCTACCTGGGCCTAAACGATACCATTTCTTTGGGCTTGGTGGGTCTTCCATAAAATCTGAAGCATCTACATAAAGTTCACTTCCAAATGAGAGTGTTCTTTTTCCAAAAGCCTCGTCTTTAGGATGAAAAGGAGCATCAATAATTTGTTGTTCGCCTTCCCAGTTTGTAATAGTAACTTTTATGGGTTCTAAGACACCTAGGCACCTCTTCGTCGTACTATTTAGTTGGTCTCTTACATTCGCTTCTAAAATTGAGAGTTCAATTACGCCATCTTTTTTTCCAACACCAATTTGCTCCATGAAACTTCTAATTGCATGTGCTGGATAGCCACGTCTTCTCACACCGGAAATGGTAGGCATTCTTGGGTCATCCCACCCATCAACAATCTTCTCTTCAACAAGCTGTAGTAATTTTCTCTTACTCAAAACCGTATAGTCTAGATTTAGTCTTGCTGATTCATACTGATGAGGTCTAGATGGAATAGTTACGTTATCAATAAACCAGTCATATATTCTTCTATTATCTTGAAATTCTAAAGTACAAAGAGAATGGGTGATTCCCTCAATTGCATCACTTAATCCGTGAGTATAATCGTACATTGGATAAATGCACCATGTGGTACCAGTTCTATGATGCTCAATATGTCTGATCCTGTACATAATAGGATCTCTCATACACATAAAGTTAGAGGCCATATCCACTTTTGCACGAAGAACTTTTTCTCCATCCTTATATTTACCTTCTTTCATCTCAGTAAACAGTTTCAAGTTTTCTTCTACTGTTCTATCTCTATTAGGAGAATTAGTTCCAGGAGTTTCGAAGTTTCCCCGTCCTTTAAAAATTTCATCAGCGGATTGATCATCTACGTAGGCAAGGCCTTTATTTATTAATTCAACTGCGAAACCATAAAGCTTATCGAAGTAGTCAGATGAGAAAAACATATTGTCTTTCCAGTCCGCTCCAAGCCATTTTACGTCTTCTTTGATCGAATCAACATATTCAGTCTCTTCTTTCTCAGGATTTGTATCATCAAAGCGTAGGTGAAACTTTGACTTAGGTTCGTTATTCCAAGCAAGTCCACTATTTAAACAAATAGCTTTAGCATGCCCTATATGAAGGTATCCATTTGGCTCAGGTGGAAAGCGAGTAATAACCCAACCGTCGTGAGTTCCTTTCTCTAAGTCCTCGGCAACGATATTTTCGATAAAATTTCTATGTTCTTTTTTATTAGTTGGAGTTCTGTTTTCCATTTTATTTACCTTATAAGTTTTCTATTCTTTTCTTGATTATACTAACTGGAGTTAAAGGAATTAGTACCTTCAGATCTGGTCCGTGATTCTGCCCTGTAAGAACACCTCTAAGCCCCATAAATAATGGCTTCCCTTTAATCTTTAATTCTTTCTTACAGTGATTCATCCATTCAGTGAAGGTTTCAGCATTAACAAATTCAGTGTCAACTTTTTCAAGTTCTGTACTAATATGACTTTTGATAGCAGGAGTTGTTTCCCAAGAAAGTATGTCTTTTAGGTCATCCGTCTTCTCAACTTCTTCAGTAAGGATTTCTTTGATTCCGTCATTTAGTTCTGGAAATAATTGAACCTTTTCTTGGTAAAGTGAAAGAAATGTCTTTTGCCACTCTTTATCTTGTAAGTGGTAAAAAGACTTCTCATCAAAAAATGCATTTGCTCTCGCATGAAGAGTTTCAATATCCATAGCTTTAATATGCTGGCCATTAATGTATTTTAATTTTTCAATATCATAAACTGCGTGTGACTTAGAGAATCGAGTTAATGTAAAAATATCCTTTTTGGAAATCTCACTTATAGTAAAAACATCTTTCTCTTCAGGGTGTGACCAACCCAATAAACATAAGTAGTTTGCAAGGGCTTCAGGTAAATAGCCTTGTTCTCTGTATTGTTTTACAGATGTAGCTCCATGTCTTTTTGAAAGCTTTTGTCTGTCTTCTCCAATTAATAAAGAAACGTGTGCAAATTCAGGAGGAGAAGCTCCGATTGCATTATAAACCATCACTTGTCTAAGGGTATTATTAACATGATCTTCCCCACGAATAACGTGTGAGATCTTATGAAGATGATCATCGATAACATTACAAAAATTATATGTAGGCATCCCATTTGATCTCATAATTACGAAATCACCAACCATACCTTTTGGAAATTTAACTTCTCCTCTTACATAATCGGTAAATGAAACATCTTCATCAGGAACTAAAAATCGCATTGGAGCTTTCTCTCCGCCAGCAACTTTAGCTTTCGCTTCTTCCCAGTGTGAACTATCTTTCCACTTTCCAGTGTATGGAGGTGTTCCCTCTTCTTTATTTTTTGTGGCCATTAACTCTAATTCTTCATCTGAACAAAAATCATAAAAGGCTTTGCCTTGTACTAGCAAGTCATCAGCATACTTTTGGTATGTCTCCATTCTTTCTGATTGGTGATAAGGAGCAAATTCGCCACCAACTCCTGGTCCTTCGTCATGTTGTAAACCTAACCAGGCCATATCTGAAATTTGAGACTCTTCAAATTCTTTTGTACTTCTCTCTTTATCAGTATCTTCTATTCTAAGGATATATTTTCCACCCATAGCTTTAGCAAAAATATAATTATAAAGGGCGGTTCTTGCTCCACCAATATGTAAATTACCAGTTGGCGATGGTGCAAATCTAACACGAACAGTCATAGAGTCTCCTAAAATTTAGTATTAAGGTTAGATATACCGACTTTTTAAACATATGTCATTGTATATAGACTAAAATCCATGTCGATTAGGGTCTGTTTTAAAAATAAAATCGACTCCCTTCATAGATTTCACTTTTTTAAGCCACGGTAGAAATGAATAAGTGTTTATCAGTTGATTTTGCACCTTACTCAAGTGGTAACACGGAAGTCCTGGGTATGCATGGTGATGCTCATGGAAGTTAAAGTTAAACAAAAAGTATTCACTTATAATAGGTGAAAAAACCAGAGAGCGGGAATACTTGGATTGATCCTTATATTTGAGAGGCACTACTTCCTCTCCATTTGAAATTGGCATTTCAATATGCGAATGCTGACTCAGAGATAAAATATCGGTAATGATAAAACTTAAATAAAGTGCAGGTAATATTGATAAACAAAAACCTGGAAATAGAAGTATTAGTAAAAAGTAAAAGATCCCATAACAAAACATCTCCACTAAGCATTTTGTATAGCTTTTTTTAGACAGGTGTCTTTTTAGTTTTTCAGTTTTCCAATAAATTCCGAACCTATACCCTATGGTAAAAAGCGGGATATAGAATTTCCAGGAAAAGTTAATAAGGTTTTCTTGAAAAGGTGTAAAGCGATCAGAAAATGTTTTTTCTGTGGTGGGGTCTTTGTCTCTCCAACCAGTCCATTTATGATGGAGTTCGTGAACTTCAAGCCAATTATAATAAGGAATGAAAACAAGAATAGAAAAGAAATACCCAAAAGCAGTGTTCATTTTATTGGATTTAAAAAAAGACCTATGTCCAAGTTCATGTAATAAAATAAATGATTGTGCAAAGAATATCGCTCCAAATAATTGCCCGATAGAATATATAAAAACATTATCATCTAAGCTTGTGAGCATTATCCCAAAAAAGGTAAATGGTAAAACAAGATAGAAAATAGCAAGTGTATCGCTTTTTTGCATTCCTTTAGTTTTCACTTGATTAGACGACTGATTCATCAAGACCTCCATGACATTGTTCATAATAACTCAAAAAAAGACTTCGGGTACTCTCTATATTTTCATTTAAATTATCTACTTTCCAATCATTCGTAAAGATAAGATCTTTCGACTCCACAAGAACTCTACAAGACTTCATATTTATACTTTCAAGTGGATTTGCATCTTTAGGAATATTAAAAAAGAGGTTCTGAATTGGGCGCCCTGACTCAGTCGCCATATGAAAAACGCCTTTATTAAAAGGAGCTATCCAGTGCTTAAATCTATGTTGTCCTTCAGGAGAGCAGATAACACTGTATTTGCCTTCTTTAAGATCACTCGTTACCTTTTTAAAAAACTCAAGGCGTCTTTGAGGGTCACCTTTTGTAGGAATATAAAGCACATTAATACCAAGATTACATAAGTGAAGAGGAAGAATCTTTGCCGTGTCTTCGGTTATAATAAATCGAGTATTTTGAAGACCTAAGAGTGGTACAATAAATATATCTAGGAACGAATTATGGTTAAAAAAATAAAGAACGCTCTCAGTTGAAACCTTTATATTTTTATCTACCCGAACGCCTACAATAAATAGAAGAAATCGGCAGAACATAGGGGCAAAAACTACACGATTAAATTCAATTCCCTTACCAAAGCTAAGATAACGAATACAACTCATGATGATTCCCATAACCGTCATTCCAGTAAACGCAACAATTTTTCGATATATTGATATTAGATTCATTTTATTTTTTCACATACAATAGTCTGCATTGCGAGGTTTAATTTATTTTCAAATAATAAAATAGGTTTCATAAGCATTTGCCCTATGAAATAAGGCGCAACAATTTTATCTAGATCCATTCCTTTTCCAAAAATTCTAAAATATGTACCAGCGAAAAGGTAAAAATACGGGGGAAATGCACCATATGGTAGATACTCCGTGACTTTAAAACCGGCTTTCTTCGCCATCTTTATAAAATTTTCTTTATCAAACATTACTGTATGTTGAGGAGCTTGTACTCCAGGCCATTTATCCTTAAAAATTTTATAGGAAAGTGAATCAAGCCTCGGAACTTCAATAACTAATTTACCACTTTCCTTAAGTAAGACTTTTGCTTTTTCAAGAGATGCTATAGGGTTATAGCAATGTTCCAGAAAGTGCCACATAGTGATTAGGTCATAGCTATTTTCCACCAAATTTTCTTGTTCATAGAAAAGCCCACAATGAAAATCGATATTTTCAAATCCAGGAAATTTGAGATCGGCCTTAAAATCAACTCCACTAATTTTACAATCATATTTACTTTTAAGGTGAAGTAAAAAAGATCCGACAGCACAGCCTACATCAAGAACTTTTGAGTTTTTTCCTATGGTAACGTATTTACTTACTAATTTTTCTTTATCTCTATCATGTTTTGACATTGCCCTTTCATAAAGTGGCGTGAGTGGACCCCAGTCTTTTTTCTTTCTGTGTGCAATGTACTCGCTATCATAGAAGTCTTTAATTTGACTCATAGCAATTCGTGGATTTTGATATGATAGACCACAGCTATTACAAGTGACATATCTAAACTCCCCGTCTTTACCAGTAAGGTCTTCCTCCCCCTTTAAAAGAAAGCGGGGCTCGTCTTTTCCACACAGGTAGCACGAAATTTCTTCGAACTGATAATGTGTTGGGTTTTTAAAGGATGAAAATTGTTCTGATATGCTCATATAAACCTCAAAATAAGTTTTGTGCTAGTGATTAATAATATTAAGATAACTTCAAATTGTTTATTTCGTTTACCATAGAATTCCTCTACTAATTCTCGCCCTATAAAAAAGAAGCACCCTAAAGAAATCCATAAAAAATTTGTTTCTCCTGAATAACTTGCAGTTATAAAAAGTAACAATGGATACTTTAAAAGAGAAACAAGAACAATCCACTTTTTCATTTTAAGAAAGATGTAAAATAATAAACTTAAGAAAATAACAGCAAATACTAAAATCGTATCTGTCATACTATGAATCATAATTTGACTAGAAAGATACAAGAAGCCAAAAACACACATTAACTTAACAATGTACTGCTTCCCTTTTAAAAGGTATGGGCTTTTTTTAAAACTCAAATCGTAATCAAAACAAAAGTAATCATCAAAAACCCTAAAGAAGAACACGCCCCAAAGAAGATTGTACAAAATAATAAAGTTATATGAACCTGGCCCATGACCTAGAATAAAAAGAATCAATGGCAATATACCCCAAGGCATAAAAGTGATTCGTTCCTTAATATATAATACTGTTGGATCTACTGAGTTAGACATTCAACCGTTCCTTTATTTCCATCAATGGAAATTATATCGTTCGTTTTAATTTGTGTTGTTATCCCCTTAATTCCAACAACGGCAGGAATTCCAAACTCCCTAGCGACAATAGCCCCATGTGAAAGCATTCCTCCTCGCTCAACTACTAGGCCAGAAATAAGTGGAAATGCACAAATCCAACCTGGATCAGTTTGCTTAGTAATGAGAATATCACCTTTTTTGAGTTTATGAATTTCGTGTACTGAGTCCAAAACAACTGCCCGGGCCTTAATAACTCCACCACATGCCGGCATCCCGAGGAAGACACCGTCCTTAGGATTATAAGTTTCATCTTGATCTGAATAAATATTTGCGAATTGTTGATTATTTCCATAAAAGTTTTCTGGAAACTCAGTTCCTTTCTCGAACTTATCATATCTAAGTTTAATCAATTCTTGGATATAAGACTTATCTACATACTCTTCATTTAGTATTCTTGATATCTCATCATATTCTAAAAAGAAAATATCTTTCTCTTTAGTTAAAATATTCTTCTGAGTAAGTCGTTTAGCTAATTCCATACAAGATTTTTTGAATTCATAATACATGCATGCTTGCTTAAGCCTTACCCTTTCTCTGCAAGAAATACTAAACATTGTAAACTTAACTAAAAATGAAAGAACAAAAGTAAGTGGAATGGCTTTAAAAAAGATATATTTATGATTAATCTCGATTTTAAGTTCTTTAAGAATTTTCTTTTGTTCTAAGTGTTTTAGATAAAATTGATCTTTAGGGTCATGAGATTCAGCACCTATATAGCTTTTCAGCATCGAAACAAAAGGAATTGGGTCTTCAGAAAAATTATCGGTAAGAAAAGTTAATTCACCAGAGCAACGAAACCCCCATGTCTCAAGGTAAGTGGAAATCATTTTATTTAAAGAGGAAAATTCTTTTTCAGTTTCTATTCTTTTTAATATTTTTTCATTATCCTCATTATCAAAAACAAACTGAAAATTATTGTTCAAAACGTATTTTTTGATTTCCCATAATTCAAATATAGGTTCATTACTTATAAGTCCTGGAATAGATTGAACCAAATTATTCTGTAATCCGTTAGCATTTTCGATAGATAATGAATTGAGAAACTTGCCTAGCCCTCCATGGGATAACATTGCAAAGAAGTCTGCAAAGGAAGCATTAATCCAATCGTTAAACCTGAGTCCTAGGAACTCATGATAGCTTTCGCAGATTGATTTATTATGTCTATTAAGTTTATAAGAATCTATTAAATTCTCAATCCTGCGGACTTTATATTTAAGATCCCAAGCATGATAAATGACTTTACATGAAAATTTAAACCTTAAAAATCTTGTACTAAAAGATGTCTCAGTTTGAATTTCTTTTTGATAACCAACAAAATCATCAAAGGATTTACCAATTAATGACCGGAAGGGAGTCAAAGCGATAACCCCGTGAATTGAAGACATATTATAGTACATTTTCCCACCCCACTCTCCAATAATATTAAAAAACATTCCTTCGTCTGAGGCAATTGTCGGTATCCCCAATTTTTCGCCCAAGTTATTAAAATAGTGATAATAACTTCTTCTTGCTATTGAATAAAGTAATGGTGATAGTTTATCAGGATAATTCTCATTCACATTTGTACTAGACCAAGATATCCAATTTGCCTTAGTTGTAATCGGCCGTGTTTGAACAATAAAAACTTCTTCATTTTTATATGCCCACTCTATATCTTGATGTGTTTTATAAACATTTAAAATTTTATTCGAAATTTCAACTAGCTTTGGGACAAAAACAGGTAGTACGTTTTTTTCATTTGGAATATAAAGAGTCTCTGGCGTCACTTCTCCTGACACAAGTTTTTCACAATGCCCTTCGACGTATTCAATCATCTTTTGATAAGGAGAATTTGGGGCCTGTGTAAATAGGACTCCAGCAAATTCAGGTTCGATCATTTCTTGAACAATGATTCCCATATTGATAACTTTCTGATGATTATGATCAGAATAAGTTTCCAAACGCTCATTGCCCAAACTTTCATGACATTTTTGAATAGAAGTCACAATATCAGTCATATTATTTTTAACTTGAAATGAATCAAGTTGACCTGCATATGAGAAGTCGGCTCCATCTTCCCCAACACCAGAACTTCGAACCATTAAAAATGGTGTTTTTAACTTCTCTAAATTTTCCTTTATTAGGTCCTCAATTTCTTTTTTTGAATCTAGAGCTTTGAATTCAGAAGAAATTACAAAACCAGGTGGTACTTTGATCCCTAATTCAAGAAGGTGAATTAAATTGTAAGCTTTACTCCCAATTGTTTCAGGAGAGCAGTTCCTAGAACCATCAGTAAAAGGGATTAAATAACTCACAAACTTTCCTTTATTTTTAAATTAAATAGAATTTTTGAAACAGCCAAATGAACTGTAAACGCGCATATAAAAAAGAATAAAAAATACCAGACCGAAAGTTCTTTTATATAAACAAAAACGAGACAAACACCAAAAGTGGAATCCGATTTATCTAAGATAGTAAAAAGCAATTTATGTTTGTTAGATTTATGACCTGGTGCTATTTTCATCATTCTTTTCAAAAAAGAATTAGGTAGTTCAAAAAGCATATATGTTATGCCTAAGCTAAAACCAAGAACTAAAGATTCTTTTGAGAATGTTTGATAAAATAGAAAATTTAGGATGACTTGTAACCCCCCAGTCATAATACCTACAAAAACAAAACCTCTATAAGTTTTATTTTCTCCAAAAATACTGCTATGAATTGGTATTTTAAGAATAGAAAACCAATCTTTCTTTACAACAAACATATGCAATGTATTACTTAGAACTAATGGAATAAATAATTCTAGTCCGGTTTTAATCATAACTTTAAAAACCTTGATAGAGATATTGTATTTTCAACCACTAAATTTATAAATGAGTATCTTGTGATTTTATTTCCGAGGAGATAAAGGTTTAAACGTGTCGAAATGTATTTGGCCAAAGAATATCTTAGACTCTCCTTCCATTCAACATCAGAGAATTCAAATTTTCCAAGCTTAGCTAATTGAATTCTATAATTTGAAAGTATTTCTGAAGTTGATTGCTTGATCTCTTCGCTTCCAAGTGTAAAAGAAAGGAATTCAATGATATCTCTTTGGGGGCAATCAATTCTTGCCAGTTCAAAGTCATAAGCGATTACGCTTCCATCCAATTTAACACCAGTGTTTCTTGGGTTAAAATCATTATGAATAACACAAGTCTTTAATTTATCTTCATCAAAGTTCTCTAAAAAATCAAGAGATCTCGAGTTTAAATCGAGATACTCTCTATACTGTTCTCCATATTCCTGTGATAGTACCTCAAATGAGTGTCTCGCGAATGGCATAAAGTCTTTTGTAGATACAAAGGAGTACATTTTATTATTAAATTCTAATTCGCTTAGAGATTTTTGAATATTAATAGATGCCACAATTACGGTCTTTAAGCTTTTATCGTCCCAAACACTTGGAGTCATCTCTGAGTTAAGAATTGAGAAATCACTATTTTGAAGGAACTCCATCATAATGAGATAAGTCTCTCGCTCGTCATCTTCCAAGACGCCATATACTTTTGGGAAATGATCAGATTGAATTTTCTTATAAATTTGTATTTCTTTTTTATGGCCTTGGAAAAAGTCAGAATAAGGCTTATACTGATCAAAAGTTTTGGCCAATTTGGGATCAATAAGCCCAGTAAGAATATACATGCAGTTAAGAACCTCTTTATCTGAAGGTTTACTTTTTAAAAGCCCAACGACTGACTCATTTTTTCGCATTAAATCCCAGATTGATAGACCTAAGTACTTATCTGTATTTTGGGAAGTCAGTTCAGTTATGATGCCATTACTATTTTCAAATCTATCAATTGCTGCAATATGAGTTGTCTTATCAAAGAGGACCTTTTCCTTCAAAAATTCACCAATATCTTCTTTCGCAGTTAAAAAATTAACTGGTTTATTTCGACCTAATCTTTCATGAGCAATTGCAAACTGTCCATTAACCATAGCTGTGAAGGTCGAGAGTTCTAACCCTAAACAGTACCCAGCAAGGAGTTTTGCAAAACGATGAAGTTTTCCAGATCCTGCACATCCCATAATATTTAAGTTTTCATTTTGAGATGGAAGAGAAGTTCCCCCCCCAATTGTTGCAATAACTAGCCTTGGAAGTTTAAGACAGGCATATAGTCCAGTTTCATGGGCCTCAAAATACAAATAACCTACTGCCGATTCATGAACACATGCTAAATCTTGTCCAGTTGCTGCGAAGATAGCTGCGATGGGGTTAGCAACATTTACATTGTTTCCAACCATTCCCTGTAAATTCACTACGAAGGAAGATTTATTATACCAATTTAAAATTTCTTTCGATGTTATTTTTAATTTTTTTTGTAGAATATCTTCTGGAATAATAACTTCAGCGGTCACATCCACCCCACGCCCATTAATAATAGAGTCTTGAGTTACTTTTTTATCAGAAGAGCCATTGCAATCCAATACGTAATCCTTTAACAATGAGGGATAGATTTTTTTTAGCTCTTGCTCAATCCATAAGCATGCCTGCCAAGTACAAATTGTTGTCATATTCTGTCCGGAGGCATCAGCTGTTTCATAACAAAAATGACAGACTAGATTCCGCCCCATAAAGTCAGATTTGATTTCAATTAACTTTGCTCGAGTTGAGAATTGCTTAATATACTCAGATATATTTGATTTTTGAGATTGAATCCATTCTTCGAAAACCTGTGCATCAAAAATATTTTCAAAACAAAACATCGGAGATCTCAACATTCTTTGTTTTTTTACGAAAGCATTAAAACCACCGCTAAGATTCATAACACTGACACCACGGTTCATACTAGCGATTAAGGCACCTTCTGTGGTAGCAGCTGGAGCAAAGACCTGTTCGCTCACTCCAAGATCATTTTTATATAGTAGCGGTCCAACCAGCCCAACTGGAATAGTCATTGTCCCAATAAAAGACTCAATATTTGATTTTACCGAATTGGCTTCTAATTGAGATTCACTGTATGTATTGAGTTCATGACCTAGGGATTTTAAAAAATCAACTCTTCCAGCTCTCGCTTCTTCGTTATTAATTCCGACAAATGGCTGCTTTTGAAACTTGATTTCACTTTGACCGTTCATAACAGAATCTCCTACCCAGGGTTTTACTAATTTGAGGCAAGATCATAACATTTATTAATTTGGATCAACAAGTTATAGGGTGCCATTAGGCTTAAATAAGAATTTATTAGTTGATTTTCTTTAGAACTATCAAGTACTTATGATTCAATATTTTAGAATCAACTTTTTATTGATTTTTCTTCAAAGATTCCGATAAGTTAAGTATGAAATCAGGGCTTATAAAATTTCTCATTTTACTCTTTCTTCCCCAAGTCACAATGGCCAATTGGAACGAGATCAGCTGTGACTCTCTGTTCAAAGGAAAAGACCTTAGCCAAATGCAAGTTAAGAAGATCAAGGTTGGAAGTAAGCTAACCGTTCAAGTCACTTATAGACCAAGTCAGGGGTGTGGATTTGAAATTGACTCAAAATCTAAAAAGCGAAGATACAATTTTATTGATGATGAATTAACTTATCTCCCGATGAAAAATAATGGAGTTCCCCATGGGGTGAAAAGCTTTGTTACTTATCCAAAAGTTGAAAAGCTAAAACTCTATAAAGATCCAACTTCTGGAGACCTGAAGGTTAAACAAGTTAACGGAAGTGAAATATTTTTCTCAGCTCAATCTGGAGAGATTGATTCTAGAAAAACAACAGACTTCAAAATCGAACAAACTAAATTTAATGATAGTACAGGTGGTTTAACCTTAACCAATCCAAAACATTCCCTTATCACTTTTAATTTTCAAAGAGGCTATGGTGCAAAAAGTAATTTAAATACTAATGCCACTATAGAACAAAGTGGATATAGTTGTACTATTCCCGCATCGACTCTATTTAATTTTAAATATACTTGTGATAATCCCACTCACGCAAAGAGGTATTGTGACTTACCTAAGAATGAACTATTATCAAAAATGAGAGATCGATATAATAACATAAGTAAATCTAGTGGCTCCACAAATTTTAATAAGTTTCTAACTAATTCGGTGGATGGTGTGAGTTTAAAATCAACTAGTACACAGAAGATTAATCAATTATTGGCCAAAGAAGGATTATGTCCAAAGTTAACAGGTAAACGACCTAAAGATTCCCTCCCAATTGAGCAAGGGATTAAAAAGAAAATAAAAGCTGATAAACCTAAGAAAAAAAAGACTAAAATACCTCCTCTAGCGAAGAGCTCAAATCATAAAATGAGAAAGGTTAATGGAAGAACGTCTAATAAAAAAACACCTCATCCCATGCCATCAAAAAAAGAAATTGGACCTAAAGTTATCGCTAAAATAAATAGAGATAAAAAAGCCAGACCATCAACTGAAATAAAAGGTACTAAGACAACAGAGGTCAAACCTATAACAACCGAGGCTATTAAAAAAAATAATGATAAACGATTAGAGTGTTTAGAAAAACTTAATGAGTATTTTTCTAAATCCCACAATCAAGATGAAATTAATGAATACCTGCGAATTCAAGCAAAAATATCCTTGCATCGAATCGCCTGGGTTACAATGAAAACAAGTGAAACTAATACGAAAAACATTGAGGCTTCAATATTAGATTTATTAAAAACGAGAAAGCCTGAACTTCATAAATCCTTCCTAGAGAAGGATTTAAAGACACGAAACGAAAGACTACTTTCTGTTATGAATGAGCTAAAAATTAGCTCAACTTCCTTTAACTCTCCTAAGAATATTCCCTATCAAATTAAATACAGTGATGTAAAGATGATGGAGCTGCTTGTAGAGACTGAAGAGCAGTTTGGTAGATCAAACGCTACCGGTGCAAGAGACTTTATCTCAATCATTAAAAATAGTATGCAGGATAGACTTGGTGATAAGACTGAAAATATTAAGCACTTTCAAACGATTATTAATCAGCTTCTAAGTAAGGCAAAAGTAATTGAAACAAAGCTTGAGAATTTTTTGATGCAGTCTGACTGTAAAAATGAATCCGATTTAATTAGTTGTGGTAGGAGTGATAAACAACTCGATATAAGCGAACTTCTTGCAAATTCAAATGAGGTTATCAATCACTTCTATAGCGCCCAATTTGAGAGAAATAAAGAGCTTAATAATAACTTTAAATGGAGTGCAAAAGATAAGCATTATTGGTTACACGTAAAATAAAAAAAAAGGACCAAAACTGGCCCTTACTTTTTTTATCTGTTTATTTATTTTCTTCTATTCATCAAAACAAGAATCTATTTTACCAACGATTGAATTTTCTGCTTCACCAGTTGAAATTGCAATTTCTTTAATTATGAGTTCTTTACATTGATCCATCATTTTTCTTTCACCAAATGATAGCTTTTTCATATTCTTCAATAGGAACAATGATCTTAGAACATCTGCAATTTCTAGTAATGAGCCTGTTTTTACTTTTGCTAAATAATCTCTATGTCTCCTATTCCAAGTTGAATTATCAACCTTGATTTCATGGTCATTTAATAAACCATAAACATCTTTAATTTCAAGGTCACCAACTAAATCCCTAAGTCCGTCTTTCTTCAAAGTAGGAACCATAACGGTCATACCATTCGAAATAACTTTCACGATATAGAAAGATAGCATTTCGCCACCTAACTCTTTCGTTTCAAGATTTAGTACCTGGCCAACTCCGTGTCCTGGGCATACGACATAACTTCCAATTTCAAACATAATTTATCCTATAAGTTCTATTTCCTAAACTAGGTTGCTTCTTAGTTATAACGCAGCAAAGCATCACTCTCAATCCGATTGAAATATTTACATAGATAGACCGACAAGATACACGTAATATCAGCAAGTTACAATCTAAAATTACGAAAAAGTAATAGATTTCTTTTTGATAACGTTGGATTTTAGCCAAGAGTCTACTCGTTTGATTTAAATAATTACTATTTAAGCAGAGTAAGGCCAAATGATAAACAAGTCGCTAAGTAATTTAACTCTAGATCAAAGATAACTAAAGGTTCAACGTTTTTCTTCTAGCTCCCACTTTGAATGATTATCGCCCTCAATGGTGTTGAGAGTTTTTTTCGAAAGGGCTATTTACAGTTCATAATAGTCTTTTGGTTTTTTAATAGTCAGACATCTGAGAGTACGGATATAAACTTTTTATAGATAAAAAAAGGCCGCTCAAGAAGAACGGCCAAATATTCCATTTATTTAAAAATCAAATTAGAATCTGTTAATTAACTCATTTTTGTCAAAAAAGTATGCTAATTCTCTTTCAGCAGCAGCAGCTGAATCAGATCCGTGAACTGAGTTTTCACCGATTGATTTAGCGTAAAGCTTTCTGATTGTTCCATCAGTTGCTTCAGCAGGGTTAGTTGCACCCATGATTTCTCTGTTTTTCATAACAGCATTTTCACCTTCAAGTGACATCAACATCACAGGACCAGAAGTCATGAAATCTACAAGCTCACCAAAGAAAGGTCTTTCTTTGTGCTCAATATAAAATCCTTCAGCTTTCTCTTTTGAAAGTTGAGTAAATTTTGCAGCAGCAATTCTCAAACCATTTTTTTCGAAAATAGCGATGATGTTACCAATATTGTTATCGATAGTTGAGTTTGGTTTAATGATAGAAAATGTTTTTTCAACGGCCATTATAGCTCTCCTTAAAACGTATTAAATTAAAATGATATATTGCAGTACTTTTACACTTATTTAAGTACTTCTGCAACCTTTTCACCAAGTTCAGCAGGTGATCTAGCGATTGTAACGCCGCATTCCTGAAGAACTTTATATTTAGCTTCTGCAGTATCATCTCCACCAGAGATGATTGCACCAGCATGTCCCATTCTTTTACCGACAGGAGCAGATGCACCAGCGATAAATGAAACAACTGGTTTAGTCATATTCTCTTTAATCCATCTAGCAGCATCAGTCTCAGCATTACCACCGATTTCACCGATCATAATAACTGCATCCGTATCAGGATCTTTTTCGAAAAGGTCTAAACAATCGATAAAGTTAGTTCCATTTACTGGATCTCCACCAATACCAACACAAGTTGATTGACCAATTTCTCTTTGAGTTAGTTGAAATACAGCTTCGTAAGTTAAAGTTCCCGATCTCGAGATAACTCCAACTCTACCTGGCATATGAATATGACCTGGCATAATCCCAATCTTACACTCACCCGGAGTAATTATTCCCGGACAGTTTGGACCAATTAATCTTGAGCTAGAAGCTTGTAATGCAGCTTTAACTTTAACCATATCGTTAATAGGAATACCTTCCGTAATAGCAATAATAAGTGGAACTTCGGCTTCAATACATTCAAGAATCGAATCTGCTGCAAATGGAGGTGGAACGAAAACCATCGCTGCGTTTGCTCCAGTTGCTGTCATACACTCTGTAATTGTATTAAAAACGGGAATTCCCTCGTGAGTAATTCCACCTTTACCTGGTGTTACACCACCAACAACATTTGTTCCGTAGTCCCGGCATTGTAAAGTATGAAATGTACCCTGTTTACCAGTTACACCAACAGTCATTAATTTTGTGTCTCTATTTACTAAAATAGTCATTACGCGTTTCCTTTTGCTGCTTCTACAACTTTCTTTGCAGCATCAGCTAAATCATCAGCTGGAGTAATCGCTAATCCAGATTCCGCAAGAATCTTCTTCCCAAGATTTACGTTCGTCCCTTCAAGTCTTACAACTAGAGGTACTTTTAAATCAAGCTCTTTAGCTGCTGCAATAACACCTTCAGCGATGATGTCACATTTCATGATTCCACCGAAAATGTTTACGAGAATAGCAGTAACTTTTTTATCTTCTAAAATAATTTCAAATGCTTTTTGAACAGTTTCTTTTGTTGCTCCACCACCTACATCAAGGAAGTTAGCAGGTTCTCCACCGTACTGAGAAATGATATCTAAAGTACCCATTGCAAGGCCAGCACCATTAACTAGACAACCAATATTTCCATCAAGAGAAATATAAGATAGACCGTATTCACCAGCTTCTAATTCTTGCTTAGATTCTTCCGTTTCATCTCTCAATGCTTCAATAGCTTTTTGTCTATATAGTGCATTATCGTCAAAGTTAAGTTTTGCATCTAAAGCAATAACTTCACCTGATTTAGTCGTTACTAGAGGATTAATTTCTGCAATGGAACAATCTTTTTCAATGTATAATTGATAAAGACCTGCAAAAAATTTCATAGCACCTTTAAGAGCATCACCCTTAAGACCAATTCCATAGCCTAGTTTACGACCAACACTAGGAGTATATCCAACTGCAGGATCAATAGCGACCTTGATGATCTTCTCAGGTGTCTCTTCAGCTACCTTTTCAATCTCAACTCCACCCTCTTCAGATGCCATAAATGTAATTCTTGAAGTATCTCTGTCTAATACAATACCAACATAGTACTCATGTTCGATATCACATCCTTCTTCGATAAGAATTGTATTAACAATTTTACCTTCAGGCCCAGTTTGATGTGTAACTAAATTCATTCCCATGATTTCGTCACCAAACTTTTTAACTTCATCTAAAGATTTTGCAAGTTTAACCCCGCCACCTTTACCACGTCCACCAGCGTGAATCTGAGCTTTAACAACCCAAATACTTCCACCAAGTTTCTTTGCAACTTCTACGGCCTCATCGCCAGACTTAGCAGTACCACCGTTTAGTACACTAATATTTAATTCTCTCATCAAGCCTTTTGCTTGATACTCATGAACGTTCATAAGAACTCCTTTTTATGAACTACTTAATACAAAAATATATCATTTGTTAATTCAAAGTAATTATAGACCTTTTTCTCTCGTTATCAACTGCAACATTCTAAAATCTTAAGAAACTTATAATTTTCTCCGATGCGCACAGCGTAGTTTCAGAGACTCGCCGCAATAGAGATAAGTCTTTTTTTAATTTTTAGTTTATTATTTAGATATTTTTACAATTTGATTCAAAAGGGCCTTTACCTTAATTGGTTTTTGGATAATTCCCTTTACATTTCCCCAGTCTTTTAAACTTTCAATATTTACTTTTTCTGGTGTTGAAGTCATGAAGAGAATTGGAGTTTCAAGCTTTCCTTTTATTTTAAAAACTTGTTCTAATATATCTGTCCCAACACAATCTTTTAAGAAGTAATCTAGAACTAATAAATCTGGTTTATTTTCCAATATTGCCTGCATACTCGAGCTATAGTCACCTGTTAAATGTAATGTCGTTTCAGGAAGACGTTCAAATAATTTCTTAATAATAAGCTGAATCATTTTATCATCTTCTACAAATACAACATTTTTATAATTGAATTTTTCTAGGTCAGATTGAATATTTTTTTCGACTATATTTTCTTTTAAATATTTATCAAGGTTAGCTAAAAGATTGATATCTTTTAAAATAAAATCAAAGTCCGTATTTTCTAATTGTTCATATGGGTCCGCAGAGATAAGGAGCATCGGTGTTTTTTGGTTAATATTTTTCATCACCTTAAGCCCTTTTAATAAAGACTCTCCATCAATAACCTCAATGGCAGCACTTGCAACAATAAGGTCATAACTTTCATGAATGATACGATTTAAAGCTGTCGCTCCATTATTTAAAACTGTTATTTCTAATTTATTGTCTTCGGCCACTTTTTGAAAAATTTTCACAATGCTTAAACTTGGCTCGATTAAAAGCATTTTCCCAGCTGTGTATTTATCCTGAATATTAATACCATCGATAATTGTAGTATATTTTTCTATCCCTTGAGCTCCATTGCGGTAATCAAGAATACAATTCTTTGCAGTATCAATATATTTAAAACATAATTCGATAAAGCCAGCTTCTTTTTCAATCTGCATTTGATAACTAATATGATCTTCCAATCGATGAAAGATCGTGGCCAGCATATAAAACTCGTAAGATCCTGCACTTCCTTTAAAAGAGTGTATCTTTCTAAAAATATCATAAAGATTTGTACTAAAATTAACTGCAGATAACTTTTCTAATTAAACTATTTCAGCTTCAATTTTCTTAATTTCATCATCTAGTTCTCGTAAATAATCTTCTTTAAAGTCTTCAATATTAAAAGTTTGAGTTTTCATGTTGTCTTCCAGTACGGCTAAATTTGTTATTGATACTTTTATAATTCCCTATTTTGCCATAGAATATAAATAATATAATTAAAAAAAAATTAAATTATTATAACAGAGTTAAAAGGTTAAAACGTGAAAAAAACATTAATACATCCTGCAACTTTTAAACTCGACGGTGGGGCGATGTTTGGAATTATTCCGAAACCATTATG
>JBLIAG010000047.1:0-26841 GCA_047634375.1 Bacteriovoracaceae bacterium
ATTAGACTTCCACTGGCAAGGGCTAATTTTCCAAATGAATAATCCTTTGAAATTTTACCTGTGCACCTAACTTCGTCACAATCATAATATGTAAAATCTTTATATTCAGAATTGTATTCTTCATGTCCCGCACCAACTGCAAAAAATGATAGTGGGTAGAAGCTCAACCTTGAGTCGTAATTGGAGACTACTCCTGATGTACTTCCTTTTACACTAGGTCTGATCAATCCAGATAAAATGGAATCTGTTGAACTAGGGCTTCCATAAAGAACTTGGTTATAGCCTAATTCAAGATTAATACCACCTCCTAGACTTGGGTAAGTTCTAAGAGAACCACCGTAGCTTAAATCGAATTGAGCGTGAGCTTGGTTTGCAACTATAAATATGAAGAATGGAAGAATATATTTCAATTTTGATTAACTTTACTCATAAATTGGCCAATATTCTTTTTCATAATTATCTTACGAATACAAGTTCGTTCTCGGTTGAATGTTTTTTTGAAAAAGCATAATTGTCTTCAGAGAAAGATTTCATTTCTTCAGGTGTTTTTAAATCATTTTGAATGATGTATTTTGCCATCATTCCACGGGCCCTTTTTGCGGAGAAGCTAATGATCTTAAGTTCACCATTTCTTAACTCTTTAAACACTGGGGTAATCACATTTGCTTTTAATTCTTTAGTATCAACAACACCGAAATATTCAGTTGATGCACAATTAACTAAAAACTCATCTTTTTTGATTTCTTTATTTAAAAAACTGGTCACATCTTCTTTCCAGTAATCGTATAGATTTTTATAATCATCAAATTTAAACCGTGTACCCATTTCAAGTCTATATGGTTGGATTAGATCCATTGGTTTGAGAATTCCATAGAGGCCAGAAAGTATTCTTAGTTTACTTTGTGCCGTTCTTAGTTGATTTGAGTTGAAAGAACGGACATCCAGACCTGTGTAAGTATCACCATTAAAGGCGAATGCAGCTTGTTTGCTCGTACTTGGCTTTGGAAGCTTAGAAAAGGTTTGAAAGCGTTTAAAGTTTAGCTCGCTTAGATTTAAACTTAGCTTCATAAGCCTACCGATATCACTTGCCTGTAGTTTTTTTAATTCAAGGGCAAGCTTATTTGTTTTTGCTAAGAAGCATGGCTCAGATTGAAGGGGGGATGAGCACTCCGTCTCAAAATCTAATTTTTTCGCAGGTGAAACAACGACTATCATTTTAACTCCTAATATTAAAATTCATATTAGCAATTCTAGTCTTATTTTAACATAAAAAAAGGCCCTGAATAGTAGGACCTTTTTCTTAAGTATTTAAATTTTTAATTAGAATGATTTAAAGATTTGAACACCAGCACCAAGCATGTTTGCAGCCTTGATAATTGATGGGTCGTGTTGAGCGTAAGCAAAGATATCAATTCCAGCGATATCAAAGTTAACGCCAGATATGATTCTTTCTTCTCCAGCACTTGCAGCGACATTTGTATCAGCTGTTCCTGCTTGGTGTCTCATAACTCCTTCAAGGTCGATTCTAAACTTGTACTTTTCTGATAGAGAAGAGTTAGTGTATGAGATCCATGAAGTTAGGTAATGTCTTGATGTTGAATCAACTGACTTACTTGATTCGTTATACATTGTTTTGTTAAAACCACCAAATACCATAAGGCTATTGAAGTCATCAATCTTAGTTGAATAAGTCATAGATGGCTTAAGTCTTGTGATTCTTTTATCACCGTGTTTGTAGTTAGAATACCTAGACATTGGTAATTCTGCTGTCATTTTTGCACTTAATGATGATTTGTCATTTTTCATTAAAGTTGTTCCAATAGATACTCTTGGGTCAAGTTCTTCGTATCTATCGCCAGAACCATTAGAAGCCTGTCTGTCTGTAATATTGTTTCTTAAAGTTAAGTTTGCTTTTGTTTTACTGCTAAGCTCGTAACTTATGTTTAAGTAATTTACGAAATCGGTTTTTTTATCACCTTTAATGCTATCACTATCTGATACTCTATCAGTGTCAATTTCACCGTAGTACCAAACACCAATTCTTTCTTTTAATGACTTGTCAGATGTCTCAACCTTAGTTGTTGATGTTGTAGTTGCTGCAAAACTCCCAGTTGCTGCAATAAGCGCAGTAAGCGCAATAATTCGTTTCATAACTTCTCCCTTATGTTTTTTAAGTAGTTCCCTTTTTTATTCCCAGTGAATATATAACCCGATTTCGTATGTTATTGTAAACTAATAAAATATTACTGGAAAAATTATATGTTGCACAATAGAATTGGGGCTAACTCACTGAAATGACAAAGTTATGGGCATTGAAAAAAAATGGCATAATGGCACCATGCTAAAATCAAAACTTAATTTAAACTAAAAATTCTAGCTCGATTCCGTCTTCATCAGCAAAAAGGGCCAAATTGGCCATGGACTTTGATTTTGCCTGTTGCACAAACCCTTCCAAGTCTTCTATTCCAATTTCAGGATCGAGGTAATAGTCCGCACAAATCATAAAAATGATGGCAATACTTTCTTTGTAATCCTTGGCCGACTTAAAATCTTCAACTTTGAAGATTGCCTTCGTTCCGAGTTCAGGTTTTGTAATAATTTGAATATCAACTAACATCTTTAATCCTTTTCTATTTATTAAGATTTTGTTTATAGAATTTCGTTCTTGTTTATTTCTTTCCACTCACCAGGGGCCAGATTTTTTAAACTGCATTTTCCCATCGTGGCCCGTATTAGCCTAAGTGTAGGATGCCCAATTTTTGCAGTCATTCTTCTAACCTGTCTGTTTTTTCCCTCTGAAAGAGTAATTTCTAGCCATGAGGTTGGTATATTCTTTCTCACTCTTATTGGTGGTTCTCTTGGCGGAACATGAGGTTCAGAAATTATTTTAACTAAACATGGCCGGGTAATGTAGTCTTTTATTTTAAGACCTTTTCTCATTTTATTTAAAGAATCTTCAGATGGTATTTTATCTACTTGTACCCAGTAAGTTTTTTTCTTATTTGCACTCGGATTTGTAAGTCTTTGGTTAAAGACACCATCATCCGTGAGAATGAGAAGCCCTTCACTATCTTTATCTAGTCTGCCGGCAGCGTATACGTTCGCTGGAAAATTATAGTCACTTAATGTTAAGTCACTCTCTTCACCTGTAAACTGGGTAAGAACTCCAAAGGGCTTGAAGAAGGCAATGTATTTGTACTTTTCCATGGCCATGTGATACATCTTTGGCCGTAAAAAGGAAATGGGTATGGCAAAACTTATAAAAAATAATGAAGAACCAAATATCGTATGGACCGATGATCCGAGCTTAAAAAATAAGAGAAAAGAAAAAATTGTTTTTGAAATGGTGCCATCAGAGCATTTATTATCAATACGGCCTGAAAAAAAAGGACGAGGTGGTAAAACAGTTACGGTTCTCTATGATTTTCCAGTTGGAAGTGAAGAGTACTTTAAAAAGCTAGTGAAAAAAATTAAAAGAGAGTGTGGATCGGGGGGAACTTTTAAAGGGGATTCTATTGAGGTCCAAGGTGATCATAGAGATAAATTGAAACTTTTTCTAGTTGAGTTAGGCTTTAAAGTAAAATTTACCGGTGGCTAGACTGACTAAACTTCTCGGCAAATAAGTAAGTGTAGTAAAATTCTTTGTTTCACGATAAAATATTCACAATGAAATGTTTTAAAAAAGAAGTAGACCGTGAACAAATGTCCGAAGTCATTCAGGGAATGTTTTTGGATTTCAATCCCATAGTTACTTGGGAAGTATCAGCAGAAAACATTAGAACTATTTATCCTGTGAAAATTCAAAATGTAAATAATGATGATGACACATTAACTTTTGTATCTTCAAAAGAAGAAAATTTAGCCTTTAGCCAATCTACGATTTTCTTCTATTCAGAAGAGCAAAAAGCAATTTTTAAATCATCAATAGATTCCCAAGCTGGAAGCCAGTTAATTGTAAAAATACCTAAAGAAATAAAAAAATTAGAGGTCGGTGAGGAAGAGCAGTTCGTAGGGATGCTCGATTCATTTAGTTCTGATAGTGGTTTTACAGGGGCTTCTGGTTTAGATAACTTTTCTCTAGACGATGATGAAGATGAAAATCCTCAGGGGGAAAATACTTCAATTAATGATAATTCCTCAATCACTGCCGATAACTTCGATACGAAAATGAGTTTTAGTGGATCAACAGATAAAATTGAAACGATGTGGGTAACTAAGACAATGTCTGCTCACGATGCAGATTTATTTGCGACTGAATTAAGTTATATAGCCTTAGAAGAAGAAGATAAAATATTTGAAGGGGTGAGAGCTGCACCTAGAGCAAAACCTCCAGAAGGAAAAATGCTTACAGTTCAAATTGAGGATAATTCCAGACCACAAAGTACTCATACATTATATGACCTTTCCCAAGGAGGGCTATCCTTTTTAGTTTTTTCTAGGGATGAGTTTAATGAAGGAGAAAGGTTACTTGTACGTGCCTTTGATACTAAGAAGTTTGATAAACCTATGTTGACTGAGGTTAAGGCCATCCGGGAAGCAGATGACCTTGGTATCCAGTATAAGGTAGGATGTCAATTTATCGAGTACGAAGAAGCTGACGAGGCAGTCGTGCCTGATGAGTAAATAGATGAAGTCTGACTTACCCTAGAGCAGAGTAAGTATCCTCATCATATCCGAAAGAAATTGTCTTTTTTCCTTTGGTTAATATGGGTCTTTTTATAGCAGATGTCGTTTCCATTAAAATTTTATATTTCTCAGGCGCTTTGGCGGCTTCAAATTCATCTTTTATTTTTCGATAAGTTGGACCTCTTTTATTTACAGGCCAATCACCGAAAGCTTCTTTCCACTCTTTTAAGTTTTCTTTTGTTGGGGCTTGTTTTTTGAAATTAATGAATTCATATTCTGCACCGATTTTGTCTAAGTGAGTCAAAGCCTTTTTGACTGTGTTACAGTTTGGAATGCCATAAATCTTATACATGTATTGCCCCTTTCTATGTTAAAATTATTAGATATAAT
This sequence comes from Bacteriovoracaceae bacterium, assembly GCA_047634375.1. Taxonomy (GTDB): domain Bacteria; phylum Bdellovibrionota; class Bacteriovoracia; order Bacteriovoracales; family Bacteriovoracaceae. The sequence goes on from JBLIAG010000047.1 coordinate 5,017, forward strand.
AATTAAGAAATTAAATAATTATAATAAAATACGCAATTTAAAAGGAAAGGTAAAATGAATTATTATTCGGATTCAAGTGAGTGGAAGTGGTTATTTCATAATGCTATAGACTGGGACAGTATTATCCCATTGTATTATCCTGAGTTTCCAACTGCTGATGGATTTAATAACAAAGAAGATGTTATTCAGTTTATTGAAGAAATGATTACTGCTACGGGAGAGTGGACTGCTGGTCCTGTTACAGAACGTGCTAGAAAACTTGATGAAGAAGGTGCTGGAACTCTTGTTGATGGGAAGACAATACCAGGAGCTGCATTAACTGAATTTTATAATGAAGCAAAAGAATTACAAATCATAGGCCTTGCCGCCTCTCAACAATATGGCGGAATGGGGGCTCCAGCGATCGCAGGACTTCTAGCTTTTACACAAATGAACAGGGCATGTATTTCTTCGGCAACTCAACTAGGGTTTTTTACATCAATGATTGATATGGTAGAAAGATTTTGCGACGAAGAAGACAAGGCTAGACTTTTACCGAAGTTAATTTCCGGTGAAATCTCTGGTTCAATGTGTTTAACGGAGCCAGGTGCTGGATCTGATGTCGGTTCTGTGAAAACTGTTGCTATTCCACAAGAAGATGGAAGCTACAGAATAACAGGAACAAAAATGTTTATCACTAATGGTGGTGGCGGAATTGGTTTTGTACTGGCAAGAATAAAAGGAGCACCAGAAGGGTTGAGTGGTATTTCTTTGTTTTTATGTGAACAAGAAGTTGATGGGAAAGCCAATTATATCGTTTCAAAAAATGAACATAAAATGGGCCTTCATGGATCTTTTACATGTGAAGTTGTTTATGAAAACTCAATCGGGAAACTTCTTGGTAAAGAGCATCAAGGATTCAGATTAATGCTTCATCTTATGAATGAAGCGAGAATAGCCGTTGGACTTCAAAGTGTTGGTGGTATTGAGGCGACTCTTGGTTACGCGAGAAAGTATGCAGAGGAGAGAGAACAGTTTGGAAAGAATCTACTCGACTTACCCCTGTACGCTAGAAATATGAAAGACTGGGATGTCGAGCGTGATGCTTTTAGGGCACTTATGGTTGATACCATTTCTTATTTCGATCAATATCAAAAATTAGACATGATGAAGCGCCATGGTACCGAACTTACAAAAGAACAGGTAAAGCAGTACAATTTTGCAAAAAAATGGGTAAGAAGAAGAACTCCATTGGTTAAAGCTTATGGTGCAGAAACGTTTACACATCTTTCACAAAGAGGAATTCAAGCTTTAGGAGGTTATGGATTTATTGAGGAGTATGATGCTGCGAGATTTCATAGGGATTCATTTGCACCCTTACTTTATGAAGGAACAACACAAATTCAAGCTTTAATGGCCATGAAAGACCTTATGAAGTTTGTTATGAGAAATCCTGCAAAGTATTTTACGGCCCTTGTAAACGCCAATCCAATAGCTAACTTTTTTGGAGCAACATCTGAAAGCGAATCAAGGTTTAACGATACTCAATACGAATTCAAAAAGAATTTTGTGAAATTACTAATTAAAACTTTAAAACCAGGCACTGATACTGAGAATCCAGTTGAACTGAGAAAGTTCTTTAATGCAAAAGAATGGCTTAAAGAAGAAAATGTTATGAAGCTTATGGTTCATGCAGAAACGATTATGTACTCTTTATCGTATATTGAAACTCTTAGAGTTCTTATGTTGCATGCCAATAAAGATGAGTCGAGGCAAGAGCTTTTTAAAGATTATTATAAATTGGTAAGGCCAAGATTTGCGGCAATTTATGAGGATTGGTCTTTAAGATAATATTAGAAAATAATTGAAATAATTTTGAAAGGGGGAAGTCATTGTCTTCCCTTTTTTTTTGTGATTTTATTAGGAACACCACCAACCCTGAGGGGACTTTATGAGATTATTATTTTTCTTTTTAACTATTTTAAATTTAGTGAGTTGTCAAAACTCCAATGATATTTCAGGAAACTGGAAAATTGATTTGAAAATTCAAGGTCATGTATTGCCATTTATCATAAAATTGGAAAAGGATAAGGTAAACAAAGAAAAGCTTTCAGGATTTCTTATCAACTCCAAGGAACGTATTCCACTTGAGGGAAGTTTAATTGGTGATAAGTTCGAGCTTGCAATTGGAACAAGCTACGCCAAACTAGAGGGAAGTATTAAAAATAATGAATTAATTGGAAAGTGGATTAGAACAAATAAAGAGAATTATGTAGTTCCCTTTTCGGGATCTAAATTTTTGAAAGACAGTTTGTATGAGCTGTATGATGGGAAAAGTGCACAGTTAACTCTTGATGGAAACTGGAAGGTTGAATTAGAAGAAGGTAAGTTTGGGCTTGGCGTTTTTAAACAAATAGGTTCTAGAGTGGAAGGATCTATCTTAACTGAAACAGGTGATTATAGATTCCTAGAAGGTTATCTTGATCAGAACACAGTTTCATTGTATGGCTTCGATGGTGTTTTTTCCTTTATTTTGAAAATTGTACTTGCACCAGATAAATTTGAAGCACATTTATACTCCGGAAAAACTTATAACGCACAAATTTCAGGAGTTCGGGATGAAGAATTCCGATTGGCCAATCCGAATACACTCACTAAGTTAATTGGAAAAACTCCATTGAAGATGTCTTTTAAAGATATTAATGGAGAAGAAGTTATCCTAGATAAGGGAAAGCTTAATGGAAAGGCGAAGATTATTCAAATATTTGGTTCTTGGTGCCCAAATTGTATTGATGAAACTCAATTCTTTGTTGAGTGGCGAAAACAGAATGAGGCAAAATTAAATGATGTTGAAATTATTGCTATTGCTTTTGAAAACTTTCCAGATGAGAAGTCGGCTTTAAAAAAATTAAGAAAAATGAGATATAAATTGAATATGAACTATCCTTTAGTCTTAGGTGATTTTTCTTCAACTAAAACGGTAACTAAATTTGTACCTATTGAAAAAACAGTGGCATTTCCTACAACTCTTTTTCTCAATAAAAAGAATGAGATTGTAAAAGTTCATACAGGCTTTTCTGGGCAGGCGACAGGTATATTCTTTGAGGATTTTAAAACTAGTTTTTCTGAAACTGTAGAGAAATTAATTAGATCCGAGATTTAAACTTTTGAGATAATAGGACGAGACAAATACCGATTGTAGAACAACTCATGCCAAAGTAAATCTCATCTATATTTAGGTCATATTTTAAGCCCGACAGCCTCCAATACATTGTCCCGAGGGCCCCAAGCATTGAAGAGAAAATAAATCCATTATCTTTAATTTTTCCCGGGAAAATATGCCCGAAAACAACAGGAATTAAAAGAGCAGAACTAGAAATACTTCCAAGTGTTTTCCATACATTTTTAATATTTCCATCAAAGACATAGGACAGCAGAACTGCGACAATTGATACGGAGATAATTCCTAGGTGATGAATTGCAACCTTTCCTTTTAGCCTCTTTGGGACGAGGTCATAGGCCAATGTTGATCCCGCAAGGAAGATGTATGAGTCTAGTGTTGATAGAATTGTCGCGCATATTCCCGCAAGAAAAAAACCCTTTAATCCATTTGGTAATAATTGAAGAGCGTAGAAAAAGTAACCGTGAGAAGATTCTGCCTCTGGAATTACAGCTCTTGCGTAAATTGCACCGGAAGTTAGGCTTAAATCGAATAGAATCCAAATTCCAGTGGAAATGAGGATACCTTTTTTAGCCGTTTTAAAATCAGTCGCAGCAAAACATCTTTGATAAAAATTTGGATCTACCAGTGTTCCTAGGGCAATAAATCCCCAAACTAATGTTTCACCAAGTGAAAATGTACTTAATGGTTGAAAGTATGTTTCCGGAAGAGTACTTAAAATTTCAGTACCATAAGTTGTAAATGAAAGGACAAACACTAGAAGGACCGAAATGATCATAATGAAAAATTGGAAAATATCAGAAAAGACGACCGCCCTAAAACCACCAATCAGGGAATAACTTAAAACAAAGATAACACCTAATATGATCCCAAGCTGAAGTGGTATATTAAAAACTAACTGAATAAGAAGACCAATACTTATCGTGTAGGCAATAGGGATAAGGTTTAACACATTAAAAATTGCCGATAGTTTTCCAGACTTTGGTCCAAACATTTGGCCAATCAAATCGGGTAATGTCATTGCTTTGTATTTACTGATTTTTTTTATGATAAAAAATGCAAAGATAAAGTAGGTGAGGTACCAAAAAACTCCTTGAGTTACAAAGTTAAAAATACCATGCTCAAAAGCTATTTGTGCAACTCCAAAAATACCACCATACCATGTTGCTACCAGAGTGGCCGTAAACATTGGGAGGGTTAGTTTTCTACCCATTAGCATGAGGTCTAGAAAGCGCTCACTTTCATTTTCAAATACATCCTTCTTTCTATTTCCATAGAATACAAAGCCTAAGGTAGTTAAAGTTATGAGGGCAAAAACAATATAATCAAGAGGTGAAAGAATTTGGGATATATTAGGATTGGGGTTCATTGTTAATCTCCTTACGCTAGCATTATCTAGTTCAAGTTAAAGGGTTTAATCTCAGGCCTTAGAAAACAGACCACCCCTGATTTTTTAATATTGGTTCATACTATCTAGTGAGTCTTGGATGTATCCAAGTTGTTCCCTTAAGTCAAAGATTTCCTTTTCCCAATACTGGTGTGTAGCATAGGTAGGGAATACTCTTTTGAATGCTTCATCTTCAAATCTATGACCAATCCAAGCGGAGAAGTGGATTATTCTAAGAGACCTAAGGACCTCAATTAATCGAGTTTCATTATAATTAAATTCTGTCATTGAGGAGTAGGCGTCGATAAGCGTATTTCTTTGTTTTATGGAATACTCATCTCTTCCTGGAGCAATCATCCAGAGATCCTGAACTCTTGGTCCCATACTCATATCATCAAAATCGATTAAGAATGGTTTATTCTCATTTAAAAGGATATTTCCATGATGACAATCACCATGAATTCTTTGAAAATGAATACCAGTAAATAAATTTTCAGCTGTTTTAAAAATAGATTGGCAAATACTTTCATATTGAGAACGGTAATCTGGAAGCATATGATTAGATTGTAAAATAAGCTCTAGATTATTTTCCCCAAAGGTTTTAATATCAAGCTTTAAGCGATTTGATGCGGGCCTTGTTTGACCGACATTGTGAAGCCTCGCAAGTAGTCTACCCATTTGGCCAAGTAGCTCATCATTCCATTCTACGCAGGCACGTCCACCCTTTTTGTGAAATATTGTATAAAGAAGGCCATCTTCATTTTCGAAAACGGATTCGCCTTCTATTTTTATAGGGGGAATGGCATGGATGTCATTTTCAATTAAATCAAAAAGAAAATCATGTTCATCTTGAATTTGTGATCTGGACCATCTTCCTGGTCTATAGAATTTAATAATTCTAAAATTTTCTGAAACTGTTTTTGGATTGTCACAGTCTACTTCAACTTCATAGACTCGATTTTCCATCGAGCCCATTTGCATGACTCTTCCACTTGTTTTAAAACCTAAAGCTTCTATAGCATCAAGTACTTTTTCAGGGGTAACACTTGCAAAAAATTTTGTTTTTTCTGTACCCCAAACACTAGAGCTATTTTGATTCACCTAGGCTCCGCAACATTTTTTGAATTTTTTTCCAGACTCACATGGGCATGGTTCATTTCTTCCAACTTTAGGAGTAACTCTTTTTATAGGGCCTGTTCCGACAATTTGTCCGTCTTCATAAAACCATTCGTCGTCAATTTTTTTGAATGTTGAAATCTCATGGTGGAGATAATCTTTTCCTTCTTTATCTGTGTAAAGAGCTCTAAATTCAACAACACCAGAATCGTTATCTTCCTGACCTTGCTTAGTTGTTACAATATCTAGACCTTTCCAAGTACTTGTTTCGGCCCATTGGCTTGCTTCTTCCTTGTCAAAATCTTTTGTCCCTGGTACGTGGGTGTTTCCAATAAAATCTATTTGTTTTTCAACAAAAGCTGAGTATCTCGCTCTCATCAAAAGTTCTGCTGTTGCAGGCTTTTCTTTTCCCTCATGATACGGGCCACAACAAACTTTATATTCTTTCTCACTTCCACATGCACATACGCTCATTCTTAACTCCACTTTATAAATAATTAAAATCTTGGGTATATTAGCCTTTTATTCACCATATTTGCATCAAAAAGTTGGCAAATTTATTTTTCGACAATATGTGATTTCGGCAGTTTAAGTTCTCTCGCTTTCCTCCGATATGGATATCATATTAAAATGTATTTAAGTTAAAGTAGACTAAGGATTATTATGAAGGCATTTATAGCTTTATTTGTTTTTTCAATTATAGGCCAATCATATGGTAGTGATAAGATTCAATTTCTGCTTAAGAAAATCGCGGAAGACGAAACTTATTATGAAACAAGATTAAGTGAAGCTCAAAAGTCAGAATTTAAATCATCGGTTGAAAATACCGCAAAAATAGCTTTTGAAGAGAGAAACTCTTCTGAGAAAGAATATCCAGGTTGGAAGCCTAATGAGCTTTATGATATTTACTTCCAAAATGTGAATTCTATTTTTCTTGGCGGTTATGCAACAGAATCAAATGTAGATCAGTGGAAACAGGATTTTACTAATTTAAAGAATACGAATTTAAACCTTAGTGCTAATGATAATTTCTATCGTAATGAAGTTAATCAATATAACTTCTATAAACAAAAATATATTTCAATTCATCAAAGCTTTTTAGATAGAATGACTTCTTTTCCTGTTAAATGTGCTGTGGAAGGGGAAATTACCGGTAATAAAAAATGCTGTTCAAATCATGTAAGACTACTTCAAAAAGAAGAATTCCTGCCAAACAGGGCATCTTGCGTAAAAGTTAAACAAGAATGTAGTCAAAATTCACAGTGTTGCTCTGGTATGTGTGAGAAGACAACGGTAGACGGACCTGGGGTCTGTTTACCTCAAACATATTGCACCGAAATTAGAAGTACTGGAAATCTTTGTGATGATAAAAATTCAATCTGTAGTACTGGTCAATGTATTAACTTAGATATTACAGAAGTAAATGCTGATAATAGCTGTCTAAATTCAAAGAATATATGTCAAAATAATTCAGAGTGTTGTTCGGATTCATGTGTTAATAATAGATGTGTAGAAGTGTCTAAATGTATGAGTTGTAAGAAAGAAGGGGCCACTCTTTTACAGGGGGAAAGTTGTTGTCCTGGTTATATCCAAATGAATGGAAAGTGTATTGCTCCAATGCCTGTATGGGTGCCTACTGTTCATATTCAAAAAATTAGAGTTAAACAAAATATTTTAGGCAAAATTATTTCTATAGTTTTTCCTACTGCACACGCGGCTGAGGAAGAATCAGGAATAACAGAGGCACAAACACAATTACTAGCAGAAAAAAGAGCAACCTGTGACCAGAGTTTTGTAATCGACAGTGAGGATCATAAAAGTTGTCTGAGTGGTGTAGATGGTGTTGAAGCAAATTATAAGGAAGATAGATTTACAGGACTTACCCAAGAGCAAACTGATAAAGTTGCAGCTGAGAGAGAGAAGTGTACAAGCTCTCATGCTACCGGCGAGGACTCTCATACAGCTTGTATGAAAGACGTAGACACTATAGAAAAAGATTATCTCGCAACTAACGCCAAAGCAGGTGAAGTCTGTCTTGTACACCAAAAAGGAAGTGAAGCTTATAAAGTTTGCATGGCCGAAAATGGTGTTATGGGAATTTCACTTGGTAAACAAGACTATATTGATAAATATAGTATTCCAGGTGTAACGGCGAAGACTTATTCAAATATGAAACAATGTTCTTTTAATTCTTTAAATGATTCTTGGCGTGATGCTTCTAATAAAGAAAGAAATGCAGAAATTTTTCTTAGAGCTTTTGAGTATGTTTTTTCTCATAAGGGTTCAGAAGATTATTGGGTAGAAAATGGAAAGGGGAATCTTTTTACACGAGCTAATAATGTTGCTGTAAAGTTTAGAGAAAATAGGGCCAAAATGCTTGCCCAAATGTTGGAAGTCGATAAGACGATGGCCTGTAAGTGTATTGCCATATTCGGACCTGGTAAATTTAGTTCTTTAAAGCAAAACTTTTTTAATCAAAACTGTGAACAAGAAAAAATAGAGTTACAAGGACAATTAGGTGAGGACTTAGGAAAAGGTCAAGCTAAAGGAAACGTGGATGGAACTTCGATTGCAAAATTAGGAAGTGGAGTTTCTGCAGAAGAAAAGAAAAATGCTGAAATAGAAGAAATTGATAAAGGTGCTATTGGTCTATCTCATGAAAGACTTTTAGTTGAGTGGTTACAACTTCGAGCGGAAGCTCAGATGTTAAGGTTCCAGAATAACTCTAATCTAGAAAAAGACCTCGAAGACCTTAGCGAGTTTATTGCAAATGTTGATTTCAATGAAGTCTTTAAGGATAGAATACAAGGGACCGCTCTAGTGGAATCTGACCCTAAAGGTGATTCATTATTACTTTTTAAATGGGGTTATACGTATAGACCGGGCTGGTTTAAGATCTTTTCAATATTAACACTTGGGATAGTTGAAGGCTTTATTTTAAACAAATTTTTTGATTTTGATAAAGGAAGTGCAGGTAGTGGGAAAGCCGCGGTCACACACGGTATGAAGGCAGCATGGAGATACCATGAGGTTGATGAGATTGATGCTGCCCCAGAGATTGTGGATGTGAAAACTAAAAAGAAGAAATGTGTCAAAAAAATTCTTGGTGTTTGTGTTAAGTTGATGGATGGGTTTCATAGATATTTTATTGGGCCAAGATTTGATAACGAAGTCTCTGAAGTTGGAAATCGTTGTAGAACAAAAGGACGTGCTTCAACATGTTTTAGAGCTGGATATAGAACGGATTTGAATGGTGAAATCAATTATATAATGGATCCTACAAGACCTCTTTTTGTTAATGAAGCAGAGGTTGCTATTAATGTTATGCCAGGATATTCGGAAACCTTTCCTCAGATGCTTAATAAAGCAAGGGATGCCGGTGTTGCTTTTTTAAAGTCAAAAGAACCTGGAAGTGAAATTAAATGGGGTTATAAAAATGGTGGTGATTCTTTTGGTAACCAGGACCATATTGGTGAAGCAATCTCTCTTGGACATTTCTTACCTGAAAAGGGAAACCTGATTATTAAAAAATCAGAAGAAGAAGGTGTAGCTGATATTAAAAGTGCCATAAAAAGAGGTGCTGCTAAATATGCAATGTGTAAAAGCCTTAAGGATGATTGTGGTGTTTCTACAATTCAGGATCCTGAGGTAATTGGATTTGGGTATTTATTTGAGGTTCAATCAGAGGCTCAAGTTTTTTCTGATTACGTTTATGAAATTCATTGGAAATGGTCTCACTTAACTAAAAATAATTTTATGGGTTACCCTTTGCTTGGTATGGATAGTTACTTTAAATTAGTGGCGTACAATATGAAATTAGTTGGATCATTTGCAGCAGCTAGATCAGTACAATATGCTGAGGCATTCCAGAAATATAATATAGATTTTGAAGAAAGACTTGGTGAGTATAACTCATTAGGTGAGGCCGGAGCCGGAACAAAATCAAGAAATCTAAAATATGGAGAGCAGTTCTTTAAGGTTTTCGGAAAGCTAGACTTTAGTGGTGAGTCAAATATCGAAGCATTTGATGCTGCTATGAATTCCGCGAATGCCTCTGGTCAATTTAATACCGCTGAGGTTTCAGCATTATCATCTGGAAGGGCATCCGCAATTCGAAGAAATAATGATATTAAAAGGCAAGACGATTTCAAGAAAGCGGTATCAAGTGCAAACAAAACTGCACAAAGTGCATTTAAGAAAAACAATGCATTTTTTGAAAAGGTTAATAGTCCTTTAAGCTCTTTTGGTCTTTCAAAATTTGGTGGAAGCAATAAAGGTCTACGTGGATTAACTAAGGCCATTAACAATATGAATGGAAATATTAAAGATTTAAACAAAGGTGGTTCTAGTGCTACAGGCTCACGCTATAATTCAACTTTTACAATGCCAAAAATACCAAGTTACAATGCTAGTTCAAATCGTCAAGGTAGTGTAAGTGGGGGCAGTAATTTAAGTTCTGGAGGAACACTTCAGGACTCTGGTATGTCGAATACTCAAATAAATTCATTGCTAAAGAACTTAAAGCGTAACAAGCAAGATCTTGAGCCAAATAATGATGATACAATTTTTTCAATTGTTTCTAAGGCATACAAGAGGAATTACTCACGTGTTCTTAGGCGAGCTACATCTACAAAAGTATTGCAGGCAAGAGAAGAACCTACAAAAATCAATGAAAAAGATAAGTCTGTGCTAAAAGGTTTGCTCGAGGCTAATTAAACTTTAGGGGGAATTTTTTATTAATAAGCTGTGTACCATGCTTTTTAATAAACAATGAACCCCCTTTGTGTTTTCTTAGTGGGTCTTTATTAAGTGGATCTATGTAAACTCCATAGTTCATATCAAATGTTATATTTTTTTCACCAATTATGATTGAATCTTTCATATCTAATTTTAATAGTGGTAATTCTTCAAAGACTATTCCCATCTTTAAGTTACCAATTATTTTTTTAATTTGTTTGTGGTTTTGTACTTTTAAGTTAATTGGAAAAAACTTATCCATTTGAACTTCAAATTTTCCTTGAAGGTCACAGTTCTTATTAAAAGTGATACTTTCTTCGAAGCTCTGTTTAGTCAAAATAATTGCACCCCATTTTTCCTTTTGAAAGCTGCACCCTTGGGTCTTTAGCTGTTGAGACTTAGATAATGTTGGAAATAGGGCCTTGATGGCTTCTAGGGCCGTGTTTTCAACTGCTGAGTGACCCTTTGGGGTTTGGGTTAGTATTAGAAGTGTAATTAAGATTAGTTTTTTCATAAGCAAATATTAGGAAAAAAAAAAGGCCCTGTGAAGGGCCTTTATATTGATTTTATTATACTGTTTCTCTAGTTGCCTCAGCTGATTGCTTTTGCTCAATTATTTCTTTTGGCTTTAGATCAACAAACTTAAACAAACCATTTCCTATTGCTTTAATTCCGTAGCCAAAAGGTTTAAGCTTTTTTCTTAGGTTGTAAATATGCACATCCAAAGTGTTAGGGTGGATAGCTATATTCTTCCAGATAACTTTAACGATTTCATTCCTATGAAGAGTCTTTTCTTCCTTCATATTAAAGCTTTCAATGATTTTAATTTCTTTATTAGTAAATTGAGCTAAGTCTAAATTGAGCGCCTCAAGAGACTTTGATGTTTCTTGGATTCTTTCTTCAATGTTTAGTAGGTGTCTTTCCACCTTGGCCCTGATCTCATTTTGATTAAAAGGTTTAAGTAGGTAATCGATGGCACCGGCCTGGTAAGCGCTTCGTAGTGTTTCTAGGTCGTCAGAGGAAGAGATCACCATGTAAGGCGTGTTTAAAGTCATGTCAGATTCGTTAAGAAGCTTAAAGAAATGCCCATCTTCAAGCATAATGTCTGCAATGATAAGATCAGGATGATTTTTTTCTGAAACGTAAGCCTTTCTAAAGTCATCAAAAGACGTGAAAAACTGTAAGTTGAACTCATTACCTTCAAAGATATGGTTATAGATAGGTTGTAAATCTTCCATGTCTTCAATAATCCATAATTTTTTTGTTAAAAACATCCCTTTTCTCCTTAAAGCTCAGGCGGGATAATATGCCCAAGTCTATTAAGATCATTAGCTAAGCTAATTAGTGGTAAACCAATAATAGCGGTCTGATCCTCGGTCTCAATTTTATTAAATAAACTTATACCATTTAGTTCTAATTTATATGAGCCTGCACAGTCAATGGGATTATCAGCACTTAAGTATTTCTTTACCTGAGCTTCACTTAATTTTCGAACATGCAGAGTAGTGATGTTTGTATTTATGATTTCTTCATTAGGTGAAATTATAGCATAACTCGTAACTAGTTCATGTTTTTTACCTTGGAGCTTCATTAATTGGACCATGGATCCTTCCAAAGAGCCTGTTTTTCCAAGGATTTCACCATTAATATGGCAAACTTGATCGGAACCTATAATTAGAGCGTCAGGATGAGTTTTGGCAATTATTCTTGCCTTTTCTAGGGATAAAGCCTTTGTTAATTCGATTGGATCATTAATTTGGGCTTTAATTATTGACTCATCAAGACCCGAATCTATACAATCAAAATCAAGACCCAGTCTTTTAAGTAATTGTTTTCTGTAGGGAGACTTGCTGGCAAGGATTATTCTATTCATAATAAAAAAGTACTATAAGGATTAAATATATGCAAATTTTTTCATATAAGGGGGTTTCTCCCAAAATGGCATTTACAAATTTTGTATCTTCAACAAGTGTCCTCATTGGTAGGGTTGAGCTTAAAGAATTAGCAAATATTTGGTTTGGCACTGTAATAAGGGGAGATGTTAATGATATAAAAATAGGTCATAGTACTAATATCCAAGATTTGTGTATGTTGCATGTAACCGAGAAGGATCATTTACTGATAGGTGATCATGTAAGTGTGGGGCATAGCGTAGTTCTTCATGGTTGCGAAATCGGTGATGGTTGCTTAATTGGAATGGGTTCTAAGATTTTAGATGGAGCAAAAATTGGAAAAAACTGTTTGGTTGCAGCTGGCTCTGTAGTTCCACCAAATAAAATTTATGAAGAAGGTAGCTTTATCATAGGTGCACCAGCTAAAGTTAAAAGAATGTTATCTAGCGAAGAGGTACAGTCTGTATCCAATCATTATAAAGCCTACCTAGTTTACGCAGAGGAATTTAGAACTGGTGATGTTGAAGATATTTCTAGGAATTATTTAGATAAGTATAATCATAGAGACTAGTTTCATAGAAGTCTGCTAGCCTTACACCGTGTCGTGGTTTGATCTTACCTTCTTTAATTTTTAAATCGATTTCAACCTTGATTTTTCGACACATCTCTTCAGGTGTATATTGCATGATTTGCAAAACTTCTGCGGCAGAGTTCCCATGAATAACTTCTTCAATATAGAAGTCATTTGGATCATCATCATCACAAAACACATGAACTTCATTTAAGCGTCCAAAAAGATTGTGCATATCTCCCATTATATCTTGATATGCTCCGGTCAGAAATAAACCTATAAAGTAATCTTCCCCATCTTTAAGTGAATGGATTGGAAGAGTTGGACTATGTCCATCTGGACCAAGGAACTGATTAATCTTTCCATCAGAATCACATGTGATGTCGGCTAAAGTACACTCAGTATCAGGCTCTGTATCTAACCTGGAAATTGGAACTATAGGAAGAATTTGTTGTATTGCCCAGGTATCGGGTGCTGATTGAAATAAAGAGAAATTACAAAGATATTTGTCAGCTAGAACTGTCTTTAATCTTTTTATTTCTATTGGTACGTATCTTTCGTTTTCTGTCATACTGATTATTTGATGACAAATATTCCAGTATAGAGTTTCTGCAATTGATCTTTCCTCTAGATCTAGAATTCCTAATTTAAAACCGGAGATGGCTTCTTCTTTTACAATACAGGCATCATTGTAGATATCCTGGTAATTGGCATGATTAAGGTTTTTATAGAGATCTTTAATTCTTTTGATTATTTGATGGTCATCCTCATTTGGTATTGTTTCGATATTCTTGTGTTTTGTCAGATTCACGTTACCAAAAACATCAGTGATGACACATGAATGGTGAGCAGTAATGGCCCGACCTGTTTCTGATACAATATTAGGATGTTTAATTTCACTAAGGTCACAAATATCTTTTAAAATGTAGACGACATCACCTATATAATCTCTAAGACTATAATTGGTGGATGATGGAGAGTTAGACCTTGAACCGTCATAATTTATTCCGACGCCGCCTCCCACATCAAAGAACTTAATAGGTGCGCCTAATTTAACTAGGTTGGCAAATATTCTTGCACCTTCATTAATACATTCTTTTATAGTTCTAATATCTGGGATTTGAGAACCAACATGAAAATGAAAAAGTTGTAATAGGTGAAGTTTATTTTTTTGTTTTAGTAAGCTAACTAAGTCCATTATCTCAGGAATAGACAGACCGAACTTGGCAAATTCACCAGATGAATCGGCCCATTTTCCACTTGATTTAGAGCTGAGTTTGGCCCTAACACCTAGTAAAGGTTCAACATCAAGCTCCTCGGCAATTTCTAAAATTTTAAAAATTTCGGAATACTTTTCAATTACGATGACTATATTACGTCCAATTTGAGTTCCTAGCATTGCCAGTCTCATATAATCTTTATCTTTGTAACCATTGAGTATTGTAAGCGAATTCGGGTTTGTATTATATGCTAGGACTGTTAGTAGTTCTGGTTTAGATCCAGCTTCAAGTCCATAATTATATTCTATTGCAACATCTGTTATCTCTTCAACAACTTCACGAAGTTGGTTTACTTTTATAGGGTAAACTCCATGGTATTCACCCTTGAAATTTGCTTCTTTAATAACGGTGTTGAAAGTTTCATTTAAAATACGGACTTGTGATCTTAATATATCATGGAATCTAAATACTGCAGGAAATGAGACACCCTCTCTTTTCGCTTCATCAATTACGGCACGTATATCTATTGTAGGGCCTTGTTCATCCTTGGTTGGATAAACACAAAGGTTGCCTTTAGTATTAACGCCGAAATAACCCTCTCCCCATCTCTTAATTTGGTAGGCGTGAAGGGAATCGTCAATTGACCAGTTTGAATTGAAATTGCTCATAATTATGTATCCTAAATTTAATAAGCGATATTAATACCATTTTACTGATTTAGAAATATAATTATGAAAACAGAGTAAAAACTCTAGAATTTTCTATTTTTTTGAGTTGATGATTTGAAAATAATGCCTTTGCTCTTCAATACTTAGGGGCTTCATTGACTCGACATTTTTCTTTTTAATCCCTTTATCCCTTATTACGTGATCTAGGGTTCTAAGTTTATTGGTCATCTGTTTGGCCATTATCAAAAGCCAGGTTGGAACTTGTTCCTTTAGAGCAGAGTTTGGTACCTTTACGAGAGTGGTGTCCTCTACAGCAACAACATCAGCTGATCTGGGGAGATTATCAAAAAAGGACATTTCTCCGAAATAACCACCTTTTGTAATATACGCCAGGGGAGTAACCATATGACCGGACCTTGAGCAGATTAAAAGCTTTCCATTAGTGACAAAATAGAGATCTGAATTTCTATCACCTTCTAGGCAAAGGACTCGGTCCTTTTTAATTTTAACGGTTTCGTTGGTAATACTCATAGTATTGTGCATAATTTAGATCTCATTTATTATAATCTTAAACGTTTCTGTATTTTCTTTGAAATTATATCAATAATTTTTTCTAAGTAAAAGTCCTGCGGGTAAATCTCATCAAAAAAGGTATAGTTGTTATTTGATTCATCAACTAGCATTTGATGATAGTCTAAATAGCTTATACTATTTTTTTTAGCGATTTTTCTTAAGATGGCATTATATACTGGGTTACCGCGCTGGTTTTCACAATCATAGGCGATAGAGTATTCATTAAATTTTTGTGCATCTGAAAACTTATTTAATTTAAATAGTACCTGCCCATGAAGAAATTGAATTTGCGCATTTGATGGATTTAATAAAGCTAAATCGTTACTCAAATTAAAAGCAGCTTTATAATCCTTTTTCTTTATAAGTTCTTTTAGTCGGTCCAGTCCATCATTAGCGTTTTCTGATAAGGAGCCATAGCAAGATTTTTTAGGTGGCGTTTTAAGATTTAATGGAGTGGTAATTGGTATGATTAAAGAGTTTCTTTTTTTTGCCATATTAAAGAACTCATCAAGGCCATATTCATAAAATTTATAATTAAGTGCCGTTCGTAATTGATAGACCTGGTCTGAGTACTTTTCTTCATCCTTATTAACCTTAGCACTAAGTTCTATATAGTCGAAAGGCCAATAGATAAGTTTTGAAAGTTCAGGAACTACCATAAGGGATGTTCTAATATAATCATTTTCAAATAGCTTTATATTCTTTTGGATTTTTCTAATATTTTTTGTGTGAAAGATTTTTTCATAGGATTGATCAGTACTTCCAATATAAATAATTATCAGGGGTACTCTTTTGAGCATTTTTATTTTTTGAAGTGTCCTGTGAATATTATCACCTTCGTTGGCTATGGTTTCAATCTTTATTGGTTTAGAAAGATTAATTGATAGCTTTTCCGCTAAAAGCTTCTTAAAACTTGCGAGTTTTTCGCCCATGCGATCGCCAATAATTAAAATTGGAGCTTCAACGGTTAAATCAGAGTATGCTGATTCTTGAAAGTAGAAGGGAAGAGGCATAATTGACGCTCTGTTCTTCATATAACGGTCGGATCCGATGAAAATTGCCAATATGACTGGTAGCGCAATCAGTGTAATGAGTATTTTTTTCAATTTTATGAACCTTATACTTGTCTATTTAATTATATTTTATATCATCTGCCACCTTTGGTAAATATTTAGAAAAAGTGGAAAAATTATGTTCGTACCTGAGCTTTTAGCACCAGCAGGAAATTTAGATAAATTGAAAGTAGCAATTAGCTACGGAGCAAATGCTGTGTACCTCGGTGGGCTCAAATTCGGGCTTAGATCCGCTGCAGATAACTTTACAGAGGAAGAGCTATTGGAAGGTGTGCAATTCGCACACGACCATAATTCTCTGGTATACGTGGTCCTTAATGGATTTTTACATGATCAGGACTTGGAAGAGTTGGTACCCTTTATAAAGTATCTTGAGGAAGTTAAAGTCGACGCCGTTATTGTCTCCGATCTTGGGGTCATTGAAACAATTAAAGAAAATACAAATCTGGAAATTCATTTATCTACTCAGGCAAGTTGCTTAAATACTTATAGTGCAAAATTGTGGAAGAAGATGGGAGTAACACGGATTGTTTTAGGGCGAGAAGTTTCAATTGCAGAAGCAGGAAGAATAAAAAAAGAAGCTGATATTGAAATTGAAATGTTTGTTCACGGGTCAATGTGTATGGCCTACTCTGGAAATTGTGTTATTTCCAATTTTACTCAGGGGCGAGATTCAAATCGTGGTGGATGTGCTCATAGTTGTCGTTTTGAATATAGTGTAGATTTTAAAGAAGCTGACATCGAAAAGAAGCGAACTTACTTTATGAGTTCAAAAGATCTGAACGGACTTAAGGTTCTAGAAGAATTTATTAAAGCTGGAATTGACAGTATTAAAGTTGAGGGCAGAATGAAAAGTCATCTATATGCCGGAACAATGAGTAAGGTCTATGCAGAAGCGCTTAAATATTATCAAGAAAATGGCCACTTTCTTTCTGACAAACTACTTGAGTGGGAAGAGGAACTCAAGAAAGTAACTCATAGGAGCTATGCTCCAGTTAACCTTTCTGAAAAAGCGGATGAAAGTACCATCTTTAACGAGAGGGAACATGATAAATCTGGCCAATATGTAATGGTAGGAAGAGTTATGGATCAAATTACTGATGATTCTATAATTATTGAAGTTAGGAATGCTTTTAATGAAGGCGATGAAATAGAAATCCTTCCGTTTAATGGGCCTAAGAAGAATATTAAACTAACTAATATGAGGCTCCTTAATGGAACCTCTATTATAAGAAGTAAGCCCACAACCCTTGTTAAAATTCCTTATATAAAAGGATGCGAATATAATAATATTGTTAGGATGAAACTATCATGAAATTTGTAACTTATGCTGAATCAAAACATGATATTTCTCAAATAAAGGAGAAAGGTATTGAAGAAGTTATTCTTTCAAATAAAGACCTTTCTCGGTATTCAAAAGTTAGCTCTTTTATTGAACTTGCAACTTTTGCAAAAGAGCTTAATTTAAAGGTAGTTCTTGAGTGGGATATCCTAATAACCGAAGTTGAATTTGGACAATCTATTAATGATTTTCAGAAAGTTCCTGTGGACTTATATGATGTTGTTAGAGTTCAAGATGCTGGTGTTCTTGAGTATGTTCTTACTGAGACCAAAAAACCTGTTCAGTTTATAACGGAAAGTGGAAATCATAATTTAATCGGACTTAAAAAATGGGTTAGCTATATAGGAGAAAGGCTTGATAGGCTTGTTCTATCCATCGAATTGAATAAAACGAAACTAGAAGATTACTGTAAAGAACTTAACTGTGAAACAGAACTTCTTGTCCTAGGTCAGGTTCTTCTTTTTTACTCCCCACGTAAATTACTATCTGTTCTTAAAACTGACGAAGATGAGAAACGAAATAAACAAATAGTTACTAGTGACTTCTTAGAGGCACTTGGAGAGAGTGAAGAATCTCCTCATAAAGGTTTTCCTCTTTTAGAAAATAAACACGGAACTTTTATGTTTCATATTAAAGATCTCTTCTTATTGGATAAGTACGAAGAACTTTCCCTTATAGGTCTTACTCACTTAAGAGTAGATATAAGGCATAAAAGTGATTCTAAACTTCTTGATTTAATTGTAAGTGAAGACTCTATTGAAAGTAAATTTATCGCATTGAAAGAGCATTACGGTAAAGACGTTATTCGTGGCTATTTTCAAGTGAATAAATCTGATGTTTTATTTAAAAAATTGAAAAATTACAGGATTCAAAGAAAAGGAAGTTCTTATCTTGGTGAGGTGGTCGAAATAGTTAAAGGTGAGTACCTCGCGATAAATATCAAAACTCATAATGATATTCGTACGAATGATGAGTTAAAGTTTATCACGCCTGAAGGAAAAGAACTTTTATGTAAAGTGCACTTCTTAAAAGATGTATCATACGGAGAAATTGACTCACAAAGTAAAGGTCAGTTAGCTCTTATGAATTATTTGGGTGGGGTTTGGCCGAAATCTCAAGTTTATTTACAGTAATTATATTTTGAACTAACTCTCGGAAAAAAAAGCGCAAGGCGAGAGCTCCTTGCGCAATTGAGAGAGAGATCCATATGATTTCTCATATGAAATTGTATTTCATTTTTTAGTAAGTTTTTTGTAATGCCCACTAGAGAGAGTTTTACTCATCTCTAGTAGAATCACTTTTTAATATTGGTAGTATGGGTTTTGATTGTAATTACTCTGACATAGGCTTGATTGCGAAGACAGACCAATTGGGAAGAATGCTAAGTGGTAAGGTCCATACTGAGTATCTAGATAAATATCTGCAGCACTTATTTCGCCAATTGCACACATCATTGATTGATTGGTTATTGGTGTCTGAATAAACTGAGCTGTGTTTTGCATACTTGTTCTTGGGCATGCATAAACTTCAACTGACACCTTGTTATTGCTATTGCTGATTATAAGTACATCACCCTCTAGGGTTACTCCTACATGAAGTCCACCAGCATTTACTTGAAGCTGTCCAATTGATTGAGCTGTAACTCTAACTCTACTGTTTGAACTTGTTCCAGTATTACTATAAGTCTGGCATTGATACTCATTGAATATTCGTTGTTTCCAGTCTGATGGTAATTGTGATCCATTACCTGCTGCAGTGACTCCGCCACTCCAGGGGTCAACAGATGTATTACTACTGCCGCCTGATTCATTGTTTTTTCCACATGCAACAAACATAGTAGATACTAAGGTTGCCAGCATTAGGCTTTTCATAATGTTTTTCATTTTCTCTCTTGTTTTCATTTGCTCTCTCCTCAAATTGATTACTCTTTCTACCTCCTATATATACAAGTTGAATGCCAAGTATTTGAATGTGTTTTAAGGTAGTTAAGAAGGGGAGACTGTGGTGTTTTTTTACACATTGTATGAAGTTTAGACAATTTTATGGAGATATTTTAATGTGTTTGTGGATAATTTGGTCAAAATACTGTTTAGAACCAAAATACTGTCTAGAAAATGAGAAAACTCACTTTTATGCCATTTTGATTGAAATTTAATCTCTCTTTACTCTCAATTTGTGATGCAAAATCTCTCGGGATGATAATTCCAAATTTTTTAGGTTTGATATTGGCCTTAATATGTTTAATAAGAGAGCGAAAATATTTAACCTTATCTTGATCTATTTTAATTCTTTTACCATAAGGAGGGTTAAGTATAAGGAAAGAGGGCGAATCAAAGGTAAAGTTGAAGAAGTCGCCAAGCCTAATGTCTAATCCTTCACCCTTAATATTTTCATAAACACTCTCATCAAGCTCATTTCCAACTAAGCTCACTAGGTTCCAAATATTGGGAAGATCTTTTAATGAAGATTCATTGACCCCAGTCCAATTGTGATAACTGAAATCTCTATTATTAAGAGTAAAGAAGTCTCTGGCCTCAAATAGGTTAGTACCACTTCCACACATAGGGTCTATAAATGTATGATCGCTATAGCTCTTTAAGCCTAGAAGCTTGAGGCACAGAGCAGCGCTAAAGCTTTCTCTGATACTCGCCTTACCACGGTAAGAGTTTTTATCTCGTTTGTGGAGCAATTCTCCAGACGTATCCAGACTGATGTCCAAGTTGTCTTCATTAAAGCGTAGGTGAATGACTTGATCCTCAGCATTTTTTATTTCTAACTTTCCTGGTAGTTTATTAGCATTGAAATAGGCCAATAAAGCGTCATTTGCAGTCTTCCTTATTCTGCCAGTATGAATTAGCCTAGATTTCTTTGCCGAAATATGAAAATCGATATTCTGCTGCTTTAAGTACTGTTTCCAATTAATTTTTTTCATTATATTGAATAATTTTGGAAGATCTCGGCATTTTTGATTTTTAAGCCTTAAGAGGATTCTAGTTGGAATCTTAAGTATTCTGTTTAACTGAAGTCCATGATTTAGACTAGTCTCAATTTCGATGCCTCCATTTTCATTCGAAACTATCCTAAAGCTCTCTTCAGGAAAGTGGAGAGGCCATTTATAGGTAAGTTCTTGTAATAAAAGTGGCTCAAAGCCTATTGGGCAAATGAGAAAGAATATATTCATAAGTACTTAATAATTTATTCAAACACACTTGTCATCCAGTTATGGATTTTTTATAAGGAAGTATGAAAAAATTAGCTCTTCATAGTAGTTGTGACCAAAGTCAATATAGAGTTGAAGCGTCGCATGGTTATGTTGGTAAATACTTCCAAGTAAACTTTAAAGTCACTGCTTCGAGCCTCTATACTGATGAGAAGTTTGAGGTTGGAAGCTTTAAAAATTGGGGGCTTTGGGAATATGATGTTGTGGAGGTCTTTTTACGTAGAGGGAAGAGTGAAGGTGATTACCTCGAGCTACAGGCTTCACCGTACAAGCAGTTTTTCGCTCTTAGAGTTATAGAGCCCAGAAAAGTAACTCAGGAGCCTGAACACTTAAAGAGTAAGATTAGTACCAAAATAACCTCTGACGGATTTGAGGCCGAATTTCAAATTGAATTGGATGATCTTCCAGGTGAAGGAGATCTCATTATTGGAAACCTATTCGCTTGTTTAGGAACTCCAGATAATAGAAATTACTTCGCCATTAACCCAAATTTAGAAACTGTTCCTGATTTTCACAGGCCAGACTTATTTATAGAATTAGGACAAAAATGAAAGGCACACTTACACTTATACCTACTCCAATTGATGATAATTCTCCTTTATGTATTAGGGCCAGAATGATTTTGGAACTCGCAGTAAAGAAGAAACAAGTGATTCTTGTAGAGGAAATAAAGGCCGGTAGGAGGCGATGGCTTCACTTTGGTCTTCCAAGAGAAGCTATAGAAGACTTTATACTATATAATGAACACACCCGAGATGAGCTTAATACTGAGCAAACTATCTCCTAAGCACCGTGACAGTGTTTGAACTTTTTACCTGATCCACAAGGACAAACATCATTTCTTCCGACTTTTACAGACGTTCTTT